>CAXUHG010000032.1:0-46288 GCA_964250805.1 uncultured Ktedonobacteraceae bacterium | reverse complement strand
CCCCAAAGCTTGCCACTGACCACACTACTCCTACAGAATCATAAAATAGAGGGTTTCCGTTCGTATATTCTAATGGGACGGTCTTACTACTTGACAAATAGAACAAAAGTTCTTATTATTTATATAATACCTTATTTTATGACGGAGGCAGGATATTTATGGCAACCGATTTCGCACATCTTCATGTCCATAGCGAATATTCTTTGTTGGATGGCTTTAGCCGTATCAAGAAGCTGGTGCAACAGACCAAGGCGCAGGGGATGAACCACCTCGCGATTACCGATCATGGCGCGATGTATGGTGCCGTCGAGTTTTACAAGGCATGTAAGGCTGGAGGCATCAATCCCGTGATTGGCATCGAGGCGTATCTGACGGAGGATATGAAGGATCACTCCAAACGCTTTAGCGACGACTATCATCATCTGCTGATGGTTGCCAAAAACAATACGGGCTACAACAACTTAATGCGTCTGACCACCATTGCCCATACAGAGGGTTGGCACCTACGTCCGCGTATGGATAAAAAAGTGCTGGAAAAGTATGCCGAGGGTATCATCGTCACCACCTCTTGCCTCTCCGGTGAAATCCCCAAGATGCTACTCAAGGAAGAGACCGAGAAGGCGTACCAGACGGCTAAGTGGTATCAGGATGTCTTCGGGCCAGAAAACTTCTATATCGAGCTTCAAGAGCATCACGGTATCTTCGACGATGGACAACCTTCGCCACAGGCAAAGCTCAATCAGTTACTCTACCAGATGCACAAAGACCTGCACATTCCGATGGTGGCGACTAACGACCTGCACTATGTCGAAGCCCACGACCATGCCTCCCACGACGTGTTGCTGTGTGTGCAAACGGGCAAGCAGCTCGACTCGCCCAAACGCATGCGCTTCGATAGCAACGAATACTTCCTCAAGAGTCCAGCAGAGATGTCGCTACTCTTCCCCGAACTGCCTGAAGCATTGACGAACAGTGTGCGTATCGCGGAGCAGTGCAGTGTTGACCCACTGGCATATAAAGCGAAGTTGCCAAATTACACCATTCCCGCTGGCTACAACACGCAGGACGACTACCTGTACTCGCTATGCTTAGAGGGTGTCAAAGAGCGTTTTGGCGAGATGAATGAGACGATTCAGAGACAGCTTGACTACGAATTCAACATGATCGCGCAAAAAGGTTTTGTGCCCTACTTCTTGATTGAGTGGGACTTCGTAAACTACGCCCGTTCAAATGGTATTCGTTGCTCGGCGAGAGGTTCGGCTGCAGGTAGTGTGCTTGCTTATACACTCGGCATTACTAACGTAGACCCGATTCGCTATCAATTGCCGTTCGAGAGGTTTTTCAATACTGAACGTGCCGACATGCCTGATATTGACATGGACTTCCCAGACGACCGCCGTGAGGATGTCATCGAATACGTGACGAAAAAGTACGGCGATGATTGTGTGGCACAGATGGTGACATTCAACACAATGGCGGCGAAGGCTGCTGTCAAGGACGTGGCACGCGCTATGGGCCAGCAAGACATCGGGGACCGCATCACACGTCTCATCCCAACTGGTCCAAAAGTGACGTTGCAGGGTTCGCTAGATGGTGTGCGCGAACTTAACGCCCTTTACAACGAAAGCACACCCGCGAAAGAGATTATCGACCAAGCGTTAAAGCTCGAAGGCTCGGTGCGTACCACTGGTGTTCATGCGGCTGGCGTTATCGTCGCCAACGAGTCGCTCGAACACTTTGTGCCATTGCAACTCCGCGACCCCAAAGACCCAAGTAAGGGACGCATCACGCAATACGAGCAGATGCACCTTGAGGAACTCGGTCTCATCAAGTTCGACTTCCTGGGACTCTCCAACCTGACCATCCTTGATAACGCGGTCAAGTTTATCAAAGCCTCGCGTGACGAAGATATCAACCTAGAGAAGATACCGCTCGACCCGATAGGAGAACCGGAACAGGATAGGAAGCGAGAAAAATCGTTTGAATTGCTGGCAAGCGGCGAGACAACCGGCGTCTTCCAATTAGAAGGTCCCAAGATGCGCGAGTACATCAAGCAACTCAAGCCGACGCGCGTCGAGGACGTGATGGCAATGATCGCCCTCTACCGTCCTGGTCCAATGGATAGTATTCCCGACTTCATCGCCGCGAAACACGGTCGGAAGAAAATCACCTATCTTGACCCACGCTTGGCGGAATGGCTTGAAGAGTCTTACGGCATTATCGTGTATCAGGATCAAGTGTTGTTTATCGCTGTCAACATGGCGGGCTTCTCATGGGGCAAGGTCAACAAGTTCCGTAAAGCACTCAGTAAAAAGAAAATGGACGAGGTGGAGGGCTACAAGGTTGATTTCGTCAAGGGTTGCGTCGCCAATGGTATGAAGCAGAAGGACGCTGAGGAACTCTTCACGCTAGTCATGCCATTCGGTGGCTATGGTTTCAACAAGGCGCACGCCGCGAGTTACGCCGTTGTCGCCTTCTATACCGCCTACCTCAAAGCAAACTATACGGCGGAGTTCATGGCGGCCACTATGACCACCGAGGCTTCGGACGCCAAGAAGATCGCCAATGCTATCGCCGAGTGTAAGCGTATGGGCGTGGAAGTGCTGGGACCCGATGTCAATATGAGTGATCGCGGCTTCACTGTGCAGTACGGCGGTGTACGATTCGGCCTGCTGGCAATCAAGGGTATCGGCGACGGACCAATCGAAGAGATTTGTCGTGTGCGCGAGGAGAGCGGACCGTTCCGCACACTTGCCGACTTCTGTACACGTGTTGACCCTAAGTACGTGGGCAAGGGCGCGATTGAGACACTGATTAAGGCTGGGGCATTCGATTCTCTTGAAGATGGCGAGGGTGTACGCCACATGTTGCTTGACGCCGTTGAGCGAGCAATGAGCTTTGGCAAGTCCGAACGTGCTGCCAAAGCTCATGGTATGGTGAGTCTTTTTGGCGATGCGGAAGAGGTCGTCAACGGCATCGAATTCGCGCTCAACCCTAAAGCAAAAGAGATTCCGCGCAAACAGTTGTTGAACTGGGAAAAGGAACTCATCGGCGTCTACGTCTCGAAGCACCCACTGGCGTACCTCACCGAGATGATGCAGGATACTGTGAAGCACAACACGGGCATGATTACCGAGGAACACGACAAACAAAAAGTCGTGCTGGGTGGCATGATTACAGAGGCGAGACGCATCACCACCAAAAAGGGCGATACGATGTGTGTGGTGAAATTGGAGGATATGTTCGGCTCCATCGACGTAACCGTCTTTCCAAAGGTCTACGAGCAAACGGCGGAGATGTGGGTCGAGGACTCGGTGGTAATTGTCTACGGCGATGTGCAAATCCGACGCGACGAGCCGAATATTCTCTGCAACCGTGTCGAGCGTCTCAAAGCAGTCGAGGAAGAGATGGACCGTAAAGAGTACCACGTCTGGCTCACGGTACAACTCAGTGGCAGTGACGAGGTATCTGTCTCGAACGATATTCTACGTGTGCAGGACATGTACCGCTATATCTCAGAGCGACCGGGGCGCGACCACTTCGACGTGTTCGTCGTTAACGGCGAATGGAAGGCACGCCTCGTACCAGATAACAACACGATACACTACACACCCGAACTACACATGAAGTTAGAGGGGTTGTTGGGAAGCGGTGCAGTCGAGTACGACATTATCACCAGATAAGGGACCCCATTTCGTAGGGACCAGATGTATCGCGTCCGAAAGCGTGATTCATCACGCGAGATCATACTCGAAATGTTATGTAGACGGGGTTGATAAAGATCTCGCTCAATGAATTGAGCCTCGGACGCGATACATCTGGTCCCTACGAAAACCACCAAATGACGTATAACTTCTACAACATCCTTTTCAAGCGCGTAATGCCCTTGACTACTTCATTCCGATTTTTCGCACTTTTCATCCAAGAAGGTAGTTTGCTCGCCATAGTTCCGTTTCTGCGTTGCCCTTCTGCATTGAACTTTATACGTTGTCTAGCTGTGACATAAATTTCTAAAAAATCCAAGTGTTCTCCATTCAGTTCCATCCCATCGCCTGAGAAGCGATTTGCATGCACTCTTCGCAGAGAAAGAGGCTGCGAAATCCATCGCCATATTTACGAAGTGTACTGGCAACGGTGCAGATATGGAACATCAATTTTCCGCAGACTGGACAGCAAGGAGCCTCATCTAACCCAAGAGAGGGACCGCCCACATCTCCATAGACGCCCTGAGTCAATTGAGTATGACCATTACGGTACATCAATCGGTCATCATATGGCAGGAGAAGAAGCTCTCCTCTTCCATTATTCTGATTGTCAATAACCTGCTCTTGCAATTGCTCAAGCATCTCAACATCTTCGTTTTCAGAGACACGCAGTTCCGTCTGCACATAGAGATTCTGCGGTGAAATAGTACAAAAGAGTACCCATCCACTATAATGCGGCGGACTAACGAGGTGGATGCGCGAAAACGCTGTCTGAGGAAGACCATCAATCTGAGTAAGGTCGAGCGTCAAATAATGCCATGTGATTCCGTCTTGTGCTTGCTCAAGAGCAATGAGAGACACCGGAAGTCCTACAGGGTGGGGTCGCTTAACAAGTTCTTGAAGAGGGAGCGTAGCGTTAACTGGTTGGAAACGCACCGCACTACGAGAGCGAGTAAAACGAGGTTCCGCGCTCTTTCCACTCCCTGGAAGCCAGAACCCTAGATTTCTGAACACATTCTGCTGGCGTGTTCTTTCGGCATAGTCTGCCATTGCGCCCAAAGCTGCTGGCGTTCCGATAGCAGCAAGCATTGCCTCAAGAATGTACGCGGGACAGTCCGGGTTGTGATGTGTGAGTCTCTGCATCAACTGCTCAACACAGCTATCAGGAGCATTGTGGAGTAGGTAGAGCCAGGTAGCAAAAGAAAAATTGAAAAAGGTTAATTGTTCGCCTGGGAGATTGACTGCCTCGCTTTGCAGCGGACGAAAATACTGTGGGCAAATAGCTCCAATGTAGTAAAAATGGTCTTCGATATCGGCGCGATATCGATTTCTTGTGAGGAAACCAGACGTTTGAGAAAGTGCAAGTGCTTTCTCAAACAATGCACATACATCAGCTTCGGCCTCGACAGGCATCAGGAGCTTTCCACCATTGGGTTGTAAGGGCATATCTATCCTTATTACATTCTTTATATTGTTTAAGTAGACTGTAAAACCAGTTGCACTTGGTCAAATTTGCACATATACAGGTCATGTTTGCGAATCCAGTAGTAAATTCGACCAGTATCTCCCCAATCTGTATCAGGAGTAGCGTCACTATCCACTTGCAGAAGGAGTTGCCAATCTCCACCTTCTCCTGGAAGGTCTTTCTGCATATCCCATTGAACTGGATCAGCATAGCCGAGTAGACGATGGATGGGGATATGCCGCCGAGAGCTTGCTCTATGTGCAAGTTTTGCTTGCACCTCATAATACGCTTGTTCTTCTTCATCCGTGAGTGGCTCTAGTAGGTCAAGCCGCTTGCAAGACGTAGCATCATACTGACTATAATCTGGCAAAGTAATCTCAGCAAAGAGGGTAACGACACTTGGTCGATATATCCTTTTCTTGCCACTTTTCTCAGGAAAAGCAGTACGCCGCAAGGACGAAGAAACATTTCCATTATAGAGTACCGCCCAAGTCGTCCAATTACGAGGCCATGACTCAAAGAAAGCATCCACATCAAAGAAAAAGTAGAGTATCCCTGAACTCGGCAAGGATTGTTCAGGGATAGAGGATGCTATTTCGGAGAGATTGATTTGTCCAACAAAAGGAAGAGCAAAACCGTCACGTTCAGGCCACTTCCAGTTTTGAGGAAGGTCCGGCGAACCACCAAATTTTGTCATTCCAAGCCTGAGTTGCGCTTCATCGATCTCGTGTGTTCTCAAGCGGATTGATGCAAGGGATACCCGTTCAATCTCGTTGCTAACGCGAGCGAGTCCAGCAGCATGAAGCAATGCTTGTAGTTGAACAGTCATAGCATCCTCACTTCGCGTCTCAATTATATAGAATCATCTTACAAAGATTTATGCTCTTTTTCAAGTTTGTTTACGGCAATCTTTGCATCTTTTAAGAGTAGATTGCTTTTTTTAGCATAGAGCTTTATAGCGTCAATCTTTTTATTCTCTCGTATCAATTGCAGTATCTCAGCTTGATCTGCCTCTGTTAATGTGCGAATAGGAGGTTTTTGTTGAAAGAGCAACATGGCCTGCTCAGCAGATGCAACTACTCCTGCCCAAAAAATGCCTTCATGATAAAAAAGAATGTACCACTTCCCATCTAATGTCGATATACAGAGATCAAATTCCCAGAATTCCATCCAATAGCGAGAAAAGATGTGCCAAGTCATAGTAGCAGCTAGTGTGGTTTCCCAACTTACTAACACTAGGGTGTCATCCGCAATACCAAGCGAACCTAACCAGGAAGTTATTGCTCGCTGATCTTCAATACTCATGCCAGAACGACACAAACGTTTTATCTCTTGAAAGGGGTGAATGAGCAAAGGATCATGAATGGCCTCTCCATAGAGATAACGAGAAATATTCTGGCAGCCAGGAAAGATTTTCTCTTCTATTGCTTGAGCTTTCTCAGGGCGAAATACCTGTATTTGAGTACGTATCGATGAGGGGAGTCGAGTTTCATCTACACCAAGAAGTATCTCTTTGAGTTGAGACTGCTCTAGTGGTTGGAAATCATTTGGGTGAAGGCGGAACATAACAAGCCATCCTTTCTTTACGGGCAGGAAGCCGTGTTCGAGCGTTAAGAAGGGGTGCTTCTTGTTGGTGTGCATGACTTCGCTCTTGCTGTGTGTCACGCCTTCTATCAAGACAAAAAGAAGAACTTCTTCGCTAGAGAAGGCTACGAACTTCTTCTTTCTGCTTACGCTATTGTCGGAACTGATGACAAACCATCACGACTAATTTCCCAGAATGGCAACATCAACAAACCATGAAGCAAAATTGGGATAGCGGTATGTAGCCTCACGCATCTCGTGATCCCAGAAATACACTGGGTATTCTCCTCGTTCATCTGGACTAGTTCGATCAAAACACCACTCGTCATAAGTATAGGCAAAAGGAATATATTTGCGCTCATTGGATAGGAAGGTATTGATCCCTGTTTGCTGATCTCGTTGCCGTTCGTAGGCTAACACATCCTGCCACTCAAACCAATAAATTGCAATTTCGTGGTAGGAGATATGCTTATAATTTCCTGATTGCCTCAATCCTGTTTTGCTCCAGTTGGCTCGCGCTTCCCCTGCACCACAAATAAAAGCTCCCTCCTCCAGATACAATCCTAATCCATTTGTCATCCGAAGCATCTGAATGTAGCTTGGTGGGAATGTTGCTTCTATCACGGCCTCTGCTTGTTGAATGTGTGCCTTTGTTGCAGGGGGATGTGCTACAAACAGCGGACTTGGATCGCTTCCATTAACACTCTCTACTCCGTTTGCCATCATGAAAAGATACATCCATTGATCGGGCGACTTCCAAGCAAAATGCTCTCCGTACACAATAGCGACCTGTACGACATCATCCAAAAGATCAACCAGTGGAACAAAGACATCTATCTCCTCGTTGAGAGACTGAAGTGAAGTCACAAATGCCTCGCGGACAGACGACTGCGGTTGGGAAAGCTGTCTCATAAAGGCAAAAACGGCTACCGATGCTGGAAGCTCTGCTGTAAGGGTTTCAAGAGGAGTAGAGAGTATTTGTTCGCGTGTGAAAATGTGAAAGTTTTGCGAATGATAGTCTTGTATTACCTCTTCCCATGCGATAGACATTATGATTCCTTTTCCCTCTTCTGCATGCTCACAAAATTTACAGTACGCAATTCTTGACTAACTCACCGGAGAACGTTCGAGTGCCTCTTCCCACACCTTCTCAAACTCTTCTGCTGAAATTTCATACTCCCAAGTTACTGGATGATTCTCTGATTCTGAAAGAGGTTGATCCGCAAGGTAATCCCTACGATGGTTCTCTGTTGCGTAGTTTCATTGACCATTTCGTATATCTATATTCCGAATGTTATAGTCGCCATCATACTCATAATAGAAATGCCAAGCCCTAGTGCTCTTGTCTAAAATAGCATATCTTGTTGCTCTTCTCAATCTCTCAGGATACTCTTCTCTTTATCACGCACCTACAATCCCCAACTTGTCAAGAAATAATCATGCTCTTCTACCTCTAAACAGATACCGAATGAGAAGTTTATCTCTACAATAATAATATCCAGTTGTAGTTTGTCGTTAGCGTTTTCTAGAATATCCCATACATCTTGCAACGGGAGTACTATACCCCCCACTTTTGAGAATACTAAACGTAAATAATAAAAAACTACTGTTCTTTCCTTTAGTGCGCTACTTCTCTCTTTTATATTTTTTAAGGTCTTTAGAGCATTTTGATAATCAGCAAATCTTTGACTTTGCAAGGTGGAGGTTTTACGATACACAGATGCCGCGATGGTACTTGAGTAGTTAGGTTCCAAGAAATTGTCTATTGTTAATTGATAGTTGAGCTTGTCTTTATATTTCCGTATCATTTCATTGCGTTCACGCTTTAATTTGTTCTCTGCCAATAGGCGAGCAAGCTTTTCTTTTCTCGTTTCCTCTTGCGTCATGATTCTGTTATCCTTTCATAAGTAACACGAAATGGTTACGTAGATTTGTTTCTCCACAATCCCTACTCATTTGAGTATCATAAGAGTATGTTCCAGATATAAAACCTCTAACTAGAACATACTCTTATAATTAACAGACCACTTAGCGGCTAAACCCTCCAAAATCTGTAGGATAATGATCTAAGATACCAGAGTAATCTTCATCTTTTCCAAGATTGAAATACTTTGCTCCATCTTGAAACATATCTACTCCTTCCTTTGGTTCACCAACATGAAAGTGTGGACCTCTTCCACCACCATCGAATAGGTGTTCAATAATATATTTTTTCCCTCCCTCTGCACTAAATTCGTAAATTCTTGCTGGCTCTCCTCCTCTTATAAACTTATTATTTATTGCAGACTTATTTATCCATCCTTGCCTTGATGGACTTTGAGATGTCGGTATACCAGCATCTCTCTTAGCTTGCTGAAACATTTGATTACGAGTAGGCTGTGAATCACCGGCAGCACAGTTATGCACAATCCACTGCCCAGCCCCCACCGTGAAGGTGTGGTCTTGGGCAACTTCCAGATTGTACATCGTCTTCACACCTGGAACAAGCTTCCAGGCGGTGACGGTGCCCAGGGTGCCGTCGGCTCGCTCGATGTGCATGCCGACGGTGACTTGCGCGACGGAGAGGAAGCCGTGTTCGAGCGTTAAGAACGGGTGCTTCTTGTTGGTGTGGACGACTTCGTTCTTGCTGTGTGTCACGCCTTCTATCAAGACAAAAAGAAGAAATTCATCGCCCAGAGAAGGCTACGAATTTCTTCTTTCTGCTTGAGCTATTTGCGGAATCGATTAATCACCGAGGAGTTCTATCGTAAGACTATAGTTACCTAGAGAATGCAAACCATAAGACTCTACTTCCCTCGTGTTCAAAAAGGAGCATCACTTTTCCAAGCAACGTCCAATACAGAAAAATTTTGGAGATAGTCTCTCACTATGTCCTCCAATTGCTCGATACTCTTAATATCGTTTATATAAATTGAGTCAACCAAATCCTCATCTATGATATCTATACCAATTTTTTGCTTGTCTACCTCATATTTCCTTAGCACAAAGCGCAAGTTACTTTTATCAATGTTGAGAGATTTCGATGGTCTAGCGGCTCCATGTGGAGTTTGTACATAGCTGCCAACAGAAACAAATGCTCTCAGGTGAGGTGCAGACGATTGTATTTCGCCAGCCAAGCGAGTGCCACTGATAAGGTTGTTTCGTTGAAATAGAGTAAATTCATTCATAAAACGTTCCATTCTCGAAGATTACTTAGAAGTCATAGCATAATGACCATCGAAATTGTTTGCATTATGCTATGACAAAAACAAAGTTTTTTACACTTGACTACTCATCATAGAAAATCCTAATTATCTTTCCTCCGCCTTCAAATGGATGAATTTGCAGGTGAGGTAAATCGCCATGAGGATTATCTTCTCCATGCCCTTGAATTCTTCCATCGCTATCAAAATTATCATCCCAATGGTAAGTTCCATATTTGTCGTCAAAGAGGTCTTTCGACCCTACTCCACCTAAGCCTGTAGTGTTGGTATATCCAGCTCCTTGAAACTTCCGTAAGAAGAGTTCCTCTGCTTCGGAACGACTCTTAACTGTGACCTCTTTCACACCTGCGTCAAGTGCTTTTGAAGCTTGGCTAACACTTTTCGACGACCAAGGAATATTGCAATTATGCACAATCCACTGCCCAGCCCCCACCGTGAAGGTGTGGTCCTGGGCAACTTCCAGATTGTACATCATCATGACCCCTGGAACAAGCGTCCAGGCGGTAACGGTGCCCAAGGTGCCGTCGGCTCGCTCGATGTGCATCCCTACCTTGACTTGCGCGACGGGGAGGAAGTCGTGTTCGAGCGTCAAGAAGGGGTGCTTCTTGTTGGTGTGGATGACTTCGCTCTTACTCTTGGTTACAGCACTGTGCGGCGCGTGCGTTTGCACGGTGAGCGTGAGGTCAACCAGGTCGTCGTCGGTGTGCTTCCACACATGCACGATGGGTTCGGCTTCCATCTTGTGCGTCTTGGGGTTGTAGGCAAGGACCTTTTGCCCCACTTTGAGCGTGCCGATGGCCTGTTCGCCACTTGCCAGAGCGACCTTGGTGACGGCGGTAAAACTACATCCTCCCCCTGCCGCCGCCTGTCCAGCGTCATCGGCAACCGTACCAATAGCATCGTCGGCGGCGTGACTGGCGACATCATCGAGGGCATGCGCCGCTGCATCCTCGCCGATGTGGGCCGCGATGTCCAGACCAATGCGGATACCGAAGTACGCCGCTCGTGCCGCTTCGCCGATGCCCACGATCATCGACACATCCATCACCACATTGAGGGCCAGATCGCCCACTGCTAGCAGCTTATCGACCAGACTTGCCTTGCCATTGGCAATGGTCTGCACGTCGTGAATCATCGAGGGAATGCCGGTAGCGGCATCGAACACCGTCGTCGCGACTCCCCACCACCAGCCTCCCGTTTTGGGATGAATGGGTTGCGGGTGCGGTGGGTAATAGGTTGGCGTAAGCGAATATGTTGTTGGTGCTGGTGGCGTCCACTGGAATATCGTTGGTGGGCCACCAGGGGTCGTAAAGCGTGCCCCTTTTCCTGAACCGGGATTATAGAAGAAGTTGCCCGTTGGGTCGGTATCCGTCTCAGGATTGCCGCCGACATAGGCATAGGGATCCATGCCTTGCGCGTTGCCCTCTACCGTGTCCGCCGATAGGAACCGTCCCATTGTTGGGTCATAGTAGCGAGCGTTGTAGTAGTCCAGACCTGTGAGGGCGTCGTTGTAGTGTCCGGTATAGCCCTTGTCGGTACCCATTGTCCCCTGGGTGTAGCGCAGGTTGCCATAGGGTCCGTAGGCTTGATTGCCCAACACAGCAGCACCGCCAGCAGTGTTGCTCAGACTTGCCACCACACTACCGAGCGTGTCGGTGAGCATGAAGGTCGTCGAGAGCGTACTGGTACCACTTAGGGTGCCCAGCAGTTTGCCACCCAGTGTGTAGTAGTAGGTGTTACCGGAGTTGGTCGCGCTGGTACCTGAGCCGCTGTACTGGTACTGATGCTCCTCCATGCCGAAGGCATATACAGTGATCGTTGTGTTGGTGCCGTCGTAGGAACGGCGCAAGACACGGCTACCACCGCCGTCGTACATGTACCATTCGGCCTGATTGTTCGTTGAGCCGTTCCAACGCACAAGTTGATCTTGCGCGTCGTAGCTCAACGTACCTGTGTTGTTGTTATAGCTACGAGTTGTGATATTACCCCAACTGTCGTAGCTGGCACCATAGCTGGACGTTGCTCCACTCGCGGTAGCACAGGTCGTACCCGTTGGATAGAGACCTGTCAGTTGATGAGGCTGGTTCGTGTTGCAGTACAGGTACTGGTACGAGCCATTGCCGTTGAGCGAGCCTTGCCACAGTTGGCCCAGATGCGTGTACACAAAATTGTTTGTGTAGCCAGGACCGAGCGTGTTTTGCAAGGCAGCATTACCACAGGTACCAGTGCCTGCCGATGGGGTGGCACTACTGTTGGTGGCAAAGACGAGACGGTTCTGTTCGTCGTAACAGAAGTTCTGCGTCTCGTTGCCGCCTGAATTCGTTTGCCCCAGCACCGCTGCCTGTGTCATAGTTCGGGTAATAACGTTGCCCGCTGGGTCGTAGCCGATACCTTGACTGAAGAGAGTGCCAGTTGAGCCACTGTCACTCTGCCATGTCGCCGTTGTGCTGGCTGGTCGCAGATCGCCATCGTAGGTGATGGAGTCGGTGGCAAGCGAAGTGCCCACGCCTGAGGATGTGAGATAGTTGACGCTACTCACGAGTGCCTGCGCGTTGTACGAGAGCGTGGCAAGATTTGCCGTGCCCGTCGCGTTGTTGCTCAGGCCAACGGTCACACCCGTTGTGCTGTCGTAGGCTTGCGAGACGGTATAGCCGGGCTGTCCATCGACGGTGGTTGAGGCCGTCATGACCTGATTGGCGTCGTTGTAGCTCGTCGTCAACTGGTTGAGCGGCAGGTTGGGCAGCGTGAGTGTGCCACCCGTGAGGCTTTCCTGTTGTCGCTCGGTGATGGAGCGTCCACGCGAATCGTACTGGAAATTCTGCTTAACCTCGCCCGTGCTATTGTCGGGGTCGGGATAGTAGGTGAAGGCGTCGCTCTGCGTCAAGTGTCCTACTGCATACGTAGAACTTCCCCACGTTGTCCCCGTTGGATCAGCATCGTAGGTGTTCTTGACGTAGGGCTGGCTGTTCGCCGAACATGCACCGAGCGGATCGGGTGTTGGTGCGATGTTCTGAGAGCAGCCGAGGCGTCCCAACAGGTCGAAACTGTAGCCCAGCGTGCGTGAGCCAGAGACATCGCTCGTGACGTGTCCATTGGCATCATAGGTATAGGTATGATTGCCGCGATCTGGGTCACTGATGCTGGTCATGTGTCCAAGGTCGTCATACGTGGCAGTGGTGGTGACGCTGGTCACGGTCTGGCCTGTTTGCGGGGCAAGGTCCGTCACCTGCATTGAGGTCTGCTCGTTAAGAACGTTGTACTGCATGCTCTTCTGCTCGTTGACCGAGAGCGTGCCGCTATTGACGCCACTGTCGTACTGCACGTAGCGTGTTCGTCCCAACGCATCCCTATAACTCACGGTGACGTGATTGTTGGCATCAATCCCTGTGGTCATGTTATAGGTATTGCTGTCGCCGCTTACTGTGCCCAGTCCGAAGACGTTACAGGTCGTGGCAGCACTCTTCAACGAGGCACAGGCAATGCCAGGGACGGTTGGCGGATTGAAGAGGGCGTCTTTGGTGGCGATGGTACGACCTAACGCATCATGGAAGGTTGAGGTGCCACCAGGAGTCACGCCCGTGTCATCAGTGGCTCCATTGGGGTCAAGCCATGTTGTGCGACTGTTGACCACAAAGGGCAGGCTCTGGAACGTCGAATTGTGCAGGTCGTCGTAGACAACGAAGGAGACGGTGGTATGTGTCGCATCGGGTCCAGGCACCAACGTCTCGACTTTACGTCCCAGGCTATCGTAGAAGGTTTGCGTCACCGCGCTACTGTACTGCGAAGTGTTGCTATCCGTCTCGAAGCAGGGTTGAGTGGTACTCCCAGGAAGGCTCATGGCACAGGTCGAGTTGGTCGAGGATTGATTGGTATAGGCTCCTGTCTCTCCTGGCTGACTCACCTGTACGGTATGTTTGGCGTTGTTGCCACTATTGCTATCGTAGCTATAAGTCGTTTTGGTCTGTTGCCCGTTCGCATCTTGCTGTACTATTGGCAACAAACCTTGAGTAGTGTCATAGGTGATGCTACTCTGATGCCCAAGTGCATTGGTGCTGGTGAGCGGAACCGATTCATTGCCATCATAGGTGGTGCAGGCGGTATAGGTACCTGCGGTCCATGCACTGGATGCAATGACGGGTTTGGCGGTAAGCTTACAGCCATTGCTGGCATAGAGCGATGGATTTGCGGTGGCGACACCATCGACGCCCGCGACCACATTGCCATAGGCGTCGTAGTCGGTGTAGGCGGTAATGCTTGGGTTGGTCTGCGCGGCACAATTACTACTCGTATAGGTCTTTGATGTCGTCAGCCATCCTGCAGCCGGAGTTGGATTGCCAGAGGGCGCACCTTCATCGTAGGTATGAGCGACGCATTGCCAGATGTGTCCACTACTATCGTCTACCTCGCTCTGCTTCACCTTGTCTACGTCGTAGTAGCGATAGTTCGCAACCAGCGCATCGTTGGTATAGTAGCTCCATTTCTTGGTGAACGTGGGAGCATTCGAGCTGGTTGCCACATCCTGCGTTATATTGTGGTAGCCGGGCGTCAGTCCTCCACCTGCATTAGCATTGAAGTCGTCGTAGGTGTAGTCATGCTGCGTCCACGGCGCATTTGCGTTGCCGCTCCCTGTGCCATCGTACTGAGTCGTGCGCGTCTTGAGAATCATCACCTCGCACGGGTTGTAGACAGGATTGAGCAAACCCATGCACGAGTTGGGATTGAGCGTATAGGTGTTGACCGTCTTGCTCAACAATGCGCTATCAACGGCGGCATTACCCTCGTAGACATCCTCCTCGAAGAGGTGTCCAGAGTTGTAGTTACCGCTATTGGAGTTGGGCGTGGCCCAGCCTTCGGTGCTAAAGTAGCTATCGACGGTCAGGTCTTTGGAGGGACTAGTGATGGCAACCACGTTGAAGCCGTGAAACTCCGAGTGATAGTAGTCTTGCCAGTCGCTGTCCAGGCCACCATTCGAGGGTGCCCAGCTATCGGTGACACAATCGGTCTGTCCCGGCGGTGCGGTGCCCGTACCCGTGCCTTGTGGACAGGTTGCATTTCTGACCACAGCCAGTCGATAGGAATACGTTGTGACAGCGGGCTGCAGAGCCGTCGCGCTACTATCGGTACCCCAGGTGCGCATCTGCGTCACCACTTGCTGGCTCCATGCTCGCTCTTCGGGATGCAGGAAGGCACCTACACACTGACTTGCAGAAGCATCGTTGCGATGCACCCAGCAATAGAGCGGATCATGGCGATCATCGACGGTTGAGCCATTGACGACATAGGGCGTGCCGTGCGTGTTGCTGTAGGCGGTTCCATAGTCGATATGTCCACCTACACCCGTATTGGTATCGACATAATCGCTCAGATACTGCCAGAAGGTCTGTCCACCATACGGGTTATTGTCCAGCGTCTTGTGCGAGCTATCGTAGTAGACATCCTGCGTAGGACCCGTATAGTTAAAGAGTAACGGCTTGAGATCGTGTGCCGTGCCATTCTGGTAGACATGGGGAACAACCTTAGTCAGCAGATGCCCACCCGCACAGTCGAGGCCATAGATGGTATAGGCATCTTTACAGGGTGTCGAGGGACCATCCTTCGTGTAGGGCTTGTCCTGATAGCTCATGCTATAGCCATACGCCTTACTACCTGTGCTATCACTGCCGACATAGCTCGTGACACCTTGCAGCGTCAGTGTACTCATCACCGTTGGTGGAGGATTACTTTCCTTATCAGCGGGATTGGGGTCGTCACAACGCAGCGTGGTCGTGGTAGGTGGCGTGCTGCTACAGTTGTAGTTATTGCCATATGCGGTTGACCAGGGCGAATTGGTCGTTGGCGCACGGTACGAAAAATCAACCGTGCCGTTGAACGTCTGTATGGTATTGAAGTTCGTGCTAAAGCCATACGTGATTTGCTTCATAGCGGCATCACGCACGCTCGTATAGTTGTTGGTCGTTACTATATCTTGTAGGTAAGAGACCTGAATCACCTTATAGCTTGCACCGCTACCCTCATTAGGAGCAATGCTGCGATCCAGGTCCCAGCGATAGTTATGCCGCCCCGTCGAGTCGGTACGATACTGCAAAGAATCAGCAGTACAACCAAGCTGATAATATGTTCCAGACGTATCCCATACACCAAAGCACGGCTGTCCAGTGACACTACTCGTGACCTGCTGAATTTTGAGCTGCGAGATATGTTCGGTCTGATAAAAGGTTCCACCCTTGATTGTGGAGTCTGGCACCAGTCGATCTCCTGCATTACCCACACCGCTCAGGAAGTACCATATTCCAGGGGCGGCACCAGAGCTGTAGGTATCTGCACTGATCGAACCTAGCGAGAGCGACCAGCCATCACCAACGCTACCAGCCGGAGAGGTCTTGCTCTGACGGTCGTTGGTGCTATTACTGGAATAGTTCAGGGCGAGTTGTGGCGAGAAGCCGCCAGGACCGAGCGGTATCTGCAAAGGATAGCTGTAGGCCAGTTGCCCCGCGTTGTCACCCATAGAAGCAAGGTGTGGCGTTGGCGGACTCTGGTTATCAGGATCGCCGCCACCTGTATCAAGCGGACCAGGACCAAGAATGCTGCTTTGTGCTGTGAGCGTATGTGCTTTGGCATCGTTGGTCATGGGCATCACATAGTCGCTGCTGATTGGCCTGCTCTGCCGAGGCAAGTAGCGTAGGCCAGACTGCAACGAGATGGTCGGGGTTGAGGTCGAGTCCAGTCATTTCCCTCACCTGATAGTGATAGATGAAGGTAGCTGGGGAAAGCAGTTTGACGCCCGACACGATATGCTGCTGAGCATCATGCACCTCGACCTGATACGAGCCGAGCAGATTGATCTGTCCGATAAAGTGACCATGCAGTTGCGTGATGTGCAGCGACAGCGTGCCACTTGGTGCAGTTGTGCCCTTTCCAGAGGCGACGACCGCCTGCGAGAAATTCAGTGATCCCGCTTGAATCTGCACTTCCAGGCGTCCATCACTGCTCTTGAGATCGAGCATACTGCCACTCGTGGCAACACGCCCAGTAGTCTTTGCACTCGCCACGACATTCGAGTCGAGCGTTTGCACAATCGGAGTCATAGTCGCTGGCTCTGCGCTGGGCAGAAGCTTTGTATAATCGGGAGCAGTATCATGCGTAGACTGTGGTGCTGCAACTCCTTGCGGAACCTGCGCGACGGCTCCACGATAGGTGGTACCGGGTCGTCCCTGCTGCAAAAACTGCTTCATCGTCAGCGATGCAGGAACAACGGGAGGCTTTTTAGGAGTTGCCGCCATCACCTGCGGCACGCCCACCGTCAGATTGGCAAAGACTCCAGAAAATAACAGAAGAAACAAGAGACTTGCATATACAAATGCAGAACGCGTCCAACGAAGATGCGTTGAGGGAGGACGCGAACTTAGGGGGGAAACTGACATTCAGAAAACTCCTACAATTAAGGATGTACAGAGACAAAAAAGATATTCATACACAAAAACATACACTAGATAAACACACATCGCGAACACATTTTGAACGCGTAGATAGTATACTTGAAAAACGAAGAGAAAAGCAATACTTTCTTAAATTCATACGATATAACCTACATACGCTATATTATATGAATTCGAGATAGTACATGTAGAACATAAATGATAAACAATAAGACACCTTCATACATCATGATACAAAAGGTAGCACTATTGCCTTATCCGTATATCAGAGATATAATTCTTGCGTAACAACAAAGTTCGTCAGGAAACCTACTCATGCTTCTACGCGTATACTCAACATACGGGTAAATCGTAAGGGTTTATTGATTTCTACAAATATGTAACCACCACCAATATTAAGAAAAGGCTAAAATAATCGTGGGTTCCGAATATATGGGGCCATTATCAGACCCCGACAGACAATCAACACAGTCGTCGAATGATAATCAGGTGCGGCATGAAGAGCCTAGCTATCGTGAGCATGTTACTCACCCGCTAGGTTCCGCGAACTTTCCACCTGCACCATCGTCGTATCCCCAACAGCCACAATATCCCTATTCGCAGCAGGGACAGCAAAGGCCAGTTTATCCTTCATATCCGCAGCAACAATCAGCATATCCGCAGGGGCAATATCCTCCTGCCTATCCTTATCCTGGTCAACACCAGCAACAGAATGGCTATCAGCACCCGCCTCAGCAACAGCAGTATCAGCAACCACAGTACAGTTACGGGTATTATCAACCACAGCAGCAAGGCTATTCAGGCTATTATGGTTATGCGCCGTATCCCTATTATGGTTATCAATATCCGACGCGTCCACGCCAAAACACATATCTGCACGTCATAGCTATTCTTGCAGTGATTTGTTCTTCACTAGTAGCACTTGGTGGCCTCGCAAGTGCTGCCATTCTTCTGTTACTATCAGTTGTGCCTTCGAGCCGTTTTGCAGGGCAAGAGAGTTCATTCTTTAGTGGCGTTGTGTTGTTTCTAGCATTGGCTATCGCGGGCTGTGTTGGTGGTGGTTTTGGCTTGTATCATAGCATTCGTTCGCTACTACGAAAGCCATCGGCGGCATTCAAGTTGCCCTGGTGGTGGATTTTCCTGGCGGCCTATGTGGTACTGATCGTAATCGCGGCTATTCTGCGTGCGAATGGATTGGAGACCGCCAATTTGCCATTCACCGTCTTCCTGATTGCGCTGGCGGGTATTCTGCCTGCACTTACCTTTCTCTCACTAGGTGTGCGGCGTCTGCATTTTCCACGCTCAGCACGCTGGCCTACGCGCTGGCGGCGTTTTGCGTTTGCGATTGTAAGCGGCGCAACACTCTCAGTTATGCTTGCCCTTGTCTTCGAGAGCATTCTCACAATTGTTGCCGCAGGTCTGCTCAAAACAAGTTCTGGCTTTTCGCTGGACAATCCCAACCAACCCTTACCTACTGATCTCCGCTCTATCGGTTTTCTGTTCGTACTTGTTTCAGTGATTGCGCCGCTGGTCGAGGAGGCGGTAAAGCCGCTTGCCGTGATCGCTTTGATTGGGCGCATAGAGAGTGCGGCGGAGGCATTTGTGCTTGGCCTCAGTTGTGGTATTGGCTTTGACCTGATCGAGACATCGGGTTATATCAGTTCGGGCTATCACGACTGGCTCAACATTGCTCTGCAACGCAGCACGGCGGGTTTGTTGCATGGGCTTGGTGCGGCGATGGTCTCGCTTGGCTGGTACTACCTGACGCATCCAAAGGCGAGCCGCAACCGCTTTCTGCTTGGTTTCGGTTGCATGCTCTACGCGGTGCTACAACACGCCATCTGGAACGGCTCATTCGGTCTGCAACTCTTGCCAGCACCAATTGGTCCCTACCTCTCCAATGGCACAATTGGTAGTGGCTCGTTTGCCTTTCCATCGTTCTTGCTCGTCTATGTCGTCGAGTCGATTCTTATGCTCGTAGTCTTCTTTTTCGTGACGGGAAAAATACGCAAGAATAATACGCTGACACCGCCGAAAGAGGTTCAGACTGAGCGGCAACCAGCACCACCTGTTGCTGGTTTTCAGCAGGTGGGGATGCGATAACGGTTTACAATTCTGGTTTCATGCAGGGTACAACTCCTCTACAAAGCAAGATGCTTTGTAGAGGAGTTGTACCCTGCATTACTATACCCATGATGCATCAAGCAAAACTGTCCTGCTGCTTGCTAAGGAACCTTTGGCAGGTCCATATAATAGTTATGAGACTTGTTCGGATCCAGGAATAGGCTTCAACAGGAAGTCCATGCTGCTTGAGCCATGTCACATTCTTTATCCTTCTGCCCATGAATACTCTACACTGAACAATATCGAGAGAAATGCTTTCATCTCTCAATCTGCAAAGGATACAGAAGGAGATACTGGTATCATGCGTTTCAAGCTACGACGAACCTTTCCCCTGGTTGCTCTACTCTTCCTCCTAGTGGGATGCGGAAATGCCTCAGACGGACTTTCCCCCAAAGGAGTTTCTGCAATGGTACATATTACAGAGTTTTCTGTGCCAACGTCTCACAGCACACCTGAGTCTCTCATCAATGGTCCCGATTCCAATGAATGGTTTGTTGAAAGTGACGCTAGCAAGGTTGGACGTATCACTTCCACAGGAACCATCAGCGAGTTTTCTCTTCCCAGTGCTACACAGGTTTTCTTGTTGGATCAGATTCCAATCTTTGGTTACAGGAGGAGTACGAGAAGATCGCGAAAATAACTACCAGTGGAACAATTCATGAATTTGCCCTCCCACCGAGGAGTGGAGCAGCAGGTTTACATATTGGACCCGACAACAATCTTTGGTTTGTTGAGAGTTATGCTGGCAAAATTGGGCACATCACAACTAATGGTGTACTCAGTCAGTTTCCTCAGCATACCTCTTTAGACTCTCCAGAGCTTTTCCTGGGACCTCAAGACACGCTTTGGTTTACTGAACTGAATGGGAAAATTGGGCGTATCGCACCTAATGGAGAACTACACACATTCTCCCTTCCAACGCCTCATACATTTGCCGAAAATCTCCTGGCTGGACCGGATGGCAATCTCTGGTTTATCGAAGAAGATTCAGGAAGAAGTACAGCCAAAATTGCATCTATCACTCCTACAGGAAGTATTAAGGAGTTTGTTACTCCAGGAAGCAATCCTGAAGGTTTAGTGATTGGATCGGATGGCAATTTTTGGTTTGAGGATGACCAAAACATAGGCAAGATAACTTTAGCTGGAAGCATCAGCGAATTCGCGCTTCCTGGCGAATCCGCTTTTCCAAAGACAGTTCATGACGACGTAGAGCTGGTAAATGGGCCGGAGCACGCCCTTTGGTTTGTCGATGCTCAGAACAATACGGTTGGACAGGTGAAACTTGATGGAACTATTAAGGAATTTTCCATTCCAACAGCTTCGAGTTTTCCTGTTGAGCTTGTTTCTGCTCCAGATGGCAACCTATGGTTTACCGAGTTTAACGTTGGCAAAATAGGACGTATTACGCCAAATGGAATTATCAGCGAGTATGCACTTTCGAGTCCTAAAGGCCAACCAGCTTTTCTGCATGCCGGACCAAATCACACACTTTGGTTTACTGAAACAGACGCAAACAAAATTGGGCGTATTGAACTTGCAATGTAAAGGCTATGCCTAGTAGATGTGACGGAATTAGGCCCGTACACCCCATCTACTGGGCAGAGTAGACTTTGAAATTTGAGAAGCTTGCCTCGCCCGTAGTTGTATCAACGGTGCCACAGGCAAGGGCAGTCTGACCATTGCTATAGTTGTTGTCGGTTACTTTGCCAACGGCGATGTTGTTAATGAAAAGTTGGAAACTGCTACCACTAGAAACAACCAGCAGTGTATTTTTTTGACCGAGAGGGGCAACGGTATTGCTAGAAGTAGGACCTAACAGGTAGCTATACGTGTTGCCGCTTGTGTCATGGCGACGGAAGAAGAATTCACGCAAACTGGTAATGCCAAAATCGTAGAACTGATCTCCATTGATGCGCAAGAGCAGGTTGGCGTCGTGCCCTTTCAACAGCGTGACATCGACCTGCGTTGTCGTGCTAGCCACAAATGGCGTTTTGATAGCACATTGCTGTAAGAAGTTTGTTTGTGCAGCTTTGATATGATAAGTATTCCCCGTAAAGACACAATGGCTATCCTCTTCCCAACTGCCATTTGTGTTAGCATTGCTGGAGAGGCTGTCGATGAGCAGAGGCGTACCACTCGTGGCGGCTGTGATAATCGCGTTTGTCGTTGCCTGAGCCTGGGGAGTCGTTCCACCATTAGGAGTACTCTGCGGCACAGTTGTTACACTAGGCTGTTGCGTTGGCGGTGCCGCTTGTGTAACAACCGCTGTTGGAACAGGTGTCGGTGTAGCCTTTAGCGGATTCACGCGATAGACAAAGTAGATTAGACTAAGGGGCAAGACTACGAAAAGCAACAGGCCAACGGTTATAATGATGAACGTGAGACGACTATTTCTGTTGCGCGTCGGTCTCGTTGTATGAATACTTTCTGTTCTACGACGTGCTGGCAATGGCGGTGTTATTGGGTCGGCACTCGCGGCTTGTGTTATCAAAGGTGGCTGTTGTACATCTACTGCTGCAGTATCGACGATGGGTGCGGTGACACGTCTTCGTCGTGAGAAGACAGAGGTGGGAGCCGCCGCTGGATTTCCTGGTAGGACCAATTTACGTCCCCCATGCGACGAGGGGGTACGGTTTTGCCGCAACTGTCGTGCCTGTCGCGCTTGGCGTCCAGAGCGACGTGTAGGCGGTATAGGTGTATCGCCTGTACTCAAGAGAGGTGCATCTTCTTGTAGAGTTTTGTATGGAGGCATCTCTTGCGTCTGGTGGACGGATGGCTGTAGACGCGCTTGCTCGAAGGCTTCTGCTAGCTCCTGTGGAGACTGATAGCGGCGGCGCGGGTCTTTTTCCAGCGCACGTAATACGACCTGATCGACCGAATGCGGAATATCTGGATTGTAAAACGAGGGCGGCAATGGCTGTTCACGTACATGTTTCATGTAGACGGCAACAGGAGTTTCACCAGTGAAAGGCACACGTCCTGTAATCATCTGATAGAGTACCACGCCGAGGGCATAGATATCGCTACTGGTGGTGGCGGGACCATCAGCAAGGTCGGGAGACATATACTCTGGTGTGCCAAGCAGGGCACCTGTCTGTGTAAGTTCGCTACCACCCTCCATTGCTTTAGCCAGCCCGAAATCGGCGAGGTATGCATAGTGATCGTCGCGCATAAGTATATTTGATGGCTTAATATCGCGGTGAATAATACCATTGTTATGAGCAGTTTGTAGGGCACTAGCGATCTGATCCAGCATCTCACCTGCGTCTTCTAGTGAGAGTGCGCCCTTATCCAGGCGATCACGGAGTGTGCCATGCTCGATATTGGGCATAACGAGGTAATGCCAGGGTTCTTGATCGCCAAAGTCATAGGCGGGCAGAATATGGTCATGATGGAGACGAATGATCGCCTCGGCTTCGCGTTGAAAGCGTTCCAGATAATCGGATTGGCTGCTGCTCACTACTTTGAGCGCGACATTGCGATTCGCGCGCTCGTCATAAGCAAGATATACTTCTGACATACCTCCGCGTCCCAACCGCCCAAGAAGTTGATAGCGCCCTAAAGATGTTCCCTCTAATCCGGGCATATTCGTTTATATTCCTTATAGTCAATATACAAAAAGATAATCATATGTAACACGTATAGAGACCGTTTGCTAGATGCAATATAGGACAAATAGGTACTTATGTCAACTGCCCATCAATCAATCTCTACCATGACCTTTGCCTCCTTCATGCTTCTTGCCTTTGTCGTGACCTTTACCATGATCGCCATCATTTCCTCCACCGTTGCCATTACCTTTATGACTACCACCGTCTCCGCTATGATTAGTGACACCACCACTTGCATCATCCCCACCCCTATGTGGATTGACAGTTGGATGAGTTGTTCCTGTCATATGCAACGTAGGGGACGATGTTTTCGTCGCAGTAGGATGAGCAATGGGCGGTTTGGTAAGCATCTGCCCTCGATTTAAGAGACTAGCTCCGAGTATCGTTGCCACTGGCATATGACCAAAGAAAGAGACAAACCCAAGCAAACCTGGAAGCAGAAAGAGTAGTATAGTGGCAACGGAAAGTAATCCTACACGTTTTTTCGTATTGTTCGCTGGTATTTTTCTGGTTGGCGTATCATGGACGAGTGTCGTATTCCTAAGGGCGGCCTGAAACGCATCAGCAAGGTCGTTGGCATGCTGAAAACGGCTCGCTGGGTCTTTGGCTAAGGCACGCAACACCACACTATCAATCGCATGAGAGAGAGCAGGATTATGCGCCGATGGCGGTAGCGGTTGCTCACTAACGTGTTTTAGACAAATGGCGACAGGAGTGGACCCATTGAAGGGCAGGCGTCCCGTGAGCATGTGATAAAGAACAATACCGAGGGCATAGATATCGCTACTTGGGGTAGCAGGTTGTTCGGTCATTTCAGGTGCCATGTATTCGGGCGTGCCAATGATAAAGCCAGTCTGTGTAAGACCTGTACGCTCTTCCACATGGCGTACAAGGCCAAAGTCAGCGAGATAGACATGTTCGCCGTCGCGCAGAAGCACATTTGAAGGTTTGATGTCTCGATGAACTACGCCCTGCTCATGAGCATATTGCACAGCATCCGCCAGTTGCGTGAGAATTCTGCCGGCCTCCTGGAGAGCCAGCGGACCGTTGATAAGACGGTTGCGTAAAGTCCCGTATTCAATATAGGGCATGACCATGTAGAACCATGAGGAATACTCGCCATAGTCGAAGGCGGGCAGAATATGATCGTGCTGAAGTTGTGTGACGGCTTTGGCTTCACGACGAAAACGCTCATAGTAGTCTGCTTCATTAGTATGTACAAGCTTTATGGCGACATCACGGTGAGTAATTGTATCATGTGCAAGATAGATAGCGGACATACCACCCCGTGCTAGAAGATGTTTTATTTGGTAGTGTAAAATAGTTCTGTTCTCAGATGTTTGTATCATAATGGGCGTCCTGTTTATAGGTATTCTCATATAGCACGAATCATCGCTTGCTTTTGTGTCAATAAGAGAGTACCTGCTGAAATCATAAAAAGAAAATCGTTGCGAGTGACATATAGTCGCTCGCAACGATTTTCTTTTTATGATTTCAGCACTAATTTTCGCCGATTGTGGCGTTCACGATAATATACATATGTGATATCATTTGTTATATTGTTTTTTACTATTGAGTGGATTTTGTTGATAAAGATAACAAAAGATATCAGGAATAGCACTATGGGTAGCAATCTTGTTTTACATGTGAACGTACCAACGCCGCAAGGCCATTTGGAAGCCATTCTTAAACCAGAGGAGGAGGGATCGAAGCCTCGCTATGCTGGCCTTGTGTGTCATCCACATCCGATTGGGGGCGGGACGATGCATAATAAGGTTGTGTTCAAAACGGCTCAGGCATTGCAGAGTTTGAATATTCCGGCACTGCGTTTCAATTTTCGTGGGGTGGGGCATAGCACAGGGGCATATGATGAGGGGCGTGGTGAGATGGACGATGTGCGGTACGCGTTGGAATTTTTGAGTCGTCGCTACCCTGGTGTGCCTGTAATACTTGCGGGCTTCTCGTTTGGCTCGTATGTTGGCCTGCGTGTTGCCGCGAAAGATGATCGCGCTCAGGCTCTGATTGGACTGGGAGTGCCAGCGAAGTGGTTTGGCGATGATACATTGCAGGATTGCCACAAACCCAAGCTATTCATACATGGTACCGAAGACGAACTAGCCTCTTATGAGCTTGCTCGCTCCTGGTTCGAGCAGGTACCCGCGCCCAAAACGATGATCGCTATCGAAGGTGCCGACCATTTCTTTCAGGGACGCCTCGACGAGGTGCAGTCGATTATCGCGGATTTTGTGCTGAAGTTGCACCTGTAAATGTGATACGTTTCTAACGGAAAAGTACCTGTACTATATAATCGAGGCTTCACACATAAGCTTAGCCTCAATTATATGGTACAACGTATCTTTTGGTCGGTTTCACACAGACAGAGCAATTAGGCGAGACCGATCTGTTGTGCCTGCAGAGCAGCGTTCCAGAAGGCAGCTATTTCGATGAGCTGGTCGCTGTCCCACTTGACGGTCTGGACGAACTCGACGTCGAACGCTTTTCCTGTCGGGGCGATCACCTTACCGTCGGGACGGACCATTTCTCCGGTGAAGGTCCCTGTGGTGCGAGTGATAACGGTGATCCAGTCGCCGCTTCCGAACTGGATCGGGTATGGGTCGTTATACACATGAACATCGGGGAAGATGCGGAACATTTGCTTGATCATTGTGGCATGTGCTGCCCGTCCGTAGATCGGCTCTGCATTCCCTGTAGTGTACGCAATCATGTCTGGATGGTGTATCACGTCCAGTACTGCGAAGTCGCGAGCGTTGAAGGCGTCGTCACCCTTCTTCATAAGCGCGAGCAGGTGTGCAGTCCGGTTGGTGTTGGGGGTTGTGGTATTCATGATGTCTCCTTTTTTGACAGCTTCTTCACCCTAGAATTGGGATGAAAGAAGCGAGAGTGGAACGCTTGGTTCTTATCGACATAGCAAGTGTAAATGATAGCTAGTGTTCGTACAAGTACGCAGTTTTTTGTGCTATACTTACAAAAAGGGAACTATTAGAGGATAAGCAGGAGTAAGCAATGGCAGAGCAAAAGCATTGGTGTGAGATAGAGATACTCACAGGTGCGATTGGAGGCAAATATAAGGCAGTTATCCTATATCATCTGATGCATGGAACGAAACGCTTCAATGAACTTGGACGACTCATTCCTGACGCTTCTCAGCGCATGCTCACGCAACATCTTAGAGAGCTTGAACACGATGGCCTTGTCCATCGAGAGATCTACAGAGAAGTGCCTCCACGCGTCGAGTACTCCTTGACTGAACTTGGTCACACCTTGAAGCCCTTGTTAGTACAAATGCAAGAGTGGGCGAAGCAGCATATGATGAAAGAGGTAGCATCTTAGTATACGAGAGGTTGGCTCCACATCGCTCTTGTTCAGTTCCTCTTAGCGCATTTCTCCCCTTTTTCGTGAGTTTATATGGCAAATTATAGTTTTCTTAGGTTGATGCATATTGAACGCGATAAATCGAGTTCCTACAACCCAAATACGATATGACTGTTCACAAGTTTATCGGAGTCGTCATACAATAGCACACGTACTGGTGGAAAGACATCCTCTCTATCGGTCACGAATAGGACGCGCCCATCATCTACCGTATCCTCAAAGATAATGCTATCGACGGAGACAAGGCTGGCGCGTGTAATGTTTATGCCATTCGCATGAATATAGCCGCCTGCATAGAAGCCTCCTTCGGCTAGACCGCCCGCAAGATTTGCATGCGGTAGAGGTTCACTATTTTGGCGACTAATGGAACTACCACTTTTGAAGTACCAGTGGCGTTGTTCCTCTTCAACAGCAAAACAGGCCAATTCCCACGTTTGTCCGTTTGCATCCTCGAAGCTAATCAGGGCAGCGTAGTGCAGAGGAATGGTGCGCTCCTTCAAGAAGCGTATGGTCGAGGTAATTGCGCCGAGGCCACCACTAGTATGAAATTCCCCTATGCGCGTCCCATCGTCGCTCTCTATCTCAATTGGGCTATCAGCGGTACTGATAGGAGTGGTTACAAAGTCGATAATGGTTTGTCGGGGGTCGTGTGCCATTGGATGGTTTTCCTCTCTAATGCTTGCCTCTATGATATGTGGTTGATAGCGATGGGTTTCGTAGGGACCAATTTATCGCGTCCACAAGCGTGGTTTATCACGCCAGTCTTTACAGCGTGTTCATGATGACTCGCGCAGTAAACTGCGCTTGCGGACGCGATAAATCGGTCCCTACCAATTGCATCGAATTGATTGGTGTCCCTCAACATATATTACGTTTCATTAACCAGGATTGCCTGTGGGTGTTGACGCTCGTATTGCGATTTCCAGTGAAGAGTGATTTTTTCCCAGTGGACGCCAGCGTCTGGCGAGCGGTAGAGTCCTTTGTTACTGAGCGCATAGAAAACGCCTGCTTCACTCCTGCTATTTGTGAGAGAGGCGACGAAGGTGCCTCTTGCTTCGGGCAGACCTTCAGAGATGTTTTGCCAGGGCTGGTCTGCTTGTTTGCGGTAAATAAATGAACGCAAGCCTGTACGTCCGTCGTGTGCCTCCGCTGGACTGGCGGAGGATGAGATAACGATGGTATCGGAATTGGCGGAGTCTACCGCGACGCTCCACAGGTAGTTGTGCTGCAAGCCCTCATCGGGTCGTTGCCAGGTTTCGCCGCCATCGTAGCTTTCGTTGTAGCCTCGATCTGGGCGACCAAAACCATCACCAGCCGCCGAATAGAGGCGATTCGGGGCAAGTGGATGCATGACCAGTGTGTGAGTGTCGTATGGCCCGTCGGGTCTGCGATCCTCCCAGTGTTCGCCACCATCGAGGCTACGTACCAACGCGCCAGCCTCTATTGCGGCAAAGATGCGTCCAGGTACGAGTGGGTCAGGCGTAATCCAACGCATGTGGCTTGTGTAGGGGCGTGGAGGAAAGCTCCACGAGGGGGCAGAGGATAGGGTTGTGAGCGTTTTGAGTTCCCACCATGTCTCGCCACCATCCTCGGAACGAAATAGTGCCGTTGGCTCGGTGCCAGCGTAGACAATGCCATAGCCATTAGCACGATCTGTTTCACTTACGGCAACCGCCGTAATCTTCGCGGATGCAATACCTTCGCCATCCGAGGGGCGCATAGCTGTACCAGGATCACCAACGGGTTCCCACGTATGCCCTGCATCGTTGCTACGCCATAGACCACGCCCAAAGGTGCCGCAATAGACGCGTCCAGGACGTTGCGAGTCTGCCGCTAAGCAAGTTGTTTGCAGACCATCGAGATGCGTTTCTGTAGTCCATTGCCCGTTCAGCAGGCGTGCAATGAGTAGTTCTTTCTCCAGAGCAAGGTAGATGTTCATGATAGATAATCTCCCATAAACAAATTTCGTAGGGACCCGATTTATCGCGTCCGTCGTGCGATTTATCGCCTATGATCCTTTTATCACATGCGCTTTTATGTTATACCAAATATAGCCGATAAATCGGGTCCCTACGAATTGAGGGACGTATTACAAATTGATAACGTATTAAGTTGTTACATATTCTCTATTGTAACAGGTTCCACTTTGTCTGCAAGTGGGAAGCCAAGCACTCTTGAATAGAAGTATAGTTCGGCTTCCAGGGAGCGTTTGATGTTTTCGGCGCGACGGAAGCCGTGACCCTCACCCTCGAACAGGATGTAGGCAACGGGCACTTTTTTCGCGCGGAGGGCTGCAACCATACTTTCGGCCTGATGGGGTGTGACAACCTTATCCTCTGAACCTTGAAAGAAGATGACAGGGGCAGAGAGTTGGTCGGTATGGTATAGAGGCGAGCGTTCGTGATAGAGTTCGCGTCCCTCTGGATAGGGAGCGATGAGAGAACTATCGTAGCGTGACTCGAATTTGTGCCCATCGGCTAGCAGCGACTCTATATCACCAATGCCGTAGTAGCTGGCACCAACCTTGAAGGTGTCGCGGAAGGTGAGGGCACACAGAGTGGTATAGCCACCTGCACTACCACCTGTGATAGCGAGACGGTTGCCATCGACATCACCGCGTTTGACAAGGTAGTTCGCGCCGTTGATGCAATCATCAACATCAACGACGCCCCATTGACCGTTGAGGCGTTCACGATACTCGCGCCCGTAGCCCGTGCTACCACCGTAATTTACGTCGAGAACAGCGATACCACGACTCGTCCAGTACTGGATGTTGAGATTGAATGCACTGGTGGTCGCACTTGTGGGGCCACCGTGACTCATGACCAGCAAGGGAGGTAGTTCTTCGGAGGGTGCTGCAAAGTTGGGATTGCGCGGGGGATAGAAAAAGGCGAAGGCGGCTTTGTCGTGTTCAGTTGGAAATTCGACTGCATACGGCATCGAGAAGTAGGCCGAGTCCAGCGTGACAGAGCTAGAGCTTCGCAATATCTCGCTTTTAGAGGTTTCAAGGTCAAGCTGTACGATAGATGAGGGTATATCTGACGCAGCTCCTGTAAATACAACACGACTAGTGATGACATGCACACTACCTATAACTGTATAGGGAAGGGAGAACGTTTCTAGTGTACCAGTAGTAGTATCTAAGCTTGCAAGGTGGTCGTTGCCATGTTGTCCATAGCGGCAGATGATACGTTCGGACGAGACAAAACCGTAGGTGGACATGCCGAAAACCCATTGCGGCATGCCGAATTCCGCCTCTTGAGGATAGAGGGCTTGATAGGCACCATCCTGCAAGCGGTAGAGATTCCACCAGCCGCTACGGTCCGACACAAAGTGCAGAATGCCATCGGGCGACCATGCAGGTTGAAAAATAGACTCACGGAGACCGCCCGCAACGCGTTTACCGCTCACAATCTGCCCATCGACGATATCGCCAACCCACAGCTCTGTACCATCCCAGGGCATATTCGGATGACGCCATGTGAGCCATGCTAGTTGCGCTCCATCGGGGCTGAGACGCGGCGTGGAGTAGAAATCGTTGCCCGCAACCAGCTCTTCGACTCTACTACTACCGTTAAGGGGAATGCTTACCAGTGTATTGACTGCTTCATGATTTGAGTCGGTATGGTCTTCGCGCACACAGATGAGACGATTGCGGCGTTCATCAAGGATGTAGTCGGCGTAACGCCATTGTACTTCGGGCGTAATAGGTTCGGGAGTGGAGTTGCCAGGAGCGATACGATAGACGCGCTGGTCGGCAAAGTTCGAGAAGTAGATAGTACCATCGCTAACAAGGTAATCGCCGCCTCCGTATTCATGCACACTGGTACGTGCATTAAATGATTGTGGTAACACATCGTTTGTCGTGCCATCGGCAGTACGTCGCACAATTGCGTTGCGTCCACCCTCAGACGCTCGCCCCTCAATCCAATAAGTATCATGTCCATCGAGGACGGTCATACCGAGACGAATCGAAGCAGACGTAATCAAATCAGGGGTTATCGGCGATTTCCAGGACCCATAAGGGGCAGTGTGCGGTGTCGTCATGGCTACTCCTCTTCTCAGAAATGTATATTGATGTGTTACTAGTCGCCACAGCGACCAGTAACACATCAATATACATTTTATCTCATCATTGAATGTGCGGCTTGTTGTGCAAGATCAATTAACCAGAATGGGAGAATCGTCCCCATAGCTATTGTACCGAGGGCGGCAATTCCGATGCCTGTCCAACTCATCCAGCTTAGGCCGTTGCTTGCATCCTGCTCAACCGAGGCATCCACAGGAGGCGAAGTCTGAGGTAGAGCAGCGGTTGGTGTTTTGACGGCAACTGCGGTTGCCGATGATGACGATGCCAAGCGACCAGTCGAGCCTCTTGTTGGTACAGTACGTGGCGTCGCTGGAACACGAGGCGTTGCGGGTACAGTGGTAGAAGCGGTTGTTGCGGGAGCGTTGCTCAAACCCAGCACCTGTGCCAAAGCACTTTCGCCTTCCATGAACATAGCAGCGATGATACGTAGGTAGTAGTACATGCCGAGAATGCTGGCGAGTACGCCGATAATGAGCAGTTCGGGATGACCACTATTGATAGCAGCATAGAAGATATAGTACTTAGCCGCGAAACCTGCCATTGGTGGAAAGCCAGCTAAACCGAGCAGGAAGAACGCAAGAACACCTGCTAGAACGGGGCGACGATACCAGAGGCCGCGCAAGTCCTGAATATCGTTGCCAGAGTTGTCGGCTCGTTCCAACAAAGAGGCGACGCCGAACGCGCCCATATTCAAGAAGGTGTAGCAGAGCAGGTAAAAGAGAATTGACGAGAGGGCGACAGTGCGAGCGGCAAAGGTCGTAACGGTCGCTACAATGCCAATCATGAGATAGCCAGCGTGGGCGATACTGGAGTATGCCAGCAGACGTTTGAGATTACTCTGCACGAGTGCCAGCACATTCCCACCAATGATGGTTAGAATCGTGATGGTTTCGATGATAGGAAACCAATCGTTATGCACATTGAAGAGGACGATGCCAAAGACACGTGCAAAAGCAATGATGGCGGCGGCCTTCGTGCCAACAGACATAAAGGCAGAGATGGGAGCAGGTGCGCCCTCATAGACATCGGGCGTCCACGCTTGAAAGGGAATAGCGGATATCTTGAAGGCGAAGCCAACCGCGAGCAACGCCATCGCAATCAGCAACATGGTGTGTGTGGGAAACAGTAAAATTGCATTTAGAGGAGGCGATACATTACCTCCTAGAAACTTTTGAATGCCGACAAATGATGTACTGCCTGTCGCGCCATAAGTGAGGGCGATACCATAAAGCAAGAAGGCCGAAGCGAACGAGCTAAGCAGGAAGTATTTCATGCCCGACTCTTGCGAACTTTTGCGTCGTGCCACAAAACCACACAGAATGTAGAGAGCCAGCGAGAGCATTTCGATACCGATAAAGACGGTCAAGAAACTGGTTGCCGCAAGGAGCAACATCATGCCGATGGTTGCTAGCATGAGCAGGGCGTAGTATTCGCCCTGATGCACAAGCTTCAAGCGTTTAAGGTAGGCTGGCGATAATAGCACACTTATCAAACTAGCACTTAAAATGACGAGGTAGCCGTAGAGCGAACCCCAGTCGGCACTAATCATATGGTTAAATGCTTGCAGTTGGTCACCTACGACAAAGAGCGTGATGGTGGCGGCGAAGGCTCCGAGAAGGCCGACGACGCTCACAACAGGCAAAATAGTAAAATTGGATGAGCCGCTATGCTTATCTTTGAGACCGCTCCCCGTTTGTGGCAGAAACAGGTCCACGATCATGAGGATAAGCGTGATAACCGTCAAGACCAGTTCGGGGGCGATGCGCCCCCAATCTGCGGCGGTGATTGTATAGGTAAACGTCATGATGAAACCTCTATCTCACAAACGCACTGCCAAGATTTTGCAGCGTACTAATAACCGATGGCTCTAGTATAGCGGTCACAGGCCAGGGTTGCAATCCTATGTAAAAGATCAAGAGCAGTAGCGGCGAAATCGCCAGGAATTCACGAGTGCTGATGTCGCTAAATCCACTTCTGCGCTTCACCGTTACAGCGTCGGTACTACGCGTACCCTCCATCACGCCCTGAAAGAAGCGGATGAGGTACCACGCGGCGGGAACGACCACGAGAGTGCCGAGTGTGCCAAAGGCGATGTTACTACGGAAGGCACCCAGGAACGCGAGAAACTCACCTGCGAAACTATTCAATCCAGGCAAGCCAAGCGACGATAGCACAGCGATAAACATTACCGTTGCCAGTACAGGGACGCGAACCGCCATACCACCAAAGTCGCTGATACGACGTGTACCAGCACGCTGCTCGATAAAGCCAGCAATCAGGAAGAGGGCAGCAGTGGTGATGCCATGATTGACCATTTGCAGCACAGACCCCTCGGCACCCTGGATATTGAAGGCGAACATACCCAGCATGACCACGCCGAGGTGACTGATGCTGGAATATCCCAGGAGTCGCTTCATATCTGTCTGCATCAGGGCAAGCACGGCACAGTAGAGAATACCGATTACCGCCAGGATATTGAAGAGCGGTGCTAGAGTCTGTACGGCCTGTGGAAAGAGTGGAATGCAAAAGCGCAAGAAACCATATGCTCCGGTCTTCGACATGGCTCCGGCAAGCATTGCTGTTACAGGAGCAGGTGCTTCACTATAGGTATCGGGCAACCAGCTATGGAAAGGCACAAAGGGAACCTTGACCGCGAAGGCGGCAGCGAATGCCAGCAGTAACCATATCTGTACACCGCTATCGAGCTTCGTGCCTAGCAGCGACGATAGCTCAAGTGTGTAACCGCCACCCGACGCTAGCTGGTGATAGTAGCCAATGGCAATGACGCCCGCAAGCATAATCAAGCTACCAACCGATGTAAAGAGAACGAACTTGAACGCGGCATAGATGCGGCGCGGTCCTCCCCAGCTACCAACTAAGAAGTAGGCGGGGATGAGCATAAGTTCCCAGAAGATATAGAACAGGAACAGGTTGGTTGCAACAAAGACACCAATAATGCCGCATTCTAGCAACAGCATAAAGGCCATGTAGTTCTTAACTTTTTGCTCGATATTGAACGAGGCAAGAATACAGACCGTTGTCAATAGGGCAGTCAAAACAACCAGCAGCACACTGATACCATCGACACCAAGACTATAGTTGATACCAAGAGCGGTAATCCACTGTAGCTTTTCCGTGAACAAGAATGTGCCATCGAAGCTTGCGCTTACATTGGATTGAGAATAGCCGAGTAGCAGTATTAGGGCAAGCAACAGGTCTGCACCAGCAATACCCAGTGCGGTCCAACGTATCGCGCTTAGCTGGTTTTTCGGCAAGAAGAGTAATGCGATTCCACCCATCAATGGGAGAAAGGTGATTGTTGTCAATAATGGAAACATGGCTAGTACCCCCTCACCGCGAAGTAAATCACTATGATCACAGCACCAAACAAAATCGCAAGGGCGTAGTTACGCACGTAGCCAGTTTGTAGGCGACGTAGGCCAGCACTTGTACCACGGAATAGGAAGGCGAAGCCACGCGCTCCACCATCCAGGGCGTCGCCTTCAAGGAAGCGCGACGCGAGGCGCGAGAAGGCAAGGATAGGATTGATGAGAAGCAGCGACAAGCCCTCATCGACATAATATTTATTGAGTACAAGCTGGTACAACGGACTTCTGTTCTCTTTATAGGCAAAGCCACGTCGATAGATTGAGTAGGCAACAAAGATACCAACGATGCCGAGTGCAAGGCTTAGTGCTGTCGAGGTCCATTCGAGGCCAAGCGGCACTTCGCGTGTAGGGGCAATATTTACAAGAAATCCAGCGAGTGGATGCCATTTAGAAGCACCGAAGATTGCCAGTGAGCCAACAAAACCGCCTATTGTCGAGAGGACGGCGAGAATTACCAGTGGTATCCACATAATCGGTCCGACCTCATGAACATCCCTGTAGCGCACATTGCCTGCGTGATGACCGCCAGTTTCGTCTTCCTCGTCATCTTGAGCAGCAGCCTGTGTACCACCGCGATAGGTACCGAAGAAGATGCCAAAGAAGAGGCGGAACATGTAGAAAGCAGTGAGGCCAGCCGTAAGTAGGCCCACAATCCATAGCACGTAGTACCATACGTTGCCCGTTGCCGTTGCCTGAGCAAGCATCGAGCCGAGTATTTCATCCTTGCTCCAGAAGCCTGCGAAGGGGAAGATACCGCTAATGGCAAGGGCGGCAATCAGGAACGTCCAGTACGTGATGGGCATTTTGCTGCGAAGGCCGCCCATCTTTCGCATGTCCTGCTCGCCACCTAGCGCGTGAATGACGGCTCCAGCACCGAGGAAGAGTAGAGCCTTGAAGTAGGCATGCGTTGTTAGATGGAAGATACCAGCACTGTAGTTACCAGCACCCTCACCTAGGAACATGTAGCCAAGCTGACTGATGGTCGAGTAGGCCAGTACGCGCTTGATATCGAGTTGAAAAAGGGCAATAGTTGCGGCAAAGATCGCCGTTGCACCACCAATAGCGGCGACGGTGTTGAGCGCGACCGGTGAAGCTGTGAACAGGGGATTGGCACGGGCTACTAGGTAGACGCCAGCCGTAACCATTGTTGCAGCGTGAATCAGTGCGCTCACGGGAGTTGGACCTTCCATCGCGTCGGGCAGCCACATGTAGAGCGGCAACTGTGCAGATTTCGCGGCACATGCAACGAAGAGCAGCAAACAGATGGCGGTTATGGCTCCCCCTGAAGCGTTGTGTACATTCGTTAAGACATTCTGATAGTTGAGGCTACCGAAGTTCACAAAGATTAAGAAGATTGCGATCATCAGGCCAAAGTCACCAATAATGTTGATAACAAGTGCTTTTTGAGCCGCTAGAATGGCTTTGCGCCGCTGATACCAGAAGCCGATGAGTAGGAAAGATGCGAGTCCGACGAGTGCCCAACCGACAAGCAGAAAGAGAAAGTTGTCGGCGAGGATGAGTAGCGTCATGGCGAAAATAAAGAAGTTTAGATAGGCAAAGAAGCGCCAGAAACTTGGATCATCTTCCATATAGCCCGCGGAATAGATGTGAATGAGCAGACCAACACCTGTAACGATCATCAAGAGTGTCGCTGAAAGCGGGTCATAGAGCAGGCCGAAATTCAGATTGAAAGTGCCGGAAACAACCCATGTGTACACAGTTTGATCAACGGTACGTGCTGAGTCGGGCGTGCCAAGCATGGAGAGGAAGCTGACGGCGGCACAGACAAAGGCTAGGCCACATGCTCCCCACGCGAAAGCGAGAATGGTTGTACGTGACATTGTTCTGCCGAGTAGTCCCAGAAGTATGAATCCCAGGAGCGGCAGAAGCAATGCTATAAGACTAAGGTTTGTCATGAGATTAGCCTCGCAATACGTTCATTTCGTCAACATCAATATTGCGGCGTGTGCGGAAGATGGAGACGATGATAGCTAAGCCGACAACCACCTCTGCGGCGGCAACGGTTAGCACAAGAAAGACAAACATTTGTCCATCAGCCGAGTCGAGAAAGTGTGAGAAGGCCACAAATGAGAGATTGACGGCGTTTAGCATGAGTTCAATAGACATAAATATGACCAGCGGGCTACGGCGGATGAGTACGCCGAGTATGCCGATGGTGAATAGGATTGCGCTTACTATGAGATATGCTGATAATGGCATTGAGTATACTCCTGTTTGTGTGCGCCGCCTACGGCGGCGCGGGATTTTTTTAGGGGGATGTGGGGACACCCCACGCCCCGCAAAGGGGTTCCACCCCTTTGATCCCCGTTTTTAGTGGGTGTCGGGACACCCCAGAGTTCCACGCCTTTGATCCTTGTTTTGTTGATGTGGGAACATCCTACTCCCACAAAGGGAAACCTTTGACCTTCGATTTACGCACGGCGTCCGAAGACCATTGCGCCGAGAATGGCGACGACGATTAGGAGGCTTGTGACCTCGAATGGGAAGGCGAAGCCGTGAAAGAGGGCTTGCCCGAATGCTTCGATGTTGCCACTACCAGGAGCCGCTATAGCTGTCTTCAAGCTATTGGCGGGCGTGGCTGTTGTGGCGGCGGTGACGGTGGTGCCTGTGAAGAGCAGGTAGCTCAGGGCACCGACGAGCGATAGGCCAAGTATGCCACCGATGACTCGTTGCCAAGGAATGCGGTCACGCGTCTCTGTGTCTTCGCCGTCGGGTGCAAGCATGGTGACGACAAAGAGGAATAGCACCATGATGGCACCTGCATAGATCAGGATTTGCACGATGGCGATAAACAATGCACCCAGTTGTAGATAGAAGAGTGCGAGAAAGATGAGCGTCAAAATAAGGCTCAAGGCACTATGCACCGCGTTTTTGAATATGATTACACCGAGTGCAGAGGCAATAGTAGCAACAGCAAGCACATAGAAAGCTATAATTGTGGGAATATCCATTACAATTTTCTCCTATCCTCGTCCTGCTCTTCGTCGGTCAGCAGTACGGGACGCTCCATGTGGGCGTCACCGAGACCAACGGCGGCGGCACTTGTCGCGGAGCCATCAAAGATGTTGCTACTCTGTGGAACGGGCTGCGCCGCGTCTTGTGGAGCGGGTTCTGCCCACACGTCGTTGGAGCCGATGGTATGCTGTCCCTTTGGTTCGAGCAGTTGCTCTTTGTGATAGACAAGATTTTCGGGGTAGTACGCGGCAAGCTTGTAGTCATGTTCCAGCGTGATTGCTCCGGTAGGACATGCCGCTTGGCAGTATCCACAGAAGATGCAGCGCAGCAGGTTCACGTCAAAGGTTTTCGCATAGCGTTCACCAGCGGATACGCGGTTCTGCTCGGTGTTCTCCTCGGCCTCGATATAGATGGCATCGGCTGGGCATGCACCAGCGCAGAGGTAACAGCCGACGCAGCGTTCGAGATCGTCCTCATAGCGGTGCAGGACGTGGCGGCCTCGGAAGCGCGGTGGTAGCTGTCGCTCCTCTTCTGGATAGGAAATGGTGGTTGGCTTCTTGCCCATATTTTTGATGGTGGTCGCCATACCTTTAATGATATCGAAAGACATGTTGTCTAAGCTCCTTGCCAATATTCGGCTTCTGCTAATGTCAGTATATAGTTAGTGTAAATCGTCGGGTGTTAGATATTCGGGTCGAGTTTTGAGTTCGTCAAGCGTCAGGATTTTAAGTTGTGGTAACGATGGTAAACGTAAGTCGTTGGTAAGAAAATAGATTGCATTCATTTTAATAGCTGTTGCCATCTGAATGGAGTCAGGTGTACGAATTTTGTGGAAAGCTCTAAGTCGTGCGGCTTCCTCAGCAATCTCTGGGTTTAAATCTACCGTAGTAAAGCCAGCAGAGTCAAATAAAATATCACGGTATCTTTGAACTAGCTTTACATCTCCATGTCTAATTGGATGCACAAGAACTTCTAATAATGTTACGGTCGAAGTAACCAACGAAATCTCGTAGTTTTGTACGGCTCGAAAAAATGGTTTAAGCATTTCTGCATCCACAAGTTGCTCTTCAATAAAAGCAATCATAGGCGCAGTATCTATACCTACAACTGTTCCACGTAAATCATTTACCCATCCCATGAATTTCTCTCCTCATCGACATATTGCTGAGGATCGATACCTTGCCAGATTTCTTTTCCTAGCCCCTCTAATTCTAAAAGGCTATGACGAGGTTGTGCTTTAGGTTTGCTAAGCATTGTCTCCAAATCTTTTAGCAATCGGCGTTGCTCTTGTCGTGGAAAGCGTTGAATTTGGTTAAGTATCTCATTATAAGAATAAGATGTTGACATAGCTTCTCATCCTCCTTAGAAAATGCATTTCAATAATAGCTTAATCATAACAAAATTGTTAGAGCTTGTCACTTTTGGAATGTGTGTCACTATAATATTGTGAAGGCTCAATATCCCAAGAATCACGTTCCTGCCTGATATATTCCTCTACATCTACGTCTTTCCAAAAATCTTTGGCAACTCCAGCGAACTCGCTTATGTCATGTAAACGTTTGCCTTCGATCTTATTTTGTATGCTTGCTTTCACCTCGTCTATCACCTTTATTTGATCTTCAAGAGTTAAGTTTTTGATGTGTTGAATAATGGCATCAAAGGCTTTTTGATAGTCACTGGTTGACATGACCTCTCCTACCTTTCCAGATTTCCTTAACATTTTTTGTAGGTGCGATAATTCATTACGCCCTCGTTCCCAGCGATCCCGTTTTCCATCCATTGATTCCGTCGCTCAATCATTGCCAACATTGTTGATGGGGACGAGGGCGTAATGAATTATTGCCCCTACGCCTTCGCAACCTCGGTTTGCTCTGTCTCCGTTAGCTCCGCTTCTACGACGGGTGGGCTGATGCGCTCGAATTTGGCGAGGCGCACAGATGTTGGTAGCGTAGCTTTTGTTGCGCCTTTACCATCGTGTTTGTCGAGAGTTGCACCTGTGAAGCGGGTGCCTTCGACGATGCTGTGACGACGGATGTAGAAGAGTAGGCCGACGACGATGGCGAGGCCGACGATGCCGTTGATCCACCAGGGTAGGCCGAACGCGACGACGATGGCGGTGATGACGACGTTCAGGACGGCGAGCGGTAGCAGCGTTTGCCAGCCCAGCGACATGAGACGGTCGTAGCGGATACGTGGTAGCGTCGCGCGTAGCCAGATGAAAAAGAATAGGAAAAATGCTATTTTTATCAGGAAGATGATAATTGAGACGCCGGGGATACGCTCAAGACCGAAGCCAAAAAAGCTCCAGCCGCCTAGAAAGAGCGTCGAGGCTACCGCGCTCACAGTTATCATGTTGATGTACTCAGCCATCTGGTAAAGGCTCCAGCGTAGACCGCTGTACTCGGTGAGATAGCCAGCGGTTAGCTCTTGCTCCGCCTCTGGCAGGTCGAACGGGGCGCGGTTGACTTCGGCAACGCCAGCGATAACGTAGAGGACAAAGCCGAGCGGTTGCGCGGCGATGAACCAGATGCCTTGATTGAGTTGGGCGTGGACGATGCCGACCATGCTCAGAGTGCCGGCCCACATGAGCGTGCCACTGAGGGCAAGACCGAGGCTTGTTTCGTAGGAGACCATCTGGGCCGCGCTACGTAGTGAGCCGAGCAGGGAGTAGCGATTGCCGGAAGCCCAGCCGCCGAGAACGATGCCGTAGACTGCAAGCGATGAGATCGAGAGTATCCAGAGAATGCCGATATTGACATCGCCGATAATGGGATCCCAGACGCTCGTCTTACCATTGACCCAGTTGTTGCCAATGGGCACAACGGCGAAGGCAGAGAGCGCGACGACAACCGAGATGATTGGAGCTATTAGATAGACGGCTTTTTTGGCCTGTGTCGGTACAATCTGTTCTTTGAACGCCATTTTGATGGCGTCGGCAACAGGTTGGAAAACGCCAAGTGGACCAGCACGATTGGGACCAATGCGCCCCTGTATCCTGGCGACGACGACGCGCTCGATCAGCGTCATATATGCAAAAGCGGTAAGCAGGGCAAAGATGACTATGGCACTTTTGATGACAGTGGCGACAATAGCGTTGTTGAGAAAATCAAGCACGAGCCACCTCCTGTTCTTGTGTGATGCGTACTCCCTGTAGGCCGAGGTCTTCCCATTCGAGACCAGCATAGAAGGGATTGTTTTCGGCTATTTCGTGCAGAATGTCGGCAGGATTTTCATAGTCCCAGTGGGTGCCGAGATGTTGTGCAAGCTCGATCAGAATTTCCCAGTCAGTCTTCGCACCCGATAGTGGGCGAAGACTACGACGAATAGCTTGTACGTGATGGTCGAGGTTGGTCATGCTACCGTCTTTTTCCGCAAAGGTCACAGCAGGAAACACCACATCAGCCTGTTGCGCGGTCTCAGTGAGGAGGATATCCTGTACAACGATAAATTCTAGCGATGAAGGTAGTTCTGGTGTAGGTAGATGGCGTGCGGGATTGGCTCCCATGACGAACAGTGCCTTGATTTCTGGACTACTCAACATCTCGGCGTAGGACTTGCCAACCTCCGAAGCAGGTTGATAGCCAGGAAGGGCATTTGGCAACAGACCCATGTCACGCGCACCAAACGAGTTGGCATCTTCAAAGAGCGGACCAACGCCAGCGCCAGGGCGACCGATGTTGTCGGTGACGACCGCGAGTGCTTGCAGGTCGGCGGCGAGGTCCTGACAGTTGGGGTCAAGCGTTGCCATTTCGTCATAGAGAATAATGGCACCCTTCGCCTCGGCTATCTCATGAGCTAGCTCGACGAGTTGTGCCGTGACTTCAAGCCCTAAGTTTGCCGCATGCTCCTGATTTGCCACGCTCTCACTTAGAACACGAGCGCGTACCTCTTCGTTGGCTACTCGCAGATTTTCGCCATTGACGACGTTGTTGAGGAGCAGCTTTGCAGCGACACCCGCACCGTATTGTGGAATAGTGATTTTGCGAACGGCTAACCTGTCAAGCTCGGTTACATCGGAGTTGACGATAAAGATTTTCGCGCCTGCTCTCATTGCCTTTTTGATACGCAGATTGAGAACGGGCTGGCGTTTGTATGGATCGGAGGCGATTAGCACGATATGCGATGCCTTCTCGATCTCGGCGATGCTATTGGTCATCTGCCAGGGCTTACCCGTGAGCGAGTCGCGCAAGGTCGGGAAGTTGCCGTGATGATGGTCTACGTTGGGTGTGCCTAGCACGGTGCGTAACAGCTTTTGGAAGAGATAGGCTTCTTCGTTGGTGGTACGCGTTGAGCCAATGCCGCCAATGGATTGCGCTCCGTGCTTAGCAGTGATGTCCTTGAGTCGCTTGGCGGTATAGAAAAACGCCTCATCCCATGTGGTGGGAACGAGGGTGCCACTACGTCGGATCATGGGTGTGCGTAGACGTTGTGGGCTGTTGACGAACTCGAAGCCCCAACGTCCACGATCACACAGCCAGCCATCGTCAATCTCGTCATTGTTGCGCGACATGAGGCGCATAACTTTATCGACGCGCACATCGACACGAGCGTTACAGCCAACACTACAGTTGTTGCAGACGCTAGGCGTGCGTTTGAGTTCCCACGGACGCGATTTGAAGCGGTAAGATGCAGCGGTCAAGGCTCCGACGGGACATATCTCGACGGTGTTTCCAGAGAACACGGAGTCGAAGGCATGATCTGGGGCTGTGCCAACCTCCATTTTGTAGCCACGCGAGATCATTACGAGGCCGTTATCCATCGAGATTTCGGAGCTAAAGCGCGTACAACGCTGACACAGGATACAGCGCTCGCGGTCAAGCAGGACGTTTTCACTGACGGGAACGGCTTTGACATAGTGGCGTTTGTGCTGGTCGAAGCGTGTTCCACCAGGACCATGCCGCAGCGTGAAGTCTTGCAGGTCACACTCGCCGCCCTTGTCGCAGACGGGACAGTCGAGCGGGTGATTGATGAGCAGAAATTCGAGGGTGCCACGTCGCGCCTTGAGGACCTTTTCGGTCTTGGTGTGTACGACCATACCCTCACTAACAGGCGTAGTACACGCGGTTTGTGGTGGCTTAGGTAGCTTTTCGATTTCGACAAAGCACATGCGACATGCGCCAAGTGGCGGCATCTTGGGATGATAGCAGTAAATAGGGACTTCTATTCCAGCCTGTTTTGCCGCCGCCCACACCAGCGTTCCGGGAGGAACTTCGACGGGGTTGCCGTCGATGGTAAGGTGGATGAGTTCGTCTTTTGTTTCTTCTGGCATAATATTTCTTCTTAATAGATATTACTATGTTTGTGGAAATATTTGTCTCGATTTCATCGAGACAAATATTTCCACAAACACAAATTATTTCTAACGCGCCCCTGCATGTAAGGTAGCACCTTCGACGGATTCGATATTGGAATGAGCGTGAGAGCCAACCATGCAGTGCCTGTGTGTGACGTGATATTCAAATTCTTCGCGGAACAGTTTGATGCCGCTGGTGATTGAACTGGTGGCGGCGTCTCCGAGCGGACAGAACGATTTGCCACTGATGTTATCGCAGATATCGGCGATTAGCTTGATATCGCTCTCTCTGCCATTGCCATGTTCAAGGCGTTCCAGGATTTCGGTGAGCCAGTAGGTTCCTTCGCGGCAAGGTGTGCATTTGCCACAAGACTCGTCGCGGTAGAACTCGGTCATGCGTAGAATGGCACCAACGATGCATGTGTCTTCGTTGATGGCGATGACACCACCGGAGCCGAGCATGGAGCCAACGGCGGCGATGGACTCGAAGTCGAGCAGCGTATCTACCTTGTCAGCTCCCAAGATAAAGGTTGATGAGCCGCCTGGAATGATGGCTTTGAGTTTTTTGTCGTCGAGCATGCCGCCGCCATACTGCTCGTCATAGATAAGCGTACTGATGGGCGTGCCGAGCGGTAGTTCGTAGTTGCCGGGCTTCTTGACGTGTCCACTGAGGCAGAAGACGCGTGTACCCTTACTCTTTTCGGTGCCGAATGATGCATACCACTGGGCACCGCCTTTGATGATAGAAGGGACGGTACTCAAGGTCTCACAGTTGTTGATGACGGTAGGACCACCGTAGAGGCCGATGACGGCAGGGAACGGCGGTTTGAGGCGTGGATAGCCGCGTCGCCCTTCCAGCGATTCCATCAGGGCACTCTCTTCACCACAAATATAGGCACCCGCGCCACGATGCACAATCACGTCGAGGCTGTAATTGCTACCAAGAATGTTTTTGCCAATAAATCCGGCGGCGTATGCCTCTTCAACGGCTCGCTCGACCTGCCGTCCAGCCTTCGCCAGTTCGCCACGTACATAAATAAAGGCGGTAGTGACGCGACAGGCATAGCTGGTGAGAATGACGCCCTCGACAAGTTGATGTGGATTGCGCTCCATCAACATGCGGTCTTTGAAGGTGCCTGGTTCGCTTTCATCGGCGTTGCAGCACAAGAAGCGCGGCTGGTCGTTCTTGGCGAGAAAGCCCCACTTCATACCAGTTGGGAAACCTGCGCCACCACGTCCACGTAGCCCTGAGTCTTTGATCAGTGCCACAATATCGTCGGGTTGATAGGTATTCAGCGCAAGTGTCAATGCTTCATAGCCACCATGCTGACGATAGACATCTATTGTGTCGAGACCTGAGACATCTATATTTTTTGTTACAATCAATTCTGGCATAATAGATAATTCCTTATGAAACAAGGGAACCAGGGCGCCCGCAAGGGGACGCCCTAGCCTCACCACAGACTGCTTTTAGAGCTACAGTTAATGCTTTATGGGACATCACTACTATACTTCGTTGGCACGTGGAACCGTCATGTATGGTAGGAGCGACCCTTGGAGTTGCTCGTCCACTACTCCGTTCGCATTGACATGTCCGTTCGTATTCATATTTCTATTCAACTCATTTAAGAGCGCGTCAGCCTTTTCCAGCGTCACATTCTCGACAAATTCGCCATTGACCTGTAACACTGGCGCGGTACCGCAGGAGGCCAAACACTCAGCGGTCATCAGGGTAAAGTTGCCGTCGGGTGTGGTCTCACCACGTGAAATGCCGAGACGTTTTTCGAGATGTTCGACCAGCGCGTCACAGTTACGCAGATAGCATGAGATGCTGGTGCAAACGGAGATGACCTGCTTACCCTGTGGATGCTGATAATACATCGTGTAGAAGGTCGCCACGCTCTCTACCGCATCAACCGTCATACCAACGGCCTCCGCGACGGCCTGTAGACCTTCGGCTGTGATGTAGCCCTCTTCCTGTTGCGCGAGATGAAGGGCGGGCATGACCGCTGAACGCGCAGCGGGATAGCGCGAGGCGAGCATTCGCATGCGCTGTTTCGTTTGTTCTGAAATCATCTATCAACCTCACCAAGCACGATATCTATGCTTCCTATCGACGCCACAACATCGGAGAGGAAGCCGCCTTCGACCATCAGGGGTAGGACTTGCAGGTTCGCAAAGGAGGCACCACGTACATGCATACGGTAGGGCTTCGCAGTACCATCGCTCACAATATAGTAGGCAAGTTCACCTTTGGGCGACTCTGTACGTACAAACACCTCACCCTGTGGTGGACGATAGCCCTCTGTATAGAGCTTGAAGTGGTGAATCAGTGCCTCCATGCTGCCCGTAATCTGCCATTTAGGGGGCGGCGCGAACTTGGGATTGCTGATACGGAACGCGCCCGTTGGCATGCCCTGTAAGGCTTGATTGACGATATTGAGGCTCTGCTCCATCTCTAACATACGCACCAGATAGCGGTCGTAGACATCGCCGTTGGAGCCTACTGGAATATCAAAGTCAAAGTTTTCGTAGCCACTATAAGGAAAGACTTTACGCAAGTCCCACACCACGCCACTACCGCGTAATACTGGACCAGTGGCACCGTAGGCGATTGCATCCTCGATACTCAAATGACCGACGCCCTTTGTGCGCTCAAGCCAGAGCTGGTTGTTGGTGAGGAGGTCGTGATACTCTTGCAAACGCGCTGGGAATACGTCGGTGAAGTTGCGTACTATCTTGTCAAAACCAACGGGTACGTCCGCCTGCAAACCGCCGGGGCAGATGTAGCTGGTCATCATACGCACGCCGGAAATGTACTCGAAGATATCGAGAATCATTTCGCGCTCACGGAAGCAGTACAGGAAGACGCTTTGTGCGCCAAGGTCGAGGGCGTGCGTCCCTAGCCAAACGAGATGACTGGCGATACGTTGCAGTTCCGCGAGCAGGACACGCACATACTTTATTTTGTCGCTAATCTCGTCTTCGACGCCAAGCAAGCGTTCGACGGTAAGTGTATAGCCGAGGTTGTTGCAGAGCGGGGCAAGGTAGTCCATGCGGTCCGTTAGCACAAGGGCTTGGTGATAGGTTTTGGCCTCAGCGGTCTTCTCGATACCAGTATGTAGAAAGCCGATATCAGGAATAGCCTTGAGAACGGTTTCACCCTCAATGGTGAGAAGAAGACGTAGGACACCGTGTGTGCTGGGGTGTTGCGGTCCCATGTTGATCGTCATGGTATCGACGCGCTGCCCACCTTCAAGTGTCTGGCTATCCTCTACCGAATAGTAATTTTCTATCTTTGTGTCTTGCATTGTCATTACCGTTTCTTCGTGCCTGGCTCCTGGCCTGTATTGATGTTTGAACGGCTATCATTGAGTTCGCGCCCATCGGGGGTACGTAGAGTTTGGCTGCCCGTACCGGAGTTCGTCTCATAAGGAACCTGACCTCCCCAGTGCGGCTCCGGCAGTTCAAAGCCTGTGAGCGGGTAGTCTTTGCGTAGTGGGTGCGTTGTCCAATCGTTCGGCATCAGGATACGGCGCAAGTCGGGATGGCCTGTAAAGGTGAGGCCAAACAGGTCGTATATCTCACGCTCATACCAGTTTGCACCGGGCCATACTCCTGTTACAGTGGGAACGGCGGGATGCTTCTCACGTCGCTGCCCAACCTGTAGCTTGAGACGTAGGTAGCACTGGTTTTGTAGAGAAAGGAGTTGATAGACGACATCGAAACGAGGCAAGCGTTCGGGCCAGTCAACCGCCGTTACAGTTTCCAGAAAGTCGTATTGTAGATTTTTTTTCAAATAGGTACAAACGGTAACAAGCTGTTCCGGCTTGAGCAGAAGCGTCTGTTCGCCACGAAATTCTGTCACGGCGATCACCGCCTGTGGGAACTTTGCCTGTATCGTCTCAACCGTCGATACTGCTGTCGTGACCATAAAAATCGCATTTCCTTAAAATATCTTTTGCTGTGTAGATTTCATTTGGACAGGAAAGCAAAACACGCATGTTTTGGTTTGCTGTG
>CAXUHG010000031.1:45968-47929 GCA_964250805.1 uncultured Ktedonobacteraceae bacterium | reverse complement strand
AACACAAAGCATGACAGCGGCAGAGCCGCTGTCATGCTTTGTCTTTTCTGTCTTACGTCAAGCTGCTGCAAATACGTTCCTCCATCTTCTCTATAGTATGCAAAGACATAAATATGTAAAGGAGAATCTCCACATTCTCACATATTATACTTCTCTCAAGTCTTATACATTGGTAGTGTGTCTTTGTAGTGGCAAAAAGCTATTTTGAGAGGTTGTCTATGCATAAGTTTTCTACTGGATTGATTAAAACGCTAGCATGGATTGGCGCAGGCATGGTGGGAATAGTGGTTTTTCATCTAGGTGGCTCGTTTGCTCACGTTGTAGGACAATTCTCACCACTGATTGGTGCGTTTATTGGCGGAAGTATAACGCTTTTCTGTGCCAGTATCTCTATGAAGCGTAACGAGAATACGGAGCAGTGGACGGGGTTGGAGCAAATTTCGTGGCTACTGATTGGTATCGGAATGCTCACATGGGGATTGGGTGAAAGCTTCTGGCGGTACTATATCTCGATTGGTCAAACGCCCTTCCCATCATTGGCGGATGCGGGTTATTCACTATTTCCCCTGCTCGCTTTCGCAGGACTGATTTTGCAGCCAGCACCAGCGAATCAGAGCAGACGCATTGTACTACTGATGGATAGTTTCATCTCGATGGGGTCTATTTTCGCAATCGCATGGTATCTGCTGCTCGGTTCACTAGCGCAGGCACCCGGAGAGGCAAATCTTGCGAAATTTCTCGGTATCTACTATCCGACGGCTGATATGGCACTGCTAAGTTGTGTTGTGTTCTTACTGCTACGAGGACAAGGCCGTATCTATCAGGCGAACGCACGGCGCATCAGTTTGCTGGTCATTGGATTGGGTATCTGCTTCTTTGTATCGTCAGATTTTTTCTTCAATATTCAGAACAATGCTGGTACATATGTTGAGGCAACGTGGGTTGATATGGGTTGGCCTCTGGGTATGATGACGATAGGTGCCGCCGCCTATATTCGCCGCTTCTATCCAAAGACATCAGAGGAAGTATTGCAACAACGTACAGAGCAGAGAATCGTCAATCTGGCATTCAGCCCACAACAACTCATGCCGTATGTTTTGTTGGGACTACTCTTTGTGGCGTTGACGCTTGATGTGCTGGCTCCTGATGCAGGTCAACGCGCGATACGTCCTGTTCTCTTGTTCTCCACACTTGCCGTCGTTGCCCTCCTCGTGACACGCCAGATTTTCACTCTGTGGGACAACATGCGACTCACAGAACGGCAAGCGGAGGCACTCGGCGAACTAGAGCTTGCAAACACGCGTGTAGAGGAGCAATCACGACAGATCGCTGCTCACAACGTTGAGTTAGAAGAGGGTATTGAGCATCTCAAGGCAGTACAGGCCGGTCTCGCCAATGGCAACCTAAGGGCACGCGCACACTTGACACAGGGCGCACTGCTACCGTTAGCTGGAAGCTTAAACTTGATGGCGGAACGTTTGACACGTCTTGGACAAGGCAACCTGTATGCTCAACGACTGGTGAAGGCTCTCGGAGACCTGAGTATGGCGTTTGAACGGACCGCCCTTGGCGTGCCACTGGCAATACCGGAATCATGTAACGAATTGACAGAGGTAAATCGTTTGCTAGTTGCCATGCGGGTGAAGCGGATACAAGCACCACTGTATATGGATTCACAATCGACACCATTGCCAGATATGCCACCAGCGGCGCATCCAATCACACAAGCGATTACGAATCCTGTTCGTAAACAACCAGATACACAACCGCTGACACCACCACGCGTTCGCACAACGGAGCCACAGACGCAGCAGTCCGGTACAGGACGCTTGGGGGCAAGGCCATACAACAAAAATGCGCTCGGAGTACGTCCTTCACCACCGTCTGGCCCACAGTGGAAAGAGGCACAAGAATAAGAAGCATAGATAGTAGTGCCCCCGGCGGGCGTTAGCGCGGGGGGG
>CAXUHG010000031.1:42251-45958 GCA_964250805.1 uncultured Ktedonobacteraceae bacterium | reverse complement strand
AAAAAAACAACAACCACCCCCTCCACCACCCCCCCCCCCCCCCCCCCCCCCCCCCCCCCACTACTATCTATGCTTCTTATTCGCCATAAGGAACCCAGATGTTTTTTACCTGCGTTGCCTCTCGCAAGAACTTATGCCCTTCCCCCTGTACTGTATCAAGCCAATCACGCTCATGCCCATTGCTTACCCATGTACGTTTCATATTTCCAGCGGAGGCATACTCGACGCGTTTTGAGCCTTCGACATCGCCAAAGTACCACAGAGCATCAACGTCATCATGTTCAGCCAGCACAAGACTCAACGGACTGCGTTCTCCTGTCACGATATTGACCACACCCGCTGGCATATCTGAGGTCTCGAATACCTGATAACAATCGGTTGCGCTGAGTGGCGATTGTTGCGAAGGAACGACAACAGCAGTATTGCCCATTGCAATCACAGGCGCGACAAGCGAAACGAAACCTAGCAATGGATGTGCATCAGGGCAAGCGATACCAACAACACCAATTGACTCACGCATTGCTAGCACAACGCCGCGCATCGGCGGGCGATGTACAACCCCCTCGAACTTGTCTGCCCACGCAGCATAACTGAACAAGCGTGAAAGTGTGGCCTCTACCTCTGTAGAGGCATCGGAATAGGTACGACCGGTTTGCTGCACAATTCGGCGTGCGAACTCATTCTCACGGCTCGCTAGATTTTCCGCGATATAGTAGAGAATTTGCGCTCGATTATGGGTCGTACCAGCCGACCATCCCTTCGCAGCATGAGCCGCTTCGACTGCGTTACGAATATCCTTACGATTGCCCTCACCCACCTCTCCGATCACCTGCCCTTTCGCATTGAATACATTCCTGCTATAACCAGAATCAGGACGTACCTGCTTGCCGCCAACAAACAGCTTGGGCGTGCGATCAATGGAGGGTAAGCTTGCTACTGCGCCATAATGAGACTCATCTTCACTCTCTTCTACCCGTTCAATCTCGTTTTTATATTCTTCGGCTATAAGAAGTAATTCGTATGATTTAGCCTCCCACGCTGGGCGCACATATTCGTATAAGCCTTCTTTACCACCCTCACGTCCAAAGCCACTTTCACGATAGCCACCGAAGCCGCTTGAGGCATCAAACATGTTGGTGCAGTTGATCCAGACAGAACCTGCTTTAATCTTGGGCGCAACATCGAGGGCGAGATTGATGTTGTCGCTCCATACGCTTGCAGCTAGACCATAGCGCGTATTGTTCGCCAGTAGCACAGCCTCTTCTGGTGTACGAAAGGTCATCGTTACAAGAACGGGGCCGAAGATTTCGACCTGTGCGATTGAGGTTGCGGGGGAGACATTCGTGAAGAGCGTTGGTGGATAGAAGGAACCTTCCGTTGGGCATGCCCACGACGGTTGCCACATCTCAGCACCCTCAGCAACGCCTTGCGCCACGAGGCGTTGAATCTCTTGCAGTTGTGTCGGAGAGACTATCGCCCCCATGTCTACAGCTTTGTCGAGCGGGTCGCCGAGGCGCAACTTCTCCATTCGCGCCCGCAGTTTACGAATTAAAGGTTGCTCGATGGTCTCCTGTACAAGCAGTCGTGAGCCAGCACAGCATACCTGACCCTGATTGAACCAAATGGCATCGACGACACCTTCGACAACACTATCCAGGTCGGCATCATCGAACACAACAAAAGGCGATTTACCGCCAAGTTCGAGCGAGAGCTTTTTGCCAGAGCCAGCAGTGGCGCGACGAATGCTACGTCCAACGTCTGTCGAGCCTGTAAAGGCTATTTTGTTTACGTCGGGATGGCGCACAAGTGCCTCACCAACCTGCGAAGCCTCGCCCGTAACGATATTGACAACCCCAGGTGGCAAGCCAATTTCTTGCACTATCTCGGCGAATTTCAGAGCGGTGAGTGAGGTATAACGCGCGGGTTTCAGCACAACGGTGTTGCCCATTGCCAGTGCAGGAGCTATCTTCCATGCAAGCATAAGTAGAGGAAAGTTCCAGGGGATAATCTGTCCTACGACGCCAACGGGTTCGTAACCTGGAAGTTCGGAGGCCATGAGTTGCGCCCAACCAGCATGATAGTAGAAGTGGCGTGCGACAAGTGGAATATCGAGGTCGCGTGTCTCACGAATAGGCTTGCCGTTGTCTAAAGTTTCTAGTACAGCCAATAGACGTGCGTGCTTCTGAATCTGCCGTGCAATGGCATAGAGGTAGCGTGCGCGCGCATGCCCCGATAGCTTGCTCCATGAGGCGAAAGATGCGCGTGCCGCCACAACCGCCGTATCAACATCAGCACTATTGGCGGAGGCAACCTGAGCCAGAGCTTTACCAGTCGCGGGATTGATGCTTTCAAGATACTGCCCACTCGCTGGTTTCGTCCACTCATTATTGATGAAGAGGCCAAACGGCTGTCGCTCCTCAATCCACGCTAGCGCGGTTGAGGCTGATTCTGGTGCGGGACCATAAGTCATTGTTTCAAAAATATCACTTACACTCATTTTTGTTTTCCTCTATACCATTGGATTATGGTTAGACGCCGCGTAATGACCCGTGACATAGTACGATAGTTGACGCTCAATATCGGAGAGCAAGCCACTTGCACCAATGCGGAACAGCGTATTACTCATCCACTCGTTGCCCAGTTCCTCTTTCATCAGGGCAAGCCAGTCGAGCGAAGCCTTCGCGCTACGAATGCCGCCAGCGGGCTTGAAGCCGACTTTGTGGCCTGTTTGCTCGTAGTAGTCGCGTATTGCACGTACCATGACTAAACCAACGGGAAGTGTAGCGTTGACAGTTTCTTTGCCTGTCGATGTTTTGATAAAGTCTGCACCCGCCATCATACACACAAGACTTGCCCTACCAACATTGTTCAAAGTTGCTAGCTCGTGCGTGGCAAGAATTGTTTTCATGTGTGCCTTCCCACACGCTGCCCGGAAGGTTTTCACCTCGTCATACAGAGCTTGCCAGTTGCCTGTCAGGACGTGTGTACGTGAAATCACGATATCAATCTCAGTAGCACCTGCTTTGACTGACGCCTCGATCTCGCCTAGCTTCTGTGGCAACGGATTCTGCCCTGCTGGAAAACCTGTTGAGACAGCAGCAACGGGAATATTCGAGCCGCGCAGTGCGTCTACCGCGCTAGGAACAAGATTGTGATAGACACAGACGGCACCCACTTTGAGCGGATAGGCACTCATCCCCATTGCGTCAAGTAGTTCATGACGCACAGGCTGACGAGCTTTGGCGCACAGACGTAGTACGTTTCCTGGCGTATCGTCTCCCGCAAGAGTTGTGAGGTCGATGCAAGTAATTGCTCGCAGGAGCCACGCCGCCTGCCACTCCTTCTTGACGGTACGGCGCGTTGGCAGCGTTGCCGCACGTCGCTCTACCGCGCTACGATTGATCTGCACGGCACGTACCCAATCCATATCAAGCGGCATGCCTGGGTTACGTACCAGTTCAGGTGCGGTTGATTGCTCCTCGACAACGTGTTTTTCGGTGGTGGTCATATGTTGTTTCCTTATGGTCTCTTGGATGAGTTCATAACTGATTATCCTCTAGTAATCTTCATCTTTTCAGAAAGAATTGTCAACTAGCGATAAATGTCGTCATGATCCACCTCAAAGGGACCATCAAACATTCCGATCAAATCAGCAAATGGTGACTGCGGTTTTCCAAATGGTTCAAACGACGATGTATTCGTCATTT
>CAXUHG010000031.1:35096-42151 GCA_964250805.1 uncultured Ktedonobacteraceae bacterium | reverse complement strand
GCAAATGGTGACTGCGGTTTTCCAAATGGTTCAAACGACGATGTATTCGTCATTTACAATGTACGACGTTTTTTGCCTGTATCGCTCAAACTCTACCTTTGTCTCTTCGGAATAATGAGGAAATATCTCGTACTCGACAAAGTTGAGCGCGTCAAAGTTTGTGAGTTGAGTATTTCTATTGTCTTCACCAGCGCACATTTGCACAGTTGGCGTAAATATCATAGCACCTGCACTATATCCAGCGAGAACACAATCATCTTTAGTAGACAAAGCAGCAACGACTTTATCCATACCGGACTTACGCAAGTTGCCTAGTAAAATACATGGATTGCCACCAGTAATTAAAAGGATATTTGCGCTACTAAGTTTAGCTCTTTCCTCTGCTGCATCCTCCGCCGCATTATTTATAAGCAAGAACTGTGCATCATACTGACTTGCTATCGCTTGCCATTCATGAGTGAACGACTCATATTTTTTGTTACGTTCAACGCCTTCGCTCGGCATGTAGGCGAATACTTTGTGCTGAATTTCTTGTGGGAACATGAGAGGTATAATTTTTTGTTTTATTTGCTCCGTTGGCAAAGAGAAAAGAATGAGCCTTTTCATAATGCATGTATCTCCTGTTCATAGAGAATCTTCATGTAACAATATTTCGTAGGGACCAGATTTATCACGTCCGCCGCTCAATTCATTGAGCGAAATCTTGACGAACACTGTCTAAAAGGGATATCAGATCTCGCGTGATAAATCACGCAGTGGACGCGATAAATCTGGTCCCTACGAAATTGGGTTAGATATCCAATAACACTATAAAAGCACACAAGAGTATTTCCGACAGCACCCAAAACCTAGTACAAAGATGAGATATTGAGTACACTAACGAATAACAATACTATTATAAAGGACGTTTTTATGCCATGAGAGCAGTTTTACGGATTGTGAGAACAACGACAAAGTATTGGGTGCTAGTTGGCATCGTTATCATCGGGCTGTGGTTCCTAGTGGCGGCAACGATGCAGCAGGTTATTCGACAGAGTGCTAATGATCCACAGGTTCAGGTGGCTGAGGATGCAGCGACGAGTTTGGCGGCTGGGCAGAGCGTTCAGAGTGTTGTACCTGCGAACAAGGTTGATATTGCTAGTAGCCTTGCGTCCTATGTTGTCGTCTTTGATGCGAATGGCAAACCGATTGCTTCGTCGGGTCAACTCAATGGTCAGATGCCAACGATGCCGTCAGGCGTGTTCGATTCGGTGCGACAGAACGGCGAGGATCGTATAACGTGGCAGCCACAGGTGGGAGTTCGCAGTGCGGTTGTGGTGACGCAATTCAAAGGGCAAACGTCGGGCTTTGTGCTTGTGGGTCGTTCACTGCGCGAGTCGGAGAGGCTGCAAGACAATATTACGCAATTGTTGAGTGTAGGGCTGATTGGGTTGCTGGTGGTGATTTTGCCTATCACAGCGTTTTTGTTTAGAAAAGCGGCATGAGAGAGTTTCAGAAGTGCAAATTCGCCATTAGGTCTCCTTCTATAGACCACCAGTACTAGAGAGACACGTTCGTCTAGCTATGAGTGGAAATTTATGCTAGGCTTCATGATAAAATAAAACATTATGAGCGTCCTTTACGTGGGGAGCGGACATTGCTTCGCTCGTCCGAGGGCGTAATAAATTAGGCCCTACATGGCCTCTATGTTTGGAAAATGAGTATTATGAGCAAACTTATACCACAATATCAACCAGTCCCGAATAAGCCTCTCTTTTCGTCCGCCACAGTTTCATACATGATGAGAAAAGTTCCAGAAGTGACGGTCTTCTTCTGGATCATCAAATTATTGACTACCGCAATGGGCGAAACGACATCGGACTACCTTGTTTCCCACATCAATCCGATTATTGCGGTCGCTCTGGGTGGCACTGGGCTGGTGATGGCACTGGCACTACAATTCGCGGTGCGTCGCTACGTGGCATGGATATACTGGTTAGCAGTCGTCATGGTTGCTATTTTCGGCACGATGGCTGCCGATGTGTTGCACATTGGGCTAGGTATTCCATATTATATCTCAACAGCGTTCTTTATGGTCGCGCTCGCCGTCATCTTCACTATCTGGTATATAAGCGAGAGAACGCTGTCTATTCACAGCATCTATACTCGTCGCCGCGAGATGTTTTACTGGGCCACTGTAATAACTACGTTCGCGCTTGGTACTGCCGCTGGTGACATGAGCGCATCAACTCTACACTTAGGCTATCTTGCTTCGGGTATACTGTTTGCTGTGCTTATCGCTATTCCTGCCATAGGCTACCGGTTGTTTGGTCTGAACGAGATTTTTGCCTTCTGGTTTGCCTATATCTTAACCCGTCCGCTCGGTGCCTCGTTCGCAGACTGGGTGGGTAAGCCGCGCAATGTAGGAGGACTTGGGCTAGGTACGGGATTAGTAAGCATTGTGCTGGCAATTTTGATTGTCGGTTTCGTTGGCTATTTGAGCGTCACGCACAAGGATGTGAAGAGCAGCGAACAACGCTAGCCTCATCTGTACGTATCTACCCAATGTGCCCACTTCTCGGCATTTGTAGCTAAAGCGCGTAGCGTTGAGAGTGTACTGGTCGTTTCGCGTATTCCGAGCAAGCGTTCATCTTCAGTATTGACCGACTCACCAAGCGAACGATGCATATTAAAGAGGAGCCAACCGAGCCAGTTGCCGATGACGCCGTACATTGCTACGATGCCAGGATCGTGTATAACGCCGCCTTCTGAGACATAGCCTTCAAGCAAGGCATGAAAGCTATCCTCTTGCGGTGGCTGCACACTCTGTCCACTCCAAGAGAGTGCAGCCCCAACGACATCCATTGTCGGATTTGTCAGGCCTGCCGCCTCCCAATCAATCACCACTGGCGAAGTTGCATCGCGCCATAGCACGTTCTTCTGATCAAGGTCACGATGGCTCACAACAGAGGTCTGGCTCAGGATTGCATTCGCCTCTGTATACAGCCTGTTCCATTCGTTGAGCAGGGGAAGTGCATTACGAACCTGTTGCGCCCAGGGAATGTCTCTATCAGCCGCCTGAAAGGTGAGCATATCCCACTCATCCTCGGAAAATGGCTCCCAATGGAGAGGTGTCAGGTCTGAAAACTGTTGCGGTAAGCTATGCATCCGTGCCAATATTGTCCCAATGAGGCGAGTGCGCTCTGGTACCACCGCTTTAATTGAAAGCGTCTCACCATCGACCCAGTTGTAGACGATGAAGGTATCTTCGCTGATTTCTTGCACAGTGCCGCCATTCCCCTCACCTTTGAGGGCAACGGCGGCAGAAACACCGTGAGCAGCCATCGTAGCCGCGATACGCTCGGTGAGTCGATAGGCATCTCGGATATCTGGCTTGCGCATGATGGCAGGGTTGAGTTGCTTTACCGCGAAGGTACCGCGAGAGGTTTGTAGACGCCATATGCGATGTAGCAGACCGCCTTGTACGACCTGTGGCTGTAGCGGCTCTCCGAGCGAAAAAAGCGTGCAGAGACGTGCTACCTGGAATGTATTCACGACGCCTCCTACAAGCAATCAAGCAACATAGGTTGCTTTCTGTTGCTCGTGATATGGTTCGAGAGCATTGTTCGCATTAACAATGACATCAAGCTTATCTACTAAATTGGGGAATTGCTCGCCTGGAATGGTCAAGATCATTTCGCTTGGTGTCATCTCTACATAAGTACGTGCGCCAACACAGCCAAAGCTCATCGACACCTCGTCCTTTTGCAGTGTGCTCGGAACGACACCACAAGTTGGGCGACCAAACGCGGTCTGCCCGCCCTGCAACCAGTCTGCTTTACCAAGTGCCTCAGCGACAAGCATTGCCTGTTGCGCGTTCAACCGACACAAGACGACATCCGGTTCGATGGGCAACTGATCAAGCCTTCCATAGACGATATACTCGTGTGGTTTCTGAACGGTTGGTAATGCGGCGACTTCGGCGGGTGAGAAATATTGCACACTTGCCATTGTACCAACCAATGCTTGAGCGCGTTGCTGATCGGACTCTGGCATGGTAAAGCCCATAGTCATCATACCGATGGGGCATTCTTTATGATCTTCGCCTGTAGCATAGAAGACATCTTGCTCTGCGAGACGCCAGAAGGTACAAGCGGAAGGAACGTGCGTAGTCTTATGCTCGATAGAGGTTGGTGCCTCTTGCACAAAGGCCATACCTACGGGAACATGCTCTAACTGTAACAGGTTTTTGAAACGGGTAGCGAGTTCTGGATACAATGTGGCACTTCTTTCTATGAGTCTGCGGAGTGCAGAGAAAAATACCTAATCCATGTGCATTCTATCACATAAATAGAGTTGAATAACAAGGAGATGCAAGGAGACCCTCGCGGTCTCCTTGCATCTCCTTGTTATTCAACGCGATACTTCTTCACCAACACGTTGACCCAGTTGCGCTGTTTTTCGCTAGGTGCGAAATTGTTCTTTTGCAGCCGTTTAGCCATGTCATTGATAAATGAACGTTCCTGAGTGGTGACACGGGGACTATCACTAGCGATACCTGAGAATATAGCTTGAAGCTTTTGCACTTTGTTGCGTAGGGCAGCCATTTCTGGTGAGGAAGGTGCGTTGTGAGCTTCGGGTGCTTGTGAAGCTTGCCAGCGGTCATAGGCCGTATGGTCATTGTTCCAAGCACCAAGTCCTGCAAGTTCGTCGGCGCGTTCGTTATGCTCGTGACCTGCGTGACCACGTACCCACTCGAATTTAGGCGGCTGTTTGCGATAGCTGAGCAACTTACGATATATCTCCCACATGTCGGGATTGGCCTTCATCTGATAAGTTCCTTGAGCAACTTTAATGGTATATTCGCTATCGCTATAAATGAATAGTGGTAATGTGGGAGGCGCGAGGCTTAGCACGGCAAGGACGGCGGCGATCTCGGCTCTGTTATTGGTTGTGGTGGGTGCTTTAGGAATGTGACCGTAGCGTTCGAGGCAAGGTGCGCCTGTACGTACTCTACCATCGGCATTATCATTCGCGGCCCAGAGCAGGGCACTCCAGCCAGCAGGACCACCAGGATTCTTGAGGCAGGCACCATCGGTATAGGCTATGACGCCCTGTGCATCTAATGTTGGAAGCATTGTTCGGATATCGACATCTACAACGGCACCCAAAACTGAACGCCATTCTAACGACTCTTGTATTTCGCTTGTCACGTATGACCCCTTTTTAGCGCATATTGCGTAGATTTAGACTGCACCAGTGCAAGTGTATCACAGATATGCGCTATCAGGTAGTGTTTTACATGACCATACGCGTTGCCTCAATCACACCACGTTTACTCTTCTTACCCTCGACCACTAGCACCATACCCTCCTGCACCTTACGTACTTCATCAAATGACACACGCTCACCGTCTCGATTAAGAATGGCGGTATCAGCATTGACGACTACAGCAACAGGCTTTATCTCACCACTCGCTTGCTTGATCGTGCCGCCCGCAATAATGTACGTATCTTCCAACTCTGGATTGGGTACCTTACCCACAACGGTTACTTTACGCCCATCTGTCAGCAGTGAACGCGCCAGACTTGGCAGTTCTTTACGTATCTCCTCCGCATGCTTCTTTTCTTCCTCATGCTGCTGATCGAGCGGAACCGCTGCGCGAGACTCCTCAGCCTCAGTGCGCTGTTGCGACACTGTTTGCGTATTCTCATCTTTTTTATGAACATGCGTTTTCTTATGCTCTTTGCCCTCGGTAGCATACTCATCTTTGTTGGCATCCTGATCGTGTGCCTTTTCAAACAGCTCGTTATTATAAGCGTTTGGAATGGCAATATCGAGCGCGTGCGGTAGAGCGTCGAAACGATATGTAATCATGGCACGCTCCGATGATGGTAGCTGTTGTAGAGCCTCATAGTCGGTCTTATCAAGATAGTCTTTGAGTCTTACCGCACTCCCATCGAGTTGCATAGGTACTGATGATGGAACGATAAAAGAAAGATGCGCTCCCTGAAAGTATTCGGCGCTCAAATTGTCGGGTTTACGCCGTAACAGCAACGAAGAGATTTGTTGCATCGTTGAAAGTGGATCGCCAGCAGTAATGACACAGACATCCAGCATGCCATCATCAACATAGGCATTGGGCGTCATCTCCGCAATATCACCATAGCGGCGCGTGTTGCCGATAACCACTTGCGACGCCTCGCCCTTCCACAAAGGTTCCCCTGCCCCATTGTCGCTAGCGGTGCGTATTTCGATAGGAAATGAGCGATGAGTTGGTAGTTCTTTCGCAGCAGATAGACCAACGGCGAGCGGTCCAATACGATACTTGAGCGGCTTCGAGACGTTGCCCATAATTGCGGCGTCTATGCCTAAGCCAGCCATAAGTAGAAAATGCTGTTTCGCCTTAATGCTCGCTTTAATAGTCTTACCTTTCTTTTTTAACGCCTTCTGCTCTGCTGAACTCGCTTGTCCATTGCTATCAGGAAAGGTAATACGCTCTATCGAGACATGTCCAACGTCCACTTTTCGTGCCTCGCTATTGACAAGCGAGAGCGCAGCTTTCACAGGATCATTAGGCACGCCAACTTCGCCTGCCCAGACGTTCGCAGTACCACCAGGGATAACACCTACGATACTCCGTGGTCCCTTACTCGTCAGTACGCCATTGACGACCTGACTGAGCGTGCCATCGCCGCCATAGGCTATGATCAGGTTGCGCCCTTTCTCGGCTGCCTTGTTCGCAATTTCTATCGTATGACCGCCGTATTCCTTCAAGGCAATTCTCGTCTTCCATCCCGCCGCCGCCAGCACCGCCAGTACATCTGTAATTTTTGCCACATTCTGCCCCGTTCTGGGATTGATCACTACTTCTGCGCTTTTTGCACGCATAAAAAAACTCTCCTTTGTGTAGGGATAGGTTACACATTCACTATCTTTGATACGGAAGCGTATTCTATAACGTTTCATGAGTAGGAAACACCAATACATCGTTTGTACAGCAAGGACGACAAGAGACCGTTTCGGGGGGTTGTGGTGGGTGGGGTTAAAACCCTGTGTTTGAATAAAAATCGTGG
>CAXUHG010000031.1:32196-35086 GCA_964250805.1 uncultured Ktedonobacteraceae bacterium | reverse complement strand
TTTTACAGAAAGGACGACAAGAGACCTTTCCGGTCTCTTGTCGTCCTTGCTGTACAAACGATGTATTACATACTACTTCGTGGAAAGTGCGTCGTCTACCTTCCTCTGCAGAAGAGCTTTAACAGCTTCGACGATGTGGTGTGTGCTGATACCAGCCGCCTCTAGTTCCTCAGCAGGTGTACCAGAACCAGGCATCGACTCAACCGCGAGTTTGACAAGCTGAGGAATTGCTCTGTCGCGTTGTGAGAAGGCTGATAGCACGGCATCGCCAAGACCACCTTCAGGCCAGTGATCCTCGACGGTGATAAACCTGTTACCAGCCTCTTCAGCTGCCGCGAACAGCGTCTCTTCGTCAATTGGCTTTATCGAGTACGCGTCGATGACACGAATGGTGATGTTGTCTTGCTGCTGCAACTGATCGCATGCACTCAAAGCTTCATGCAACGTGATGCCTGCACCAACAACGGTGAGCTGGTCGTGATCCGACTGCCGAACTACTTTACTGCCACCAACAGTGAACTGCTCGTCGGGGCTGTACAATGTGGGCAGTTTTTCGCGCGTGGTACGCATGTATACGACACCATCATGCTCCGCCATTGCAGCGGTAAGTTGCGCGGTCTGGTTAGGATCACTTGGATAGAGAACGGTACTACCATAGACGGCTTGCATCATGGAAAGGTCTTCCAGTGCCATCTGTGAGGGACCATCCTCACCAATCGACACACCAGCGTGGGAACCTACAAGACGGATATTCGCTTGCGAGATCGCTGCCATGCGAATGAAGTCATAGGCGCGTGTGAAGAACGCTGCGAAGGTCGAGGCAAACGGAATTTTGTGCCGCACACTCATACCAACTGCCGAGGCCACCAACTGCTGCTCCGAGATGTACTGCTCGAAGTAACGCTCTGGGAAGGCTTTGGCGAACTCTTCGGCGTAGGTCGAGTTGCTGACCTCACCGTCAAGGCCGACCACATCGGGATTGGCTGTACCCACCGCTTTGAGCGCGTCACCGTAAGCTTTACGTGTCGCAACCGCGTCTTGACTGCTATACTTGGGAAGCTCGACCGCTTTCTTTGCTGGCTCCTGTGCTGGTTGTGCGGAAGCTGGTTTCTGCACCTGGAAGGCCATGCTGCGAACAGGAGCATTGAGTTCTTGTATTGCCTCCTCTTCCTTATCCTTTGGCACAGGTTTGCCATGCCAGCCCTCTTTGTTTTCGAGGAAAGAGACGCCCTTGCCCTTGAGAGTTTTGGCAACGATACAGGTTGGCGAACCATTGCCCTGAATGGCTTGTGAATAGGCATCGTTGATTGACTCGTAGTTGTGACCATCAATCACAATCGCATTCCAGCCAAAGGCACGAGCGCGAGCAGCATAAGCTTCTGTGTTCCAACCAAGGTCTGTTTCGCCGCGCTGTCCGAGACGGTTGACATCAATAATTGCAATCAGGTTGTCCAGTTTGTAGTGCGATGCCTTGTCGAAACCCTCCCAGATGGAGCCTTCCGCCATCTCGCTATCGCCACAAAGTACCCAGATGTGGTAGGGAAGTTTATCGAGATATTTGCCCGCAAGCGCGACACCGACACCAATAGGCAAGCCCTGTCCTAGCGAACCGGTGGCAACGTCTACCCACGGAAGAACAGGAGTAGGATGGCCTTCGAGACGACTGCCAAATTTACGCAGAGTCAAAAGTTCTTCGTCTCCGATAGCTCCTGCCGCTTTGTACATCGAATAGAGCAATGGCGAAGCATGCCCCTTAGAGAAGATAAGGTGATCGTTGTTCGGATTTTTCGGGTCATTAAAGTCATAGTGTAGGTAGTTCAGCATAAGCACCGACATCAAGTCTGCTGCCGACATAGATGATGTGGGATGGCCTGAACCTGCCGCTGTTGTAGAACGAATGCTATCCACGCGCAACTGTTGGGCAAGATTTGTCCATTGCTGCACCTGTGGTTCTGCTTGTGTTGTTGTCATTGTCATACACTCCTATCTGGAATGAGCTTTTCTTGTGTTCTCGTTCGAGTCCTCTACCATTGTAAAACGTGGAGTTACGCAACTGCAAGTTCAGTAAAGAAGACGATACGCTCAAATTTTCCTACATTTTTGTCCATACTTCTATATCTATCACGCATCAAGAGATGAAAACGCTTCTTATTCAAGTCTAGAGGAACGAGAGCGTGCGTTACGACAGCGTTCAGAGCAGTAGCGTACCTCATCCCAATTGCGTTCCCAGCGTTTGCGCCATTCAAAAGGGCGTCCACAGGTAGCGCATACTTTCGTGGGAAGCTCACCTTTCTTGCGCTGTATTGTAGGCTTCTTAGTATTTTTCACGGAATTGTTTAACCCTTTTTTCAGATCAACTTCTTATGCTATTATTAGAGAGAGGAAAAGATGCTTTCGCTTTACACGAGACGCGAAAGCAAGGACAAAAAGGTACAATGAAACAACGATACACTCAAATTTTTCGTGCGATAACGATAGTCGCGACGATTTTATTGATTGCAACACTTGTTGTAGGGTTTATCTGGGACTGGGTAACAGCATTCGCCTTTCTCATCGGAGGCTCTTTTTTCGTCCTGTGCTGCTTTCTTTCTTATTATTTACGTATCCAGTTCTCTTTTAACAATATCCCCGATACAAATATGAGCAGTACAGTTGCACTCATGACGCACAGCATTCCTAAAGCAAAAGTGCCATCGCATCCCAAATCTGAGTTAGAGACGTTCAAACCTTTCACGTTCAAGCAAGACGAGGAGCAAGAGTTGGAGGACATGAGGGTACGCGCTCTCTTGCGACAGGTGTTTGGTGAGTAGTACATAGTTAATCTTGATACGGCACATTTCAACAAGCAAGGATGCAAGGAGCTAGCTCCTTGCATCCTTGCTTGTTGAAA
>CAXUHG010000031.1:24100-32186 GCA_964250805.1 uncultured Ktedonobacteraceae bacterium | reverse complement strand
TTTTTTTTTGTGCGGTTTTCATCTCCCTCCCATCTTGTGCTTTTGCTAACCGAGTGGAAGGGCATGACTGTTTAGTAAGGGGCAAAATGGGCAAGTTGTATCTATATTGACCAATTTGGGGGATATTGTATCTTCTCACTTGACAGAAACCGGTTTCTGGGTTAAAGTTTTTTTATCAAAGTACACGTATTTCGGACTCCCGTAGTGCAATGGTGCATAGGTATAATCTTTTTGTCCGAATAGTGCAAAGGAGCAAAGAAGTGTCTCTCCACATCCGATCATCAACTCAATGGGCTGTGCGAGCATCGCATGGTACTCTACGACCTCTCTCGATGAGCTTGTAGCACCGTCTCGATCCTTTATAAAAAATAGAATGTACGCATTAAGCTCTTCTGTTCATTATGAAGGCCGTAGGTACCGTTGTCATGTCATCTTATCGTCGTACTTTTGATGTGTTTTTATGGAAGCTCATTGGCAGTTTCCGCATTTGCTATCTTTGTTCATCCTGGGAAGAGGTAAGGATGTTCGTTCGTCCTTGCTTCGCAACGTTCTATCATGATTGGAAAGGGGCAATCCATGCACATGTTTCCTCAAAGGGATTCGGCAAACCAGTCCCAACAACATCGACCACATAAGGGGCTACGAGTGGTGACGCTACTACTACTCACCTCACTGATGGTTGCGGCTATCGGAGTCATCTCTTCGCACGCAATAAGCAAAGCGCATGCCGACACCTCCTGGACACCCGTCTGGAGCGATGATTTTAATGGGGCGGCTGGTAGCGGTGTCGATACCAACAACTGGCGCTATGATACTGGAACAGGGTGGGGCACGGGAGAAATAGAGAACATGACCAGTAGCACGGCGAACGTGCAGCAGGATGGAAATGGGCATCTTCAGATTACTGCCCTCCGCGATGCTAGTGGCAACTGGACATCTGGACGCATCGAGTCGCAGCGTGCCGATTTCGCGGCACCGGTTGGTGGGCAGTTACAGGTGAGTGCCTCCGTTCAGCAACCTAATGTGTCGGGAGCCGCTGCGGCTGGCTACTGGCCCGCGTTCTGGATGCTCGGCGCACAATATCGTGTAGACCAAAACTGGCCCAATGATGGCGAAATTGACATCATGGAAGATATCAATGGACGTAGTTCGGTGTTCGGAACTCTGCATTGTGGTGTCGATCCCGGCGGTCCATGTAACGAAACCACAGGTATTGGCAGTGGGGAACATGCATGTCCTGGCTGTCAGACCAGTTTCCATACCTACTCCATGATTGTCGATAGAAGTGTGTCGCCCGAACAAATCCGCTGGTACTTAGATGGCAACAACTACTTCACCGTTAGTGCCAATCAGGTTGATCCGACGACGTGGGCGAACGCAGTAGATCACGGTTTCTACATCATCTTCGACCTAGCGATGGGCGGCGGCTTCCCCAACGCGTTTGGCGGTGGTCCAACTGGCGCAACGCAGTCCGGTGCATCGATGCTTGTCGATAACGTGCAAGTTTCTACCTCAGGTGGCTCTGGTAATCCCCCACCAACGCCGCCACCACCACCACCTCCAACAGCTACAGCACCATCAGGCAATGGATTTACTCAGAGCGCGAGCGATATTAGCTCAAATCAAGCACAACTGAGCTTCCAACCCAACGGCTGGTCGGCAGGCTACGTCATTGCACACTACACAGTCGCGGGTGGCGGTCAGCAAAACGTCAACATGACCTATAACAGTGGTGCCTCTAGCTGGCAGTATACGATTGGTGGCTTGAGTCCTGGTAATGTCATCCACTACTCATTCACCTATCAGCAAAATGGACTCCAGTATGATACTGGATGGTACGACTACACCTTTGGTAATACTCCACCTCCTAACGGGGGCTTTAATCAGGGAGTGAGTAGCACAGGGGCGAATTCAGCACTATTCACCTTTCAACCAGGTGGCTGGTCAGCAGGATACGTGATTGTACACTACACAGTTAATGGCGGGGGACAACAAAACCTGAACATGAACTACAACAGCGGTGCTTCACGTTGGGAATATACCGCTGGTGGCATGAATCCAGGTAACGCCGTCTCCTACTCGTTTACCTACCAGAAGGACGGACTCCAGTACGATACTGGATGGTACTCCTGGACACATCCGTAGCACATTCTGAGCTTTCGCATACCACTAGATACTCATAGGGGAGAGGCATAATGCCTCTCCCTTGCAAGGGCGTGATAAATCAGGCCCCTACATCATATTAAGGAAAGGAGTATTTCATCTTGATGGACAAGAAAGAGAAAGACTCTACTCATTCCAATAAACGTCCTTTTCGCAAGCTAGCCATACTCGTTACCTGTTCGTGTCTCCTTATCTTATGTGTCTCTCTGACATATACATCGCTAGCAGGAGTCCGCAAAGCTCACGCAGACGCGGGTGCTTTCAGCCAGGGAACAAGTAGTGTTAGTGCTAATCAGGCTCTCTTCTGGTTCCAGCCCTCAGGTTGGACAGCGGGCTATGTAATTTTGCATTATACGGCTGCAGGTGCCGATCAACAGAACCTGAACATGACTTATAACACTGGAACGTCTCGTTGGGAATATACCGCTGGTAGCCTGAGTTCAGGGGAGTCGATTACGTATTCCTTTACCTATCAGAAGGATGGGTTGCAATACGACACGAGCGACTACACCTGGACTTTCGGTTCAAGCGGTGGCGGTACAACGCCGACTCCCGTTCCCACAACTGGTGCAACACCAACTGCTGTTGCTCCGACACCAACACAACCAGTTGGAGGCGGTACGCCTGGAACATTCCCCTTCGTCTTGCAAAACAATACGAATGGCACATGGGCAAACAATCAGGTCTATGTCACGATTCTGGGACAGGCAACGGCTGGTCAATGGTCGTATGTGCAAGCAGATGGTACCGTCACTCACATCAACCACTTGGATGCCAATGCACCCAATCACTTGACCAAAAATGGTGTGAACTACGCGAATATGTCCTTTAGTTTAGATCAGGCGAGTACAGTTACGATGCCAACTCATCTGGAAGGGGCAAGAATGTATATCTCGCTTGGCTCGCCAATGTACTTTCCAATTGCGCCTGACGATAGTGGCTGGGGAGGCCCCAACCTCACTAACCCTAGCGATCCAAATGCCGATGTGTACTTCGACTGGTATGAATTCACGTATCAGTACGGCGTAAAAGCGTATGGTGGTAACACCACACAAGTCGATATGTTCGGCTTTCCAATGACGGTACGAACACAACAGACGGCTATCGGATTTGACGAGACCGTTGGTATTACACTCAGCAGGAGTCAGGTGTACTCACAGTATGCCGCGGCTGTTGGTCCAGCATTTCAACCACTCTCCACACAATACCGAATTCTAGCTCCGCATTCGTCGCCAGACTTCAACCCTGGTGGAAGCCAAGCGAATTATATGGATGCATACATTAGTCAAGTGTGGAACTACTACGCAACAAATCCGTTTACGTTGACTAATGGTGGTGACACCTTCTCAGGCGGCGTGGTCAATGGACAGTTGCAATTTACGCGCAACGGTGTAGGTCCATTCGTGTTGAACAAGCCCACGACGAGCGATGTGTTGGGATGTTCGGGTGCGCTTGCATCAGGTGGCATGACTTCTGAGGAGTTGGAATTGGGTGCGGATGTGTGTGCAGCCTTCAACAGAGGTGTAGCAATGAACACCGCTGATTGGAATAATCCATCTGCATACTATACCAATTCTCCTCACAACGACTATGCCGGTTTCTGGCACTCGATTGCCATCGACCACAGAGCGTATGGATTTCCCTATGACGACGTGAACGATCAAAGTACATACAGACCCTTACCTAATGCTAATCCACCAAGCAGTGTGACCTTTAGCATCGGCTGGTAGCAGGTTTGTCTATTTTGATGTGTTATTCACTACCTTTGGCAGTGAATAACACATCAAAATAGACAATACACAAAATTATCAAACTGGTATAGACATGTTGACATATATACCTTATAATAGCTTATACAGGTGTATCAAGCGCGTTTTCACAAAGGAGTAATCCATGCCTAAAGCACAACTGTTACGGTTGGGAGCAGTGTTCGGCCTGTTCCTCGTGTTACTTGTAGGCGTCATGTATAGTCCCGCAATCGTAGCTCATGGCGCATTCAACGCCACGAACATCACGACTCCGGCAAACGTACAGGCAACGGCTACCACGCCGCAATCAATCACCCTTTCATGGTCCGCCTCAACGGACAACTCAGGTACGGGAGATGTTCCGGCCTACTACGTCTACAACGGTTCTAACATTATAGCAACCGCAATGGGAACTTCGGTAACGGTCAGTTCCCTACTCGCCTCGACTGGCTACACGTTTACAGTTCAGGCGTATGACAAGGATGGCAATACCTCGGCACAGAGCAATTCCGTATCGGCAACTACTCAGGGTGCCAGTTCGGGCTATCAGAAAATTGCTTACTTTGACCAATGGAGTATTTACGGCAACGCCTATTACCCATCAACAATTGCATCATCTGGCGCGGCTTCGCAGTTGACAACCATTATCTATGACTTCGAGAACATCGACCCCACCAATCTGACCTGCTTCGAGACCATCAAGGCGTCCGATGCAACCAATGAGAGCGACCCGAACGCTGGCGATGGTGCGGGCGATGCCTTCGCCGACTATCAAAAGAGCTACACGTCAGGCTCAGTCGATGGCTCTACGGATTCATGGAGTCAGCCAATTAAAGGCAACTTCAACCAGTTGCGTGAGCTAAAGGCGAAGTACCCTCAGCTCAAGATATTGCTCTCCCTCGGTGGCTGGACCTTCTCCAAGTACTTCTCGGACGTGGCGGCCTCGCCAGCTTCACGCCAAAAGTTCGTTAGCTCCTGCATTGATATGTTCCTCAAAGGCAACCTGCCAACCAACATCAGTGGTGATGCCTCTGGTGGTACCGCCGCTGCTGCTGGTCTCTTCGATGGCTTCGACATCGACTGGGAATATCCTGCTACAGCGGGACATGTAGGCAACCACTATGGCCCACAGGATAAAGCAAACTACACACTCCTATTACAGGAGTTCCGTAACGAACTGGATAGCTACGGGCAGAGCATCGGCAAGCACTTTCAACTAACTGCTGCTGTACCTTCAGGCCAGGACAAAATTGCGAATATTCAAACTGATCAGATAGGAAAATACCTGGACTACGCCGATGCCATGACCTACGACATGCACGGTGCATGGGAAACCAACGGACCCACCAATTTCCAAGACCCACTGCACAACTCGCCTAATGATCCGTCAAAGGCTGTCCCCCCTGGCAACGAGAAGTACAACATTGATACGACCTTCCAGGCGTGGACGACTGGTCTATCCGACTACGGCATTCCAGGAGGATTTCCTGCCAACAAGCTCGTCATGGGCTTTCCCTTCTACTATCGCGGCTGGACAGGCGTGGCGGCTGGCAACAATCATGGCCTCTATCAAGCCGCAACTGGAGCATCGCCGTCATTCTCCACCAGTCAGACAGCAGGAATAGCGGACTATAAGGAATTGGCAGCAGCAGGCTTGACGGGCAATGCCAACGACAATTTCTTCGATTCCACTACACAGGCATCGTGGATTTATGATGGCACGAATTTCTACACTGGTGATACTCCACAATCTATCGCCGCTAAAACCTCGTTCATCAAGAGCAACGGTATGGCTGGTGCTATGATGTTCTCCCTCGATCAAGAGGACTCAGGGGACACCTTGCTCAATGCCATCGCCAACGGCTTAACAGGAAGTGGTAGTCCAAGTCCTACGCCAACCCCTGTTCCGCCTACACCGACTCCTGTTCCACCTACGCCCACGCCTGGAACTACTCCAACTCCGGTTTCCACGCCAACACAGCCACCAACGCCTGGAGTTACTCCGACGATTCCTCCCACACCTACGCCGACGGGTGGAAACCTCGTCACGAACCCCGGCTTTGAAACAGGGGATTTGAGTGGTTGGACTTGTGACCCCGGAGATACAGTGGTGAGCAATCCAGTACATAGCGGCTCGCATGCACTACAATTGGCACCTACCAACTCGACAACAGGCCAGTGTTCTCAAACCATTACCGTACAACCCAATCACAGCTATACGCTGAGTGCCTACGTGCAAGGTGACTACGTATACCTTGGCGTGAGTGGAGGCAATAGCACATGGACCGATAGCACGAGTTACACTCAGCTTTCAACCACCTTCACAAGCGGCAATTCCACTAGCGTCACCATCTACGTACATGGTTGGTACGCGCAAAACGACGATTTTGTAGACGACATTTCTCTTTCGTAGGGACCCGATTTATCGCGTCCGTTGCGTGATTTATCACGCGAGATCATGCCTGGAACATCTTGTACACCTACTTAGCCAAGATTTCGCTCAATAAATTGAGCAACGGACGCGATAAATCTGATCCCTACGGAAACCGACAACGGACGCGATAAATCGGGTCCCTACGAAATTGTCATCGCATTCAACATACTCTATCTTTGAAGGGAATCCATTATGAAGGTAAACAAACGTCTTGCATTGAGAGTAATAGGCATTGCTAGCCTACTACTTATCATGATTGCTGTAATTGTATTTAAATGGCCTGTTAAAGCGAAAGCTGCTCCACAAGATAGTGGCAGCTTGTATGGCGCGGCACCATACGTGATGCCGCTAGCCAATAATCCTCCCGACCTGCCGTCGGTAATGTCGGCAAGCGGAGTGAAAGCATTCACGCTGGCGTTTATCGTCTCTAACGGCAATTGCACGCCGGCATGGGAGAGCGACGCCGGGCTAGACAATGTTTCTTCGGACACGCAGATGGCACCAATTATCAATGCTGTGCGTGCGGCTGGGGGTGATGTCGTCGTTTCCTTTGGTGGTTACGGTGGCACAAAACTTGGAGAGACATGCGGTAGTCCACAAGCCACCGCTTCTGCAGAGCAGGCAATTATCGACAAGTACGGCCTACATGCGCTCGACTTTGATCTTGAGGAGCCAGAGTACGAGAACGCCACTGCCATCAATAACGAGCTAGGCGCAGCACAAATATTGCAGCAGAATAACTCTGGCCTTTATGAGTCGATCACTCTCCCAGGAACGACTAGCGGTACCGGCTACTTCGGTCAGCAACTCCTCAACAATGCCAAATCGCTGGGCTACACACCAAACAACTATGGGATTATGCCGTTTGACGGTGGCTTTAATGGAGCGAGCAGTCAAACGAGCGCATTGCAGGGTTTCAACGCAATTCTCATGAACACCTTTGGTTGGGACAGTGGCACGGCTTATAGCCACGAAGGTGTCTCTTTGATGAACGGGCGCAGCGATAGCGGAGAATACTTTTATCAGTCGGACTTTCAGACGGTATTGAACTTTGCCCAGAGCAACCATATGGCACGATTCACCTACTGGTCGGTCAACCGTGATCGTCAGTGCAATCCGCCCGACAATAATGGTACAACCTCAGGCACATGTAGCAGTGTGCCGCAGAACGACTGGGATTTCACCAAAATCGTTGCACAGTTTGGAGGAGGCTCCACGCCACCACCGCCTCCCCCACCAACGCCAACACCTACACAGGGTCAAAACCCCACACCCACACCCACAACAGGTGGTGGCGGCGGTGGAACTGCCTGTTCTGGTGTTGCACCTTGGAACTCGACCACATCTTATGTAAGTGGCAATAAAGTCACGTACAACGGCTCACTGTGGCAGGCAAAATGGTGGACATATAACGATGTCCCTGGTGGTCCTGCCGGTGTGTGGAACAATATTGGAAGTTGTTAGTGATCTAACAAACGTTAAGCTTCTGTTCTAATTCATGCAAATGGAATGGAAGATGGCAAGCCATCTTCCATTCCATTTGCATGAATTAGACACAACTTTTTGCCAGTAGCCTCTTTGCAAGAGTCTTTTTAGCAGGGATAAGCGAAGCATGCAACAACTGGTTCTCTGCTTTTCCTGTAGGCCATTGAATGGACTGGATATCCATCTTATGAAGCTTAAATGCCTCTGTTAGCTGTCTCAGATCGTCTACGTGTTCTTTTAATGAGCAGATCATAGC
>CAXUHG010000031.1:17669-24090 GCA_964250805.1 uncultured Ktedonobacteraceae bacterium | reverse complement strand
CCTCATTGCCTTTGGCAATGAGGCTCACATGCTTACTGCACACTACTACGTATTATGAACTCAACGCGACTCCACTCGTTGACTCCAATTCAGTTCCTCCCATAGAGCGGGAGGTAACAGTTTATCAATCCGATCAAGTACAAAACTGGGTCTGTTTTCTGAAGAAACATGGGCGAGGTCTTGAATAGTAGTCTCACCAGTGAGAACAAGTGCGGCGTCCATCTGTGCCGTGTGAGCCATCTTGATATCTGTCGAGAGGCGATCACCAACCATCACACAGTTGTGTGGCTCGATGTCGAGACCTTCTAAGGCGGCGTAGAGGATAGTCGGATCAGGCTTTCCCGCAACCACCTCACATTTCGTATTCGTACAGGCTTCGATAGCGGCAATAATCGAGGCTGCATCTGGCTCACCGCGTCCTCCTGGCATAGGACAGTAACGATCAGGATTTGTCGCTACCAGACGCGCACGTTTATAGAACCAGATGGCGTCAAAAGCGATCTGCAACTTCTCATAGGTGAAGCCCCGATCATAGCTAGCAATCACAATATCTATCTCAGCAGGATTACGAGACATACGGATGCCTGCATGCTCTAAAGCAGAAATAAGGGGTTGCTCGCTGATTGGAAATACAACGGCATCAGGATAGTGGTTGAGAAGCCATTGTGTCATAGATACAACGGTATTGGTAATCTCTTCGACGGGAGTAGGCAATCCTATGCGCGTGAGCTTTTCTGCGTACTGCTCAGGATTTTTTGTTGGATTGTTGGAAATAAAACGCACAGGCTTATTACGCGCTCGCAATTCGCTGATAAGCCGCGCCGCCCCTGGTAGCAACTCGTCGCCTAGATAGATGGTACCATCCAGATCAAAGATGTAGGCATCGTAAAGATGATTGGGGATGCCATTATTTTCTATTGAGTGAGTTCGATCAGCATTCCGAGTTTCCACTAGAGCCTCCCTATTTCGTTATAGAACGTTTACCATTGCCTACTAGTTCTTCAAACTTGATTCAGCGGTTTTCGTAGGGACCAGATTTATCGCGTCCGGTGCGTGATTTATCACGCGAGATTATGTCTGAGACGGTTTGTATACAGGATGCGTCAAGATTTCGCTCAATGAATTGAGCATTGGACGCGATAAATCTGGTCCCTACGAAAAGACGCGCTAAGATATCTTCGGGAGTCATCGCCATCTCATAGCGACAGGCGTATAGCACCTCTGTCTTGATATAAAGAATCTACCTCCTAACACTTTCTACAAAACTCAAATTCTCATCCTGCTCGTTCCAAGCGCAACGTACTTGAGCCTCGTACCAGCAATTGTCCCTTCAAAATTACTTGACGTATCGGGCGTTGAGGCTCGGCAATACGTTGCAGAAGGAGTTCTGCCGCCGTTTTTCCAATCTCGTAGGTTGGTTGAGCAATGAGAGTAATTGCAGGTTGGACAAGTGATGTCCAAGCGGTTTCGTCAAAAGTTACGAGAGCAACATCCTCTGGAATGCTCAGGTTGCGCTCGCGCAATGCTTGCAAAGCTCCCTCAGCAAGCAGACTGTTTACGGTAAAAAATGCGTCGGGCGGATTCTCTGTATCGAGCATCTTGAGAGTCGCAGCGTAGCCAGCTTCAACCTTAGGCGCAATATGCTTTACGTATTCTGTTCGTGGAACAAGCCCATGCGCTCGTAAGGCTCTCTCATATCCCAGTTGGCGTTCTAGTCCTGTACTCATTTCACTACAGAGCGCACCAATACGTCGATAGCCTTGCTCAAGAAGATGAGTTGTGAGACGATAAGCTGCATCGACGTTATCGAGCATCACACTATCAACGTCCCCACTGGCAATAGAGCGATCAACGACAACGAGTGGGAAAGGAACAGTTGAGCCATCAAGAGTTGAGGCTGTTTGGCGCGTTGGCGAGAGAATTGCACCGGCGACATTGGTATCCTGCATCACGTTGAGGTAGTTCACTTCCTTCTCTGCCTGTTCATCTGTGTTACATAGCAAAAGATTGAATCCTTGCGCATACGCCGTATCTTCTACGGCGCGGCTAAGCGCGGTAAAGAAGGGATTGCCGATATCGGAGACAAGCAGACCAATCGTCTGCGTATGTTGAGCGCGTAAGCTGCGAGCAACCAGATTTGGTCGATATCCTAATCGTTCTACCACCATCAGCACACGTTCGCGCACTTCGGGACGAACGTGTAAGCCATTAGAAAGCACACGCGATACTGTAGCAGTTGAAACTCCGGCAGCCTCAGCAACCTCTTTGATGCTAACCATATCGTCTCCTTACCTCGAAAGTGTAAACGTTTTCAAATAATATAACATATTTTTGCTAAAAACACCACCATATCCACAATATTTTTGTCTTCCCTTATAGAAATTTCTCTCTTTTCTCGACGGGCGAGATATATTCAAGCGAATTTCTATCTTCTTCTGAAAACCCTTGACAAATAAATTGTAAACGATTACAATAGAAACATCAGCATAATTTGCTCTAACCATAAGTCAATGTAGTGCCTCTCATGAAAAACCTCTTAATTGTTCCTGTATGTGTTCTCGTCGTTACACCTCAGTAGTTCGTCCTTTGTAAGCCCTCCTTGTTCATCCTGTGTCTCTGTAGATACAGGTGTAGCCTTGTTTGTTTGCATGCAACATGGCTGATGCATGCTCATCGCCTACCATCTATGTAAAGGAGTACACAATGTCCAGATTCTTGAGGACTCCCTTCACCCTATCTACTGTCGCAGCAATTGCGCTCGTTACCCTTATTATTGGCGTGCTTGTTGCTCGCTTGTTCGCTCCGACTACGACACGCGCCAACGCCAATGCACCCGCTTCGAGCAAACGTGTCGATGTTATCGTCAAAGCAACCGACTCACAGTTCTGGCAAGCAATGCTAGCAGGAAGCCAGGCCGCAGGCAAGGACTGGGGCATCCAAGTTGGACTATTCGGAGCAACCTCTGAGGCCGATGTCAACGATCAGGTGGGCCTAGTTGAAAATTCGACCTCACGCAACGTTGATGCGATTGTCCTTGCAGCCTCCTCTTCACAAGCTCTCAATGGAGTGATTGACCGTGCAAGAAGTCAAGGCATCAAAGTGATCACCGTTGATACACGTGTCACCACTACGAGCGATGGCTTTATCGGCACTGACAACGCTAAAGCAGGTGCGCAAGCCGCAGACCGACTGGGAACACTTCTGCAAAAGAAAGGCGTGACATCGGGACAAATTCTGATTGAGTCGTCCGTTGCTGGTGTCCAGACCATTGTTGACCGAGATAGTGGCTTTCAGCTTGAACTGCAATCGCGCTTTCCAGGTCTCCATATTACTGCGCACCGCTACAACAACAATGACACTCCGACAGCTCTCTCTCAGGTGAACGACGCTATCTCCGCCTCGCCTAACCTCGTCGGAATTTATGCCGACAACAACGTCTCTGGTGATGGTGTGGCTCAGTCCTTGCAAGAAAACAAGGCACAGAATCGCATTGTCGCGGTTGGCTTCGACTCAGACCCACAAGAGATCAACGCGGTGAAAAGTGGGACACTACAAGGCATCATTGTCCAGAATCCCTACTTCTTTGGCTACCAAGGAGTGGTTGCCGCTGCAATGAGTGCTCAGGGACGCTTTGCTCCGCCCAGTTTAGACCCTGGCGCGGTCCTGGTGGATGCAGACAACATGAACACTCCGGCTGTGCAGAAGCTCTTGAATCCGCCGACTACAAAGGGGGGAAAGTAGCATGGAGGCTACACCATCTTCAACACCCCTTGTCAGCCTGAACCATATATCGAAATCCTTTGGTCCGGTGCAGGTACTCAAAGATGTATCGCTCGAATTGTATCCGGGAGAGGTTCTCTGCCTTGCGGGAGAGAACGGTGCAGGCAAATCTACTCTGATCAAAATTCTCACGGGAGCCATTTCCCGCGACGGTGGCGACTATCTTATCAATGGACAAGAAGTGGGCACGCTTAGTCCTGCTCAGGCGCGAACGCTCGGCGTTGGCGTCGTCTATCAGGAATTGAGCTTACTACGCGAGGTCTCCGTTGAGGAAAACCTGCTCATGGGGCATCTACCAGCAAGAGGCGGCGTTATCAATAAACGCGACCTGCGTGCGCGGGCACTCAAGATGCTTGAGCGTGTTGGCTTGACCAGAGTCGATCCAGGAATGCTCGTCTCAGACCTGCCCGTCGCAACACGGCAGATGGTGGAAATTGCAAAGGTGCTGGGAGCCGATGCACGCATCGTAATTTTTGATGAGCCAACGACCTCTCTTTCTGAGGCAAACGCGGAACATCTGCTGCAACTCATCAATCGACTGAAAAAAGAGGAAGGTGTCGCCATTCTGTATGTGACGCATCGCCTCGAAGAGATGTTTGCAATCGGGGATCGCTTCACAGTATTGCGTGACGGGCAATTTATTACGACTGGTCCAACAAGCCAGTTCACGCCTGAGACGCTCATACGTTCGATGGTGGGGCGACAAATCGAGTCGCTCTACCCGAAAAGAGATCATACACATGCTGGAAAAACAGTATTATCGGTGCAAGGGCTGCGTTTACAGGGCAGCCCCTATACCATTAACCTGGAGGTTCATGCAGGCGAGATTGTCGGACTCGGAGGGCTGGTAGGAGCAGGACGTACTGAGACGGTGCGGGCTATCTTCGGCGCAGATCCAATGGCGGAGGGAACAGTGATGGTAGACGGTAAACGCCTCCATCATGGCTCTCCCGCCCAGGCTGTAAAAGCTGGTCTTGGCTTGCTCACAGAAGATCGTAAAGACCTCGGCATATTGGCTGATCTCTCGATTCGGGAAAACGTGACCGTTGCCAATATGGGTGCCGTCTCTCACCTGGACGTTATCTCTCCAAAACGAGAGGTTTCTTTCGTGCGTCAACTAGTACCACGTCTACGCTTGAAGTATCACTCGACGGAGCAACCCATTTCATCGCTCTCTGGCGGCAATCAGCAAAAAGTGTTGTTGAGTCGTTGGCTAGCGCGAAATGCGAAGGTTCTGCTGCTGGATGAGCCAACCAAAGGTGTCGATGTTGGGGCGAAGGCAGACATTTACACGATCATCGGCGATCTAGCAGCACAAGGACTAGGTATTCTCGTCGTCTCATCGTATCTGCCGGAATTACTTGGCATTTGTGACCGCGTGATCATCCTGCACGACTTCGGTATCACAGGCGAACTACCGATTGAAGACGCAACCGAAGAAGAGGTGTTACGCCTTGCAAGCAGTACACCTCTTGCGACAAACGCATAGTACAGAGAGGAAATTTCTCATGGCAACTACTTCTAGCACAGAACAACCTCTGTCAACGCCGCAGGCGGCAGAAGAGCAACGCACACCAATTAGTCTGGGACGTGAGAGCGGCGGTATCCTCGTCCTGCTCATCTTCATCGCGGCTCTCATTCTGACAACCAACGACTTTCTGACGCTCACGAACCTGGACAACCTTGTGCGACAGGTGGCGGTGTTTGCGATTCTCTCCGTAGGACAGTTATTCGTTATTCTCACAGGCGGAATCGATCTCTCTGTTGGTTCGACATTAGGACTAAGCGGAGGAGTGACGGCTCTACTACTGGCAAGTGGCGCACCTATTCCACTCGCTATCCTGGTAGGACTGGTCGTTGGATTGATTGTTGGACTGATCAACGGACTTCTCGTGTCGCGTCTGGGGCTACCTCCATTCATCGCCACACTGGGCATGCTTGGTATCGCGCGTGGAGTAGTCCTTCTTCTAACGAGCGCAAAAACAATCTCGCCGTTGCCCGATGCCTTCAACAACATTGCGAACGGATACTTTCTTGGCCTGCCGAGCCTGTTCTGGATATTACTGCTGGTAGTCATCATCGCGGCCTTCGTGCTTGGACGAACGATCTTCGGACGCTATGTCTACGCCGTTGGCTCCAACACAGAGTCGGCACGTCTCTCTGGCGTGCCAGTGAATATCGTGCTGCTTGCAGTCTATAGCATTAGCGGTGTTCTCGCTGGCTTTGCAGGCATCTTGACCACATCACGCCTAGGTGCGGGCATTCCAACCGCTGGAACTGGCTACGAGCTACAGGCTATCGCTGGTGCCGTTATTGGCGGTGCTAGTCTCTCCGGCGCAAAGGGTCGTACCATAGGAGCCGTGCTAGGAGCGTTAATCATGGCGATTCTTGCCAACGGTGGCAACCTGTTGGGAGTCGATCCATTCTACCTGCAAATTGCTATTGGCTTACTGATTATCCTTGCAGTGTACTTCGATCACCTACAAGGACGCACCCTCAATCTCTTCCGTCGCGCTGCATAGAAAAATATTCCCAGGAGTGCTTGCAATCAGCAATGATTGCAAGCACAACAGGGGATGTTTTTTTATTAAATTTTTTTTTTTTTGTAATTTGAACTGTTAGACATACAAATTTGAGATAA
>CAXUHG010000031.1:3745-17659 GCA_964250805.1 uncultured Ktedonobacteraceae bacterium | reverse complement strand
TTATTTAAAAATTACTCGCATTTGTTTGTCCAATCATAATTTGACCCCCCCACTCCTGGGAATGTTTTTTTCTTCACTATGTTTATGTAAGTAACCAACATAGACATACATGATGTTGTGTAGCAAGGGAGGAATAAGAACGGTGTATAATAGCATCATGGAGGATATTTCATGAGTTCTGATGCCGATGTTCTTATTGTTGGGGCTGGTCTTACTGGCCTCGTAGCCGCCGCTGAACTGCTTGACGCAGGCCGACGAGTAATTCTCCTTGACCAGGAGCCAGAGGCGTCGCTTGGCGGGCAAGCCTTCTGGTCTTTCGGGGGTTTATTTCTGGTGAATTCGCCAGAGCAACGACGCCTGGGCATTCGCGATTCCTTTGATCTCGCTCTCAGCGATTGGCAGGGTAGTGCAGGCTTCGACCGTGACGAAGACTACTGGCCTCGTCGTTGGGCAGAGGCTTATGTCAATTTTGCGGCAGGTGAGAAGTATGCATGGCTCTATGCAAAAGGTGTTCGCTTCTTTCCCGTAGTGCAATGGGCAGAGCGCGGTGGTTCCCTGGCAACGCAACACGGCAACTCGGTTCCGCGTTTTCATGTCACATGGGGAACAGGACCAGGAGTCTTAGAGCCGTTCGTGAAGCGCGTGCGTGAGGGTGTGGAACAGGGCTTGGTGACACTACGCTTCCGCCATCGTGTCACCGCTCTCACTATGAGCAATGGAGGAGTTGACGGCGTACATGGAGAGGTACTGGAATCTAGCACCGTCAAACGTGGCGAGTCGAGTTCGCGGAAAGTGGTCGATGAATTTACGTTGCATGCACAGGCTGTGATCGTCACATCAGGAGGTATTGGTGGCAATCATGACATGGTACGTCGCAACTGGCCTAAACGCATGGGTACACCACCACAGCGTCTCGTTTCCGGCGTTCCCGCTCATGTCGATGGACACATGCTAGAGGTGACTGCCGCAAGTGGTGGACGAATCATCAACCCTGATAGGATGTGGCATTATCCCGAAGGCATCTCCAACTACGCCCCCATCTGGCCCAAGCACGCCATCCGCATTTTGAGCGGCCCGTCACCACTATGGCTAGATGCACATGGCGAACGTCTTCCAATTCCACTCTTCCCAGGCTTTGACACGTTAAGCACACTCGAACACATTACCTCCACTGGCTACGACTATTCATGGTTCCTGCTCAATCAACGCATTATTGAACGCGAGTTCGCCTTATCCGGGTCTGAGCAGAATCCCGATCTCACAGGTCGCAGTATTGTGAGGACGCTTATGCGAGCACTCCCCGGCGCACCAGGACCCGTCGAGGCATTTAAGAAGCGCGGCGAAGACTTTCTTGTATGCCGCACGTTGCCAGAACTTGTGCGAGAGATGAATGCCTTGACGGGTCAAAACCTGATTGATCCGGCAAAACTAGAACAAGTTGTCGTCGCCCGTGATCGCCAGATCACAAACCCGTTTGGGAAAGATGCTCAAGTCACAGCAATACGCGGGGCAAGGGCTTATCTCGGAGACAAACTTATTCGTGTCACTCAACCGCACCGTCTACTCGATCCTGCCGCTGGACCTCTGATTGCTGTACGACTATCAATTCTAACGCGTAAAACACTAGGTGGACTAGAAACGGACCTCTCAGGTCGCGTCCTGCAAGCAGATGGTCAACCTATTACCGGTCTCTATGCAGCGGGAGAAGTCGCCGGATTTGGCGGCGGCGGCATGCATGGTTATCGATCACTCGAAGGAACCTTTTTAGGTGGCTGTCTCTTCTCAGGTCGTGTCACTGGTCGAGCCGTTGCACAAGCACTAAGGATATAATATGCTTTCTTTTCCTCAAAATACCGCTTTGCTTCTTATCGATGTGCAAAAAGGCTTTGATGATCCCGTGTGGGGGCATCGCAATAACCCGGAAGCCGAAAAGAACATAGCTTCCTTGTTACACGCTTGGCGGCAAACGGAAAGACCCGTCATTCACATTCAACATTGCTCTCGCAATCCACGATCAGTGCTTCACGCTAGTTCTCCAGGAAATGAGATTAAGGACCTTGTACGTCCTCAAGGAGAGGAGCCAGTACTTCAGAAACAGGTGAACAGCGCGTTCATTGGGACCGATTTGGAAGAGCGTCTCAGGCGAGACGGGATCACTATGCTTGTCATCACGGGACTGACAACGAACCATTGCGTTGAGACGACGACGCGCATGGCTGGTAATCTCGACTTCGACGCTTACTTTGTCTCTGATGCCACCGCGACATTTGATCGAACGGGACCTGATGGAGTGCTTCACACGGCTGAAGAAATTCAGGCAATCACGCTCACTAATCTGCATCAAGAGTTTGCGACTATTGTAACAACCGATGATGTACTCAGAAATCTTGTTTGATAGAAAGAGCATTTTGAGAGAGGAATAAGTAACTTATGGGCTGCATACTACGTATCTATTTTGAGTGTTCTTGTCAGTAGAAAGGTTTTCCCGTGCAACAACCAGCTAGCCCCCGTTCGCAACGACCAATCGAGTTATTTCGTTCAATGCCGCTTTCAGAGATTTCGCAGACGTATAACTGGTTTGAAGAAAGACGTGCCAATGCACCCGTGTTTCAAGATGAGCAGGCACCCTTCCCCATATGGCAGGTCTTTCGCTATGAGGATGTTTTGACGGTTCTCAGTGACTACAGTCGTTTCTCGTCACAGGCGTTCGGTATCGGTGGAGGATTTCTTGCGGATACGCTTGTAGCAAAAGACCCACCCGACCACCGCAAATTACGCAACCTCGTCAACCAGGCATTTACTCCACGCTCTGTAGCGCGTCTCTCGGATCGCATTACGAAGGTGACACAAGAACTGTTGAACACCGCTCGTGAGAAGGGCAGTATGGATGTCGTGTCGGACATGGCCTTTCCGCTTCCCGCGAAAATCATCGCGGAAATGCTGGGCGTGCCCGATGAGGATTGGAACATCTTCCAACGCTGGGCACAAATGGAAAACTCTCCGATGCCCACCGCGCAGCAAGATAGTCAAACGATGCAGGATGAGATGTCTGACTACTTCTCGCGCCTATTGGTAGAGCGACGCCGTAGCCCACGAGAGGATTTAGTCAGTGCGTTGAGCGTCGCCGAAGTCGATGGTACACGTCTGAGCGAGCAGGAACTGGTAAGTTTTTGTATTCTGCTACTCGCCGCCGGTCAAGAAACAACAAAAAACCTGATCGCCAACGCTCTTGTCTGCTTCACCGACCATCCCGATTCAATGCAGCGACTCGTCCAAGAGCCTGCTCTGATGCCGAAAGCAATTGAGGAGGTGCTACGCTATCTGCCGCCAGTCTGGTTTCTCTTCCGGCAAGCCAAAACGGACATCGAACTGAATGGGCAAACGATTCCAGAGAATTCGATGGTACTCGCATGGACAGCTTCAGCCAACCGCGATGCAGCTCAATTTCCGCACCCCGACACATTTGATATCGAGCGTGAGCCAAACCGCCATCTCGCCTTCGGACACGGCGTTCACTTCTGCGTCGGTGCGCCTCTTGCCCGACTCGAGGCAAAAATTGTCTTGCCCATGATGCTTGAGCAACTCAAAAACATTCAACGCGTCAAGGATGTTCCCGTGACGGTAAATACTGGCATCGTCTTTGTCATTCAGTCGCTCCCCATCACCTTTCAATAAGAAGGTGCTACGACCGATTTATCACGTCCTGTTGGCATCTCGATTGCTCGCAGGACGTGATAAATCGGTCCCTACAGAATGCAACAAGAAAAATTCTATCTGGGTTTGAAGGTAATCGGTAGATGCTCCATACCGTACACAATGGGACTCGTCACAGCTACCAATGGAAGAGTTCGTACACGCTGAATGTCGGTCAATCGCTCGAATATTGCTGTTAAGGCAATTTTTGATTCGATGCGTGCAAGCGGCGCACCAAGACAAAAGTGAATGCCATAGCCAAAGGTGAGATGGCGGTTGGGCGAACGGTGAATATCAAACAGGTCGGGCTGAGGGAATTGCGTTTCATCTCGATTCGCTGAAGCAATCATTGGCATAACCCATTGTCCAGCCTTGACTTGCTGACCATCAAGCGTGGTATCTGTAGCCGCAACGCGTGGTGCGGTGTGAACAGCGGGCAGATAGCGCAATACCTCCTCAATTGCTGAAGGAAGCAAAGTTGGATCGGCGCGAAGCTCCGTCACGGCGTCAGGGAATGTATCGAAACAGAGTATAGTATTGGCAATAAGATTGCGTGTCGTATCGTTCCCTGCCAATAAGAGTAAGGAGCAGAAACTGGACATTTCCGCATCCGTCATGTGCTGCCCATCCACCTGTGCATTCAGAAGAGCAGAGATGAGATCATCCTGTGGAGTTGTACGGCGTTGTACAAAAATATTTCTGAAATAGACATCAAGTTCGTGCTGAGCCTGAGCCGCCGCAGGAGTCGTAATCTCAAAGAAATCAGCAGTCCAACGCTTGAATTGTTCCTGGTCGGTCGCTGGTACTCCTAGCATTTCTGCGATGACGGTTATCGACAAAAGATAGGAGAAGTCGTCAATGACATCCATCTCCCCACGCTTCATCACTGCATCGAGCAAGCCGTGTACAAGCTGGGTAATACGCGGTTCGAGTTGAGCGACGGTACGAGGCGTGAATGCCTGCGTTACGAGACTACGATACAAGCGATGACGCGGTGGGTCCATCGAGATCAGGGTTGCACCAGCAGAACGATTGGAGCTTTGTGTCTGTGCCGGATCGAGTCCACCGCGCTCATTCGAGAACGTGCTGTAGTCAGAGAGGACGCGCTGTACCTCCGTATAACGGAACACGAGCCATACCCCCCGTTGCGAGTCGAAGAATGCAGGTTGGCTTGGTAAGGGACGAAAGTCTGGAAAAAGTGTTGATGTTTGTTCAAATGTTGGAGTATCCATGTGTGTGCATATCTCACTTTCTTCCTGCACGAAAGTCATTTTAGCTAGATATGAGTATAACACATGTTTCGCTCTTCCCATAAACATCACGTTCCCATTCTCGGCCTATACTGTATCGCTTCGGCAACGTGATTTGCCGCTATCGTCTCACTCTCCGCCAAATCCGCAATGCTCCTTGCAAGTTTCAGTACGCGATGAAACGCTCTTGCTGAAAGATGGAGTTGTTGCATCGCGGCCTTGAGTAGCTTTTCGGCTGAGCCATCAACTTGACAGAAGTCACGTACCTCGGCGGGTCCCATCTCGGCGTTGCAGGTCAATTTGGTGCCGACGAAACGCTGCAACTGGCGTTCGCGTGCCGCCTGTACCCGCTGACGAATGGTCGTGGAGTCCTCGACTTTGCGTTTATCGGCAAGCTTCTCATAATCGACGCGCGGCACCTCGACGTGAATGTCGATACGATCCAGTAGAGGGCCGCTGATACGCTTCTGATAACGTGCGATGGCTGTCGCGGAGCAGGTACACTCGCGCACAAGGTCGCCATAGTAACCACAGGGACATGGATTCATCGAGGCTACGAGCATGAAGTTGGCGGGATAGGTGATCGTGCCTTGAGCGCGTGAGATGGTGACTACCTTGTCTTCGAGCGGCTGACGCAGCACCTCTAGCACGTTCTGCCCAAACTCTGGCAGTTCGTCGAGGAACAGCACGCCACGATGAGCAAGGCTTATCTCGCCAGGACGCGGAATACGCCCACCACCAACTAAGCCTGCATGACTGGTCGTATGGTGTGGCGAACGAAATGGACGTTGTAGAACCAAGGGGACATCGGTGGGCAACATACCACTGACGCTGTAAATCTTAGTTACGTCCAGTGCTTCCTCGATCAGCATGCGCGGTAAAATAGAAGGAGTCGTGCGTGCAAGCAACGTTTTGCCTGATCCCGGAGGGCCGCTCATTAAGATATTATGCCCTCCGCTGGCGGCAACCTCAAGAGCGCGTTTGACATGCTCCTGACCACGTACCGACGACATATCCTGAGTATATTGCGCTTCGCTCACGTTGTCTAAAATATGTGGGTCACGAGTGTATGGCTCAAGCTGCTGAATACCGTTAAGATGAGCGATAAGCCGTCCTAAAGTTTCGACAGGATAGACGGTAACGCCCTCTATAAGAGTCGCCTCTATCGCATCAACGGCTGGTACAAAAACGGCTTTGACCTGCTTTTCGCGGGCTAGCGCGACCATTGGCAAAATACCGTTAGTGTGGCGCACAGTACCATCAAGGGAGAGTTCGCCCAGAAAGAGCGCGTTTTCTAGGTCTTCGTTTGGATTGATTTGTCCCGATGCAAACAGTATTCCTACGGCTATAGGAAGGTCATAGGCTGGACCTTCTTTACGCAGATCAGCGGGGGCTAGATTAACGGTAATGTGTTTGAAAGGGAAGAGACACCCGCTATTTTTTATGGCGGCTCGTACACGTTCCTTCGCCTCATTCACGGCGGCGTCGGGCAAACCAACGATGACAAATGCAGCTAACCCATTCGCTATATCAACTTCAACCTCGATTAACGCCCCATCAAGCCCTATTATGGCGCAACTTCGTACTCTTGATAGCATACATTCCAGACCTCCTCATTTATTCGTACTTGAGTTCACACGCATTATGCATCAATGAGAGTAGAAATGCAAGCCTCTAGTTCTGAGACTACACTAGGAATGGGAGACAACAGGCAAGACAATCACTTCTTGTCCACTGACGAGGGGAGTATTCAAGCCATGAGTGCCGCTTATAACCTCATTGCTCACGAACATTTTGACATGCTCACGGAGAGAGCCTTGTTCGTTACACAAACGTTCCCATACAGAGAAATGCTGCTCTTTCAAGACGGAGAGCAGTTCCGCAACCGTGTTGGCACGAATTGCAATCTGGCTTTTGCCACCACTATAGGCACTTAAAGTTGAGGGTAGGCGCAGAGTAACGGATGCTTTGTCATCGCTTTGCATAGTTAAAATTCGTCCTTGATGTGTAATTATCATTATTTTTGGCAAAGATTTTTCAGATTATATCATCTTTGCATTGCTCACGAAAGACTCTCTTTTCTTTGTGTACTAACCTGTTTTATATACGCTACAGCCTCTTTTACCGAATTTACAGATATAGCATTGTGTCGTAGAAGTTCGCGCACCAGTTCAACACCTTTCCCATGCGTATAATCACGCGTTCCTATGCCAGTTTGTTGTAACTGCTCGTCGTTCTCTTCTACCATGTTCTTCATCGCTTCATCTCCGTCAACACAAGCGAGCAAGAGAACAGGTAGCCCACGTTGAGCCGCAACGACGGCTTCATGCAACAATGCAAGATTACCAAAGCCAATTGGCGTTGGGCAGATAACGAGTAGCGCAACCTGTGTAAGACTCGCACGAACTTTTTCCAACAACGCCTGTGAAATAGGTGCATACGGCTGTTCGACAATCACCTGCTCGGCGAGACGCAGTGCAAGTGTATAATCGCTATCACCAATGTTGAGTGCGCCAATACTAAACGCTATATGCTCGTCGGCTAATGCCCGCATCATGACCTCACCAGAGCCGCCACCTGCAATCAGATGGATTCGTATATGTTGCCCAGCTTCGGAAACGTCTTCGTCGTCACTCGCACTATCAGGCGGCAAGACGCTTAGATATTTGGCTCCGCGCAAAATACCTACACGCACATCGACGCCGTACACACGACTGAGCAACGCAGGTTCAAGCACCTCAGCAGGTCCCGCATCGGCAACAATACCACGTTGAAAAAGAAGCAGGCGATTAAAATAACGTGACGCAAGATTAAGATCGTGCATCGCTGCAATAATCGTCACACCCCGTTCTTTGTTCAGTCGCTGTACAAGTTCTAACGTCTCGATTTGATATTTGATATCCAGATGTGACGTTGGTTCATCTAATAGTAGGAGCGATGGCTCTTGCGCTAATGCCATTGCGATCATCACGCGTTGTCGCTCGCCACCGCTTAGCTCATTGAAGATACGGTCGGCAAGTGATGCGATGTCAGCAGTCGCAAGCGCGTCTTGCACAACGACCTGATCGTGCTGTGTGCGCGATCCCAGGAATGGCCTTACAAATGGGGTACGCCCAAGGCTCACCATGTGTTCAACGGTAAAGGCAAAAGGGATATGTAACTCTTGTGGCACCACAGCGATACGCTGTGCTGAACTCCGTCGTCCCCACTGCTGAAGCGTGCGACCCTCAAGGAATACTGTTCCGTTTTGTGGGGAAAGCAGACCGCTAATAAGACGGAGTAGCGTTGTCTTGCCGGAGCCGTTGGGACCGAGGAGACCGATTCTTTCGCCGCGCTGCACCTGTAGCGATACATCATACAGCAAAGGTTTGTTTCCATACCCAAAGGTGATATTTTGTACCTCTAAGAGGTTGTCCATATTTTGCCCTACCATGTGTAGTCTCGCTTACTCTTGCGTAGCAGAAATAAAAAGAAGGGGGCACCTACAAGGGCGGTGAAGATACCTACAGGTAGAACTGTCAAAGGAACTATTGTTCGTGCAAGCAGGTCAGCGAGGACGAGAAAGATCGCACCAGCGAGGGCTGTTGTTGGTAATAATGAGCGATGTTTTGGTCCAAGCAATAGGCGCATTACATGTGGTGTGACAAGTCCTACAAAGCCGATCAAGCCGCTAATCGAGACAGCAGCAGCAGTGAGCAGAGAAGCGACAATCACAATCAGAAATTTGTACCATTCGACTCGTAAACCAAGATGCGATGCGCTCTCTTCTCCTAACGCGAACACATCAAGGATGTCTGAGAACCCAAGCGAGAAGAGGATAGCAACGAGCGTGATACAGCCGACAATCAGCACAGGAGGCCAACCAACTATCTCTACACCTCCTGCAAGCCAATTATAGAGAGCTTGCACGGTAAACTGTGAACGGGGTGCGAGCGTCAATATCAATGTTTGAAACGCAACCAGCACAGCATTCATGACGACCCCTGCCAACAACAAAGTTACAACGGGCGTCCGTCCATCAGTGTTAGCAATCGCATAGACAAGAAGAACGGTGATCATTGCACCGATAAATGCAAGAACGGGCGTCAGCGAAGAGAAGGTACCGTAGAACGTTGTGAGAGGCAAGACAAAGGCAATTGAGGCACCTAGAGCCGCACCCGATGAGGTACCAATTAGAAACGGGTCTGCTAAGGGGTTACGTAACATGCCTTGAAAAAGCGTTCCCGCGACAGCAAGTGCCGCACCAACGAAAGCAACCGCGACAACGCCGGGCAAGCGTATCTGCCAGATGATGACTTCTATAGATGAATCCCAAGAAGGGGAAAAGTGAAAAAGATGCGTTCCATTCAATATGATTTGTACAATATTGCTCAAAGGAATCGCAATCGAGCCGAAGCTGATCGCAACAAGCATCACGAAAACAAGGCATAGGCTCAAAATGAGCACCATCAGTTGCGCCGAAAAGAAACGCCGTTTTTCTATCTGCATCTAACTCTCTATCTACAACGTTATTGAAAGAACATATCCGATAGTATAGGTGTCATGTAGAGTGCTGTCAAACAATGGAACGGGCGACCACGAGCTTCCTTGCATCTTGCCTGACCGAAGGTAGAATGAAATTCGTTGGCAAGATGCGTAAGGAGTAGTCGCACCCTACTATACACCGTTTGTGCGTGCTTCGCACGCAAAGTATAGTAGGGAAGCCCCTTGTGGGCTTCCGTCTCGCCGCTCACTATCTTGCATCATCCTGTCCGAATGAACAGTTGACAAGCAGCTAAGTGAGGATGATACTACATAACAAGACAGGTTTCTTATAAAGGATAACTCAAACAATGGCAATTGAAAAAGATTTCTTTCGCAAGGTTATGGGGCAATTCGCAACAGGAGTTACGGTTGTCACTACTCATAATAAAGGTACGATCAGCGGTTTAACGGTTAATGCATTCTGTTCGGTCTCACTCGATCCACCATTGGTTCTCGTTTGTGTCGATTTAAATAGTAACACATTGCCACTCATTCGTGAGAGTGGCAATTTCGCAGTCAACATTCTGACGCGCGATCAAGAGTATCTCTCGCGCTGTTTCGCAACTCCTTCCATCGAGCGATACGAGAACTTTTGCCACGCCAACTACGCAACTGCCGCAACTGGTGCCCCCATTCTCGATGGCATCCTCGCCTTTGTCGATGCTCGCGTCGTAGCGGAATACCCAGGTGGCGACCACGTTATCTTTCTGGGTCAGGTCGAGGCAATCGGCACTCCTGGCACCATTGAGTACGCGCAAGGTGCTGCACCTGCTCATAGCACGATTGTAATGCGAGAGGAGCATGGCGACGAGGTGCTACCGCTCGGCTACTATCGCGGTCAGTATCGCCATATCGCCCCCTCTTACAAAGAAGATAGCCTGGAGAATTCGACATCCCAATATGAAAAAGTTCCCGACTAATCTACAGGCCGAGGCTATAAACGAAGACAGAGAGCAAGCAGTTCTCGCGTTACAACAACGCATTCTTGCCTGTCGCCTCTGTCAACAGCACGGCTACATACCCGTCGCTCACCCTATAGTAAGTGGGCGAGCGAGCAACCGTATTCTGGTCATAGGGCAGGCACCTGGGCATCGCTCTGTAGCGAAAGATATACCATTTAGCGGTCCAGGCGGACGCATACTCCAAAAGTGGCTTGAGCAGGCAGGTTTTCCCATCGGCTATCTACACGAACACACCTACCTCAGTTCGTTGACGCGCTGCGACCCTGGCAAAAATCCACGCGGCAACGGTGATAGACGACCATCGCCTCCTGAGATTGCCCTCTGTCGTCCCTATCTCGAAGCTGAGTTTCGGCTCGTGCAACCAAGAGTCGTATTGCTCGTGGGAACAATGGCAATCGAAGCATTTTTTGGCAAGATACGTCTGGAAGATGTAATCGGCACGTATCATGAGCGCGATGGTATGTTGTTGCTGCCTTTACCACACCCATCGGGCGTGAGTCGCTGGTTGAATGATGCTGCACATCAACAATTGCTCAGGAAGGCACTAGCGTTATTGGCAAAGTGGCGCGAGATGTACGAACTGTAGAGGTCTAATTCAACGATTATTTTGTTAAGAGAACTGCTACAACTTGGAAGATAAGGAAGGCTCATACTCCAGCACGGCCTCCTTCTCGAAGAGATGGCTGAGCCGTTCCGCTTCGGCTGCAATGTCCTTGCGAATAGCGGGGGTGGCTGAGCAGAACAGGTTCATCTTGACGACAATGTGCGAGCGTCGAAGTTTATAGTCCCAGACACCTTGGATGGAACCATTAACCAGAACGACCGCAAAAGTCCATCCCTGCTGGTTGAAGACCTGACGCTTGTAGGCTGAAGCGAGTAGAGGTTCGCAACCGCGCGGCATTCCGATTGTATAGGCATCGAATAATGGGAGCAGGTGGACTGCCTCTACTGGTGTGCAGCTTTGCATAAACGGAAGGGTTGCACGCAAGGCGAAAGCTCGCCACCCTTCGACCTCGACCTCTTCCAACTCCTCGGCGAGTGAATGGAAGAGCCGTCTGGCGAGACCTTTCGTACATCCCCACCAAAAAGCAAAATCGTCTGCTGTCGCTGGGCCATACGCCTGCAGATACCGACGGGCTAGTTTCTCAAGTGCCAGTTGTGGCTCGATGGACTGCCAATCCCCAATCCAGACTCTAGGGTTCTGGAAGGTAACGTTCTGCCCTTGGCCTGGACCGCAACATAGCTCCCCACGATAGGCCGATGGTTTCAATGGAGATCCCCAACTCGAAGAGAGGATCAAGTCGCGTACTTGGGAAATCCCTATGTGCTTGGCTACAGCGTCTGCCAGTTGTTGACGGGTCAGCGGTCCCTGCGCCAACACATGCGGAATAGCCAGGAGAAAGGCTTCCTGCTGTGCTCTTGAGAGGTCAAACTCAGCAAAATAGGCAGACCAGTTTGCAGTCTGTTGCCAGTCACGCGCCGCTACATACAGAGGAAGTTCTCTTGCCGGAAGGACGTGTAAGGTGCCACGCATGGCCTAGGTCTTCACCAACGAGCGGTCCTGCCAGAGAGCCGCCCGAACATCATGCAGTGAGAGTCCTTGCACGCGGGCACACACTGCTAGCTCGGCTGCTGACATCACCTGTGCCTGAATCCCACCAGTGCGCGTCACTGCTCCAACGACATCCTGTGAAGGGAAACGCGGAGAGAGGCCATGTTGAGACAAACGCCAGGCATGTACCTGGGGCCATTGCAGTATTCTCATGTGCTTTATTCCTCCTGCGCTTGCGGAACCCAGTCGAGTGCCTCATCTGGAATACCATGTTGTCCGAGAAAGAGGCTTAGTTGGGCCGTGTGTTCCTGGACGTGGCGCAGGTTATAGAGTTGCAGTTCCAGAAAGCTGACAGGTTGCCCTTGCGACCAGGGGTACTCGACGCGTCGGAGTGCCTGCTCGTCCGAAAGCTGCAGAAGCGTAGTATGGCACTTCTGTTGCATGGATGCGAGATAGGCACGTAGTTCCTCCTTCGTATAGGGCTTTTCGGGCAGTGCCTCTATGGAATCGATCTCCCCTTGTACAAAGGGAGCCGGGGAAGCAAATTCCTCCTCCGGGACGCCTGAGAGATACAGGTCGATCCAGACGAGCACATGAAAGGTGACGTACCAGAACTCCGAGAACTGTGGCGGGAATTGCGATGACGGCGAGACGCTCCAGAGGTGTTCATGCCATAGCTCTTCGGGACAGGCGAGCAGGGCATTTTCTAGCATAGAGATGGCGGCACCCAACTGCCGCCATAAAGCGGTGCGTAACGTCGTCACTATAAGTTGTTCAGCCATAGTTTCCTCCTTTGCTCTTCTTTTCTCATAGACTACCATCAAAAGCGGTAAAAACACGTCCTAATATTCGTTTTTTCAGGTTTATCTGAGCAAGGAGTTTCCTCATTAAGTCAGTTACCAGCACTTTGTAGCTCTGATGCCTTATTATTCAACTACAATGGCTTTTTTAGCAGTAGCAAGCAGATGATAAGCTGCTCCTAATCATGGAGGATTTGACCTGTTGCCTCGGCTTTACCGCGAGCAAAAGCAAGGTTCTTTTGTGAGAGGTCTAATAGCGTTACTAAATAACCGTACTCAGCAAGCATGAGAGCATACCTACCGGGGCCGCCTCCTACATCAAGTAGAGAGGCAGGAGGTGCAGGTAGTGTGTCGGTGAGTACACGGCTTGCTACTGCAAACTCGGTTCGATGTCGTTCCAATCGCTCCCATTCGCGTTGCGGCGAGTCGTCATAATACTGTTCGATTTGGATAATGCTATCATTCATACTGCTTCACGCTTGGAGAATATACGAGTTGTAGGGGCACTAATTCATTACGCCCTCGCCCTCATCGACCACGTTTGCTATCAATTGTATACGTCCCTCAATGATTGTTGTCATTGTCTATTGGCACGAGGGCGTAATGAATTGGTGCCCCTACAGATTGTCGTTTATTCATCAGATTTTGCAGCATAATTCGCATCATTGGCTTGCTTACGCATATCGTACTCGTGGACGCCTTTTTTGAGCGTGCCGAGGGCGAGCGTAGCGCAGGTGGGGCGAGTCATAACGAGTTCTCGTCCAAGCTGGTCAACGAGGTCTTCAAAGCTGGTGTTCTCGATCTCTTCTGCCGTCATACCCTCAACCATTTCGGTGACGTAGGATGCGGCGGCGCGGCTAATAGTGCAGCCTTCACCTTCCCAGTTGACGGCCTCGGCCTTACCATTCTTGTCGAAGCGCACATGCATGGTGATAACGTCGGCACAGCCTGGATTACCACCACTCAAGCTGACATCGGAATGCTCTAACGGCCCATTATTGCGCGGATTCTCATAGTGATCCATTAAGAAGTCAATGGCTTCCTGGCGATTCATTGGTCTTATCCTTCTTGGTAGGGACCGATTTATAGCGTACTTTGGGGAATAGAAAACGCGACACGGCCGCATAAATACG
>CAXUHG010000031.1:0-3735 GCA_964250805.1 uncultured Ktedonobacteraceae bacterium | reverse complement strand
ATTCTTGTTAGGCCCCTATTTACCGCGCCGTGTCGCAAAGCCAACCGCCCACAGTACGCGATAAATCGGTCCCTACCATTATCAGTAATGCGCTATTTTTCGATTGGTGCGCGGACGATGTTGCCCCATTCCGTCCAGGAGCCATCGTAGTTGCGTACACGCGGGAAACCGAGCAGTTCGGTAAGCACAAACCATGTGTGGGCGGAACGCTCACCGATACGGCAATAGGAGATGACTTCTTTGTCAGGAGTGATATCCTTGCCGCCATAAATCTGGCGTAACTCTTCGGCGGACTTGAATGTGCCATCAGCATTCGCTGCTGTTGCCCACGGAATGCTCTTCGCACCAGGAATATGACCGCCGCGCTGGGCACCCTCCTGTGGATAGTTGACCATGTGCAACAGTTCACCGCTGTATTCCTGTGGTGAACGCACGTCGATCAAGCGACGATCTGGATTCTTCAAGCCGCTCGCAACGTCGTCACGGAATGCACGGATAGACTCGTCAACGGGCTGAGCGTGGTAATTCGTCTGCTCGAAGTGTGGAACGTCTTTTGTATATTCGCGCTTTTCGGCTTCCCACTTGGCACGCCCACCATTCATAATCTTTATATTTTTCTGACCATACATGCTGAACAGCCAGAAGGCATAGCAAGCATACCAGTTGTTTTTATCGCCGAAAAGTACAATCGTCGTATCATTCGCCACACCATAGCGACTCATGAGTTGCTCGAAGCCCTGCTGATTGATGAAGTCGCGTGTCACTTTATCCTGCACATCAACATGCCAGTCGAGTTTGACCGCTCCGGGGATATGCCCTACCTCGTAAAGAAGCACGTCCTCGTCGGCTTCGATCAAACGTACTTTCGGATCGTTAAGGTGTTGCGCCACCCATGCGGTATCAACCAACACCTCTGGATGTACGTATCCTGCTGAACTCAGGCTTGATGCTGTTTCTGTTCCAGACATTGCTACATTCCTCTCTATACTAGCTATTGTTGCTCACCATTGCAACTCGACCAAAACAAGCTACAACGATAAATAAGGTCATGGTTAAGATTGTTATGCCGTACCACCACCGCCGTCTCCTATCCTTGATTCGGCGTTTTTTCGTAGGGACCAGATGTATCGCGTCCGCTGCTCAATTCATTGAGCGAAATCTTTACCAACCCTTACAAGCAGTCTTAGACATGATCTCGCGTGATAAATCACGCACGGACGCGATAAATCTGGTCCCTACGAAATAGGTACAACAAATTGCTTATAGTTTATATTCTACCCCACAGGTCGGAATTGAGCAAGTCAGAGAAAAGTGAAGTATGTATACTTATTCTTGAGTGTTATCAAACGAGGGTTTTGTGCGTATTTTTGCTGAGTGTGAGCAGGCGTTCGGCTAAGCCTGTATTGCGGAGTGCTACGCGATCATTCTTGACCGCCATTTCGAGGGCATAGGGTTGACCAACAAGCACGCAGAAACGTTTAGCGCGTGTGATTGCTGTGTACAACAAGTTACGCTGTAACAGCATGCGATGCTGCATTACCAGCGGAATAATGACGGCAGGATACTCGCTACCCTGGCTTTTGTGAATGGTGACGGCATACGCGAGGGTCAGTTCGTCTAGTTCGTGAAACTCGTAGCTGACGTAGAGTGGACCAGCCTCTTCTATAAACTCAACCTTGACGGTTGCATTCTCGCGGTTGATGGCACGTATCCAACCCACATCGCCATTGAACACACCCTTATCATAATTATTACGTATCTGCATCACCTTATCGCCGACGCGAAAGAAGCTGCCACCCCACTCGACTTGGGCGACTGAGTTGGGATTGAGGCGTGTCTGTAACTCCTGGTTGAGGCTCAATACACCGACTGGCCCTTTATACATCGGGGCCAGCACCTGTATATCCGAGGTTGAGTTGAAAGAATAACGTGCGGGCAAGCGTCGTTGAACGAGATCGATAATCAACTTTTGCATCCGTGTAGGGTCTTCTTCCGCCATAAAAAAGAAGTCGCTGTTGGCTTCGATTCTCGTATTAGGCATTTCACCAGCATTGATGCGGTGCGCGTTGACGATAATTCTACTCTGTTGCGCCTGGCGAAACAGTTCTGTCAGACGTATCGTCGGCAGTGCGTCGCTACGTAACAAGTCGCGCAGCACGTTCCCTGGACCAACAGAAGGCAACTGATCTGCATCGCCCACAAGCAACAGATGCACATCTTTAGGCAAAGCTTTCAACAGATTGTAGAAGAGCAGGATATCAACCATCGAGAACTCGTCAACAATCACGAATTGATAGGGTAAGGGATTCGCTTCATTACGTTGATAGGTGTTGTCATGCGGCGCGAATTCCAGCAAGCGATGCAGAGTTTTTGCCTCAAAGCCAGTCGCCTCCGCCAGTCGCTTCGCCGCTCTGCCAGTCGGTGCCGCCATTGCAACAGACACTTTACGTTGACGTAACAGCATCAACAAGGCACGAATAGAGGTGGATTTGCCCGTGCCGGGACCACCTGTAAGGATGCTCACTTTTTGAGTATAGGCTATCTGCACCGCCTCCCGTTGCCGCTCGGTCAAGTGCATGTTGCGCTTTTGCTTGAGCAACGAAAACACGCTGTCCCATTGCTGTTGCGTCGTTACGGGTAATGTACTGGTTTCGTGTAGCAACTGTTTGATGATACGCACTGAGCCTTTTTCAGCGTGCCAGAAGGGACCAAAGTAGATGTGCTTCTGGGCTTCACTCTCCTCGGTCTCATATGGCATATAGTCGGGAATATCATCGTGTTCATTTTGTGAGGAGGCTTGCGGCGTGTTCACGGGCAGAAGTGAGCGAGTAGGCTCCTCGATAAATACCTCACCTTCCGACCTGAGTTGTTCAATAGCAGGTGGTAACGCGTCCTGCGGAACCTTCAATATATCGGAGGCACGATGCAGCAAATTCTGCTCATACAGGAAACAATGCCCATCCTCGTTAGCTGCTTGCGAGAGGATGTATTTGAGTCCAGTGGCAAGGCGAGGCACACTATCAAATGGTAGACCAAGCTTTACCGCGATCTCGTCGGCGGTACGGAAGCCAATGCCCTGCACATCTCGTTCAAGCTGATACGGGTTCTCGCGGATAACCTTGATCGACTCTTTACCGTACTGCTTGTACACACGCGTCGCCACGTTAATCGACACTTCATGCGTCTGCAAGAACAGGTGCAACTCTTTAATCTCGCTCTGCTCCAACCACGACTTAGTAATCTCGTCGCGGTCCTTCGCGCCGATGCCCTTCACCTCGCTCAAACGTTCGGGTTGTTGCTCGATGATGGCAAGCGTCTGCTCACCGAAATGATCGACAATCAGCTTTGCCTTTTTGGGGCCAATACCTTTGATGAGGCCAGAGCTAAGGTAGCGCGTCATACCTTCGAGCGAAGCGGGCAGCCGTTGCACATAACTGGATATGTGCAATTGCCGCCCATACTTGGGATCATTCTCCCATTCTCCCTCGACGGAGAGCAGTTCGCCAACGTGAATCCCTGGCAAAATGCCAACAACCGTCATCAGGTCATCACGAAAGAGACGACCTGCATCGGTCAAGCGAAAACGCGCGACAGTATATTGATTATCCTCGTTACGAAAAACGATATTTTCTACCGAGCCTTCAAGTTTCGGCATAGGAACCTATTCTGTGAAAAGTATGTGGAATGTGTCGTGGCTCTATAGTAGCACAACTACTAAAAGGCGGCAATGTAGGG
>CAXUHG010000030.1:0-49097 GCA_964250805.1 uncultured Ktedonobacteraceae bacterium | reverse complement strand
GCACATTTGCAGAGAATGGGGTTCGCATGGTAGTGACAGCACACAACATTCATTCAAAACAAGAATACAAGCAGACTGAGATAGGGTTGATACCGGAGGATTGGGGGGTAGATAATCTAAAACAATTTTGGACAATTATCGACTGCAAACATCTGACTGCAAAGTTTGTTGAAAATGGCATACCACTTGCGAGTATCAGAGAAGTTCAAAGCCGTTTTGTAGAGCTTGATAATGCAAAACAAACAACGCAACTATTTTATTTAGCACTAATTGAGGGTGGAAGAAAACCTCAGCCTAGCGATTTGATTTTCAGTCGAAATGCAACTGTTGGAGAAATTGCTCAGGTTGCTGAATGGCATCCACTATTTGCTATGGGGCAGGATGTATGTTTATTAAGAAAACAACATCCTGATTTTTCAAGTAACTACCTGCAAACAGTTATTCGATCACCTATAGTATTAAAACAACTTACTAATTTTATGGTAGGCTCAACCTTCAAGCGGGTAAATGTACAACAAATTCAGAATCTCATTGTACCGATGCCTCTACCTAGAGAACAAACTGCCATTGCTAACGTTTTATCCGATATTGACTCACTCATTGAGTCGCTGGACCAACTCATCGCTAAGAAGCGCGATATCAAGCATGCGACGATGCAGCAGTTGCTTACGGGCAAGACGCGATTGTCGGGGTTTAGTGGGGAGTGGGAGGTGAGAAAATTTGAAGAGATATTTCAATTTCTGAACACTGCCAATAATTCCAGAAGCGATCTCTCTGTACATGGAGAAATTAAGTATATACACTACGGAGATATTCATACGAAATGGAGGACGTTTCTGGACTGCTCAAGTGGGGAAATACCCTTCATACAAAGGGATAAAGTGCGTGATTTGCCTTTTTTGGAAGATGGTGATTTAGTTATGGCTGATGCTTCCGAAGACGATGAAGGTATTGGCATCAGCGTGGAAGTGAAGAACGCCACAGGGAGAAAAGTGGTAGCAGGGTTACATACATTGCTTCTAAGAGGCGATAAGAAACTCTTGGTCGATGGCTTCAAAGGGTACTTACAATATATTCCTGCTATTAAGGATGCGTTGAAGAAAGCCGCTACTGGCATCTCAGTGTACGGAATATCAAAGAATAATGTCAAAAATATATCTGTCTTTTTACCAGACATTATCGAGCAACAGGCTATCGCTACCATTCTTTCGGATATAGATGCGGAGATTGTTGCGTTAGAGGAGAGGCGCGAGAAGACGAGGGCGTTGAAGCAAGGGATGATGCAGGAATTGCTCACCGGAAAGACGAGGTTGCTGTCATGAATACCGTCGGGCAGAGGGAACGCGAGACGCAGAACCGTGTAGTGCGTTTGTTTCAAGAGCAGTTGGGCTATCACTATCTGGGCAACTGGCTTGAGCGTGAGGGCAATAGCAATATCGAGGAGGCGTTGCTGCGCTCGTATCTGGTGCGACAGGGGTATAGCAAGGTGCTGATTGGCAAGGCGGTGTATGAGTTGCAGCGTGTGGCGGGCGATGCGACGCGGAGCCTGTACGACCTCAACAGGGCGGTGTATGGGCTGTTGCGCTATGGTGTGCAGGTGACGCCGGAGGTGGGCGAGAATAAAGAGACGGTACGACTGATCGACTGGAACAATCTGCTCAACAACGATTTTGCGATTGCCGAAGAGGTGACGGTGAGGGGCGAGAACACGAAGCGACCCGATATTGTGCTGTATGTAAATGGTATCGCGCTGGGTGTGCTGGAATTGAAGCGTTCGATTGTGTCGGTGAGCGAGGGCATTCGGCAAAACCTGGACAATCAGAAGCAGATGTTTATTCGGCCTTTCTTTACCACGATGCAGCTTGTGATGGCGGGCAACGATCCCGAGGGGTTGCGCTATGGAGTGATCGAGACGGGCGAGAAGTATTATTTGACGTGGAAAGAGGAAAGTACCGTCGAGAATTTGCTGGACAGGCACCTGTTGCAGATGTGCGAAAAAGAGCGGTTGCTGGAAATTATTCACGATTTTATCACGTTTGATGCAGGCGTGAAGAAGGTGTGTCGTCACAATCAATACTTTGGCGTCAAGGCGGCGCAGGAACGGGTACGGCGGCGCGAGGGTGGAATTATCTGGCATACACAGGGGAGCGGCAAGAGTTTGACGATGGTGTGGCTTGCCAAGTGGATATGGGAGCATGTGCGCAATGCACGCGTGCTGATTATCACGGACCGCACCGAACTGGACGAGCAGATCGACACCGTATTTAAGGGCGTCAACGAGCAGATGTATCGCACGAAGAGTGGGCAAGACCTGATCGCCAAGCTGAACACAGGTACAGAGTGGTTGCTGTGTTCGCTTGTTCATAAGTTCGCCAATCGACGCGAAGAGAGCGATGTCGCAGGTTTTATCGAGGAGGTCAAACGTGGCTTGCCGCGTGATTTCGAGGCGAAGGGGGATATCTACGTCTTCGTTGATGAGTGTCACCGCACACAATCAGGTGTGATGCACGATGCGATGAAGGAGATTCTGCCGCACGCTATGTTCATCGGCTTCACGGGCACGCCGTTGTTGAAAGACGACAAAGAGAAGAGCATTCAGGTCTTCGGGTCGTACATCCACACTTATAAGTTCAATGAGGCGGTGAAGGATGAGGTCGTGCTGGACCTGTTATACGAGGCACGCGATATCAACCAGGTAATTAGCTCGCAGACGAAGATCGACAAGTGGTTCGAGGCGAAGACGAGGGGCTTGAATGAGAGGGCATTGGAGCAACTCAAACGCAAGTGGGGCACACTACAAAAAGTGTATAGCTCACAGTCGCGGCTGAAGATGATCGTGGATGATATTCTGCTGGACATGGAGACGCTGCCACGCCTGTCGAGCGGACGCGGCAATGCCATGCTGGTGTCGGATAGCATCTATCAAGCATGTAAGTTCTATGAATTGTTCACAGATGAGGGCTTTGACAAGTGTGCGATTGTCACGTCGTACCATCCATCACCCGCCGATATCAAAGGCGAGGAAACGGGCGAGGGTCTGACGGAGCGGTTGCGGCAATACGACATCTACAATAAGATGCTCAATGGCAAAGACCCTGAGACATTCGAGAAAGATGTCAAGGACAAGTTTGTGCATGATCCGGGGCAGATGAAGCTGCTGATCGTGGTGGATAAACTGCTGACGGGCTTCGACGCACCACCCGCCACGTATCTCTACATCGACAAGCGAATGCGCGATCATGGGCTGTTTCAGGCCATTTGTCGCGTCAACCGTTTGGATGGTGACGACAAGGTGTACGGCTATATCGTCGATTACAAAGACCTGTTCAAGAGCCTCGAACGCTCGATACATGACTACACCTCAGAGGTTCTAGCGGATTTCGACAAGGACGATGTGGAGGGCTTGCTGAGTGACCGTATCGCAAAGAGTAAAGAGCGGCTAGAGGAGGCACGCGAGGCAATCAAGGCACTGTGTGAGCCAGTCGCGGCACCGAAGAGTAGTATGGACTATATCCGCTACTTCTGTGGCAAGGACACAGCGAACATAGATGAACTGCGAGAGAACGAGCCGAAGCGGGTTGCGTTATACAAGCTCACGGCGGCCTTGATTCGTGCCTATGCGAATCTTGCCAATGATTTAGAGGAGGCGGGGTATAGCCATCAGGAAGGAGAGCGGATTCGCTTCGAGGTAGATTACTATACAAAGGTGCGTGCCGAGGTCAAACGTGCGAGCGGCGACGACATCGACCTCAAGGCGTATGAGCCAGCGATGCGGCATCTGATCGACACGTATATTCGTGCCGACGAAAGCCGGAAGCTCTCGGCCTTCGACGACATTCCACTGGTACAACTGATCGTGGAGCACGGCATGGATGCGTTACAGGACTTGCCGCAGGACATTCGCGCAGACAAAGAGGCAATGGCGGAGACGATTGAGAACAATCTACGCAAGGCCATACTTGATGAGCAACTGAGCAACCCCGTCTACTACGCCAAGATGTCGGAGGTACTGGACACGCTGATTGAGGAGCGACAGAGCCAGGCACAGGAGTATGAGCAGTATCTGGCACGCATCGTCGAACTTGCGCGACAGGTTGGTGATTCGGCGCGTGGCAATAGTTATCCCAGCGCATTGAATACGAGCGGTCAACGTGTACTCTACGATAATCTTGAACGCGATGAGCAACGGACACGCGCGGTACATGAAGCGATTATCTACACGAGAAAGGATAGCTGGCGCGGCAATCCGATCAAGGAGTTAGAGGTGTGGTATACCATTCTCGACCAAGTACCGGATGAGGAGAAGGCGAGAGAAATTTTTGAGATTGTGAAGAGGCAACATGAGTACTGAGAAGCATCAAATCACGGTGCATGGGCTGGTGGTGGACGTGGTACGCAAGGATATCAAGAACCTGCATCTGGGCGTGTATCCGCCAGCGGGTCGGATTCGCGTGGCGGTACCGTTGCGCGTCAATGACGAGGCGGTGCGGCTATTCACGATCTCGAAGCTGGGCTGGATCGAGCGGCAGAAGGCGAAGTTCGCGGGACAGGAGCGGCAATCGGAGCGTGAGTTTGTGAGCGGAGAGAGCCACTACTATCAGGGCAACCGTTATTTGTTGAACGTGGAGTATCGCAAGGGGACGCCAGCGGTGGTGATACGCAATAATAAGACGCTGGACGTATTTGTGCGAGTTGGGAGCGACAGAGACGAGCGCGAACGTGTGCTGACGGCGTGGTATCGGCGACAGCTCAAAGAGGAGATTGTGCCGCTGATCGAGAAGTGGGAGACTATTATCGGCGTACATGCGGAGCAATGGGGAGTGAAACAGATGAAGACGCGCTGGGGGACATGCAATATCGAGGCGCAACGCATCTGGCTCAACCTCGAACTAATCAAGAAGCCAGTGCATTGCTTAGAATATGTGGTGGTACATGAACTGGTTCACCTGCTCGAACGGCATCATAACGAGCGGTTCGTAGCATATATGAGCAAGTTTCTGCCGTTGTGGAAGCATTATAAAGAGGAACTCAATAGGGCACCGTTGGGGCATGAGACGTGGGAGTATTAATTGATGGGGTGGGTTTATAAATTCTAGCTTTCATCCTCTTGCCGCAGGATTTCAACGGTAAGATAGGCGACGATATCCCAGGCGTTGTGAATGCCGACGAACAGAAACAGAACGAGAACCGCGCCGATAAAGAACATTGCTGGTTCAGGATTGCCGAGCAGCACAACTGCCGCAACGAAAAGGGCAACGTAGCAGAAGAACGGAATGATGACGTGCCATACCCAATCCTCCATTACAGGTTTGTAGTTATGGAGATGGGTAAAGCGTCGGAGGACGATAGAAACATAAACCGTTCCACCTAGTCCAATAAGGCCGAGCAAAAGGCCAGGAATCTGGAGTCCTGACCAGGGCGCACTAAGAAGCACGGCGATGAGAAGTGTGATACAAAAATGCACAACAGTTGGTGTGTTGAATGTCCCTAGTGCATCACCGGTTCCTGCCCGACGCCGTAAATTTGTGGTTAATGTAATGACCACGAACATCAACCCCATCAGGGTTGCGGCAGCCGTTCCGGTGATGACATAAAAGTTTTCCCATGTGGTGAGGAGTGGTACAGTAGCCTGTGGCACGATGAAATTCCCTCCAAGATGTCTTCGCTCCATTGTAGCATATCTCTCATCAGTGCATATTGTAGCGAAATATAATTCTAGAGGAAGGCATCTTACGCATCGGGGGTTTCAAACCTAGACGGGCATCATCGCTTAACAGAAGTGACATAGAGTTACGGTGGAATTCTCACAGGTCGATGTCGTCTAGCGAAATTAGCCCATTTTTGAGAGCGTAGATGACGGCCTGAGTGCGGTGAGCGAGCTGAAGTTTTGTGAGAATGTTGCCTACGTGCCGCTTTACTGTTTCGTCGCTCACGACGAGGATTTGGGCGATTTCCTGGTTGGTGCGGCCCTGTGCAATTTGATGCAGTACCTCCTGTTCTCTTTGAGTAAGCTGAGAGTTGCGCTTACTCGGATATGTCAACTCGCCGAGAATAGCCTGAGCAATCTCTGGATCAAGGAGTGATTGTCCGTGAGATGCCGCACGAATGGCGTCGAGCAATAGCGTTGGATCGGCCTCTTTACGCACGTAGCCAATGGCTCCGGCTCGTAGAGCCGCAAGGACATGCACATCATTTACATAGCTGGTCAATACCACGATTTTCGTATGCGGCGTGAGTGTACCAACACGGCGAATGGCCTCAATGCCATCCATACCTCCTGGCATGTGCAGGTCCATAATAATGACATCTGGAATGCGTTGCTCTAAATGATTGAGCAATTCTTCGCCGCTTGCGGCATTCCCTATGATTTCCAGGTCATCGAAGGCTCCGAGAAAACTCATTAATCCCTGGCGAACAATAGTGTGATCGTCAACGAGCATCACCGTAATTTTATCTGTCATCATATCCTCTTAGCAATGCAGAATGCACTACTGTCTCTCTTTCTCCTCCATTGCTCGCTGCTGCTGGCGGAGGATGATTACATCGAATAGTACATATACACCTATATTCAAAAAAAGCACTCCCCAAAGTGTAACACTCCACATGTCCTTGCTCGTCTGCACTATACCAAAAAGAAGCTTTCCCTGAGAGAACACGATAAGCAGTACGAGAGTACCCAAAATAGTGAAATTTCTGGTAACTTTGCGTCGCTGATTTTTTATCTCTGCTTGAACGTCGTTGCGTGGAAGACTCCGATATATCTCGGCTCGTGTGGAATAACTTCTCCATTGCAATAACAGTGCTAATACAAGACACAGAACGAAAAAGAGTACACAAAAGAATAGGCCGGGGAATTGCTGCCATATGCTTATACGGGTTATATAGAAGCATCCGCCGATAAAGCACGTCAGAATAATATTACCATACAATTTTTCTCCTTTTTGTTGGAGCATGAGTACTTCGAGATCTGACTTTCCTCTTTGTAGTATTAGTTTTCTTGTGCTGCCATACGCTTGTAGTAGTCCATATACCGCGACAAGAAGACATACAATAACAGCGAGAATAGGAATCTGGCTCCATAAACCCAATGCAATTAAGAGAACCGTGATACCCTGCATCGCAATACCTACTTGAACACTTCTTGTGGCGCGTGCTATATCGTGGCGAATCTTCTGTTCGATTTGTGCGGCTTCGTTACGTTGCGATTCAAGCAGGACGAATGGAATAACGATATGCAACATCGTCCCTTGCTCGATGACGCTACGGACTTCAAGAGTTCCGTTGAGTGCCGCAACGCGTTCGCGCATATTTGTTAGCCCCATGCCGACGTTCACCCCATTGATATCGAAGCCTTTGCCGTTATCGCTGATAATCAGGTGAAACGCTTTCTCGGTTTGACGCACGGTGAAAGAGACCTTTTTGGCACGAGCATGGCGTGCAATATTAGAAAACGCCTCCTGCACAATACGAAAAACCTCCTCCTGTGTTCCCTCTGGTAGCAATTCAGCCGCTGGTATCTCATTCAGATCGAGTTCTAACTCAAGACCACTGCGATATTTGAGTGCCTCGACCTGGATACGTAAGGCGTCAACCAGGCTAGTACTGCCAAAGGGGGGCGAGCTGAGTTGGTGCAGTAACGCTTGCATCTCCACTTGCGCTTCTCTTGCCACGCGTTGAATATCCGCTACCGCAAGACGTGCGCGAGAGCTATCCTTATTCCAATATGCCTCTACAGCCGCGGCACTTACGCTGATACTGAACAGTTGTTGTTTGATCGAGTCATGCAGATCACGCGCGATACGTTGCCGCTCCGTCAATGTTGCAGTCTCGCTCGCTTGTTGTAAGTAGTGACTACGTATCTCTGTTGCCGCTTGTTCACTTTTTATAGATTCCTGTATACGTTTATTGAGACGACTTAGATAGGTGAAGAGACGTGTAAACGTTTGAGGAAACGCCGAAATAGCTATTTGCTGCTCATACAGCATTTTTCTTAGTATGTTTTCTGTACGGTATAAGTCATAAGAAATGTTGGTGGTCAGAAGTAGACCGAGGACGCCACTGAATACAACGAAACCAACGAGGGCGAGCGGCACATTGATTATTTGATGAAGGAAGAAGTATGCGAGAGTGAGCATGACGCCGCCTGTCAGCATGTGAGTGAAAAAGAGTTGTGCCAGAGCAATTTTGTATGTTGTTACTCCGAAAGTATCATCAATATTTTGTACTTTCTGTGTGGAAATGTTTTCTGGTATGTGTGCTTGCATATATCTCTCCTAGTGCTCTTTTTTGCTGATTCATGCGGTCTATGAACGAGAGCAGAACAAATCAGACGTGAGTTCAGCATATCATAGAATGGCGGGCTGACGCATAACACTAATGGGGTATATTTTTCCTGCCACTATCAGGTTAGAACGAAATGGTCCCAATGAGGGATGATATAACGGCTAGATTTGGCTAATCTAAAGGCATAAGAAATTTCACCACGAAAGGGAAAAGATAGATGACGGATTACGCTATTGTTACAGAAAGTCTATCAAAATCATTCGGAAATCTCAATGCTGTCGATAATCTCTCGTTACTTGTACCTTCAGGAACGGTCTTCGGTTTTCTGGGAGCCAATGGAGCCGGAAAAACGACGACCATTCATTTGTTGCTCGGTCTAATAGAGCCAACAAGCGGCTCGGCACATGTTCTAGGTTTTGATACTCAGAAGCAGGCCGCCGATATTCGCGCACGAACGGGGGCGTTGCTGGAATATAACGGTCTCTATGAGCGGTTGAGTGCGAAAGATAATTTGGAGTTCTATGGGCGCATTCACCATATGTCGCGTTCACAGCGCGAGGCACGTACTAAGGAACTGCTCATTCATATGGAATTGTGGGATCGACGCAATGACAAGGTTGGTACCTGGAGCCGAGGGATGAAACAAAAACTTGCGCTTGCTCGTGCCTTGTTTCATCATCCAGCACTAGTCTTTCTTGACGAGCCAACGGATGGATTGGACCCGGTAGCAGCGGTGACGTTGAATAGAGACTTGGTGCGCTTGGCAAAGCAGGAAGGCACAACGGTCTTTCTGAATACGCACAACTTAGCCGATGCCGAGAAATACTGTGATCAGGTAGGCGTGCTGCGGAATGGCAAGCTACTGGCAGTGGGAAATCCAGATGAACTGCGCCTGAAACTCAGTGGCTCTCAGGTCGAGGTCTTTGGGTCTGGTTTCAACGAGCAACTGCTGGCGCAACTGAGACAACAGCAAGGCGTGCTAGACGTAGAGGTACACGATAATCGCTTGCTACTCAGACTCACCGATACACGCGATGCGGCGTTGCTTGTGAATTTGATTGTACAGGCTGGAGGAACCGTTGAAGAGGTACGTCGAGAGCATGGGAACCTGGAAGACGTTTTTATGAGTTTAATGGAGAGTAAATAATGTTTTATGATATAGCAGCGGTGTACTGGAAAGAATGCCAAGAACTCTTTTTTCAGGGAAGAAGACAAATTCTTCTCTTCTTAGCACTAGTTATCCCGCTAGGTATCTGGCTTCCATATCAAGTGGGGCATGAGTGGTTGCAACTGCCGATTTTTGCAGTGCTAGCACTTGCTGTCAGTCCTTTGCTGTCTGTATTCTCATTGGTAGCTGACAGTTTCGCTGGCGAACGTGAGCGGCACACCTTGGAGACGCTTCTTGCCACGAGCCTCTCGAATGGAAGTATTGTTGTGGGGAAAATTGCGGTCTTGCTCACGTTGACCACTGGCATTACCGTGATTAGTTTGCTACTGGGGGTGGTCGTGGCGAATCTTTCTCCCGCTGGACATACGTGGAGTTTTTATCCGCTAAGCCAATTTGTATTGACAATTCTGCTAAGCGGGTTTTTCTCTATTCTGACAATTTGTCTTGGTATACTGGTATCCCTGAGAGCTACAACTGTGAGACAAGCACAGCAGACAGTAAGCTACAGCCTACTAGGATTAGCAATTATTCTCTGGTTGCTCGGTTCGCAAATCGAGAAGCTACCTTTTCTTCAACAGTTGAAGGATTTAAGTACAGGTGAGATTTTTGCTCTTATTATGGGTACGCTTGCGCTCATCGACGTGGTACTTATGCTGGTCATTCTCATACGATTTCGACGCTCACGTCTTATTCTCACTTCAGAATGATATGTTTCAGTACAGAGAAGTAGGATGTAGGAAGCAACTGCTTCCTACATCCTACTTCTCTGTGTTGAAAGCTGGTGTGTGTTGTGTGGGTAACGCCAGTGTGTTTGTGGTTGTTGCTCAGATTTCTCTGTTTGTTCAACTATTCCTCTGTCTCAAGCTAAGAGCTGATTTGACATATGCTGAGTATAGGACCTATGATGTAGGAGGATGAAAATGATGAGGCTGGAGAGGAGAAAGAGTTTCTCCTGAGAAGAATAGGTAGCAATGACAGTACACCTCAAGGATATTGCGGCATACACAGGTTTTTCCGCTAAAACTGTTTCAAACGTTATCAATGGCAATTATGAGCGAGTCAGCGCAAAAACGCGTGCGCAAATAGTAGAGGCAATAGAAAAGCTGAACTATCAGCCCGATATAGCTGCGCGTTCCCTCCGTAAGGCGCATGTTGGTGTGATCGCATTCGCCATTCCTTATCTTACAAATCCCTATTTCACGGAAGTAGCGAACCTGATTACTGCTGCCGCCGTTGAACACTCGTATGCTGTCTTGCTCGACTATACCAAAGGGGAACGAGAAAACGAATTGCTGTTAGTCAAAGGGTTGCGTCCGCATCTTATTGATGGTCTTATACTAGATGCCCAATCTCTGACAACCGAAGACTTGCAGCCGGAGGAAATCAAAAAGCCTATCGTGCTGCTAGGCGAGCGTTTCTTTGAGGTTCCATACGATCATGTGATCATTGATAATGTAGCAGCAGCGCATGTGGCAACCAGTCATTTGTTGGGCCTGGGAAGACGGCGAATTGCAGCAATCGGAGTGATTGAACACGGGCGTAGTGAGACGCCCCGGCTGCGCTTACAAGGCTTTTTACAGGCATTGAGGGAAGCTGGACAAGAGATAGACCCAGCTTTGTTGGTCCCGATGGACTCATGGCATCGGGCAAATGGCATGGACGCATGGCACCGAGCGAATGGCGCGGAGGCGATGCGCTACCTGCTCTCGCTCAAACATCCTCCCGATGCTGTTTTTTGCTTCAACGACCTGTTGGCATTAGGTGCAATGTCTGTGCTGCACGAAGCGGGCCTACATATTCCTGAAGACGTTGCAGTCATAGGTATCGATGATATCGAGGATGGGCACTACGCCACTCCCATGCTCACAACCATTGCCCCTGACAAAGAGGAGATAAGCCGTCTTGCTGTATCTCTGCTCCTTGGGCGAATTAAAGGGACGCGTCAACAACCACCAGAGCGCATCTTTGTACCATTTCATCTGCGTGTGCGCAAAAGCACGGATAGAAGTTAGCCTATGCACTCTTGACAGATGACCAAGAAGCATGTTACACTAGGTTCAACGTTGAACCTAGTGTAACATGCTTCTTCTACCGAACGAGAATTTCTACGTCGCAATTCTTTCAGGAGAGTGAAATGGTACAATCAAGACTGGATAGTGTGCATGAGCAGAAAAATAACATGCATCCACGCCCTCAACTAACCCGTAGTCGTTGGATTGATCTTGGCGGTGACTGGGGATTTGCCTATGACGACCAGAGGCAAGGTCTTGATGAGTCCTGGCATGTGAAGGCGGAGGTCTACACACGCACCATTCAGGTCCCCTTTCCACCCGAATCACCTGCAAGTGGCATTGGCGATACCAGCTTTCATCCTATCGTGTGGTATCGGCGCACGTTTCAAGTTCCCCCTATAGATGCGGGGAAGCGGATACTTCTGCACTGTGGAGCGGTTGATTACCGCGCACAGGTATGGGTAAACGAACACTTGGTTGCAACACACGAGGGTGGACAGACTCCCTTTAGCGCAGATATTACCACAGCACTGCATACAGGGAAAGATCAAGTTCTGGTTATCCGTGCTGAGGATGCGCCATTTGACCTAACACAACCTCGCGGCAAGCAGGACTGGCAGGAGCAGCCGCATAATATCTGGTATCATCGTACCACGGGTATCTGGCAACCAGTTTGGCTTGAACCGGTGAATCCAACACATATTACACAGGTGCGCTGGACTCCTGATCTTGAATCAGGGCTACTCGGCTTTACCATGAGCCTCCAACAGCAGGAAGAGACGCCCCTGCACCTTCATGTACAACTGAGTTTGCATGGTGTCACACTTGCTGATGACATCTATTTAGTGCAGGGAACAGAGGTGCAACGGCAGATTGCATTTGACCATGTGGCTATGATGAATAGTAGTACGTTGCTCTGGTCCCCTGAGTCTCCCAACCTCATTGATGCGACGCTCACCTTGCTTGCAGGAAATGAAATCGTTGACGAGGTACAGAGTTATGCTGGTTTACGTAGCGTTGGTATCGCTCATAGACGCTTCCTGCTGAATGGACGCCCCTACTATTTGCGCCTTGGGTTAGAACAAGGGTACTGGCCGGAGTCGCACCTTGCGGCACCTACTGATGAAGCATTGCGTCGAGAAGTCGAACTTGTGAAAGAACTCGGCTTCAATGGCATACGTATTCATCAAAAGGTCGAGGACCCTCGTTTTCTTTACTGGTGTGACCGCCTTGGTCTTGTGGTCTGGGGTGAAATGGCAAATGCCTATGTCTTCTCTCATGGTGCTGTAGAGCGCATGGCACGCGAATGGCAGGAGGTGATTGCTCGCGATTATAGCCATCCCTGTATCGCAGTATGGGTTCCACTGAACGAAAGCTGGGGTATACCGAATGTCGCGTTTGATCCGGCTCAAAGTCACTATGTGCAGGCCCTCTACCACCTTACCAAAACCCTTGACCCAACACGGCCCGTCATTGGCAATGATGGCTGGGAACACGTCATCAGCGATATCTACAGCATCCACGACTACACCTTTGAAGGGACGATGCTGCGAGAGCGATACGGAACGACGGAAGCCATCGCACGCACGCTAGACGAGGTACAACCGCACCACCACACGCTGCTCCTTTCTGGTTCTCAGCACAGAGATGAGCCAATTATGATCACCGAGTTCGGAGGCATCAGCTACTCTCCTCAACCTGGCGAACCGTGGCATGGCTATGGCACCGTCACGAACAGTGATGCCTTTCTTGCAAAATACCGCGAACTCGTCGATGCGATTCTGGATAGTTCAGCCATCGCTGGCTTTTGCTACACACAACTAACTGATACCGGTCAGGAAACGAATGGCCTCCTCACTGCAGAGCGCGAACCAAAGCTCGATTCGGCAGCCATACATCAAATTACAAGCAGGTCCTCGGCAGCAGTGCCAGGGGATGTGATTCGCCAGATGCAGGAGGTGCAAGAAATGACCTCCTTTGCAGATGGTACGGCGGAGACTCTACCATGAAATTCCCCGTGACAGGTTTTGCAGGATGTATTGACAGCATAATGATTGCTCAACCTCCCCAAGCAGGTCGTGAGCTAAGCATTTTTACCCCTCTTTTGAAGGGATATTGTGAGGCCATTCCTCACGATCCTCACTTCATAGAGAGTCCTGCACCTGCGCATTGCTAACATATTTTAGTACGTACAATGAAGTGCGATTCCTGTAGTGCGTTCTCAGCAGTCTCTCACATCTCAAGGAGGAGGACTTGATGCATCAGCAACCCGAAAACGTATTTAGCAGGAGGCACTTTCTACAAAGTGCTGCGATGCTAGGACTCGTGGGACTCGCGGGTGGTACGCTTGCCTCGTGCGCCACACCCAGCAGTAGTAGTCCGATTACCTTCTGGAATCTCTTCGGTGGTGGTGATGGTGCGCGTATGATCGATATGGAGCAGGCATTTCAGCAGCAGAATCCCTCTAGCAACTTTAAAGCAATCACTCTCGCGTGGGGATCGCCCTACTACACAAAGCTGGCGATGTCGGTGGTCGGAGGCAGCCCACCAAACGCCGCCATCACTCACCTCTCACGGCTTCACACCTATGCTGCCGCCAATATCCTGGAGCCGATTGATCTCCCGTTTCTGGCACAGTATGGTGTCACCGAGAACGATTACCTCCCGGCTGTCTGGAAGCGTGCGCAATTCAACGGCAAGCTCTACGCCCTCGCACTCGACACCCATCCATTCGTCATGTACTACAACGTCGATGTGTGCCGCAAAGCTGGTCTACTCGACAGCGACAATAATTTGAAGCCTCTCCAAGGTCCTGAAGCACTCACCGATGCATTTCAGCGTACACAGAAGATCACAGGCAACGCTGGATTGTCTCTTGCGGTACAGGACACGACCGTCTGGCGTCTCTTCAATGGACTGTACAAACAGCTTGGCGGCGATGTCCTCTCGCCCGACGGTACGCAGTTTACCCTGAATGAAGCGCACGCGGAGCAGGCACTCACCTTCATGTCGGACCTGACACTCAAAAGCAAGGTCGCCAATCCGAACATCGACTACGCAGGCTCTGTCGCTCTCTTCGGCGGTGGGAAGGCGGGCTTCCACTGGAATGGCGAATGGGAAGTGCCCACGTTCGAGGGGACAATGAACTTCAATGTGGTCCCCTTTCCCAACGTCTTTGGCGGTCAGCAAACCTGGGCCGACTCACATGCATTCATCATTCCGCGTGGCGCGACGCCCGATCAGGAGACGAAGGCTGCAACCTACAAATTCATTGCAGGGATGCTCAAGCAGAGCTTGACCTGGGCGAAGGGTGGTCATATCCCTGCCTATCTGCCCGTAGCGGAGAGTGCGCAATACAAGGCCCTCAAGCCACAGTCCAACTACGCATCAGACGCTGCCTTAGCTGTGCTTGATCCATCCGCTTGGTTCAGTGGAGCCGGTTCAGAGTTCGAGACTGCTGCGCAGAATTCTTTCGAGGGAGCACTCACGGGACAGACGGCGGTGCCCCAATCATTGCAGCTCTTTCACTCCTCAGTCCAGCGTCTGCTCGATCAACCTGTGCCATTACCACGATCAGTGAACGGTTAGTACTCGGACTGCCCTGTCCTAGCTTATGAAAGGGAAAGCATTACTATGTCTGATACCTCGATACAACAGCACGTAGTACCACGCGCTGCATCGCCTTCGCTGAAAGCAAATCCTGGGCGTGCCTCACGCTGGCGGCTCGACCTCGTTGGGTGGAGCTTCATTCTTCCACTCCTGATTGTCTACACAATCTTTCTGCTCTGGCCGATTATCCTCGGTCTGCGCATGAGTTTGTTCAACTGGAGCTTGGTTGGGAGCGGCACAAATGAATTTTTCGGCTTCCGCAACTATGCAGAGGCACTCAGCGATCCAAATTTTTGGAGTTCGCTTTGGAATACTATTGTGTTTACCGTCATCAGCACACCCATCCTCGTTATCCTGTCGCTCGCGCTCTCCTTGATGGTCAACAGCGTCTCTCAGCGCGTGCAGTGGATCTATAGGCTGGCATTCTTCGCGCCTTATACGCTCTCCGTGACCGTCATGGCATTGATTTGGAGTTGGATGTTTGAGCCAGGCTTTGGCCTGCTCAATGGCGTACTGACCTCACTTGGTCTCCCTAGCGTCAATTGGCTCACGCAGCCAGGTGTGGCGATGCTCTCCATCGTTCTCGTCACCATCTGGTGGACGCTAGGCTTCAACTTCCTGCTTTACCTGGCAGGTCTGCAACAACTCTCGAAGGATGTATATGAAGCCTCAGCACTCGATGGTGCGAGCTGGTGGAATCAGGTTCGCTACATCACCATTCCTCTCTTGAACAGGCAGACGATTCTCATCATAGTCTTGCAGGTCATCGCATCGCTCCAGCTCTTCGGTCAGACCTACCTGCTCACAGGCGGCGGACCAGCGTTTTCGACACGCCCAGTCATCGAGTATATCTACGACTCCGGCTTCACCAATTTCCGCGCCGGCTTTGCGGCGGCGACCTCGTATCTCTTCTTCATCTTGATACTGCTCATCTCGTTGGGTCAGTTCTGGTTTCTATCGCGACAAGGGAGGAATAGCTAGTGGCAACGCAAAGCGCAACACTCGCCCGTTCACACGAGGCGACGCGTGTCAACACCGCCCATCAGGGCAACAGAATCGGCAAGGGAACGCTCTATGTTCTCCTCACCGTTCTGGCGATTCTCTGGATCATCCCTTTACTCTGGGCGGTAGATACCGCCTTCAAGCCCGAAACGGAGACAACAACGATTCCCGTCTCCTGGATTCCGACGCACTTCACGTTTCAGGCATTTGCAGAAGTGTTCCAAGCTGGTGATCTGCCGCGCTGGTATCTGAACAGCATTCTCACCTCTGTAATCATCACGGTCCTTACGGTCGTGCTGGCGAGCATGGCAGCATTTGCCTTCTCGCGTATCCCATTCCGTGGCAGAAATGCGACCTTCTGGCTTGTCCTGGCAGGCATCATGGTACCAGCTCCAATCCTGATCATCCCCCTGTTCACGGTGATCCAGGCATTCGGCATGGTCAACTCGTACTGGGGCATCATCCTGCCACAGATCGCCGTGTCAGTCGCGGTCTTCATCTTCAAGCAGTTCTTCGACGGATTGCCGCGCGAACTAGAGGAGGCTGCGATCATGGACGGGGCAAGTCGCTGGCGCGTCTACTGGCAGATATGGATGCCCCTCTCACAGCCTGCGATTGCGGCGGTTGCTATCTTCGCCTTCGTTGCCTCATGGAACAACTTCGTCTGGCCGTTCATCGCCGTTACCAGCACGGATATGATGACGCTGCCGATTGGCCTAGCGACGGTGCAGACCTCCTACGGCATTCACTATGCGCAGATCATGGCAACAGCAGTACTCGGTGGCCTACCCACGCTAATCGCATTTCTCTTCTTCCAGCGCCAAATCGTCCAAGGCTTCGCAGGTACTGGTCTGAAAGAGTAAAAGGCAGATTGTATACTCTTTTGGGTGCTCTGATTTCACCTTCAGAGCACCCATCAGCAGAAATGAAGGAGGATTCCACCTTTGATGCCAGTAGTAAATTTCTGACATGGAAAGCGACAGGGAAAATGACTGAAGGGAAATACGATCAGGTTGAACTGGTGACATTACCTCACTTATAAATAGTGCTTAGCCTACTTGTTGCTCTTTCAACTCTCCTATGAGCATTTGCTGATCGTCCGCGCAGGATTCCTGTTTGCCGATCTTGCGACAAAGACGGCTCAACGTCTCTTGTTCATCTGGTGTCAAGATGCTCATTTCCTCCATAATGGCTTGAATATGTTGTGGAAGAACCTCCTCAATGACCTGTCGCCCTGCTTCAGTTAACGATAACGTAACGACACGACGGTCTTTTTCATTGCGCTCACGCCTTACCAATCCGCGCCGTTCGAGATTATCGACGACAGTTGTCATATTGCCCTCGCTTTTAAGAATTTTCTCCGCAATCTGCCCAAGAGGGAGTGGGCCAAGATGATAGAGAATATCAAGCACTCCATATTGACTAAAGGTCAAGCCAGCGGAGATGAGGTGTCGTGTTGCGCGTGCCGATGAGGACTCGGCTGATCTCTGCAATTTGATATAGGCATCGATGGCGCGTATCTCATCACGATTCCCTTTATAATGTGTTCCCATACTTCCTTTCATATATGACTATCTGATGTTGAAGCAAAGTATAGTACAAATAGCGTTATTGTGCAAGCTTTGCTTACGCATGTATTATAGCTTGTCATGCTCGTACTCCACATTCATGAATTTGAATACTTGGAAGTAGTAATTTTTTACTTAGTAATGTTGACAATCGAAAATTTCTATGTTAAAGTATTTTATACAAGATATTTAACGTTTCGTCAAGTCTTTGCATTGCGAGATGGAAGGAAGAAGCGAAAGGCAACGTGAAAGAGCAGCATGAGAAGAATTGATCTGCATTGCCATCCAAATACGAAGGCATGGTTTCAAGCGATTCAGCCTTACGCTGATGCGCTCCGTGAGTATTGGCATCGTCCGTGGGAACCTAAGTCCGAAGACGAGGTGATTCAAGAACTGCGCGATGCGGGAGTTCAGGTATTAGTTGTCGCCTTTGATACGGAGACAGTCAGCGGCCTTCCTCCTTGCTCAAATGACTATGTGGCGAAATTCCGTGACGACTATCCAGACACGATACTTCAGGCGTGGGGATCGGTTGACCCTTGGAAGGGAGAGATCGCGATTCGTGAGGCGGAGCGGGCGGTAAAAGAGTTAGGCGTCATCGGTTTTCATTTTCACCCAATTATGGGCGATTTCTCGGTTGGGGACCGCCAGTTCTATCCCCTTTGGGAGAAAATGGTCGAGCTACGGGTTCCAATCATGGTAGACACAGGGACGACGGGCATGGGTGCAGGACTACCTGGCGGTATGGGAAGGCACCTGAAGCAGGCGAATCCCTTCCCCGCACTCGATGATCTTGCGGCAGACTTTCCGAATCTGAAAATCATTGCCTCACATCCTGCGTGGCCGTGGACCGATTCAATGATTATGATTGCGCTCCACAAGGGCAACGTCTTCTGGGAGTTATCAGGCTGGGGACCGGAATACTTTCCAGCCGCACTCAAGCATGATATCAGTCATCGTCTTCAGGATAAAATCATGTTTGGAAGTGACTATCCAAGTCTATCCCATCGGCGTGCAATTGCAGGTTGGGAGTCTCTAGGCTATTCAGATACTATCCTGGAAAAAGTGTTTTATAAGAATGCGCAACGTATTCTGGGACTACCATAAAGTGTTTTTAATTTCCCCGTTCAGAGAAGAACAGCGTGTATTGTTACACCATTCTATTCGGTTCCAAACCGAAAGGAGATTGCAATGCTGGGAGATATCGGAGTGATGCTCCACACTGGTGATCTGTCTGTCGATGAAATTGTGCGTTTTGCCAAGGCTGTTGAGTCTCTTGGCTATGAAGGCTTCTGGCTCACTGAGGAATCGGGGAAAGAAGCTTTCTCTATCTTAGGCGTACTCGCACGCGAGACGGAACGCATCAACTTGGGAACAAGTATTGTGAATTTCTATTCGCGCACACCCATGTTGCTTGCGATGGGTGCGAGTACAATTTATCGTATGAGCAATGGACGATTTAAGCACTATGGTCTCGGCAGCGGCGGTATCGGCTTTATGGAGCAGGGACACGGCATCAAGATGGAACGTCCTCTTGCACGCGCCAAAGAAGTTCTTGATATTGTACGAGGCTACCTGACCAGCGAACGGTTCTCATATGAGGGGCAATGGTTCAACCCCAAGAACTTCCATTTGCGCGAGGGACCACTACCCGAACCGATGCCGCTCTATCTTTCTGCATTGGGACCAAAGATGGTGGGCTTAGCGGCACGCATGGCTGATGGTTTGATCACCAACTGGCTCACCGAAGAATCCTACGACATGTATTACGCCATCATCAAAAAAGAGGCCGAATCTGTTGGGCGCGATCCTAAGAGCGTCAAAATATTAAGCTTGACTATGATTGCAGGCGAGGACGATGAGAGCGTAGAAGCTATGCGCCGAGGTCTCGCTTTTTACTTTGCTTCACCACATTATCATCCTATTGCTGAAGTCTCTGGTTATGGAAAAGAAGCGAAAGAGATTCAGGCGGTCTGGCAGACACGCGACTATGCAGCCGCCAGCCGTCTCGTCACAGATGCGATTGTGGAGAAGTTCGCGGTGATGGGTTCACCAGAGCAACGTGCCAAGAAGCTCCGTTGGATGATGGACCTGGGAGTCTATCCTATCATGTACCCCATCATGCGTCATGGTCACACCGTTGAAGACCACTTCCTTGTCGCTGAACTGACAGCGAAGTATCTTGGTCAGCCCAGTACACAGACAACGCAGGAAGTGGAAGCCTCATCCCACTCTGCAACGAGGCTATCGCCTCTACCTGACGGTCAGCAGAGCGGAAAGGAGATATTGTCATGACTTCACTTGAGGGTGTTGTCCCATTTCCTCCTGAATTCGCAGCTCGCTACCGGAAGAAGGGCTACTGGGCAGATGCTACGATGGGACAATTTTTCGATGAGATTGTTACCGAATACTCAGAACGAGTGGCTTTCCTTGCGGGTAATGAGCGCGTCACCTATCGTCAACTCGCTCAAAAAGTGGAACGCTTAGCATTGCATCTGCTCAAACTTGGCGTGCAACCACTAGATCGCTTTGTGATGCAACTGCCCAACGGACCTGAATTTGTATACCTCTACTTCGCGTTGCAGAAGGTCGGAGCTATTCCGGTGATGGCGATGTCGTCTCATCGCTATAGCGAGATTTCCCAGTTTGTCGAATTGAGTCAAGCGGTCGGGTATGCGATTCCTGACCAGATAGGCGACTTTGCCTTCGCGGAACTAGCCGAGCGCATACGCCGCGAACATTCTTCTCTGCGTTGGACGTTCGTCGCAGGGTCTCCATCTCTACCCGACTCCATTTCACTTACCGAACTTTTACAGACGGAAAGTGGACTTGCACCAGAACGATTGACCGAACTCGTGCTTGATCCGACGGAGCCTGCTTTGTTTCAACTCTCCGGTGGAACGACAGGCATTCCAAAGCTCATTCCGCGCTCGCATAACGATTACGTCTACAACACAAAGATTGCTGTCGAGTTCAACGATATTCGCCCCGATGATTCGTTCCTGGTCGTTTTACCAATGGCACACAATTTCCCGCTCGCGTGTCCAGGCATTCAAGGCTTTCTCTATCGGGGAGCGCGTTTCTTGATTGCAGATTCAACTCGACCAACTGACGTGTTTCCACTAATTGAACGCGAACGTATTACACACATCGAACTCGTCCCAGCCATGCTTATTCGCTGGATTCACGACCCATCTATAAAAGAGTACGACCTTTCTTCTCTGCGTGTGATCAATACGGGCGGTCAAAAGCTCCAACCAGAGGTGAAACGACGAGCGGAGCAACTGATTCCATCGTGCAAAATACAGGAGGTGTTCGGCATGGCAGAGGGACTGCTATGCTTTGTACGACTTGACGACTCTGAGGAGATACGTATGGAGACGGTGGGACGACCGCTATCCCCAGACGACGAACTCAAACTTATAGATGAGGATGACAACGAAGTGCCTTCTGGCGAGATTGGCGAACTGCTAGTGCGTGGTCCCTATACCTTGCGTGGCTACTTCCGCGTTCCTGAGTACAACGCACGGACCTTCACACCAGATGGCTTCTACCGCTCTGGCGATTTGATGCGGCTTCATCCATCAGGCAACTACATCGTCGAGGGACGCAAGAAGGACCTTATCAATCGCGGTGGCGAGAAGATTAGCGCGGAGGAGATTGAAAACCTGATTCTTTCGCATCCCGCTATCCTCAACGTAGCCTGTGTTCCCATGCCTGATCCTGTACTTGGAGAACGTACCTGTGCCTTTGTTATCCTTCAACCAGGAGCAGCACTGACACTCAAAGAACTGACAGACTTTTTGTTAGACAAGGGTATCGCCAAATTCAAGCTTCCCGAACGGTTGGAGGTCGTCGATGATTTTCCTCTCTCAAAATTCGGCAAGGTCTCCAAACACGTACTTGTGAAGCAGATATCGGATATATTGGTTGCGGAGACGCAGGCAAAGGAGCTTGCGACATGAGGAACCGAGCGAGAAAACAAGCATCAAGCAGAATGAAACGGCGAGGATAGAGCATGGATTTTACATTGAATGAGCAACAGGAACAGATACGCAAGGGAGCGGCACATCTCGCACGTGAGGTCATTGCTCCTCGTGCCAGTGCTGTTGACCTCGAAGGCGAGTATCCTTTCGACTACTTTGAAGCTTTTCGTGACGCAGGATTGCTTGGTCTCGCTATTCCCAGAGAGTATGGTGGTGCTGGTGCTGGCACACTCGGTCTGGCACTGGCAATCGAGGAGGTCGCCAAATATTGCTGCGCCGCTGGTCTCATTCTACTCACCTCACGCTTACCTACCGCCGGTATTCTACTGGCGGGAACGCTAGAGCAGAAAGAGCGGTATGTACGAGGCGTAGCGGAAGGACGACGGCGCGGCTGTTTCGCCCTGACAGAACCAGAGGCGGGTTCGGATGCCGCCGCGATTACCACGACAGCGGTGCGCGATGGCGATTCGTACATACTCAATGGAGTCAAGATATGGGCTGGGCAGGCTACAGTCGCCGATTTCGCGGTTGTTGTTGCGAAGACCGATCCTCAAGCAGGAGCGCAAGGCGTCAGTGTGTTTCTTGTTGATTTACCCAATCCGGGCTTTCGTATCGTGCGTGAACTTCCTAAGTTGGGTGTGCTGGGAGTACCTGTGGTCGAGATCGACCTTCACGACTGCCGTGTTCCCGTCTCTGCACTACTGGGTGAGGAAAATAAGGGTTTTCGTATCGTCATGCGCAATCTCAATGTTGTGCGCCCACTCGTCGCCGCTCGGAGTATCGGGCTAGCCGAAGGAGCCGCCAGTTACGCCCTCGCGTATGCGAGACAACGACGTACCTTTGGTCGTCCGATTATCGAACACCAATCAGTCGCCTTCAAGCTTGCAGAAATGGCGATGCAGGTGGAGTCTGCTCGTCTCTTGACGTATCAAGCGGCGTGGCTTGTTGATCAAGGCAAAAGTGATCGGAATATCGCCCACTTCCTTTCCATCGCCAAAGCCACTGCAAGCGAGATGGCTGTTCGTGTTTCCGAAGAGGCGATTCAAATACTCGGTGGCTATGGCTACCTCAAGGATTATGCACCTGAACGCTATTATCGTGATGCCAAGCAACTCACGATTGTCGAAGGAACCAGCGAGATTCATCGCGTCATCATCAGCCGCGCCCTCAATGATGGCCTTCTCGATTGGGGCTGTGACACCCAGGCATTTGGTGGCTTTCCTAATGATGCCGAGGATAAGGCTAGGCGTCAAGAACGTATCAAGAGAGTCCGTCAAGAAGTTGTATAACTTAGCTAGTGATCACGTTTTGTTGTCGTCAAATTAGATACAAGGAGGAAGCAACGTGGCATCAAACTATGAACAAAAGCAGGAGCGGCTCTGGGTCCCTGATATGCTATCTCAATGACGAACGTTGTGAAAACACTCCTCAAAGAGCAGAGGAAAGGACATTACGAGAATGCAGATCGCGAAACTCGGCTATGCAGGCTTCAACACACCTGATGTAGAAGCTATGCTCGCCTACTATACAAATGTTATTGGCTTTACTCTTGTGGAACGTGGCGGCGATGGTGCCGCGTATCTGCGTAGTGTACTTGACCATCATACTATTGTCTTGTATCCCGCGCAAGAGCAAGGTATCCGTCATATTGGCTTTCAAATTGGAGGAGGTCAAACGCTCAAGGATGCCGCTAACCAACTTCGGAATCAAGGCATCGCCGTTGAGACACAATCGGATGCACAACCAGGTGTCGCCGAACAACTCCAACTCACAGATCCAGAGGGCACAACGCTCCAGCTTTACGCGGCAATGGAGCAAGTACACAATCTCTTTCCAGAGGCGGGCATTGTGCCTGAGAAATTAGGGCATGTCGCAATGGCTGTACACGATGTTCAGAAATGTGCTGAATTTTATCAAAACGTCCTGGGCTTTCGCGTCTCGGACTGGATCGAAGATTTCTTCGTCTTTATGCGCTGCGGTCCCGATCACCATTCTATGAATTTCTTACGAACCAAGTATCAGAAGATGCATCACATCGCTTTCCAGTTAAAAGACTGGGCGCATGTGCAGCGTGCGTGCGATCACCTCTATAAGCAGCATATTCCGCTGGTCTGGGGGCCGGGTCGTCACGGCGCGGGACACAACATCTTTACTTATCATCGGAATCCAGATGGACAATTTGTAGAGCTTTTCACCGAATTAGATATCATGTTGAACGAAGACCTAGGGTACTTTGAACCTCGCCCGTGGCATGAAGAATTTCCACAAAAACCAAAGGTGTGGAAAGACGGTTTGGATGCAACCAATCACTGGGGAACTCTGCCATCACCAGAATTCATGTTCATGGATTATTAAGCACGTCTGGTACGGATGCTTCCACTATAGACATCTGTACCACACCGATACATAGCATTGCTAATTTCTGTGCAGAATAACTATCTTGGGAGAGCAATCATGTCTGAATTACAGGACAAGGCCAACGAGTTGAACGCTCATATGCTTCAAAAACGTCTCTACGTTGTGCTGACCACGCCGCTCAAGCCTATGAGCGAACTCGCAACTCTCCTTCCACAGCATCTGGACTATATGATTGGTTTAGAAAAAAAGGGTGTTTTGTTTGCTTCCGGTCCATTTCTCGCTGGCGAACAGGTAGTACCTGGAAGCGGCATGACGATTATTCGTGCGTCCTCGTTTGAAGAGGCAAAGGCGACTGCTGAGGAAGACCCATTCAATGCATCTGGTATGCGTGCCTTCGAGATACGGGAATGGCAACTTAACGAAGGAAGTTACACGCTCACGCTACGCTACTCCGATGGTAGCTATTCGATTGAGTAACTCGGCATTATGCAACGTATATGTTCTTGCTTCACTACTGAGGCGAGAGAGGAGACAGTACAATGAAGAAGACTGTCGGCATCATTGGTCTAGGAAAAATGGGCTTGCCCATTGCGGCAAACCTGCTTGAACACGGCTTTACTGTGATCGGATATCGCCGCCATATGAGCGACGATTTCATCACGATGGGAGGCACACCTGCACATTCTAGTGAGGAGGTTGCTCGCCAATGCGATGTCGTGATTACGTGTCTTGCAGAAGACAGTGCGTTACTCGAAGCGGTTTCGGGCGAACACGGACTTATTCAGGGAACACATCCGGGCCTGACGGTTGTCGATATTGGCATGCTTTCAATGAAAGCCAAAGAGGAGGCACGTCACTCGCTTGAACAGGTAGGAGCGCATATGCTCGACTGTCCCATCAGTGGTATTCCGCCACAGGTTCTTACTCGAAAAACGGTACTCTTTGCAAGTGGAGAGAGGCATCTCTTTGAGCAATGCAAGCCCGTGTTCGAGGGTTTTACCAGTACGATTTTTTATCTAGGTGATTTTGGTGCTGGAACGAAAATGAAATGCATTGCCAATCTCTTGGTTGGCATTCACGTACTTGCTGCGGCGGAAGCAATGGTTCTCAGCACGAAGGCGGGACTTGATCCTGCAACCGTCATACAAGTGATTAGCCCCAGCGTGGCTAGCTCGGCGCAGTTTGTGACGCGGGCGCAGATGATGGTCGATCACCGCTATGAACCGGCGTTAAGCACGATCCACCAGCTAGAGGAGTGTATCGTCGTCATCAACGAGCTTGCGGATGCCGTGGATTGTCCGACGCCGATGCTTGATAAAGCGGCACAGTATTATGAAGACGCAAGTTCATCTGGATTAGGGGAAAAAGATGTCTCAGCCATGTACTCGTTGCTTGAGAATATGCTTGGGTCGCGCTAATAGGAACTGGTTTCGTCACAACAACGGAGAACATGTATGAGTCAAAATGGCATGATAAAGTATCAATTAGGGACTGCTCTCGTTTCTGGTAAACAGAGCATCATTCTGGCTTCTCAAGGGAAGTTTTTCGACTTACAGAGTCTCTTACACAACATAAAAGCGAATCCTGCTTCTTCTCTTGACGTGGGCGAAGTTCCCACTTCACTGCTTGAATTGGTAGAAGAGTGGTCATACTGGAACGAGAAACTCGCGCAGGTTGTGAATGCTGTCTTTGCCAGCAACTCAGACCAAGAAGTTTCTGGTTCTCTGCGTCAAGACGAATTGCAATGGCTCGCCCCATTGCTGTATCCGCGCAAACTGATTTGTATTGGGACGAACTATCGAGACCATATCGCAGAGATGGGGATTAGCAAACTGCCCAAGTATCCCTATAGCTTCTTGAAGCCCGCGACAACCACGCTAATTGGGTCGGGGACTGCTCTTCAGCTTCCAGAGCAGGCGAAACAGGTTGATTGGGAGGCGGAATTAGCGGTCGTGATCGGTCAAAAGGCACGTCGTGTACGTGGAGAGGATGCGATGGCATATGTCGCAGGCTATAGCCTTTTCAACGATGTATCAGCACGGGATTGGATCGCTGAGGCACCGCCAGTGGGGATTGATTGGGTCATGCAAAAAGCTTTCGATGGCTTTGCCCCGATGGGTCCATTGATTACCCCTGCTGCTTTTGTCGCCGATCCGCAGCACCTCTCTATGACTCTTACCGTGAATGGACAGGTCAAGCAAAACTCAACGACCGCAAATATGGTCTTTTCCGTGCGAGAAATCATAGAACACCTAACCTCAATTATGACATTGGAGCCGGGAGATGTGATTGCCACAGGGACACCAGCCGGGGTTGGACACGCTAAGCATCCGCCAGAATATCTGCATTCGGGAGATACGATGGTCGTAGAAATCGAGGGCCTCGGTCGGCTCGAAACGCCACTACTATAGGGAAAACTTGTTTCTCACTTTAGCCAAAAATGGCTTCTTTGAACTCCACCAGACGATACTTGACGCCATTGGGCAATAACTATGGCACCGCTCACTTGCTCACCCTCAATGTAGGGCACAAATACATTGTAGCCCTAACAACACGGCAGAATGACTCAATCGCTTGCAGAAACTTCTTTCTGTAGCGTAGGATGTACAGACAACACGAGGCTCTGTTTTGCAGGGACTTGGGAGAGACGAGTCATGCCTACACGCAAGTAAAAGCAATCTCGCATCGAACGAACTGATGACTGGCAAACGATCAAGCAACGGACGCTGTGGTCTGAGCAAAACACGAAACTGCCACCGTAGTTCTATACTCAGCAATTCCCTAACAACTTCACCTCGCTTGTTCCCTAACAACTTCACCTCGCCTGTTTGGAAACGTCTCAGCGTGGCCTTTCCACACTCCACGCTTACAGAGTATGTGCTATACTGTTAGGGAACTTGTGGTGATTGGAGAACGCATGATGGGACAGACATCTCCCACTATTCGAGGAGACATACTTTTTTACTTACGGCAGGGGGATATTCATACGCTCGTTGTGGGAACGCAGGACTGGTACGCATGGCTCGCCGAGAGTAGCATCTTTGCTTTTGAAGACCCTCATGGAACCTTCACCGCCCGCAAAGAGCGATCTGGCAATCAACGAGGTGGCTGGTATTGGAAAGCCTATCGAAGACACAACGGAACATTACAACGCGTGTATTTGGGGAAAGCTGAGGATATCACACTTGAACAATTACAAAGAGCCGCAGCAAGACTTTCTCAACAGACGAGTGTCTCCAGAGCAGATGCGGGAGAGAGTCCTGATGCACCGACGTTACGAGACGAACCTCCCACGATTGATGCTGCGCATGACGGAAACTTTTCTACGCACATACATCATCAGTTTTTTCTTGAAACAAAGCTCCACATTCCGTACACCAATACTCCATTTGTTCCGCGCCCACGTCTGCTTGAACGACTTCATGAGGGGACGTCACGCAAGCTCACTCTTCTTACCGCTCCATCTGGATTTGGAAAGACTGCACTACTCAGTTCGTGGCTGCATCACGTGGAGCGGCCAACTGCATGGGTCTCTTTAGATGAGCGTGACAATGACGTGGTGCGCTTTCTGACCTATGTAATTGCAGCTTTAGAGAACGCTCACGTTCCTGTTGGAGACAGTACGTTGACACTCCTTCAATCGCCCCAATCGCCTCCACTCGAATTGATTCTGACCACGCTTCTTTATGAGATTGCCGCCGCTCCAAGTCCTCTCACGCTTGTTCTCGACGACTATCATGTCATCACGTCTCAGGAGGTTCATGATGTTCTGCTCTTCCTGTTTGAACACCTCCCATTGCATATGCATTGTGTGGTTGCGAGCCGGAGCGACCTTCCTCTTCCCCTCTCTCGCTGGCGCGTTCATGGACTTCTCACCGAGATACATACCGAGGATTTGCGCTTTACCTCTGAGGAAACCGCCATTTTCCTTCGCGAGGTTATGGGCGTAGCTCTGTCAAATGATGAGATTGGGATTCTTGAAACCCGCACCGAAGGGTGGGTTGCTGGACTTCAGTTAGCAGCCCTTTCTCTTCAAGGACGTACCGATAGTACGCGCTTTCTCCAGGAGTTCACAGGCACGAACCGATACATTGCTGATTATCTGGTTGAAGAGGTCCTTGAACAGCTTCCAATGGACGTGCAACACTTCTTACTTTGTACTGCTATGCTTGATCGCCTGAGTGGTCCTCTTTGCGATGCTGTTCTGGATGATGGACACGTTCGTGACATCCCGCGTGTGAGCGGACAAAGCATGCTGGAGCGAGTAGATCGAGAGCATTTGTTTCTTGTTCCATTAGACGACGAACGGCGTTGGTATCGCTATCATCACCTCTTCCTGAGTTTTCTCCGCGGTCGTTTACACCAACTGCATGCCGATTGGATACGTCCACTCCACCATCGAGCGAGCATGTGGTATGCGAAGAATACCATGCAAGATGAGGCTATTGGGCATGCACTTGCGGGAAACGATTGGGAATGGGCGGTATCTCTACTTGAGCAGGTCGCTCCGGTCTTGCTGACCCGTGGGGAGTTGACGACGCTGCTTCCCTGGTTTGAGGCACTTCCCGAAGAAATCGTCCGAGTTCGTCCTCAATGTATCATCCTCTACACTTGGGTACTCGTCTTCAGTGGTCATGTAGATGATGCTCTGTTACGCTTGCAGGATGCCCAACAGACGCTCAATATGCTGGCGGTTGATGAGAATGTCAGAGAGAGTGTTGAAGATGATGTGCAAGATTTGCAAGGAGAGGTGGATGCTATAGGAGCTATGGTTGCGTTGACGCGAGGGGACATCACTCATACGATTAGCCTTGCCTGTCAAGCTTTAGAGCATTTGTCTGAGAGGAACCTTGTGACTCGTTGTATTGCGGCTTTGACGTTAGGGTCTGCGTATCGTCTGAGCGGCGATGTGATGGCAGCAAGCCGAGCGTTTGCTGAGGCCGCGACCTTTGGACAGGCAACCGGCAATATTCTTGTAACACTCCTTGCAAGCCAGTACATGGCTCAATTGCAGAAAGAACAAGGGCTTCTCCACAAGGCTGCTGAGACCTATAAGAAGTCTCTCCACTATGCACTGGAGGGAAAGGGAAGACAGCTTCCTGCTGCGGGTCTGCTTTCTATTGGCTTGAGCGAGATACTCTTTGAGTGGAACGAGTTAGATGCAGCCTCTTCCTTGCTCATGAATGGTCTCGAGCTAGGCGCACTCAGCCATGCAACAGAGGTATTACTTGCTGGCTCCCTCGCTCTCGCACGGTTGAAGCATGCACAGGGAGATAAACCTGGTGTCCTTGATGCCCTCAAGAGCGTCGAAGGGCTTTTGCCGCAAGTGACTCGACCTGCATTGCTTTCTGAAACGAGGGCGCGACTCGTGCATCTCCACCTTATGCAAAACGATACAGCGTCGGCAATCCGCTGGGTGCAGGAATATAGCGTGAAGAGCACTGATGAATTACACGCTCTCGGAAGTATTGAATGCCTGACGCTAGCACGGGTGCGCTTCGTACAGGGACAGCTCGATGAGGCGTTGAGTGTGCTGGATTGGCTCCACCAACGGGAGACGCACGCGAGAAGTCTGGAGAGGATTCTCGCAATCTTACTCTTGCGTGTGGTCATTTTGCAAGCGAGAGGCAGCACGTCTGAGGCACTTGTCGTGTTGAAGCAAGCGTTGGGGGTGGCTGAACCAGAGGGATACATACGTGCTTTTGTCGAGAGTGGGATGCCGATGGCACATCTCTTACGGCGTGCCGCAGCACAAGGTATTTTCCCTCAGTATATTCATCGACTCTTGGCTGCATTTGGCACTCCATCAGGAGAGACTGCTGTTTCTGACAACGACCAGAAAGCTGTAGCACAGCCCTTGCTTGAACTGCTGCACGAGCGTGAACACGAGGTGCTACGACTTATTGCCCTCGGAATGTCGAACCAGGAGATCGCACACACCCTTGTTATCTCTTTAGGGACTGTAAAGACGCATATCAATAATATCTTTCGTAAGCTGGATGTGCATACACGCACACACGCACTCGCGCGAGCAAGAGAACTTCATCTGCTCCTCCTCTAAGAAGGCTCTTGTCCTCCCAGCTTTGTCAATTTTTTGTACCAAAGCCCTCAATGAATCGCTCGTTCTTGACCGTTCCAGTGGCTGGCACGTAAGGTCTTCTTATCCAACTTCCCAAGTCCCGTCAAGGGCAAGTGTTCCACGAAATACAGGTGCTTAGGGGTGTGAACAGGTCCTTTTGCGCGACGAACATGTGCTTGTAACATCTCTGCATCAACGTCTTGATCCGCTCGTAGAACAATATATGCAGTGACCGTCTCTCCCCATTTTTCATCCGGTGTACCAATCACTGCTGCCTGGGCGACTGCTGGGTGCGTGAGCAGAACATCCTCGACCTCACGTGGATACACATTAAATCCGCCCGTAATAATCATATCTTTCGCTCGATCAACGAGATAGAGGAAGCCTTCTGAGTCACGGCGTGCGAGATCCGACGTGTGAAGCCAACCATTGCGCAGAGTCGTTGCCGTTTCCTCTGGTTGCTTCCAATACCCGCTCATTACGAGGGGACCGCGCACACACAACTCACCGATGGCACCAGTGGGAACCTCGTTGCCTTCCGAGTCGAGCAACGCCACGATGACTCCTGCACACGGTCGTCCACACGAAGCCAGTCGCTCTCCATGAAGCGGGTCGTGGTCCTCACGCCGCAACAAGGTCACGGTGTTTGGAACCTCCGTCTGCCCATACAGTTGCGCCAGAATTGGTCCAAACCGATCCCCTGCCTCACGTAGCCGGGTAGGAGATATAGGCGCGGCACCATAAATGAGCATTTCCAACGACGAGAGATCAGCCGTCGCACCATCTGGCGAGTCGAGGAGTGTGTAGAGCATCGTGGGGACAACGAAGCTCATCGAGATATGGTGACGCTGTACCTGTTCGACAAACGCCTGCACGGTGAAGCCATCTTGAAGCACCACCGTTCCCCCACGCAAGAACACGGGAACGAGCCAAGTGAGTGCCGAGTGTGTCACAGGCGTAACAACGAGAAAACGTGGACGACGCGGCAAATCCCAATCTCCCATTTGAATCAGTGCGTTCGTGACCATCGAGCGGTGAGACAGCAGAACACCCTTGGGACGACCTGTCGTTCCTCCTGTATAGAGCAGAAAGCCAATACTTTCGGATGATGCCTGGGGGACCAAAGGGCTAGGCACAGCAGTTGTTGCAAGAACAAGCAAATCATCGCAAAAATCGTTGCCACCAAGACATAAGACTTGCTTGAGAGCAGGGACACGCTGTGTGAGCATTCGGGTCCGTTCAAGAAACTTCGGAGCAAATATGAGCATGGAAACTTCGGCGTCCTCGACTATAAAGGCGTGATCGTCAGCACCACCTAGTGGGTGCAACGGGACGTAGCGCAACCCCATCACTGCTGAAGCGAAGAGCACCAGGACGGCCTCAATACGATTGGGTGATAGGACCGCAATCGTATCACCGGGACCAAGCCCTCGCTCTCGCAAGACAGAAATAAAGCGTCCGATGGTATCAGCAGCCTCTGAGCGACTGACCTCCTGGTCCGCCTGAATAAACGCGGCCACCTCGGGCGAGCGCTGAAGCCCCTCCACAAGAAGATGTCCGTAGGTGGGCATGGCGTACAAGAGTGATGCATTCTGAGTGGTCATCGTTGCCTCCTTTTCACATCCATTAATATGTAGCTCTTCCCTGTTCTTTGCTGAAGTGAGAGTCTCGTCCTCGAAACTCTTTCCCATAAACTCCTCTATTTTGATCACTCTCTCCACAAAGTCCTAGGAGAGAGTAATGCTTGTTCCTACGCTATTGGCAAGAAACGCTTTAGGCATGGCACGTGCGAGTGCATGAGTCGCACGCCATCCTGTACAGTGGGCTGGGACAAGGTAGTGTGGATGAAGTTCTTGCAAGGCAGCGACTGTTTGGGGAATGAGAGGTTCAAAGAGTGGCCCTGAAAGATGAAATCCACCAAGAACGGCATAAATCGTCTGTATCCCTGTGAGTGCCTGTGCATTGTGGATAATATTCACAATACCTGCGTGTCCACAGCCAGTCACAATCACCAATCCTTTCCCCTGCACATGCATGATCGTACATTGGTCATCGCGAATAAGCGGATCTGGCTCCCACTGGTGTTCCCTTTTTGCATAGTGAATGGGAAAGCCTTGCTCAAATGTCGTCTGCCGGGGAACCTCTCCTGAAACGAGCACCATGTCCTCGATCAGGAGAGAAGGCTGAATCTGCTCTAACACATGGATGTTTTCGCGCTGCAAATCGACTTTTCTAGGTGCAGGCAAAAACGTTTCGTCCCCGTTTGGAAAAAGAACCTTTCGTTCTAAATACACATCTGGATGTAAGACTAGTGGAAGACTTCGACTCCCTAGACGCTGGACGAGGCCAAAGAAGCCCATCACATGATCGGCATGCCCATGACTCAGCACAATGGCCTGAATATCCGCGACATTGATCTCCAATGCATCTAGATTGTAGAGGAACGTGCGGGCACTGAGGCCAGTATCGAAAAGAATTTGGCGACATTTTGCGCCCTGTGTGACGGTAATGAGAGCGGAAAAACCATGTTCGGCAATCGGTTGAGGATGTTCAAACGCATGCTGTCCGAGAGGATATCGTCTGACGACCTCGTTGCTTTCCAGAAGGATATCAACACTGTTATCAACAATCGTGGTAATAGTAACCTCGTCCACGGTGGCAAGTGAGAAAGCTGCTTGAGACATGTGACCTCCTTTCAAAAAGAGCGGCTCGCACTCCTTCCTCAAGAACGCCTTTGAGAAGAGTCCATTCATGAGGAAGAGAGCGAACGCACCAGTGACACAGGCTCCATGAGAGGACTGATGCTGTTGTAACGCAGCTATCGGTCTCAGAAACATTAGCTATATCCTTAATGAACGTTGATTATCTGATACGTCCCTACCTCCATTACCGCATTTGGTTGTCAACGTTCATTAGAGCATGTCTTACAGCACCGGGGGTAATAGCAAAATGAGATGCGGACCATACCGCTCGACCATGCTGTAGGAGAATCACCTGGGGCGACTCATGTTTCACACCCGTTCGTTGTGCAAGCAGAGAAGTGATATCCTGTGCAACAGTGACATCAATCAATTGAATGTCGCCCTTGAACCTCTGCATTTGATAATACGCAGTGGCACTAATAGGACACCCTTTATCATGATTGAACAAGATCACTGGCGTATCTTGTGAGCAAACAAAAAGTTGCTCTAGTACGTCTACAGTGGATACGGGGATAAAATGAGTCTGAGTATTCATATGAGCATTCCCTCCTGTTGCAATAAGACTCATATGGGCAAAGAGTTCGCCCATATGAGTCTTGACCTCACGCGAATACCTGCCTAGTAGAAGTGTCTCGGCTTTATCGTACCGACTCGATCTCTTGTAAGAGTTCACCCTTCTCGAAACTCGCATTCGGGTTGGTGGCACGATGAATGTAGCTCACGTTGCCCTGTTTGTTGACAAGCACGGTTCCACTCCTTTGCATGAAAAGCATCACTTTCTCTAAGCCATAGCGGTGATAGAGTTCCCCATTGGGGTCAGCCGCAACAGGAAAGGGCAGTTGCAAGCGAGAGGAGAGACGCTGAGCGTCTTGCTGATTCCCACCGCCAATGACCAGAACGGTTGTTCCGCGCATCTGCATTTGACTATAGAGCTGTTTTAATTGAGCGACATGCCTTTGACACATCATGCAGGACAACTCGCGCATAAAGTAGAGCACGACGTTCTGCTTGCCACGATACTCTGAGAGACTAACTCGACCAGTCGTCGTTTCTAAAGTGAAATTGGGTGCCATCGTCCCAACGCTTACGGTGTTAGCTTCAATTGCCATCTGTTTTCTCCATTCATTTTTGTTCTACAATGCATGTACCAATTGGAAATCCAGTTGGTATTCTTTCTTCTAAAAACTGCGTCAGGTATAAGCAGTTTTTCGTGTTTCAGAGGAACTGTTGCTACTTCCATTGAAAACACATGCCGCTCTTCGCTGTATCGAAAAGCTCATGTCTCAAGTATAGGGGGAACAAGGGCAAGTAGCATCGGTCAAAAGGTAGATTCAGGGTGGACTCAAAGAGGTGGTGCAAGAACGAGAAAGGCAAAAGCCGAGCATCATGAGAGAATGCCTCTAATGCAATCCTTTATCACAAGAGGCGGTTCCTTATCATTATCATTATTCTCTGCTCTCTCGTAAAGAGTGAGCAAGCGGGTGGTGCCAGTGTCATTGCCCAGCTACGTTAAGCATCATCTAGCGAGGTCTGTTTGTTCCTCTTATAAGACTTGTACATTCCCTTGCAAGCGACCAGAGGACGTTGCTGTTCTTAAACTCAGATGCTATTATTATGTTAGTGACTGTTATTGTGAAAAAGTCTCTTTTCACAGTTGAGCATCTATAATATCGGCTATCATGCTGATAGTGGTAATAAGGAAAAACAATGACACAGAATGCTAACGATGGATATGGTCAGGTTGATTGGGATCGTCAGAGTGCCTGGAATCGCCAGATTATTGAAGAATTTCATGCCAATGGGGGAGACGTGAGTGGACCAATGGCAGGCACACCTCTGCTTTTGCTCAATACAATCGGAGCCAAAAGTGGGCAACCGCGTATAAGTCCGTTGGTGTATTACAATGAGAACGGGCGCGTTTTCATTTTCGCGACCAAGGCGGGCGCACCAACCAACCCAGACTGGTATCACAACATTCTCGCGCATCCAAACGTCACCGTCGAGATTGGAACCGAGAAATTTCCTGCGACCGGCGTCGTGTTAGGGGAAGAGGAACGGGCGCAGATGTACGCAAAGCAGGCAGCAGCGTCCCCACGTTTTGCCGAATACGAGAAGACGACCACGCGCAAGATTCCGGTGATTGAGTTGGTGAGGAAATAAGGATTCTTACTTCATCATGATAAAACAGCCATACTATGCACAAATTAGTTTGTGCATAGTATGGCTGAAGCGTTTTTTGAATTAGGCTGCTCTTGTTGCTGTACGCACGCTACTATGACATGTTGTGAGGTGTGCGGAAAGGGCGAGCGTTATTCTTCCCACGCCTTCACCTGTCCGGTTGTATCAAATTCCAGGAGATTACCATCAGGGTCTCGTACCGTGAAATCAACCTCGCCCCAACTTTTCTGAGCAGGTTTCTTTACATACTCCATTCCGGCTGCTTGAAACTGCTGCACGAGAGTATTTAGCTCCCCTGTCGTCTCGAATTCTAGGTGGAAAAGGGGAGCTGACGGCATTTGTAGTAATCCCAGGCGTCCGGCACCAATACGGATCAGGGCGAATACGCCTTTGTGATGGGTGATAATTTCAGCGCCAGGAAGTTTCATATAAAACTCCACGGAACGGTCTACATCCTCTACTCTCATGGTCAAACCTTCCAGTGAAAGCTGATGCTGTATCTTTTCTGATGAAAAATCCATAGGTGTTTTTCCTTCTTTCTTTTTGTAACGGCTCACTTAGTCTGATTTGAATTTCCCTTCAGCGGCTAGCCAGTTAGTGTCTCGCCTTCTCTCTCTTCATTCTCCTCACCTTCATTGCTCGACGAAGAGATTCTTGCGAGTTCGAGGAGGCCAGGACCGTAAAGGTCAGTCAATTCTTCGGGTAGGTCGGCATATATACGTTGTACCATGATGTCGTGTCTGATATAGCCTTTCATGGCACTGGCGAACATCTCGTTCTGACTGTATAAACCCTCCCAGTGCTTTCCATCACGAGCGAGTGCCCATAGTGCTGAAGCTGAGTCAACTACAACCGCCAGGTGACGTGCCTGATGATGGAAATAGAGCGTTCCTTCGGTACTCGCATGGCGAAACGTTCGTCCACCCAGGACAGGAAATGGGAGGGCACCAAAATGCAATACTACACAGGTGACACCACGTTTCGATGCATCAGTTATAACATCCCTGAGCGGCTCAAGCGTAGAGGTACTTCCAGAGAGATAGACCGACCTCGTGGCGGCAGCGACAGCCTCACATGTTCTGGTCACAATACTCTCAAAGCTATTAAGCTTCCAGATAGGCTCTTGCTGGTCCCCGATTGGCTTCGGCAAGAGGCGTTCGAGGTCTTTCTTCGCATCTCTAAGCCGTTGCTTGAAGTCGGTATCGAGCGCATGGAAGAGTTGCTCGGCAGGTACTGCTACATAGGTTGCAGGCTTGTTCGCGGTCTGTATCACAGCCCCTTGCTCAGCCAGGCGATGAAGCGTTTCGTATACCTTTGGTTGTGGTACTCCAGTCACATTCGATAAGCCGTAGCCAGTTTGTGTTCCATGAACTAGTAGCCCAACGTATGCCTTCGCCTCGTAGAGCGAGAAGCCTAATTGCGTCAACCGCTCAACCATTGATGTCATTGCTTCGTCCATAACGTCCTTTTCTTTGCTCACTCATATGTGTTTCGCCAACCTTCATACGAAAAGTAGTGGCATGAGCAAGTCATGCGAGCTTATGCTTGAATGTAAGTCTGAGAGTCTACTCGCGATAGGAGTATCCTACTCTTAGTATATACTCACTACTTCTGTAGGTATTGTAGATGAGAATAAGCATTCTGTCAACACTGCTTGACTTTTTAGAAAACAGATGTTATAGTAACTACTACAGTAGTTAATAAAATACAAGAGGGCATGCTATGAGTGATGGACTTGTCATCCCTGCTGGGCAGGGCAAAAACTTCGCGGCGGGTGGGGCGGAGATCACATTCAAGGTAACGGCTGAGCAGTCAGCAACGACCTCCAGTTTCGAGATCGTTGTCCATCCAGGATACGACGTAGGAGCGCATGTGCATGGGCATCAGGAGGAACTGTTTTATATCCTTGAGGGTGAACTTGATCTCTTTGCCTTTGAGCCTCTGGTGAGGACCGAGGGGAATTGGCGGACCTGGCAATCACGCACAGGTACACAGGTATTCCGTGGAGGCCCTGGAAGCATGATGTTTGTGCCACCCGGTTGCCCTCACGCATTCGCAAATTCGGGAACTACTTCCGCTCGAATGCTCTTTCAAGCTACTCCAGTAGGCCACGAGAGATACTTCGAGGAACTTCTCGTTATTCTGAGGAGAGGTGGACCACCTGATCCCGAAGTCATTGCCGAGTTGAGGAGGCGTTATGATATTGAACAACTTACACCGCTCGTTCCAGGACAAATTCCTCACTCACACAGTTAGGAAGAGAAGCTGAAGAGTTTGAAAGAGATACATCTCGACCTGTATCCATTTATATGACTAGAGCAATGAGGGGATGCAATAATGATTCCACCTACGAGGTCTGATGAAGTATCTACACAAACTCCTTTGCTTGCATTTCGCCATGTATCCAAACTCTTTGGAGGCGTTGCGGCACTGAGCGATGTGAGCTTCGAGGTGCAAAGAGGAGAACTTCTCGGCGTTATCGGGCCAAATGGGGCTGGTAAGAGTACACTATTGAGCCTAATTTCGGGTTCTCAACGCCCCAGTTCTGGAGAAGTCTTCTTTGATGGTCAACGCCTGGAACGTATACCTCCATATGCTATCGCGCGTCTTGGTATTGGCAGGGCACGCCAGATACCACGACCATTTAAGCGTATGACAGTTCGTCAAAATATTCTGGTTCCCATACAATCTCATCAGCGAAACGCAAAAGAATCTGAGAACCATATCCAAGAGATTCTTGCAACGTGTGGCCTGGAGAACAAAGCTGATCATCCCGTAGCAACACTCACGCTGCTTGACTTGAAACGACTTGAGGTTGCCTGTGCTTTGGCACATCGTCCACGTCTTTTGCTTTTGGATGAAGTGGCTGCAGGTCTTGTGGGTCAAGAGATTGTTGACATTATCCAACTTATTACCTCGCTTCGCACAAACGAAAGAACTATTATCCTAGTTGAACACGTCCAGACCGTCATCCAGAAACTTGCTGAACGTGTGATGGTGTTGGACTGGGGACGAAAGATTGCTGAGGGAACACCAAAACAGATAGCTGCAGACCCAATGGTAATCGATGTCTACTTTGGCAAGAGCGAATCCGTACCTTCACCTCATATACAAGCAACTGCACCGTTGGAACCAACTCATATCCTGCTTCGCCTGGAAAAAGTGAACGTGGATTACGGAAAGTTTCGGGCTATTCGCGCGGTTGATATTGAGATACAGGCAGGGAGCGTTGTCGCTATTCTTGGAGCCAATGGAGCGGGGAAGACTACGCTTACGCGTGCGATTAGTGGGCTGATTCCAATCAGTGGGGGAAGGATACTGTTTAACAAAACCGATATCACGAAATACCCTGCCCATCGTCGTGCTCGTCTTGGTATTGCGCTCTGTCACGAGGGGAGACGCCTATTCAAACAGTTGACGGTGCGAGAAAACATCGAACTGGGGATGGCCTATGCATCGCACACTTCTACCCCCAGCAAAGAGCGATTAACACGAGTGTTTGAACTCTTTCCGATATTGAAGGAAAAAACAAAGACGCTTGCCGGAAACCTCTCTGGTGGTCAGCAGCAGATGGTTGCGATTGCGAGAGCACTGGTTTCGGAACCGGACCTGCTCTTGCTCGATGAACTTTCGTTGGGACTTGCACCAATGGTTATTGACCAAATATTTGCCGCCCTTCCACAAATTTGTCAATGGGGTACGAGCATCGTTTTGATCGAACAACATGTTCACCGTTCTCTAGCAATTGCTGATCACGTTTATCTTCTTGAACGAGGGCAGGTCTCGTTCAGCGGAACTGCAACTGAATTGCAACAGCATAAAGCCCTTTACCAAGCTTACTTAGGAGAGGAAACCGAAATATTAGGATAGTAGTGCCTAAAACGTATTTCTTTCAGAGTAGATTTTCATGTAGAGGATATGAAATCCTATTCTACATGAAAAAGAGCATTTCAGAGGAGAAATTGCATGCGTACTATGTACAAAATAGCCTCAACCCTGTTGTTGACAGTCACACTTACAGCGAGTCTTATTGCCTGTAGTGGTTCCGCTACATCGGGCGGCAGCACTCAATCAGTCGTTATCGGTGCCTCCATTCCCATAACAGGACAGTTAGGCACCTTCGGAACAGTTTTGCAATTAGGCTACACAAGAGCCGTGAACGAGATCAATGCTCATGGGGGTCTTGATATAAAGGGGACAAAGTACAAAGTGCAACTCGTTACGCTTGATAACAAATCCGATCCCGCCACAGCAAGTGAGCAGGCAAGAACGCTCTTCCTCAAGAATAATGCAGTTGCCCTCCTTGGAGCGGCTACTCCCCAATTGAACATCCCTATAGCGAACGTGGCTGAACAATTAAAGAGACCGGTCATAGAGGCAATTACACCTATTCAAGCCTGGTTAGGCGGACGGACAGGCGGATGGACATATGCCTGGAATACCTTCTTTGATGAGAGCCAATCAACCAACCTGGAATTTGAAACATCTAGTCTTCTGAAAACGAACAAGCGGGTTGCTCTTTTTACAGACAGCGAAGAAGATGGCATCACAATGGGAAGTATCTGGGAAAGTAAGGCACCTAGCTATGGGTATCAGATTGCTTACCACGCAAAATTTCCAGTGGGTACCACCAACTTTTCTACCCAAATCGCTGCTGCTCAGGCTGCTCATGCTGATGTTCTGATTACACAGATGGTTACACCCGACGCAACAGCACTCTGGAAACAAATGAAAGCAATGAACTATCAGCCAAAGGCCGCCTTCTGCGAGAAATGTGCCAACACGAGTGCATGGCCTCAGCTTCTGGGTTCCACAGCTGAGGGAACAATGCATATTAGCCCGTGGGATCCGACACAGGGATTTCCTGACGCGAACACATTCGTAACGGCTTATAAGAGTCAATATAAAACGGCTGACATTGCAATTATTGTCTACGCTTACTCAGCGGCGCGTATAGCACTTGACGCTATCAATCACGCACAATCACTCGATCCTGGGGCGATCAATACGGCTTTAGGGCAAACAAATAGTACCTATCCTATCGGCCCTATTCACTTCGGAGCCAACCATGCAGCAGCCGTCCCATCAGTGGAAGAGCAATGGCAGAAAGGCCAGGATGTTCGTGTCTTTCCACAAGTAAGTGGGTCAGGTACTATCGAAACACCCGTCACGGGGCTAGGATAGCGTAACAAGGAGAAAACCTATGTTTGTAAGTCACCTTATCAACGGATTTTTCCTGGGCGGGCTGTACGCAAGTACAGCCCTCGGACTGACCCTGGTATTTGGCGTATTGCAATTGGTAAATCTTGCTCATGGTGAACTACTCATCGCTGGCAGCTATCTGGCATATGCTCTCAGTACTGCACTTGGGATTGACCCTCTTGTTACACTGCTCCTTGTTGCACCGATTATGTTTTTGCTGGCTTATCCCTTACAGCGATTTGTGATCAATCCAGTGATGCGATTGGGAGCTGAACCGCCTCTGGTTGCGACGTTTGGCATTTCCCTCATCGGACAGACACTTTTTGTACTGCTATTTGGCTCTAATACCCTGTCGCTGAATGATGCCTATACCACTACAGGAGTGGATATTCTGGGGGTGAAGGTGCGTATGGTGTACATCATTGCGTTCTTCGCCGGACTTTTGCTCGTTGCAGGATTACATTTGGCAATAAATCACCTGCGCTTCGGCAAGGCTCTGCGTGCGTCAGCCGAGGACCCATTGGCTGCTGCATCATTAGGAATCAATGTTCAGCACGTCTACGCCGTCACATTCGGTGTGGCTGCGGCTGTCTCAGCAGTAGGCGGTGTGATGATTGGATTATCCTACGGCTTCGAGCCGACCACAGGAACGGGCTGGCTTTTGCGTAGCTTTACAGTTGTAGTACTTGGTGGAATAGGCTCTTTATGGGGATCACTGGTAGGAGGTATACTGATCGGTATTCTCGAAGAATTTGCCGTCAGTCAGATTGGAGCGCAATATCGTGACCTTATCGTCTTTTCTTTTCTAGTCCTCATTTTGATTCTTCGCCCTCAAGGGCTATTTGGCAAGAAAGCAGTAGCCTAAATGAAAGTTTCAAATTCTCGTTCAGCATCAATAGAGCTTGAAGAGCAGTCACAGAGGCGACCAGGAAGAATAGCAATGCGTGTAATGCGTTATCGCTGGTGGTTTGGAGGAGGTCTTCTGGTGCTTGTCCTAGCCTTGCTGCTCATGGGTCCAACCTACCTGAGTCTCTACAATCTATCACTTGCCTTCACGCTTTTTGACTTGATGGTCCTAGCCTTGTCGTGGAACTTGATCGGTGGCTATGGAGGGCAATTCTCATTAGGTCACGCGCTTTTTGTTGGCGCGGGATCATATACTATAGCTGTACTGCTGCTCCATACAGGAATACCGCTCTTTCTGACTATTTTGCTGAGCAGCGGAATGGCAGCATTTCTCGCCTTTCTCAGTGCGCTTCTGTTACTGCGTCTGCGGAATGCCTACTTTACAGTTGGCTCACTAGGTCTTGCACAGGCTGCTCTCTCCTGGATGATTAACTGGTCTTATACTGGTCAGACACAGGAACTCAGCCTTCCTGCTACGGCAACACTTGACTATTCCACACTTTACTACCTATCCCTGGCCTTGCTGATAGTAACCATCGTCTGTCTCGTCCTGCTCATTCGTGGTCCCTTTGGGCTACGGCTTATGGCGATCCGTGACGACGAAGAAGCCGCTATTGAGCATGGCGTCAATAGCTTCTTTGTGAAAATGGTTGCGTTTACGGTGAGCGCATTTTTCGTCGGCATTGCGGGTGCATTAATTGCCTTGCAAAACTTCAGTATTGAGCCTTACTCGGCATTCAACACAAACTGGACGATCAATATGATTATTATGACGATCATCGGTGGCATTGCGACAACCACTGGACCACTGGTCGGGGCTGTCATAATTTTTGCGCTCCAACAACAGTTCCAGAGCAACAGTTGGAGTACACTTGTGATCGGTGTTCTACTCGTGGGCATGATACGGCTCGCGCCTCAAGGTCTTTGGGTTCTCTTTCGTCAAGGTGTTCCAAGGCTTGCTTATATAACATTTGCACGCCGATCTGCGCCTCTCTCAGAGCCAAGGGAACATATCTGACGATTCACCCTATATAGCTGGCTTACGATGACAGGATAATATTCCTCTATCGCCACTTTCCTCAGATCGGATTTATAAGGAACGTGGTAAAATATGTCGCATGAGTATGGGAAACAAAAAACAGGAACAAGAAGCCGTTGAAGAGCAATTATCGGAGAATACATTAAGCGGTCCGTCATTGAGTCTTCCTCTCGAAGAGGAAAGGGGAAAGCGCAACTCGTATGGAGCATTGCGCTTTCAGAATTTTCGCCTCCTGCTAGGGAGCGTTTTTCTCACGATGTTTGGACAGCAAATGCTGACGGTTGCTATTGGATGGGAGTTGTACAATCGCACTAGCTCCGCCCTCGTACTCGGTGGAATAGGATTAGCACAGGTGATTCCACTCGTTATACTCTTCTTACCAGCAGGATACGTCGCCGACAATGTGAGCCGTAAATACATTCTGATTGTTACTCAGGCATTCTCGCTTTTGGCTTCGCTGGGTCTTGCGGTTCTCTCTTTCCAACATGGTCCTCTACTCTGGATATACGGGTGTCTTCTTCTCCTGGGGGCGGCACAATCCTTTAGCTTTCCCGCTAGTTCCGCAATCGTTTCACAGGTTATACCAGAGGGGACATTTGAAAATGCTATGACATGGCGCAGTAGTGCTACGCAGTTGTCCGCAGTTCTGGGACCAACAACGGGCGGCTTTTTGATAGGACTGTTTGGCGCAAGTTCTGTCTATATAGGGAGTGGTGCCTGTTTTCTCATCATTATGCTACTGCTGGTCTTCACACAAGTTGGGCCGCAGAAAAAATCTTCTGCCTCGAATAGAAAGCTGAGTTCGTTAGTTGAAGGGATACGTTTTCTAGGACGTACAAGAGTCATGCTAGCAGCAATCACTCTCGACCTATTCGCGGTCTTGCTAGGTGGTGCTGTCACCTTGCTACCCATTTTTGCGAAAGATATTCTTCATGTAGGACCGTTCGGCTTGGGGAGCCTACAAGCCGCGTCATCAATCGGGGCGGTAGGTATGGCACTTCTGCTAGCGTCTCGACCAGCGTTCAAGAGAGCAGGTTCCGTCTTGTTGCTGGCGGTGATCGGATTTGGAGTGGCAACTATTATTTTTGGCCTCTCACATTGGTTCTGGCTCTCATTTTTGATGCTGCTCGTCCTTGGTGCCCTTGATAACATTAGCGTTGTTATCCGCTCCACGCTCGTTCTTGTACGCACGCCTGACGAAATGCGCGGACGTGTTGGGGCCGTCAACTCGCTTTTCATTGGTACATCCAATCAACTTGGTGGCTTTGAATCTGGTGTAACGGCACAGTTACTCGGTCCCGTGAGTTCGGTCGTTCTTGGTGGAGCTGGCACGATACTGGTTGTTATACTCGTAGCCATTCTCTGGCCTGAAATACGACGCCTCGGTACTTTACGAGAGTGATTACGTATCGCGGTGTAGCTTGAAGAAAAAAGGTTGCTCAACTCCTTTGAAATCCATAGCATGTTCTAAAAAACTATGGTATTATCTACTTAAAGAAGCATAAGTATAGTAACAAACTTTAGAGCAAGCTACCTAAATTAGTTTATTCTATTCTTAATTTACTGATGATTTATAGGAGATAGTTACATGGGATACAAGCGAGGATTGCTTATCGGTAATGGGACATACAAAAATCTACAAGGTTTGGGAAAGCCCGAAGAAAATGTAAATTCTTTTGCCAAAGTGCTTCGTTCTTCAGATATTGAGATACAAGAGCTAATTGATAGACCGGCGAAAATTATAGAACAAAAAATCGAAGACTTTCTGCTGGATAATAAAGAGGAAAATGATTTGTTACTACTTTACCTTTCAGGATATGGATTGGTAGATGACCAATCCCGCTGGTATTTTGCAGGGCAAGATAGTAATGAGAATCAACTATTTTCTACAGCTATTTCTACTACGTTTCTTAAAAAATCCATTTTGGGTAGTTCTGCCAATTTAGTCATACTTATCGACACTTGCGAACTACCTACGTCTTCTAAGAACAAAAAAGCTGCACTCAGTATAATTGAGAAAGAGTTCAAGGAGATTAATCGCGTAATACTAGCTGCAAGCGGTATAGAGCAAATATGGGAGGGCAATGATAGGTTCTTATCCACTTTTACTTTCTGTCTGGTACAGGGAATCAAAAATGGTGCGATAGAGAATGGAAATAACGAAATTACTATTGGTAAATGGTTTAACGATATAGATGCCCAAATGAAAAGAGTATCTCCCAATCAAGCTGTATGGAAAAATGTAACACATGAGAAGGAAGCACTAGTTATTGCATCTTCTCCGACTAAGAAAGACCCTCCAGGTCAAGAGTCCGAATTTGTACTGCCATCGACGACAGGACAAACTTTTAGAGTAGGTGGACATGAGATAAATTTGATCATTTTAGCCCGTGGCAAGTATGGACCTAAGAATATTGTAAGTATGTATAACCCTACAAAAGAACATTTGCCACCTGACTTGCAAAAGATGCGGAAAAATTATGAACTTAAAATTGAAAAGCAGAAAGCTCAGGGAGTTTTGGGTCGTGCATACAATTCAAACATGTACAAATTGCTAGAGTTTGATGCAGGCCATCGCGATATGATCGATTTTGAAGAAGTCCCTGGTCTCATATTGAAATTTAGTAAGACAGATTATTTTAGCCAAATGGTCACAGATATCAACGTTGGGAACCCGATTCGAGAGAAGTATCGTGCAAAAGCTGCTCCGATTACAGAGATTCCAGTGCCTGAGTTTTCGACCATACTTGGAGTGAACTTAAACGTGATCACGAAAGATAACTATCTGGTTATAACAGAGCGAAGTAAAAGTGCAAAGGTAGCAGGCGATAAATTTCATACGTCCGTAGGAGAAAATCTATTACGTCCAGGAGACAGAGGTATATCGAACGCACCAGACCCTTTTCTTGCCGTTATTAGGGGTGCAAAAGAAGAATTGGGACTCAACTTAAATAAAGAGAATATCATATTTACTGCATTTACTGTGATACCGGATTTTTGTCAGTATTCTTTAATTGCCACTTTACGTATTCAAGAAACACGCGCACAAGTGGAGAGAATTTGGCATAGGGTTGTGCCTCAAGACAAGTGGGAAAGTCGTGGACTCCTGTTTTACCAACATCATCCAGATGTCATTGCTCAGTTTGTTGTCAGTACGTGGGATCGCTGGTTTTCTGTTGCCTTGACCGCGGTTATCCTGAGTTTAGAGGATGAAGGATATTCTTCGGAGGAAGTAGATAGTGCCTTTTTGAAAGCTTGGTCTACCAACAAAAAATAAGAAAAGAGAAAAGTCGTGAAAGATATAATTGCTCACACCTCTCCTAATGGCTCCTTTTCTTGGCGAAAGGACCTCTTTGACTCACAGATACTTTCTTTGTCTGTTGCTAAAATCATAGACATTGAAGCATCACCAAATAACTCAAAAAACTTGGTTAGCGAACTTGTAGCTAGCCTTCGAGAACATGCAATGAATTATGCAGTGTACCGTTTTCCTGCCAATAACTTTTCGACAGTTCATGCGTTAGAAGAAAATCATTGGCTTCTCGTTGATGGCAGTATACATCTTGATCTTCAACTCGCAAAACAATCCTTTGATATTCCAGATAACATTCGCCTCGCTACTTCAGATGATGTCTCCCGGTTACAAACCATTGCACGCCACTCCTTCACGTTCAATCGCTATTTCAATGATCCCTTGCTTCCTAGATCGTCCGCCAATGAAATTTATGCAGAGTGGATCAAAAATTCTATTAACAATCACTACGCCGATGCTATTTTCGTGTATGCGGAAGATGAAAAGCTTTATGGTTTCGCCACGCTCAAAAAGGACGGTGATATTGTCCTTGTCGCAGTTGATCCACCACAACAAGGTCGCTCTATAGGTCGTCATCTCGTTACAGCAGCACTTAACCAATGCGCTCTTTGGGGTCTTCCCACGAGCACTATTGAAACCCAACTTACAAACATCCCTGCACTTCGCTCCTTTCAATCTACAGGCTTCAAAATTAAAGATACGTTCTTGACCTTCCGCTGGTCTACAAACGAGTAGGAATACATGCATGCTCTACCAACATATCATAGATAAAGAGGGCACAATATCGTGAAGATCGGTATTGAACTGCCGCAGGAATGGCAAAGAGACCAGCGGAGTCCTGTAGAAGCATATGAGACCATGACTCATATGGCACAAGAGGCAGAAAGGCTTGGCTTTTATTCCGCTTGGCTCTTTGATCACGTTCAATCTCCAGCTACATCTAAACCAGTTGAGCAGATGCATTTTGAATGCTGGACCAGCACCGCCGCTTTAGCACGTGATACGAAACGCATTCGCATTGGACAGTTAGTGACAAACAACAATTTTCGTCATCCTACGCTTATCGCAAAAATGGCAAGCACAGTCGATGTACTGAGTCATGGACGCCTCTCTCTGGGAATTGGTGCCGGTTGGTACGAGCCCGAATACTTGGCATATGGCTATTCCTTTCCAGAAACGGCAACACGTCTACGGCAGTTGCGCGAGTCCTTGCAAATTATCAAGTCTATGTGGTCAGATGAAGAGGCATATTTTGAGGGAAAGTATTTTCAGGTACGCGGTGCAATCAATCAACCTAAAGGCGTACAGAAACCTCACATTCCTCTTTTAGTAGGGGGAAAAGGTGAGCAAGTCACACTCAAGCTAGTTGCCCAGTATGCTGATGCTTGTAATCTGACACATCCAACATTGGGTGAACTTGATCATAAATTTGCACTCATCAAACGCTATAGTGAAGAGATTGGGCGCGACGTAGATGAAATTCACCGCACTATCTATGTCAACTGCCTCGTCGGAGAAAGTGAGGCTGAAGCCACTACAAAGATTGCAAGCACTGCAAGCAAACTCACTATTGAGCATGTTCGTACCAGAGGGCTATTCGGCACACCTATGATGATTCGCCAACGTCTCATTGAACTAGAGAAGCATGGTACACAGGAAGTGATTATCTCTCGGCGCAGTATTTCATCCACCGAGTCTTTGCGTCTCATTGCTCAATGTGTGCTCTAATAGCTTTCTTTTATCACGCTACCTCTCTTGTAGATGAGTATTGTCTTCATAGTCTGGAAAGAGCTAGCACAAACATCACGATATTTGGGTAAGAGCAACGAGTTCCAACAACTACAAAACAATAAAGAAAGATAAAGCAAATATGGTATATCACAAGGATGATACGAGTAACTCGTCAAAATCTTCGTTACCTCGTCCTGAAGGGAAAGACTGTGGTGAATGGACTGCATACTGGACGCAAAAAAGGCAATCATGGCGCACTGAACCCGAAATATCTCCAGAACGTCAAAAGGTATTAGCAGAATGCCGTATTCGTTCCACTAGTAGTAGCAATAGCACTCATTCATTTAAAGGTCAAAAATTAGACCGTGCTGATATCGAATGGTTACTAGCAACTCATGAAAATGGGCTTGGTCCTGTTATGTGGAATGACGAGCAACAACGAAACAGAAAGGGACTCGACCTGCGGGGCGCAGAACTACGTGGAGACGGAGATGAACCTTTGGATGTAAGTAAACTGCCACTTGCTGGTCTTATCTGCACATCCGTGAAGTTAGAAGGTATCATCCTCAATGGAGCTAGACTAGAGGGAAGTGACTTCAACGAAGCTAATCTGAGTGAAGCGAAACTAGAGAATGCTAACCTTAGCGAAGCACAGTTAGAAAATACTCAATTCTATAAAGCAGAGTTAAGAGAAACTAAATTCAATAAAACACACCTGAAAGGTACCAACTTTAGCGATGCTCAGCTAGAGAAAGCCGACTTTAGCGATGCTCAGCTAGAAGATACTAAGTTTTATAAAGCGAAATTAAAGGGTGCCGACTTTAGTGATGCTCGGCTAGAGGGTGCCAAATTTAGCAAAAAAGCACAACTAGAAGATACTAAGTTTTATAGAGCGAAGTTAAAGGGTACCGACTTTAGTGATGCTCATCTCGAAGGAGCCAACTTCAGTAACGCACAACTTGAGGGTGTCAACTTTAGCAGAACACATCTAGAAAATGCCCAGCTTAGTGAAACACAAATCAAGGATGCCGATTTTAGTGGAGCATACCTCGAAGGCTCCAAACTTAACGGCGTGCAAATTGAAAGCGTCCAGTTAGGTGGTGTCACGCTCAGCAAAGAGAATGGTGTTGGTCCTTTTCTTGTTGATATTCAATGGGGAAATACGAATCTTGCCGTTGTAGATTGGTCACAAGTAACTCGTCTAGGTGAAACTCAGGTAACTCGACAGAATTATAATTTTGTAGAAGGTAAAAAGGAAAAGAAAAACAGCAAGACACGACTTGACGAACATCAAACTGCCACTCGTGCCAATCGTCAACTTGCTGTTGCTCTACAAGGGCAAGGGATGTATGAGGAGGCAATACGCTTTGCCTATCGCGCTAATGTTTTGCAAAGAAAGGTGTTCTGGTATCAGATATTCGAGGAGCTACAACGAATAGTGGGAGAAAGTGTCAAAAAACACTGGCTTGCAGCATTTAGACACGTAATTCTCGTTTGTGGGAAGTGCTTACAATATCTATTTTCGCATTTCCTTAATTTATTAGCAGGTTATGGTTACTATCCTATAATAACTCTCGGTTGGTATATCTTTGTAGTAGGCGGTTTTTCTATATTGTACGCTATCAAAGGACCACTCATATGGTGGCCTGATGCACTTGTCTACAGTGTAACTTCATTTCATGGACGTGGCTTTCTCCCAAATCTTGATAATCAACCAGTAACGCTTCATACTCCGGTTGTGGCCTATGCTGCTCTTGAGGCGATCATTGGATTGCTCATCGAGCTAAGTTTCATTGCGACCTTCACACAGCGCTTCTTCGGTAAGTAAGTGTTTTCTATTGAATAGTTCGTGCTAGATCGAAAATTCCTCTTGCTACTCAGGGGAATAATCCAGAATCCACATCAATTGTTGCAACAATAAGCGCGATGAGACTTTTTTGATTACTGCATTGCGTAGCGCA
>CAXUHG010000029.1:0-49267 GCA_964250805.1 uncultured Ktedonobacteraceae bacterium | reverse complement strand
ATATAATAATTCGTATGGAGCAAATCGCACAGCGATTTGCTCCATACGAATTATTATATTTTATTCCTCTATGTCGTCGGCACTACTCGCGGAATTATCAAGCATACGCGTCACCAAACCTACCATGTCGCTGGTGAACTTTGAGTTTGCGACGACCTTTGCGGCACCCGCTTGTAACGCTTTGGCGCGGGCATCGAGGTCCATATGCGAACCGAACGCAAGCACAGGTACTGCATGAGTTATTGCGGCACGAATCGATGCCTCCCAATCGATGCCTTTGGTCGCCGTGTTGACAAGCACTAACGCAGGTTTCTCGTCGGCGGTGAGTGCTTGCTCGAAGGCTGGTAGAGTGCGTACTGTTGTTACCTGCATGTTGTGGTGCTGTAATGTATCGCGTATCTTCACAGAGAAGAATAGGTCTTTTTCCAAAGCAAGAATAGAAACTGTCACTGCTTTTCCCTAGTCGTCCGAACGCTCATAGACGGGACGGCGGAAGAGGTCGCCCAATTCCTGGTTGATTACGTCGATATTCATGTAGAGGTCTGGAGGAAGTACGTGATGTGTGCCAGTGCAGTATGGCTTGTCGCACTTCTTTTCATGACTTGTCTCGAAGATCAGGTTGCCGTTCTCGGCGGTTATCCAGATATGCTTGCGCGAATAGCCGTCGCCCCACTTGAGCAGCAAGCCACCGCTATACTCATCGAAGCGTCCCTGACCATAGAGGTAGTCACGGTTGAACATATCCAGTACATCGCGCACGCGGCTGGCGTCGATGACTTTTGCCACCTCCGGCGACATCTGTGTCGTTGCCTCTTGCGCGAGGTCCTCTTTGGGAATATACAAGTGGCGCGAGCTATTCTGCTCTTCACGAATCATCTGTTGGATTGCCCGTCCTTCGGCATCGGAGAGTCCATGACCTTGCCCTAGAATGGGGTCTTTTTTTGCTTGCCGACTATTTTCAGGTTTATATGCACCACTCACGGCGAAAACTCCTTGCATCTTTTCATTCTGCACAACTCTATCATCTTAGTACTGTACCACGCATTGTACGACTTTGCCACAATAACCCATAGTCGTTAACGTAACCCAAAAAGAGGTTTGTGGTGAGGCAAGGGCGCCCGCAAGGGGAACGCCCCTCCCATACACGAATCTGCTTTCCACCAGTTATCGTCATATGGGAGGGGCGTTCCCCTTGTGGGCGCCCTGGTCCCAGTGAGTCACTAATTCAACTTGTCATAGTAAAAAGCTTTGTGATACAATTTATTTGATAATCAAACTAATTGATTGTTAAGAGGAAATGATTATGGGATCAGAGCGTCTTGCAGAAGATATATTGACGGTATCGCGTATGTTTCGCACGCGACGCTATGTCGATATGACACCACAACAATACTGGCTTATGCGTCATCTCAGGCGCAATGGCGCACAGAGTATAGGCGAAATAGCGAATGCGTTGGGCGTCACGATGGGTTCTGCCACGATAGCGTGTAAGCGCTTGGAGAAGGCGGGATTGGTGACGCGCGAACGGCAGGTGAACGATGAGCGCATCGTGCATGTCATTTTGACAGAGCAAGGTCGGGCGCAAATCGATGCATGGCGCGAGCATAAGCTTGAGTCTATTGAGAAGTTATTGGAGGTGTTCGACGAGCAAGAACAGCAAGTCTTTCAGCAACTTGCTGAGCGTCTGATAGCCACCGCTGAAGAGCAAGGATTTGAAGCATGACGGGCATTATTAGTGTACAGAATCTCGTAAAGAAATTTGGCGAGCATGCAGCCGTCAAGAACATCAGTTTTGAAGTCGAGAAGGGAGAGGTCTTTGGTTTGCTAGGACCGAATGGTGCGGGCAAAAGTACCACCATTAAGATGCTGACGACGCTGCTAGCACCCACTTCTGGTGATGCATGGGTGAATGGCTTCGATATCGTGCATCAGACAACCGCCGTGCGGCACAGCATCGGTTACGTGCCACAAGCTCTCTCCGCCGATGCAACATTAACGGGCTACGAAAATCTCTTGATTTTTGCGAAGCTCTACGACCTTCCTAGAAATCAACGAGTAGCGCGAGTGCGAGAGGTGCTTTCTTTCGTCGGCTTGACGGATGCTGGCGAGCAGTTGGTTGGTAAATACTCAGGCGGTATGATTCGACGCTTAGAAGTTGCACAATCGCTATTACATCAACCACAGGTGCTTTTCCTCGACGAGCCAACCGTCGGCCTCGATCCAATTGCACGACAGGCCATCTGGGAACATCTAATACGTTTGAAGACGGAAACGAATATGACGATTTTCGTCACAACGCATTCGATGGAGGAGGCCGACAGTCTCTGTAACCGTATTGGTATCATGCATCGTGGCGAAATTGCTGTGATTGGCACACCCGCCGAGCTCAAGGCCAACGTTGGTGACGAACATACAACCTTAGATGAGGTATTCATTCATTACGCAGGTGACGCTTTAGAATCAGGAGGAAGCTATCGTGAAACTTCAAGAACAAGACGTACAGCCCGTAGGGTTGGCTAGTGTTGCTATCGCCCAGCCAAAAGCAGTTTCGCCGCTTGGCGGTCTGGTAAATTTTGTTAGCAAAACCGCAACGATTGTCGAATGGGAAGTCAGAAAGCTGCGCCACGATGCAACGGATATCGTCACACGCGCCATACAACCGGCGTTGTGGTTGCTGGTATTTGGAGAGGTGTTCACGCAAATACACGCCATTCCCACTGGCAAAGTCAGCTATCTCGAATACCTGTCTTCGGGTATCCTGGCGCAAAGCGTGCTGTTCCTGTCGATCTTTACAGGCATCGCTGTAATCTGGGAGCGCGACCTCGGCGTTATTCATAAATTCCTGGCAAGTCCCACGCCACGCGGCTCATTAGTACTTGGCAAGGCACTGGCAACGGGCGTCAAGGCGTTGCCGCAAGCCCTTGTCATCTACCTGCTAGCACTTGTATTGGGCGTGCGCATGGACTTCAACCCGCTCCACCTGCTAGGGGTGATTGTGCTGGTTGTGCTTGGGGCGGCATGCTTCTCGACCTTTTCGTTGATTATTGCTTGTCTGCTCAAGACACGAGATCGCGTCATGGGTATTGGTCAGGTATTGACGATGCCTTTGTTCTTTGCCAGTAACGCCATCTACCCCATCTCGATCATGCCCAAGTGGTTGCAAGCTATCGCGCACGCCAATCCTCTCACCTACCTTGTAGATGGGTTGCGCGAACTCATGCTAGTAACTCCACCAGCGGGCGGCAATCTCGCTCTGGATTTTGTCGTACTCCTCTGTGTAACCACTGCGCTGGTTATCATTGGTTCGCTGCTCTATCCAAGAATTGTGCAGTAACACAAAAGGCTTTTACCGCAAAGAGTTCAAACCAGTGAGCGACTCGTTTGAACTCTTTGCGGTAGTAATAAGTTGCATTGTGTAACGCGCAAACAGTATACTACCTATATGGAAGAAGAGCAGATTCCCGTTATCGTGATCGACGATACACCCATCAAACGGCGAGGTATATGCGAGTTTGTAGAGGAGACGCCAAATCTCTCACTCTATGCACAAGTGGGCGATATCGACAGCGCAATTCAACTCATAGAGACGCTGAGCCAGGAAGCCCAGTTTAAGAATGCGCAGACACCGCGCTGGCTAGTTCTTTCCGATCTCCGTTTAGGTAATGGGAATGGAGTAGAGCTAGGGAGAATATTACTCGATGTGGCTCCAAATTTGCGCGTCGTCATCTATACGCAAGACCCCAGTTGGACGCTTGCAGCCGAGGTGTTTCGCCAGGAGTACACGAAACGTGGTACGCCGCGTAGCGCGACAAGACGAGCTGAGCGCACACAGGGCTTGCATGGCTACGCCCTCTTCAATAATATGGACCCTTCATACCTCGAGCGCATCGCCGCAACAGTGGTGTATCGCAACGAAACCTTCATCGACCCTGAAGTTCTCAACTACCTGCTCAAGCGGTTACGCGGGCAACGCCTGACACCGCGCCAGGAAGAATGTGCCTCACTTATCGCAAAAGGTTTTAGCAACGACGATATCGCCGTGCGTATGGGCTTTCTGAATGCGAAAGGCAAGCCGAATATGGGACCACTGGAGAATATTGTGAGCGAACTCTATAATTTTTTCTCGATAGACGGTGTTCCCAGCGATCCAGGACGACGCGTGTTGCTGGCTCACGCATATGAGGCGTATGCAGGGCTACGGCAGGATGAGTAGGGACCGATTTATCGCGTCCGCAAGCGCAGTTTACTGCGCGAGTCCTATGCATATAGTTGTGAAAACTCTCATAAGACTCACGTAATACATCACGCTTGCGGACGCGATAAATCGGTCCCTACTGTTGAATTCTCGACTCTAGCAATGTTCCCATGCTACTTATGTCACGATCCTGTGCAGGGAGAGGAACCCGTAACAGCACTTTTGTCCCATGATCGGGTTGTGAACGTGGCGTTGATTTGATAGCAATTGCGCCACCTGCCTCTTTCGCTTTGAGTTGTGCTTTGAAGAGGCTAGTTTTCTCTGGCGGTACCGCTTTGGGATCGAAGCCACGCCCATCGTCTGTAATAAGAACCTCTAGCACTCCGTTTGTATTAATTGTGCGTACTGTTGCGAAACTGGCACCTGCATGATTGTAGATATTGAGGAGCGTCTGTGTTACCATATATGAAATAGCCTCGGCAATCTTTGTGCCCTCTTCCGTCTGTTCCAGGTCAGCACTCAAGCTATCGAGTGCCCACAGGTCTGATTGTACTTTGAGTTGTGATTCGGGATGCAATGCAGGGAGGTCTTCACGAATGAGTTTCTCAAGGTGAAGGCGTAGACCGAGGCTACGACGCTGGTAGGCATCTTCGACGAGGAGTTGTAGGCCGCGCAGGTCGCCCTCTAGCTCTTCGCTAATCTTGCGTACCTTGCCTAATGCCTCGACAATCGGCTGTACCGCGACCTTATGGTCTGGATTCTGCTCCGCCTCGACTCGCAGTTTGTGTTGCCAGTGACCGAGCAGAGAGCGAATACGCAGAGCTTGTTGCTTGGGTTGATCGTGAATGCGTTGTGACAGGATCGAACGCAGATGAGCATCGGCATGGAGTAGCAAGGACGTAGCTTGTTTCAAATCTCTATTGATATATTGCACCTCATTGTTGCTACGGCGCAACTCTTCCGCTGTGCGTCGTTGCTCTTGTAGAGCCGACTCGCGTTGTTCCAATGTGACATGTAGTTGGTCTATAAGATGCAACGTGCGGATAGCGTACAAGAGGAGCAGAGGGTAAATCGCCGCCAGTACGTAGAAAATTGGTAGTGGCAGAAGCGTCTGGCCCTTGAGCAAAATAGGTAGTACGCCAAAGCAGAAGCCCAGGCCGACGCCGCCAATCCACAGTGTGAGAAGATCACCGACACGTTTGCGAACTCGTGCAGGAACGACATCATTTCTCTGGTGATTCTTTTGTCCGGGCAACAAATAGCCAGCTTTAATAAGCGAATGTATGCCGATACCAAAACTGATGAGACCACCGATAACGCCATAGCTTAGGCTAATAGTAATATTGGGACGTGTGGGAATATGTTGACCGAAGAAAATGTATGAACACCACTCATAGGCGAGTAACGCAATCAATGGTAGATAGGGTAGTCCATCTACCGATATACGTGGTATACGACTAGTACTCAAGGCTTCTGGTCGATAAGTGAGACTGAGATGGATAAAGGCGGCACCAAGCAAGGCAAAGGATGGTATCCACAAAAGCTGAAAAACAGCATCAGCGGGATATGCGTGCTGTACATTGCCCCAATGACTGTAGAGTAGCAGGAGCATAGCGGGTGGTAGTAGCGTAATACCTTCAACCGCACTTGTCCATTCACGAGCCATCATTAAGAGAATGGCACCGATAACCAGCCAACTGAAGCCCGCGATAAAGGCCAGCCCATAGTTTTGCCACCACATATCCCAGGTGAATGTCGTGGTGGGTTGTGTAAAGGTGGTACGAGAGCCGTCGCTGCTGTTTACGAGCGTATAGGTTATAGGTTCGCCTGGATGTGCGTGGGCGTATACGCGCTCAAGCCCTGCTGCTCCTGCTTGCCCGTTTGCGGATATAAGATGCGTGTTGTTCGTCAGGGAGTTTGCTGTAGCATTTGATGTTGGCAGTTGATAAGGTGTAGAGACAACGACAACCTGCCCGTCAGTATCGACAGCCCAGATGAAGCCACCAAATGTGTGACCTACTTCGTCGAGCAGACGTATGTGTCCAATTGCACTGATTGCTACCAAAATCACTGCAACAACAAGATACACCGTCATGAAGTGGAGATGCAGACGTTTCCACCAGGTTTCAGTTGTAGGGACAGAAGAAATATACACGCCTTAGTGTAACATGTCAGCGTCTCTCTATGCAAGGTCAAGCATGCAGGAAGACCGCAAGGGTCTCCTCTACACGTTCATGTCCCTATATGTGTAGAGGAGACCCTTGCGGTCTCCCTGTTCCTAAGGACATAGACCCAATGTGCCGATTTTTTGATAATAGTGCGACTATGTGGTATACTTACTACAGAATAGTTGCACGTATGTACAGCTATTCATGCAAAGGAGTTTGATATGGCGACTCAATCGGTTAAGGCAGCGATGGGAAGTCCGATACAAGATGATATGTGTCAGGAGCGCACGATTCACGCTGAGCATGCGTTAGAGGTGCGGCGTAATCTGCTTGACGCCGAAGATGCGACGCAGATTGCAGCTTTGTTCTCGGTATTAAGCGATCCGACACGGCTACAAGTGGTACATGCATTACTGCATGCGCCAACGGGGGAGCTTTGCGTCTGCGACCTTGCGACTGGGCTGAGACGCGATGATACCACCATCTCACATCAACTACGTGTGTTACGTAACCAGAAGGTTGTCGCCATGCGTAAGGTTGGACGTATCGTCTACTATCGGCTGGTCGATGAACACATTCGTCAACTCCTGCATATGGGTATCGCGCACGCAAGCGAGAATACCCCCATGCATGTGCAAGAAGAAACCGAGGTGTCGGCATGAGCAGTGTTCAGAGTTCTGTAAGCCATGTTCATACTTCCTCTCACGCAGGTCATGATCATGCGCATGGAATGGCGAAACAGACGCTTCGTATAGCCTTTTTATTGACTATTCTCATCCTGCTTGCTGAATTGATTGGTGGGCTGCTTGCGAATTCGCTGGCTCTGCTTTCGGACGCGGGACACGTAGTTACCGACCTGTTCGCGCTCGGCCTTGCATGGTTCGCGGCGAGTCAGGCAGAGCGTCCCGCGAACGCACAAAAAACGTTTGGCTATCATCGCGTTGGTATTCTGGCGGCCTTGGCAAATGCTGTGACGTTGATTCTTATCTCTGTCGTTATCGTTTGGGAGGCGATTTCACGGTTTCAGCATCCTGAGCCTATTCAACCATTGGTGATGTTTTTCTCAGCTACTGTGGGTATAGCGATCAATTTGTTCATTGGCTTTGGTCTGCGTAAAGAAGAGCATAATGTGAATGTGCGTGCCGCCGCCCTGCATGTCTTTGGCGATGTTGGTATCTCTATCGGTGTTATCGTCGCTGGTGCCATTATTCTTTTGACGAAGTGGACGCCGCTTGATCCCATTCTCTCTATCGCTATCTCGCTTTTGATTGTTGTCAGTTCGTGGCCTATTCTGCGTGAAACCGCCGATATTCTGTTAGAGTCCACGCCCAAGTCTATTGCCTTGCCAAAACTTGTTGCCGACATGAAGCAGGTACACGGCGTCAAAGAGGTTCATGACCTTCATGTATGGAGCATCACGAGTGGCATGTATGCCCTCTCGTGTCATGTGCTGATCGACGACCTGCCTCCAAGTGGTAGTTCGCCAATTCTGCAAAGCTTGAAGACGCTTCTGCACGAGAATTATAATATCGACCACACAACCATCCAATTCGAGTGCAGTATGCAAGGTGCCTGTTGCGACGACAGCGACCTGTACTGTTGTATGGGAGCCTCTAAAGAACATGATTGCGGTTGCCAAGATGAGCATTTGGTACAGACAACCTTCTCAGCGAAACGTGATGCTTCATAATAGGAAAACCATTGTTGATTGTTGTGAACGTCTTGCCAGGGACGGGGAAGACTACCCTGGCAAGACGGGTCGCAATGGATGTCAAGCTTTTGTGCTTCTCCAGAGATGGGATGTACGAAACCCTCTACGATGCGTTATAGTTTTGATTATGCTCATCTTCTCCAACAAATTCAATCGGCTCTTCCCTAGAACACTAGTTAAGTAACAGTGACAATCGGTGATAAGCCAGCTATCACAACTCTCAAAACGCGATGGGCCATCTCTTCTGCCGAGAGGATTCGATCTCCCCGACTCCATTGCGCTGCTGGACCGAAGATCGCCCAACTGATGACCTGCGCCGTGGTTTCTACTGTCTCCTCTTGCAAGGGAACCCCTGATGGAACCTGCTTGAGCCATCTCAAGAGGAGTTCATAGAGTTCCTGTTGCAGAACTATCTCGAAGAGCGGCTCGTACTGCTGATCAGCTAGTTTGAGGTAAGAACGAAAGACAGCAAGAAAGTCGAACACAGCTAGGATTAGCTGACGTAGGGTGTTCAGTTGCAAGGTGGAGGAGGTAGGAAGTTGGCTGACGAGTGCCCTGTGAAACTTCTCGCACATCCAGCATTGTAATAGGGCGTATTTGTCTTCAAAATGGGCGTAAAAGGTGGCTCGGTTGACCGTTGCACGTTCGGCAACCTCTTGTACGGAGATCGAGTGAAGGTTGTGCCGTTCTTCCACCAGTGCTATGAACGCTTGCACCAACAACTGACGAGTCCGTTTGACTCGTGGATCGTTCGCATTAACTGATGTCGTCATGTTTCCTGCTTCCCTCTCGGCATGTTCTCATCCTAAAAAACAACACTTTCCCACCAGTGTCGTCTACACAACACTCTCGTCTGTTTGCTGATTGCTTTCGGCTTAGATATATCTTATGATTTCTACAGTGTAGTATACACGAATTTGTTGAATAGGCAACACCGTTGTTTACTTAACAAAATGATACAGTTAAACGTATTGGAGGGCTATGATGATTATTGTCACAGGAGCTAACGGCAAGCTCGGTCGAGCAATTGTAGAGCAACTGCTCGAACTCGTTTCTGCCGACCAGATTGGCGTAAGTGTTCAAGACCCTGAAAAAGCACGCGACCTTGAGCAACGAGGGGTTCGCGTCCGTAAGGGGAACTTTGACGACGCTGCAAGCCTCGCTTATGCCTTTGAGGGGGCGTCGCAAGTGCTGCTTGTATCAGTTCCCCGCACCGGCGAGCAAGCTGTCCGCTTCAATCGAACAGCGATTGATGTGGCTAAAGCGGCTGGTACACAAAGAATCCTCTATACAAGTCATATGGGGTCAAACCCAGCATCGCCCTTCCCACCTATGCGTACTCATGCTGCTACAGAGATGGCACTGCAGGAGTCGGGCGTACACTTTACGGCACTCCGTAACGGCTTCTACACGTCGTCCGCAGTCATGCAGCTTGGTAACGCTGTTGAGACAGGGGAGGTGATAGCACCGCAGGACGGGGTAGTTGCTTGGACTGCCCATGCAGACTTAGCAAGGGCTACTGCGATTGCGCTAACTCAGGGCGGTCTTGATGGTATCACCCCTCCTCTCACCAGTTCCGAAGCACTCGACTTGGCGGGTCTTGCTGAGATCGCCTCTGAGTTGACAGGCCGACCCATACGCCGCGTCGTTGTGTCAGACGATGAGTTTCGCTCTCGCTTGGCTGCTCACAGCACTCCTGAAGTAGTAGTTACTATGCAACTAGGAAACTATGCCGCAAGCAGACAAGGTGATTTCGCCAATGTTAATCCTACACTTGCTCGTCTTATTGGGCGACCACCAATAACGGTGCGAGATGTTCTGAAGTCAACGCTTCAAACTAGCAAGTAGCTCTTAGCGTAACCCGATGTGCAAATTTTTGCACGTCGGGTGACGTATGTATGAACTTGCAAATTACTTTCTGTCTGTGCTATGATGCATCAGCGATAAGCTGCACAGATGGATTATGAGGAGGCTTTTATGAGCCAACATGAAAAGCAAGGCATGCAGGAGTCTGCCAAGAACACCGCCACGACCAACAACAAGTTCAAGGGATTCACAGACGAGGAACGAGCCGCGATGAAGGAGCGTGCCAAAGAGCAGAAGGCGGAAGCGCGTGCCAACAAGAACAAGGTAGAAGGGGAAAGCGACGTGCTTGCGAAGATCGCCGAGATGCCAGAGCCAGACCGCGTCATAGCCACGCGACTTCATGAGATCATCAAAGCCAGCGCACCAGTCCTCTCGCCGAAAACCTGGTACGGGATGCCCGCCTATGCCAAGGACGGCAAGATCGTCTGCTTCTTCCAACCCGCACAGAAGTTCAACACGAGGTACGCGACACTTGGCTTCAGCGACACAGCGAATCTCGACGAAAATGTTATGTGGCCTACCTCCTTCGCGTTAATGGAGTTGACCGCCACCGAAGAGGCGAGAATCATCTCGCTTGTGAAGAAAGCGATAAGCTGAGGACGAAGCTCGCCATTAGCCTCCCTAGAGCCTTCCGTCCTCTAATCTACAAGCTATCGCTGATTTACATATTCCCCGAACGCAACTTATACACCTTAATCGCGATTTGTAGTGTGAGCCAGTTACCTCGTTCCTGCAGATCAATCTCGCAGAGCGATTGAAGACGCTCAAGCCGTTGGATGAGCGTATTACGGTGGACGTAGAGTCGTTCGGAAGTCTTTGTCAGATTACCTGCGCACTCTAAGTATACTTCTAATGTTGTCAGTAAATCAGTGTTTTTGCGCGAATCGTAGCTGTCGATGAGCGTGATTTGCTCTTGATAGACATCGCGCAGATCGTCCATACGGGCGATTTTGTAGAGATAGCGGTAGACACCGAGGTCGTTGAAGTGCGTCACGAGCGACTCCGTGTGCGTTGTGCCCTCTTCCTGCATGTTTTGTCCCATCTGTAATGCTTCATTCGCCTCCGCGAAACCACAACGGTAATCTCTGCTGTTCTGACAGGCATTACCAATGCCGATGGATAGCACCACGCCATACTCGTTGTGCAATTGGCGCGCGATATCGGTGAGCCACGTTTTGAGGCGTGTGCCCGTCGGGTCTTTGCTCAGAGAAATGAGGCATGTCAGCAAATTCGCGTGTTCGTAGAGCAATGAGCCGACGAAGCTGTCTTGAATGCGGCGGCGAAAGATGCTCCCAACGCGTTTATACATTGCTTGTACCTGTGACCCTTGAGTATTCTCGTCCTCGGTCACAGCTTCTTGAACGCGTTTCCCCTCTTTCGATGTTACTGTTTTATTTTGCTCATGACGCGCCTCTACATGCATCATTTCGATAACCACAACGGCGTGTGAACGTGTGAGATCGAAGCCCAGGAAACTGGCACGTTGTTTCAGCGAGTCCTCCGAATCTGGAGTTCCCTGCATGAGATCATCAAAGAAGCCCTTAACGAGATTTTTCTGCGCCAGTTGATTGACGAGATGACTGTTCTTGATAGCGATTGCCGCCTGATTTGCGATGGTTGTGAGTAGCGTCTGATCTTCGGTCGTGTACCGTCGCGGTTTACTGGAGTAGCAATTGATTAGTCCAAGTTGTTCTGTGCCTGCGACAAGTGGGGCAGAGATGAGTGTTTTGTAAGAGACATCCTGAATGGGGTTGAGTTGCGAGAGGGCGTACTCGTTCATATCGGCCTGAATGCTTTTTGGCTTCTTAATCGCGCGGAGAGAATTTTCGTTGAGTTCGTGTAGCTGCTCAAGCAGTGCGTGGTCAACGTCTATCGACTGAAAACTTACGCGCTCATTGAGATTGGGCGACATTGCGCGTACTACAAGACGCCTTGTATGTCGTGTGCTATCTGTTTCGCGCTCGCGTGATGAATCCATCAACAGAATGACGCAGAGATCGACCTCCATAATCTGGACGGTCAGAGTGGCGAGTGAGCGTAGCATATCATCGAGATACAAGCCGGAGCTAATCGTCTGGCTCAGAATTGACAAAGAGGTGAGGATGCCCAACTTACGCTGTGTGTTTTCATAGAGTTGTGCATTCTCTATCGCGCTTGCCACAAGCGCAGCGATATTGCTTATAAAGCGATGATGTTGTTCAGTGAATTCGTGTGGTGCTACAGCCTGTAGTGTGATGACGCCGAGCAGGTGCCGTTCCTTCGTGATAATGGGGACGGTCAGCATAGACTGGAATTTTTCCTCTTCCAACTCTGGAAAATAGTAGAAGCGCGGGTCGTCCATCGCCTCGTCCTTCAAAAAAACAGGCGTGCGATGCAACGCGACCCAGCCCGCAATACCTTCGCCCAAGCCCATCTCGATCTTGCCGACAAGGTGCTGATGGCGTTGTGTTGCGCTGGCAAGGATAAGGTGTTCTTTCTCCCTATCGTACATATAGATAAAGGCCATTTGACACTGTGTAGCGCGAACAACGATGTCCACGAGGTGATGCAACACTTCATCAAGTCTCAGCGTTGAGCCGACTGTAGAAAGCACTTCGTTGAGCAGGGCATTTTCCTCTATTCTCATCTCAAGTGCATGTTGTAGCTCAGCCTTCTCCTTACGTAATTGTGCTACTGCGCGTTCCTCATCATCGGTTGATGGCGGAAGAAGATGCTGATTCGTGTCGGCTTTAGAAGACATACGACCTCCCGAAGGGTAGTTGTACGTAGCATATTTGTTGCAAGCTGCCTACATCGGCTTGTGGAAGAGGTAAGACTGGAGCGCAGCCCTAGGCATCCCCACTTTTGACGAAAAAGGCGACCACCATGATGCCCTATCACGTCATCATGGCGGTCGCCTCGTTGCGTTCGCTTTACAGGAGATACTACGTACATGTTTCTCTTTGTACCATTGTACACATTTTCTCCTGCTACGTCCAGAGCTAGGTGGGATTTGATAGTTCTGGTAGTGTCAAGACGCCATCGGGTCCGCCGACAATTGCTCGCTCCGCCATTTCCAGGAAGAGGCCAGTTTCGACGACGCCTACAATACTATGCATGTTCGCGTTCAGTCCAATAGGGTCTGAGATGCCCCCTGGAAATGCACAATCGAGAATGATGTTATCATTTTCGGTGACAAAGGTCTTGCCCGCAGTCTGGCGCAGTGTAATGGTTGCACCTAGAGCGGCTAGGTGTCTGCTCACGGGAGTAATGGCGAAAGGGACAACCTCGACGGGAACGGGAAAATTCTCGCCAAGGTGCTTGACCTGCTTTGTTACATCCGCGATGACAACAAAACGACGTGCGGCGGATGCGATGATTTTTTCGCGCAACAAGGCACCACCCGCGCCCTTGAGCAAATTGAGTTGTGTGTCGATCTCGTCGGCACCGTCGATGTAAATATCAAGCATAGGATGTGTATCGAGGTCGGTGACAGGAATACCAAGATTGGCTGCTAGGTCATGCGAAGCCTGAGACGAGGATATGGTTCCAACGATGGATAGACCCTCCTGCACACGCTTTGCCAAGGCGTAGATCATGAAATTTGATGTCGAGCCTGTGCCGAGTCCAACGACCATGCCATCCTCAACCAACTTCGCCGCCGCCGTTCCTGCTATCTGCTTCCACGAATCCTGCTGTATGTTGTGTGGCATCATTACAATATCACCTCTTCAATCTGTATATATTGTTCTCATTGTAGGGAAAGATGTGGAAAAGTTCTAACGAAAGTATATCATTATTCTTGTGTGTTCTGGTTATTGCACTGAGCTATGTTGGTGATAAAACCAAAAATCTTAGCATCTTGCTATCCCTTCAGCATCGTGATACACTCTTGCAAGAAATCAAAAAGCAACAATCCAGGGAAGATATCTGTGCAACTGTTGTGAAGTCATCTATCGTGAAGAATGAATGACACGACATGTTTTGTGCGTGAAAGCGCGAATCCCTGTGGGAACGATTTGCAGGCGGTAGAAATCATGGCTGAACAATGGCGTATTTTTGTGGTTGTAGACGATGAGAATCTCAACCGTAATATTGTCAGTTCTTTACGCAAAGATGGCTATATTGTTAATGGCGCAATTCATGGGCGCGAAGCTGTACGTACATTATGGGCAGAAGTGCATGATATCGTTATTAGCGACTTACATACGCCAGGTGCCGATGGTTTTGAATTATTGCAATGGTTGCGTGCCTATCGTCCAAACACACAGGTGATACTCATTGGTAGTCCGGTTGCTTCACTACGTACACAGGCGTTGGAGGCGGGTGCGATTGGCTATCTCGAAAAGCCACTCGACCTGCATCTGTTGAAGGAAGAGTTGCGGCGTCTACTGGTGCAAACGGGTTTCTCCGCCGACCTGGACTCGTTTGATCTGCTGGATGTCATTCAGATCATTTCGGGGAGCCGAAAAAATATTGCTCTGCTGGTGAATACTGGTTTGGAAGAGCGCGGCATGTTGTGTTTTCATCAGGGCAACCTTGTGTGGGCTGAATACGGAATGCTGCGTGGCGAAGAGGCGTTTTTTGCGTTAGCAGCGCATAAGAATGGTACCGTTATTCACCAACCGTGGAATCAGCTGGTAACGCCGAACGTGAAGCAACCGTTGTCAAGGCTTATTCTGCAGGCATTTCAATATCGCACAAAGTATAACCAGATTCAGCAGCAACTCAGCGGCGAGCATAACGTACTTCCATCATCCCCTGCTACAGACGAAGACGAGGATGCCCCATTTTTAGTGTTGACCGAGCATATCACCGAAGAGCCGCAGGAAGCTTTTCCTGTACGAACCGATGCCTTTGCGTCTATGGCTTCTGCTGTGCCCGTTGCGGAAGTGCAGGGAAGAGATGGCGTGCAGGGAGGAAGCAAAGGTGAAAAAGAATGGTGGGAGCAGACAGGCAAGTTCGCTGGTTCTGGTGTGCGTTCTTCCTCTACGAGCGTACCAGTAACACCTCTTGTTGACACACGCTTGAGCGAGGATGAGGAAGATGTACCGCTTGCTACACAAAGTTATACAAAGAACGACGTAGAGAATAGCAAGAAGTCCACAAGTGATGCTGAACAGGAGCCTGAAAAGCGCAGTGACCTTCCGTCGTGGTTAACAGACCAACCAACGGCCTCTAATATACCGATTGTACGTGATGCACCACCTACTATTCCAACAAGAAATTTCAGACCTTCGTCGCCCGCAACTCCTGTAGTGCCGATATCCTCAGAATGGCAACCAACTCGGCCTCCACTACGAACGTCAAGAAAGTTGGTGGAGCAACGCGTAAAGGAGACGACGGGGCCACAAAAATCTGTGAAGACTGATACTGGCACACGTAAGGGGGCCTCTCCCGAATGGCAATCGGATGGTGATGATCAACGGCAGAGTGGCCCATTGCAAAGTCTTGATGCGTCAGATGTAACGTTGCCATTGTCGCGTCGCCAGATCACAAATGGTGATAGTCTGAATGGTGCAAGCTCGACAGGTTTACGAGCTATGCCTGCAAACACTGATAGGGCGAAGCGTAATTACAATTATACAGCTCTGGTTTCTGCGTTGCAGACATTAGGATATTCGATTTCGGGTTTCGTTGCGGCGGCAGTGGTAGGCATGGATGGTCAGCCTATCGCGCAGGTTGCGGTTGATGATCTGGACATATCGCCGATGTGTAAGCATCTGAGTACGATGATGAAGAGTATGTTTCAAGCACTGGATGAGGGTGCATGGGGCGAATACGAACAGCTTGTGATTACTAGTGATGAACGGTATGTGCTAATACGTGCGATTAGTGACAGTCGCAAAGCCTTTCAAGTGCTTGTGACAACACGCCAAGCAAAACTTACTGAAAGCAGTAGTGTGATGGCAAATGTTGAGGGTGCTATTGCAGCCGCTCTAGGCTAACATACTAGAAAGAGAATAGACAATGAGTCAGGAACATGAGAAGCTTCCTCAAACAGAGGAGCAAAAAAGGAATAACAGTTATTCGTTTATCGTAGGGTGTATAATTGCAATGGCAATTATCATTGCGTTTGCACTGCTGTTCAACCGGTAGAAGACAGAAAGCCCGCGAAAGAAGGTAGCAGCTATGTCTATTAGCTTTCAAGATGTCGAACGATTACAAGCTCTTTATCCCGAAAATCAAATCGAATTGAGAGAGGGTAAACTGATTATTATGAGTCCATCTGATAGTATCTCTGGCGCGGTAGGTGTACGCTTTAGTTCGCTTTTAGCCGCTTGGGTGTATGCTCATAACTTCGGTGAGGTTCTGGACTCAAGCACAGGTTTCCGAATGCCCAATGGAGATTTGCTTGCTCCTGATGTTTCGTTTGTGTCACGTACTCGACTGAAGCAACTTCCTCGCTCATATCTCTCAGTAGTTCCTGAACTGGTCGTCGAGATCAAGTCGAGCAGTGACCGCATTCGTGGATTGGAAGCGAAAATTTCTCTCTTTTTAGAGCAAGGTGTTCAGGTTGGCATTCTCATCGATCCTGATAAAAAGGTTGTCTCTATCTATCGTAATGCTGAAGCTACTTCTGATGATAGGGAAGATGTTGTTCTGCAGAAAACAACGCTTCGAGACGATGATACCTTAACTATTCCTGAACTTTTCCCTGGTTGGGAAATTGCGATTACTAGGTTGTGGCCTACTGTCTACGAGTAAAATAGTTTACCAAACTTGATTCGACGGTCCCTACGAAATCACGAGCATCTCTTTACTGTTAGCCTTCTCTATTCTGGCTACTCTCGATAAGCTTTTTCAGACGTGCTATATCCTGCTCTTTTTGAGTGCCGTTGTTATTACTCTGCTCCTCGTCGAGCTTGTCCTGTTTACTCATGCGCTTACGTGCAGGCGTTTTGAGCGATGGTTGTGGTGGTAGGAGCGGATCGGCTTGTAACTCAGGGGCTTCTGGCAACTGCGGAAGTTCTTGCGGAATACCATTTTTGTGTTTGAGATTGCGCATTTGATGTTCGACAAGTTGCTCTTCTGAAAGCTGGTCAAGTTGAGTGTTCAGGTCGCGCATCGAAATATCCGCAAGGGCGCGTGCGCGTGCCTCGGCCTCTATGACGGCATCTTGCGCCTTCGCCGTGCGCTCTTTCTCTTTGGGATTGCCAGACATATTCAGCGCATCGAAGACACGTTGCTGTAGCACAGCGTTGCGCTTACGGGCGACGAGCAGGTCAATAGTTGTTTCGACCTCTGAGATTTTCGCCTCTAGCTGGCGTAATGCACCGCGCATCGTAGTGACCAACTGTTCCTGGTCTTTTTGTTGCTGTGAGTAGCGTTGTGCCTGTTTCAATAAATCGTTATGACGTGTGAGGGCGGAACGGGCAGCCGTGTCGTTGCCCTGTTGGATTGCCTGCTCAGCCTTTTTCATCCAGACATCAGCCTCGGCGAGACGCTCTTGGTTACGCTTTTGCAGTTTGTGATTATCCGCGATGGCTGTGGCGACCTGAGTTTTCACCTGTACCAGTTGATTGCGCATATCGAGTTGTAGTTGGCGCAAGACCTTTTCAGGGTCCTCAGACTTCTCGACCACAGTATTGAGGTTCGCACGAAGTAGCGTGAGCACACGTTCCAACAGATTCATAGGTTGCTCCAAACTGTAAAGCTTATTATAGCAGGCTTCATCTTCGATGATAGTCTTTCGTAGGGACCAGATGTATCGCGTCCGCTGGCTCAATTTATTGAGCGAGATGTCTTGTAGGCAATATCTACAAGACATCTCAGATCTCGCGTGATACATCTGATCCCTACGCAAAACTGTCAAGACGAAACATTTGATGTTTCATATAAGGGTGAGGCATGGACGAGTATTGTACCTCTACCTTGAATACGAAGTATTGTACATGAATGGTACAATACTTCGCTTTGTCAGATTACTTATTGTCGAGTGCCGTTGAGTCGATGGTGCTAAGCTTGCCATTGACGGAGACACTCTTCGTTCCGTTGCCATTCGCACCGTTTTGTTCGCCCTGATTCGCCATAACAGGTATGTTGTTCATCAGGTCGCCGATGCGAGTGCCGCTAAGTAGTTCAAAGAGGGCAGGTACCTGCGCCACCATATTCACGATGTCACCTGTAAGACGGCTGGCTCCAAGTCCACCGCCATTAGTGCCGTCTCCTCCATTGCCAGTAGAGACGATTGTCACCTTGTCAACCTTGCTGAGTGGCTCGGCGATAGCGCGTACAATTTCTGGCATATTCGTGAGGAGTTTATCCAGCACGGCGGCCTGATTGTATTCATGGAATGCTGCCGCTTTGACCTTCATAGCGTCGGCTTCTGCTTCACCTTTAGCACGAATGACCTCTGCTTCGGCGAGACCTTTGGCACGCACAACGTCTGCGTCGGCGAGACCTTTGGCGCGGTTGGCCTCTGCTTCGCCTTGACCGCGAGCCTTCGATGCGTCGGCCTGACCTTGTGCCTCAAGTGTAAGGCGTTGGCGTTCGGCCTCAGCCACCGTCTCGATACGGCGTCGCTCGGCCTCGGCAGCCTTTTGTACGGTTGCTTGTAGCTCTAACTCGCGGCGCTGAATTTCAGCTTGTTGCACCCTGATTTGTGCGATTTTCTCGACCTCTGTCACTTTGATCGCCTCGGCGATCACCTGCTGCTGCGAGACGTTGGCTTGGATGTCATAGGCTTTATCGGCTGAAGCTTGCTGACGTTTGACCTCGCCATCGAACTCGGCCTTTTTCAGCGAGAGGTTTCTCTGTGATGCTGCTTGTAGTGCGAGCGACTCAGTTTCGGCCTTCACACGCTCCTGGTCGGCAGACGATTTGGCGACGGCGGCTTCACGCGAGGCGTTTGCTTGCTGAATCTGGGTGTCGCGGGTGGCTATGGCGGCGGCGATATCGGCGCGTTTGCGGTTCTCGACGATCTGTGGGCGACCCATGTTGGCGATGTAGTCGTTTTTGTCGCGTACATCTTTGATGGTGAAGGAGATGACTTCTAGCCCCATCTTCTCCATGTCGGGCGTGACGGTCTTGAGCATCTTGCCGCCAACATTCTCAGGGTCTTTCACGAGGTCCTCGACGGTAAGCTGACCAACGATACCACGTAGATGGCCTTCCATCACGAGGCGGATCAGGTTTTCGCGGTCTTCCTGGGGTTTGCTCAAGAACTGCTCGGCAGCGGTCTTGATGCTTTGCTCGTCGGAGCGCACCTTGATCTGTGTAACCGCTTCGACGTTGACCGCGACGCCTTGCGAGGTGTAGAGGTCTTGTGGCGGTGCGACATCGAACGACATCAACTCAAGTGGAAATTCCTGGGCGCGTTGCCACAGTGGTAACACGAATTGTGCGCCGCCTGTGATAACTTTTGTGCCACCTGTACCATAGACGATAAGTGCTTGGTTTGGTCCCACTTTGCGTAGCAGGTTGCCGCTAATGCGGAACGCTATCAGGATAACAATAATAACTGCAACAACAGCAATGGCAGTTATCAGAAGAAGACTCATAATAATTTACTCCTTTTGGGCATCTTTTCGCATAACAAATTGAGTATTCTTTGGCTCTGGTTCCTCAAGAAGTGTACGCAGTGTCGCTAATTCATCTTCATCTGGCACTGCCTCAGATGGGATGTCGCCATGATCGACATGGTTGACGAAATGGTCCCACGTATCCACCTCAGCGACTCCGCGCTGATAGTTCACAACCACGACCTCCTGGTCGCGTTCGAGGCGACGCCCGTCAATGCTGCGAGCGGGCACGCTTTTACGCATGCCACCGGGGGAGACGTAGAGAATTTCGCCGAGACCATTTTCCTGAATAGTGATGCTGACCTTGCCCAACATGCCTGTACGGTCCGAGACATCTTGAATGGTCTCGCCCTCGCTATCGCCGAAGAAGCGGCTCAGCAGAGCGAGCAGGATTGCTGTGATGACCAGACCGCTCACAACAGCTAGGAGCAGAGTAAGCGGCAGGATAAAGCCAGCGTTATTATGAAAGATATAACCGAATGCCCCAAATCCAAGCAGGAAAACGGCGAGAGTCGTAGGATTGGCATAAGCAAACGCTGATGACCTGTTGCCTGCCGCGTTACTGGTCTTTGCAATGGCACTTTGATGTGTACCTTGCCCTGTATGATGCGCCGTACCACCAGCATGAATGTGTCCTACATGTGTACCTGTATGCACACCATGAGTGGCGTGTGTACCATGACTAAAGCTTCCTAAGAGAGCTGCTGCTAGCATGAAGAGTAGCCCAAAGAGAAAGCAAGCAATAAAGACTAATGAAAGCGGATCAGTGGCGATTGGCATAGGTTTGCTCCTTTAGCCTCAAAAACGTCAGGATCGATAGAATGGGTGTTGAGCAACAACGATCCGCGTATTCAAGAATACCAATAATGCTGGCTAAAACACCAGCAATTCCTAGTATGAAGGCCAGTAACAAGCACAAAAGTACTACAGTGCTTACTGGCACCCCTATAATGACGAATAGCGGAAATAGCACATCTGCATAGACGCTGCCCACACTCAGTAGAAGGGAACTACCGAGAAGGACTACGGGCGTCAACACCGGATGATGTTGTAGCAGTGGACTCAGATGCCGACGGGCGGGATGACTCATAGTATTCCTTTCTACAGAAGTTTCCCAATACCGATGTTCTGTGTAACACTCTTGTCTACTCTCATAGACGTAGGGCATTGCTAAAATTACAATTCGTTTTTATTAGTCTATATCGACGCTCATATTTGTGACTGCTTCGACAATCGCGCTCAATTCATCAATAGAAAGGTTCAGAAGTTTACTGAAGAGGGCGATATAGCGACGCGGATTCTCTACATCGGCTAATTTTTGCAGAAACTCTTGTACCTCTGGCTCCATACGCCAATCGTTGGCACTCGCCGTTAGCCATGTCTCCAAGCGTTCTTCGTCTGAAATCATATCGCTTATCAGGTCGATGCTATAGTCGGGCGGATCACTTATCAGGTAGCTTGGATGAACCTTGAAGAAGCGCGACAGAATATCACGACTGGACGCCGTAAGGTGTAGTCGCTTACTACGCTCCAGTTGCGAAAGATACGCCTGACTCACATGCTCACCCAATTCTTGCTGCATTGCCTTGACAACCTCGACCTGCGTCATAGGTCGGCTCAGGCCGCGCAATTCACCCTCAACCTCTCGTAAGTGTTTCATCTTCTCCGCTAAATTCATCACGGTACCTCACATAGCTATTTGCTATATTTAGTATAGCTAGTTGCAATGGTTCTGTCAAGAGGATGGGGGGTAACAAGAAAAATCCTGGGTGCATGGTACCATGCACCCAGGATTTTTCTTGTTACCCCAAAGAGATGTTTCCTGCGCTATCGACCTGAATTTTGAGACCCGCAAGTGCGCTGGGTGCGGGAGGACTAACAACCTCAGCATTCTTGGTGGGATCGAAGGCTGCACCGTGACATGGGCATTGGAGAAGTTGGCTACCTGAGTCGTAGGCAACTGTACAGCCTGCATGAGTGCAGAGAGCATCGAAGGCGACGAACTGGTCGTTATTGAGGTGGACAAGGATGCCAGGATCGCCCGTTGAGGGAATGGTGAATTGCATTGCGCTGTTTTTTGGCACCGCGCTCACCTTTGCTATTGTAGCACTACCTGCGGCAGGAGTTCCGACAGTGGTGGTCGCAGTTGCCGAATTACTTGCGCCACCTGCTGTTGTATTTCCTGTGGTTGACGCCTCATCAGAGCCACGCACGATCCGCCATGCGTAACCTAATGCGACAATTCCCAGTGCTGTTGCGCCACCAACCAGTGACCCCCAGATAAAGGTGCGGCGTGTCTGTCGCTTTTGAGCCAGTATATTTTGACGGCTTTGTTGTTTACGTGGCAGTTGTTGAGTCGTCTGATTTGGAGCAACCGCTAAAGCTTCCTGGTTGCGAGGTCTACCGATGCCAAGGAGAATACTGGCAAACAAGGCTATACGTTGCTGATATTGAAGTGGGGCGTTTTGCACGAGACGTAGAGTTAGTATCTCGTCGAGGGTTGGTAGACCTGTGTGTAGGGGGCCGTAGAGCATTAGCGTGAGCCATGCGAAGGTAAACACTATGTCGGCACCATAGAAATACGGGTACACATGAAAAGAGGCGGACAGAAAGAAAAGTAGGCTTAGTAACGCGCCAAAAAAGGCGGCGGGACGAAAGAGAAAACCAAAAAGCGTGCCGAGACCAATCGCTATTTCGCCAAAAATGATGATAAGACCGAAGAACTTTGCGTGTGGTTGAGCCACATTGACGAGCAGGTCATGAATAGGCGACCCAACGGCGAAGCGTGCGATTTGCCGCCCAATGAAGCCTTGCGCTGATACCTGGAAGAATTGTGGGTCGGTTATTTTTTGAATACCCGCGTATACAAAGGTCAGGCCAAGAAAGAGACGCAGTGGCAAAAGTGCCCAGGGTTGTATAGACGTGGCTCGTATATCTTTCTGCATGATTGGCTCCCATTGAAAAATGCATATGTTAAAAAAGAATGATGTTGCTTATACTCTCTTAACACTATACATGTCCAATGTCAACACCACCTCAAAGAATTGTAAAATTTTGATTTTCTATTGGAGTGGTTTGTCTGCTTTATTCTTACATCACAATTCTGAAATGAACCTGAATAGCTTTTCAGGGTTTTCGTAGGGACCGATTTATCGCGTCCGTCGCTCAATTTATTGAGCGAGATATATTTACGAACTCTGTATACAAGCTGTCTCAGACCTGATCTCGCGTGATTTATCACGCTTCGGACGCGATAAATCGGTCCCTACGAAAATCCTATCATTTCGCTACCAAATGCAGCGTTCCCTCTGTTTGCGCCTCGATTGATTTGCGTTCAAACAGCATGGGATGATGGTCAACGCGTAGCCACATTGAAATGAAATCATCGTAATGTTTGCTAAAGGGATGCCCCGATTGTCCAGGAGCGTGTCCAGAGCGCGAATTGTTCAAGTCCGCGAGTGTAACGATCTGGCGATACGAGGGCACGGTGATGACCGTCTTAGGATCGTGTGGTAGCACTGCTCCCATGTTGACGGTATCGATGTCACCGCCGACAGGAAACGGGCCGCGATTAAAGAAGGGAGCCAGTAGTTTTACGCTCCCTAACGTGTGGTTATATGTCATAGTATGGATATCGCCGTAGTTCCACGTTGCAGGGTCGTCGCCAAACGTTTCGCGCAACTCGTCCACTGTTGCGGAGAAGGTACGGCTTAGAACTGCCTCCCATGTAGTTGGACCGTTTGAGATGACCGAGTTGGCGAACCATGCGTCGTCACGCCTGTTGAGCATGCGAATGAGTAGAGGTTTACTACGGCTTGCATAGCCATTGGCTGAAGCCAGAATATTCGCGCCTTTGCCCATATATGCCTGTAGCAACGTCTCATCGTCTCCGAGTGCCGCACTGAACACGATAAATTCCAGGCGTCTCAAAAAGGTTGTGTAGATAGCTGCTGCCGCGCTTTTTGGTGCTAGCACAAAGTCCCAGTGACGCAGTGCGTCTTGAGCGGCCTTTGCTAGCGGTGTTGTTGCTTGGATGCCGAGCATGTGTGGCACAATCTCGACCGCTGGTAGCGAGTATTGGTCGGCCTGAATGTGTGCCATGTCGGTCTCGGTCAGTTTGTCTTTACTGTTGAGCAACATACTGATGCGCTGGGCACGATAGCCATTGAGCCACTCGTTGGTGATGTAGTGTGGGTAATTGTCGTCGATGACGCGGTTATTGGCGGTAGCGATAAAATGCTGTTCTGGGTTGAAGCTTTGTGGCAGTTCGTCGAATGGAATAAGTCCTGTCCACTCGTATTCGCCTGTCCAGCCGGGGGAGGGGACAAGCGACTGTCCCTTGGCACGCGTTGGAATAGCACCTGCCATCACATAGCCAATATTGCCCTCTATATCGGCATAGACAAAGTTTTGTGGTGGCACGTCCCAATCACGTAGGGCATTCCGAAATTCCTGCCAGTTTGTAGCGTGGTTGATTTCCTGGACGGCAGAGAGAATATTACACTGTTCTAAGCCAACCCAGCGCAGTGCCAATGGTAGCTCTTGGAGTGCGTGTGTTCCGTTCTGGCTTGCGCTATTCGAGGTTTGCGGAACACTGGTCAAGATGGGACCGTGCCGCGTAATAAGCACCTCTTCGACGACTGGCTCTTTCTGCCCTTTGACACGAATCTCTTCGCGCACCACCTTCGCCTCTTCCCACTGCCCCTGAAATTCGTATTGGTGAGGGTTGGCTGGATTGAACTTCTCGATGTACAGGTCCTGAACATCAGAAACGGCGTTGGTGACGCCCCATGCGATATGTGAATTGTGTCCAATGACAACTCCCGGTGTACCGGGGAAGCTGGCACCAACTACGTCGATATCGCCCGCGACAAGGTGACATTCGTACCAGATAGAGGGCGCGGCCTGTCCAAGATGTGGGTCGTTGCAGAGAATAGGTAAACCCGATGCCGTTTTTGTGCCATCGACAACCCAATTATTGCTACCACCGAGCATGCCGAAGCCGCTAATTTCTTTGAGTTGCTCGTATTGCTCTAACAAACCAAGATTGATGCCTTGATACGCGATGCCAGAGGGGACAATCAGAGGGTGTTGTGAATCGTAGCCAGCCTCTAATTGTGCAGCGCGTTCGGGACCAACCTTAGCAATAATACGAGCGCGAATCAGTTCTGTTTCCCAGTTGCCACCGAGGTTCCAGCCCATCATCTTCGACCATTGAATCGTGTCGGCAGGACTCCATAGCGTAGGTTTGAAGCCAAGTATTGTGAATTCGACGGGGAGTCGATGCGCGTTATTTTCGATGAATGCGTTGACACCGTGAGCATAGGCATTGAGAACACGGCTATTATGCGCGGAGAGATGCTTAGCCTCTTCAATCGAGGAGCGATGCATGCCCAGTCGTCTACAAAAGCGGTCAGTTTCTAGCGCGATATTGCCAAATAGCTCTGAGAGGCGACCGGAGCCGACGCGCCGATTGAGTTCCATTTGCCAAAGGCGTTCTTGAGCATGCATGTAGCCCTGTGCAAAATAAAGGTCATCCTCGTTCTGTGCATAAATATGTGGTACGCCATACGTGTCCGTGAGAATCTCAACTTCTGTATGTAAACCGTGTAGATGTACAGTGCCCTTCGTCTTTGGAAGTGGACGGTGTGTAAATGCGTAGTATGTACTATATGCTACACCAGCGATTCCCATTATGCTAGCGATTGTGAGTGCTGTCTTTTGCCGCCATGACGCCATTGTGTATACCCCTTTGTATTTATTAGCTTTTACTGCATCTATGAATGGGAGAAGGACGCGATCCCAAACCAGGGTGCCCGCAAGGGGAACGCCCCTCCCATACACGAATCGTCTTCATAGGACATCGCGTGGTATGGGAGGGGCGTTCCCCTTGCGGGCACCCTTACCTTCCCACAGACCTCTTCTAAAGAATACACTATTACCTCTCTATAAAGGCAATTCTTAACCCGTTCAAATGTCTACATTTTGTAGACACTTGAATCCCTATTGTCTAGCTCATGCCTCACTACAATACCTCTGTACCTTTAGGGGTATCGCGAATCTCGTAGCCACGCGCCTTGAGTGCGTCACGAATTTCGTCGGATCGTTTCCAGTTGCGCGATGCTCGTGCCTCATCACGTTGTCGCACTAATGCCAGTATATCCTCGCTCAAGGAACGTGGTGCCTTTGTCTCTACTGTGTCGAGCCGTAAGCCAAGCACACGATCAAAGTCTAGCACGAGACGGTGCCGCTCTTCGGGGGCGATTTTAGTGTTGCGTACCATTTCGCGCGTCAGGCTGAGTGCGGTTGGCAGGTCGAGGTCGTCATTGATGGCGGTCTGAAAGGCGTCGTGGACCTGTTGTGCCTCTTGCGACCAACTCTGTTGAGTATTGGACGCTGAAACCGCAGGGAGTGAGGCAATATCGGCTCGAAGATTGTTCAGGCCATTCTGGGCGGCGGTAATCGAGTCGTCGGTAAAGTTCAGCTTTGAGCGGTAATGGGCGGTGAGCAAGAGGTAGCGGTAGGCCATCGGGTCGATGCCCTGCTCTTGTAGTGTACTCACTAACAGCACGTTGCCGATTGAACGCGACATCTTGATGTTACTGAGAATGAGATGTTCGCCGTGCATCCAGACCTGTACCGGCTCTTTGCCTGTGACGCCTTGCGTCTGCGCGATCTCATCCTCGTGATGTGGAAAGCGCAGGTCGATGCCGCCTGTGTGAATGTCGAACTGCTCGCCGAGGTACTTGGTCGCCATCGCCGAGCATTCGATATGCCAGCCGGGGAAACCTGTGCCCCACGGACTCTCCCAATTCATCTGTCGATCTTCGCTACCGTGTTTCCAGAGTGCGAAATCTTCAGGAGCGTGTTTGTCGTCGGCGATCTCCATCTGCTGACGTCCGTGTCCGCCCGTGCGTAGGTTCTCGACGGTGTTGCCGGAGAGTTGTCCGTAGCTAGGAAAGCGGTTCACATCATAATAGACGTTGCCCTCATCGGTCGTATAGGCCAATTTGTGTTCGATGAGGGCCTCGGTCATGGCTTGCATTTCTGGTATGTGTTCCGTTGCTTTTGGGCGCAGATTGGGCGGCTGGATGTTCAATGTGTTCGAGTCGCGCAGGTATTGCGCCGTGTAGTGTTCCGCGATATCGTAGGCGTTGCGACCCGTCAGACGCGCCTCGTTTTCCAACTTGTCTTCGCCCGTCTCGTCGGTATCGTTCTGTAGATGTCCAACGTCGGTGATATTGCTCACGAGAAACACGTTATAACCATTGTATTCAAGCATGCGCCGCACCCAGTCGGTCATAAGAAAGGTGCGGAAGTTGCCGAGGTGAATGTCTTTATAGACGGTAGGGCCGCACGCATACATGCCGATGCGGTCCGGGTTGAGCGGCGTGAACAGGTCTTTGCTACGTGTCAGCGTGTTATATAGGTATATAGGTTTCTTGGTTGACATAGGTGTATCTCCTCTGAATAGTGTAGGGTATAGGAATCTGAACATATATAGAATGTATGTGTAGCTCAGACAGGGGAGACGTGGAGGAAAACAGAGGTTTCTGTTGGAGGTCACAGCACGCCGAAGTTACGTTCATAGAGGGCTGAACTACTCTACGCTGCCTCTATGAACGTAACGACAGAACTGCTTTCTAAAACGATGGTTCACAATTTTCTCCAACATATATGGTGTTATCTTTCCAATTTATGTAGGGAGTATAACATACCTTGCTGAAGATGGGAACTAGGTTTTGTATTTGTAATAATTCAGCCTTGGCTCAATGTTTTTTCGTAGTACATAGTCAACCTTCATCTGCGTGATTTATCACGCGAGATCATGTTGAGATGTCTTATAGACAGTGTTAACTATGATCTCGCTCAATAAATTGAGCAACGTACGCGATACATCTAATTCCTACGAAAAACTGACACATGAACATTAGCAATCGAATACCGACCAGCAGATGTCGTTTCGCAACCTCTGATCGTCCAAGACAAGATCGCGAATCGCATCCGGCAGTTGGTCGCGTTGCCAGCGGCATTCGAGCCGAGCGATACTCTCGCCCTCGCCTTCAGGCGCAGCCGCACGCGCGGCTTTGATGGCATAAGCTGCGGCACCGAGTTCGTGCGCGGCAACGTGCGCGACCACCGCCGCTTGACCAGCAGCATACGCGCCATACCGTGCCGCTCCGCTTAGGTCCCTAGCTGCCCCCATCGCATGACCACCCGCCGCGCGAGCCTGAGACATCGTAATCTCGCTGCGTGCCCATGTCCGAGCCTGCTCAATTGCGTGACGTGGCCTCGAATCCGAAGGCTTCGCCGACTCGAAGAGGTGCAGGACGTGTTCCGCGCATGCGGCTGCCCACAAGGCGAGAAGGTGATGGTCTGAATCAGTGAGCGTCCCACCTCGGCGGATGGTGATGAAGCGAGGGTCGCGATCTTTGGGAAAGATCATATTGTATCTTTCATGAACATAGATTTTCACATCCCTTATTTATCACGTCCATTGTGCGATTATGAACCTTAACAAAATAATCCCGGTATCGTGTAGGGAGACCGCAAGGGTCTCCCCTACACGTAGCGGTGGCGAAGATGTAGGGGAGACCCTTGCGGTCTCCCTGCCTCCAAGCGGCTGACAAGAATCTCGCTCAATAAATTGAGCAACGGACGCGATAAATCTAGTCCCTACGAAACCTGTGCTGCTGCCGCCGTTCGCACGGCGAAGTATGATGCTTGCTGGTGATGCACCACAATCGCTGCTGTCGATTGTTCTGGCACGAGTTGACACGCCTCGGTGAGAGAGACACCTATAGCGTCGGTGACGGGCAGTAGCGCGAAGACTTTTTCGTGATCATTCAGGTCGGGAATCGCGGGATAGCCCCAGCTATAGCGGCGTCCTCGATCCTCGCCAATTGCTAGCTCATGACGCATGGTGCGGTTGGTGTATTCGGCGAGTCCCTCCGCCATTTCGACGGCGAGACCATGCACGAAGTAGGCTTCGGAGTAGTTGCCCGCCTGCTGTAACCTGTCAATCGCTGCACTGGCAGGCTGACCCATCGTGACCACTTGCAACGCGACGGCATCAATTTTGCCGCTCTCGACTGAGGTGAAGTAGTCGGCGAGGCAGAGGCGTTCGCGCTCGTCCTGGCGTGGGAAGCGGAAACGTGTTGTTTCGCGTTTATTGCCACTTCGTTGCAATTCCTTATAATCGTAGACAATCAGTTCGTTGCCGCTTGATTGACAGGGGAAGTAGCCGTATACGGCCTTTGGTTGCAGGTAGCGTTGCTGGCGAGCTTCACGCATCATACGCTCTAAACGTGGACGAAAGTCTTCTGTAACCAAACGCTCGAACTCGGCTCCATGCGCCTTGCCGCCCCAATGTAGGCGGTACAACGTGTTGAGATCCATACATTCCGCGACATCTTCCAAGCCGATGCGTTCCAGTACGCGTGGTCCCCAGAACGGCGGTGTTGGGATTGTGAGGGCGGGTACGATGCTGGTTGAAGGCGTCTCTGCATTGGCACGCTCGACTGGTTGCTCTGTGCCCGTTTTCGTGGCCTTCTTTTGTCGCTCAGAAAGTGCCTCGTCTTTGATGTGTTGCACAAAGGTACCGCGATCTATGCGCGGATTGGTGAGCTTGTCAACGATATCTAGCCCCTCGAAGGCGTCTTTGGCATAAAACACACCTGGGTCATACGCGACAGGCGTAGCATCTGCCGTTTGCTCATCGACGAAGAGAATGCGACGCCCGTAGGAGCGATTGATAGCGGCCCCACCTACAATAATAGGGAAGTTGAGGCCACGCTTGTGCAGTTCTTTGACACATAGTGGCATCTGTTTCGACGTGCTAACGAGCAGAGCAGAGAGGCCAATTGCGTCGGCCTGAACCTCAATCGCCTTGTCGATAATCGTGTTGAGCGGAACCTGCTTACCGAGATCGTAGACGGTATAGCCGTTATTGCTCAAAATCGTATTGACCAGGTTTTTGCCGATATCATGTACATCACCGAAGACCGTTGCCAGTACGACTTTGCCCTTCGTATAGCCTTCCACTTTCTCAAGGTAGCCTTCGAGATGGGCAACGGCGCGTTTCATAACCTCAGCAGATTGTAGCACGAACGGTAGAATGAGTTCACCAGCACCGAAGCGGTCGCCAACATCCTTCATGGCAGGGAGCAGCACTGTGTTGAGGACGTTCACCGCCGACTCGCTTGTCTTGATGGACTCGCTCTCGGCGCGTTCCTGGATAATCTCGTCTACGAGCGGCTCGATGCCCTCTTTGCGGCGATGCAGAATTTGCCAGTGAATGCGCTCGGCAACGTTCATGCCTTCGGTTGGGTCGGCCTTGGCGTTATCGTTGTTTTGTTGTGGACCATGCTCTTCATAGTAGGCGATGTAGCGCGGTAGGGCGTCGGGTCGGTTGAAGATCAGGTCGTCAGCAAGCTGGCGTTGTTCCGTGTCAAGCTCGGCATAGGGTGTGATATGTGTCGGGTTGACGATGGCGAGGTCGAGGCCAGCCTTGACCGCGTGATACAGAAAGACGCTATTCAAAACGGCGCGTGCATGCTGCTTGAGGCCAAACGAGATGTTGCTTACTCCTAGGATAGTTAGCACTCCCGGTAACTCTTGCTTGATGCGTTTAAGGGCATCCAGCGTCTCGATACCAGCCGTTTGTAGCTCCTCTTGTCCCGTTGTTACTGGAAAGGTGAGCGCATCGAAGATGAGCGCATTAGGTGCCAGCCCGTACTCGGAAACACAGATATCGTAGATTGCATGGGCGATATCGACCTTGCGTTGCGTGGTCTTGCCCATGCCTACCTCGTCAATGGTCAAAGCGACAACCGCCGAGCCGTGTTCAAGAGCCATTGGGAGAACGCTGTCGATCTTAGGGCGTCCCGTCTCCATATTGACGGAGTTGATAATCGCGCGTCCTGGATACACCTCTAAGGCGGCTTGAATGACATTGGCCTCGGTGCTGTCGATTTCAAGTGGAGCCTCGATACCCATTGAGAGCTTCTTGACGACTCTCGCCATCTGTTCCGGTTCGTCGGTACGCTCGGTCAAGGCAACCTGCACATCTAATGTGTGCGCTCCACCCTCGACCTGCTCACGCGCAATACCAAGTATCGTATCGTAGTCTTCATTCAGCAGTGCTTGCTTGGCTTTGCGGCTACCCTGTGCATTGACGCGCTCACCGACCAGCATCGGTGGTGGGTCCTGTGTGAGCGAGGTCGCACGAATGCCGCTGGTGACAAACGAGGGCGTGATGGACTTGAAATCCTTGTGCGTGAAATTGTTGTCGGCAATGGGGCGCGCATGGCGTTGTACAGATCGGCATGCCTCGACGATGGCGCGTAGGTGTTCGTGACTATTGCCACAGCAGCCACCAACGATGTTGACGCCGAACTCCGTGATGAAGTCGCGTAGAGCCGTCGCCATCGCCTCCGGCTCCGTCGGGTAGACCGCGAGTCCGTTGACGTTCAGGGGAATACCCGCGTTCGGAATGGTCGAGATGGGTAGCGGACAGTTTTCCGCGAGGTAGCGCACAGGTTCGCGCATATAATCGGGACCAGTCGAGCAGTTGAGGCCGACGATATCGACTCGTAGCGCAACCAGCGTATTCATCACCGCCGCGATATCCGTGCCCAGCAGCATACGTCCACTCGTATCGAGCGACACCTGCGCTTGAATCGGTACGCTACGCCCAACCTCCTGCATCGCCTGTCGCATACCAGTAATAGCGGCGCGAACCTCTAAGATATCCTGGCTTGTCTCGATCAGGAACACGTCGATGTCGCCTTCGAGCAGTGCCACCGACTGTTCGCGGAAGATAGCGACGAGTTGCTGATACGTGATATTGCTCAACGTCGGGTCATCGGACGAGGGCAACATGCCCGTTGGCCCAACGGAGCCAGCGACGAAGCGCGGTTGTTCGGGTGTGCTATATTCGTCGGCGAGGCGACGTGCTAATCGTGCAGCAGTAAGATTAACCTCATGTGTGAGATGCCCGATGCCGTATTCATCCAATTTGAGGCGACTGGCGGTAAACGAATCCGACTCGATAATATCGCAACCAACTGCGAGGAAGCCCTCATGAATTTCCTCGATCACAGAGGGCTTCGTGAGGACAAGATACTCATTGCATCCCTCCGTAGCCTGACCGCCATAATCCTCTGCGGTCAACTGGTATTGTTGTATATTCGTGCCCATCGCGCCATCATAAATAAGAACACGCTGGGAAAGTGCATCGAGAAATCTACTCATGTGGCAAGCCTCTGCAATCTCTTCCATCCAAGTGAAGGTGGTATAAGGGTTGGGTGTGTATGTGTTTGGGGGTATTATATCACAGGGTTGGTGGTGGTATAACGGAGCAGTGGGCATGACAGGGGCAAGCCCTGTCACTACTATAGGCGCGTAAGCGGCATGAAGGGTAATATAGCCCCTGTCATGCCTCTTTTGTTAATCATACATTCTATAACATAGCCTTTTCTGAGTAGCCTAACTCTTTGGCTTTTGCAAAAGCGACTTGAGCTTCTTCGTTTCTATTTAGGTTTTCAAGTGTAACGCCCTTGTTAAAGTAGGCTAATGCATAGTTGGGGTTGAGTTGGATAGCTTGGTTGTAGGCAACGAGGGCCTCGTTATAACGCTTGAGATTTTTGAGAGCAGTTCCTCTGTTATTGTAGGCAGTTACATAATCAGGGTTGAGTTGGATAGCTTGGTTGTAGGCAACGAGAGCCTCGTCATATCTTCCAAGTTCATCAAGCGTATAGCCCTTTTCGTTATGGGCAGGTGCGTAGTCGGATTTAAGTTGGAGGCTTTGGTCACAAGCAACGAGAGCCTCGTCATGTCTTCCAAGTTCATTAAGCACATAGCCTTTATTATAGTAGGCAACCGCATCGTTGGGGTCAAGTTGATTTACCTGTTCATAGACAATCAGAGCCTCATCAAATCGTTTGAGATTTCTGAGCGTGCTTCCCTTAACATTGTAGGTAGATGCATAGTTGGGATTAAGTTGGATAGCTCGATCACAAGCAACCAAAGCTTCGTTATATCTTTTAAGTTCATTCAATGTATAGCTCTTTTCGTGGTAGGCAAGTGCGTAGTTGTGATCGAGTTGAATGGCATAGTTACAGCTAATGAGAGCCTCATTATAGTTACCTAGCTCATTAAGTGCATATGCTTCATCAAACCACTCCTCTTTTGTTTTAGCCCGAGCTTGCAATGCTCTGACGACTTTGCGAAGCTCTTTAGCAACATCCTCAAACGCATCATTGTGATCATTCCAGCGAGTGACAGGTTTCGCACCTGTTGGCAGGATTTGCAGGTGGCTGAATGGAGCATCCTCCCAGTCAACGGGGCGCAGGAGAATGGGGACGACGCGAGCGGTTCCTGCTGCATCACGTTGTAGTGCTTTTTGCATCTCGATACCATAGCAGTAGTCTGAGGCGAGAAAACGTGCGCTCACTAACAAGAGAACGATATCTGCTGTGCCTAGATGCTTGTCGATCTCTTGTTCCCAATTGGTGCCTGCGAGAATTTCGCGGTCATACCAGACCTGAATGAGATTCAGTCGTTTCATGCCGCTCAAATGCACGTCGAGTTCGTCACGGAGTGTTTTATCTTCATGAGCATAACAGTAGAATAGTTTCAATGGTTCCTGAGAATGAGTCGTCATGCCCGCTAGCCCTCTCTTCATGTGCTGTGGTCGATGGGTCTATGATAGCATAGAAATGGGTGTATGACTATTGGTGGGAATTGGAAATCAGGCTATTAAGTTTTAGCATGACAGGGGCAAGCTCTGTCACTACTATACATCGTTTTTACCGCTTGTGCATCTATATAGTGACAGCGGCTCTGCTCCTGTCATATGAATTGTCATATGGACTATAGAGATTTTCTGCTAGATGCACGATAATTTCTCAGTAAGCGTACCCAGGAGAGTTCTCCCTTTACTGCTTTCCATAAACGTGCATCAGCTGTCCATAGCTCACAATTTTCATATTCTGCCAGTACGAGAAAATAAGCGTCATATGTTGCTGGCAAGTCAAAGCGATAAGCCAGTTCTGCTGCTCTATGACTGAAACTGCTTTCTTGCAAGTTTGTGAACGTAATCTCTATCTCAGAAAAATTGGTAAGTGCTTTTTTCGCTTTATCTAATGTGATGTTTCCTTTTTGCACATTTTTATAAATAACATTTGTGATTTCGTACACAAGGAGAGTTGGTGCTAAAACAATTGTTTCTTTATCAATCCATTCATCAAGCAACTTCTCAGCAATATGAGAGTCTAGTTCATTCAAAATCCATTTAACAGCAACGCTCGAATCAACGACAACATTCTTCATATTTATCTTTCTCTATCCTCTTCTTGAGTTTCTTCCAGATAGCGTGCCCTATTTTCGCGCATTTGCCTGATTGTTTCTGTCGAATCCTCGAATGGTTCGCCATTATGGTCTGCTAATAATTCTTCGCGTATTGTCCGCAATTTTTCTGAAGATTTGCGTGTTATAGGACGCCGCTGTTGTTCTGGTTTCGCTATCTCTTCGGGGACAGCCTCCTCAATAATGTGTCCGAGATACTCACCAATTGATGCATTCTGTTGTGCTGCAGCTACTTTTATACGCCTACGTAATTCGGGGGTAACATCAAAGGTGATCCTTGATCGCTTTGCTTGCTTTTGATCATGTTGATCGTTACTATCAAACTCATGTCTTTGTACTGCCATGATTGGCCTACCCTTTCGTTATTCTTTTTCGTTACGCAATTTGGTACCTAAATCGTAACGAAACTAATCCATTTTGTCAACTTGTGTAATTGGCTACATGGAGACAACATGACAAAATAAGCCTACCATGTTATACTCATCCCTGAACAAAATTAACCTATATACCACGAAGGAGGATCGCGTGCAGGTCAATATCAATGTGTTGCAGCAGCTTGTAAACGATGGCTATCTCACGGCGCGTCCTCATCCTACGGCGAAGCTGGTGATCTGGAATTATACGCCTAAGACGCAGTTTGAACGCTTTTGGACGCAGGAGACGCTGATGTGTCGCGGCCTGATTACTGATACCGAGGGGACGGTGGTGGCGCGAGCGTTCGAGAAGTTTTTCAATTACGAGGAGTATACAGGGCAGTTGCCGCTAGAGCCGTTTACTGTGACGGAGAAAATGGACGGCAGTTTGGGAATTTTGTTCTTCGTCGATGGGAAGGCGCAAATTGCTACGCGTGGCAGTTTTACGAGCGAGCAGGCGGTACGGGCGAATGTTATGTTGCAGACGCGTTATAGCGATTTTCAGTTTTTGCCCGCCTATACCTATCTCTTCGAGATCATTTATCCGCAGAATCGTATCATTGTGGACTATGGGCGGCAGGAAGATTTGGTTTTGCTGGCAGTGATCGAGACGGAGACTGGACAGGAGCGCGATATCTGGCGGGATGCGTGGCCTTTTCCTGTGGTGAAACGCTTCGAGAGTGTGAGTGATATTCAGGCGTTACGGGCGTTGGAGCGCGACAATGCTGAGGGCTTTGTGATTCGCTTCGAGAGTGGGCTACGCTTGAAACTCAAGTTCACGGAATATGTACGCCTGCACCATATCATTACGCGTGTGAATGCTCGTATTATCTGGGAGTTGTTACGCGACAATCAACCGTTAGAGCCGTTGTTAGAGAATGTGCCGGACGAGTTTTTCGCCTGGGTAAGGCAGACGCGCGACGATTTGTTGCAACGCTTCGCAGCGATTGAGACACAGTGTCGAGAGGTTGTGGGGCGTGTTGAGCAGTTGCCGACGCGTAAGGAGCAGGCGAGAATTGTCACGAAAGAGAAGTACCCTGGCATTGTGTTCGCCATGCTCGATAATAAGAATTACCGCGACATGATCTGGCGACTGCTGTATCCAGAGGCATCACGCCCCTTTGTTGTAGACGAGGAAAACTAAGTTGGACAAACTGACGTGCGTGATTATGAAAGGCTTACCCGCCAGTGGGAAAAGTACGTGGTGTGCGGAACAGTTGGAGAAATATCCTGGCAAGTATAAGATTATCAGTAAGGATAAATTGCGGCTGATGCTGGATAATGGCAAGCATAGCAAGCAGCGTGAGGAGTTTATCCGCGAGGCTCGTAACGCGCTAATTCTCGCTGCATTACATAATGGGTATAGTCCGATAGTTGACGACACCAATCTTCATCCGATGCATGAGCAAGATATTCGCGCTCTTGTTGGCGATTTAGCAACCATTGAGATTAAAGACTTTACGCATGTCGATGTCGAGACGTGCATTCAGCGTGATAGCAAGCGTCCGAACTACGTAGGCGAAAAAGTGATACGGCAGATGTACCGCGACTTTTTGCAGCCCAAGCCGCCTGTGCTAGAGTTCGATCCCGCGCTACCAACGGCACTCATCTGCGATCTCGATGGCACGCTTGCGCTGCTCAATGGACGCAATCCGTATGACGCCGCAAGATGTGAAGAGGATATTGTGAATGAGCCTGTCGCCGACATTCTGAAAACGTACTTTCTGGCTGGCTATACCATTTTGCTCGCGTCGGGACGCAGTGATCAACATCGACCGCAGACCGAACGCTGGCTAGATAAGCATAGCATTCAGTATAATGCCCTCTATATGCGCGTCGAAGGCGATTTTCGCAAAGACGCGATTATCAAACGTGAGATATACGAGCAGCATATGCAGGGACGCTACAACATCAAGTTCGTTCTGGATGACCGCAATCAGGTGGTAGAATTGTGGAGAAGCCTGGGGTTGACAGTGTTGCAGGTTGCTGAGGGTGATTTTTAAGAAGCCATACAATGGTAGGGACCGATTTATCGCGTCCGTCGCGCGATTTATCGCATATGATTGGTGCATCCACCAAGAACCGAGGGAATGTAGGGGCCTGATTTATCACGCCCCGCGCACGAGCGAAGCAATGTGTGCGTCCTCATGTCAATGAGCGTAGGATTTCGCTCAATGAATTGAGCGGCGGACGCGATAAATCTGGTCCCTACGAAATGATGGATGAGCTATATTTAGGAAAGGATACATACACAATGTCACAATCAATCATACAGGTTGATGCTTTTACCAACAAACCGTTCGCGGGTAATCCTGCTGCCGTTTGTGTGCTGGCAGAGCCACGCGATGAGCAGTGGATGCAGCAGGTGGCGCAAGAGATGAATCTTGCCGAGACCGCGTTTCTTGTGAAGCAGGATGATGGCTATAACTTGCGCTGGTTCACGCCGCTGGTCGAGGTCGATCTCTGCGGACACGCCACGCTTGCCAGTGCTCATGTGCTATGGGAAACGGGGCAGTTGCCAGCGGGCACACAGGCGCGTTTTTCTACACGTAGCGGCCTGCTAACGGCTGATCAGCGCGGCGATGAGATCGAGCTAAACTTTCCGGTAAAGGCCGCGCAAGAGGTAGAGGAGCCTGCCCATTTGCTACAGGCTCTCGGCGTGCCAGCGCAGTATATCGGCCTGAACGATTTCGACTACCTAGTTGAGGTGGATTCGGAGGATGTTGTGCGCAATATGCGCCCGAATTTTTCGCTGCTCGCTTCGTTACCTGTACGCGGCGTAATCGTCACCAGTCGTGCTGATACAGAGGGCTACGATTTTGTGTCGCGCTTCTTCGGACCGCGAGTTGGAGTGAACGAAGACCCTGTAACAGGTTCAGCGCATACCTGTCTCGCCCCCTATTGGAGCGAGAAGCTTGGTAAGGATACAATGGTTGGCTATCAAGCTTCGGCGCGTGGTGGCGTTGTGCGCGTGCAAATTCAGGGAGACCGCGTGCTGCTCGGTGGGCAAGCCGTGACGGTGTTGCGTGGGGAACTTGTTCAATAACATAGAAAAAATTGGCACATGCGAGCTAGCTCGCATGTGCCAATTTTTTCTATGTTATTGATTAACGACCTGGAACCTTTTCGGGTTCCACGACGAGAACTACACGCTCGTCACCGGGCTGATTGTAGGGGTAGACATCCTGATCGAGGTACTTTTTCGCCATTTTGTTGATGAACTGCTTGTCGGGGTCCTCATCGACGCGTACAACCTTGCCGCGAACTTCAAGGTAGCGGTATGGATTGGCTGGATCGACAATTGAGATGGCGACGCGTGGTTCACGCTGAAGGTTGTGAAACTTCTGACGCCCCTTGGTCTGACTGAACAGAATATGTGAGCCATCCCAATCGAACCACACTGGATTGTTCTGTGGCTCGCCCTTAGGACCGACCGTTGCGATATGTGCCAATGCCTTCGACTCTAAAAGATCGTGAAACTCTGCTGGAATTGTTGTTGCCATAATACTAGGAAAACCTCTTCTATATTTTGGTTAGCTACTATGTTTGAAATAGCTCTGTGCTACTGTGTCAAACAAAATGATGTTTGTTCCTATTCCCTTCGCATCTTAATCGTTGTAAGATAAACGTACATTGCTGGTCGCTTGAGACGTTTGTACGAGGGAATATATGCTTGCTTTGCTTACACTCTATGGGATTGCCGCTGCTGAACCACCACCTTCCATTCATACGACTATTGTGCTGGTGTTGATTTTGTTGCTGGTTGTGGTTGCGCTGGCGGTAGTAGCACCTCGGCTAAATATACCTTATCCTATTTTGTTGGTGCTGGGTGGTTTGCTATTGGGCTTTGTTCCTGGCTTGCCGAGCATAACGCTTGACCCCAATCTTGTGTTTTTGCTCTTTCTACCACCGTTGCTTTATTCATCGGCATGGACAACCTCGTGGCGCGACTTTCGCGCGAATATTCGTCCTATTTCGTTGCTGGCTATCGGTCTTGTATTGATGACGACGGTTGTGATTGCAGCAGTGGCTCATATGGTTATTCCTGGGATGCCGTGGGCCGCTGCCTTTGTGCTGGGTGCCATTATCTCGCCTACCGACTCGGTGGCGGCGACTTCGATTGCACAACGATTGGGCGTGCCGCATCGTATTGTGACCGTCGTGGAGGGGGAAAGTCTGGTCAACGATTCCTCTGGTCTGGTGGCATACCAGTTCGCGGTGGCTGCTGTTGTCTACGGCACCTTTTCGCTTGCATTAGCGAGTTTACAATTTGTGCTGGTGAGCGTCGGCGGCATCGCTGTTGGACTTGCGGCTGGCTGGTGTGTCTTGCAGATTCATCGTCGCATGAATAACACTCCGCTAGAGATCACGATTACGATGGTGACGCCGTTCGCCATCTATTTGATTGCTGATGCGATACACGTCTCTTCTGTATTGGCTGTCGTCGCTGCTGGTCTCTATCTGACGCGGCGTTCGCATATTCTCTTCTCAGCACAGACTCGCGAGCAGACAATCGCAGTCTGGGAAACGCTCGCCTTTCTATTCAACGGCCTCGTGTTTATCCTCATCGGCCTCCAACTGCGGAGTGTACTGGATAGGCTTAATGAGAGTGGCAATGCCGCGTATCGCTCGCTACCCAATCTTCTTCTATACGCGGTTATTGTCAGTGTTGCGACGATAGTAATACGTTTCCTATGGGTATTTCCAGGTACCTATTTGCCACGCTTTTTCAGTCGTCGTCTGCGGGAGCGTGATGCTTATCCCAATTGGCGTACTGTAGTCGTGATTGGGTGGACGGGGATGCGTGGTGTGGTCTCGCTTGCCGCCGCCCTCGCTCTGCCCTTAACCATTCAAAATGGGGCTGCATTTCCTGCGCGTGCCTTAATTATCTACCTCACCTTTTGCGTCATCCTTGCCACACTTGTCCTACAGGGTCTCAGTCTACCGTTCCTGATTCGTGGCCTCAAGCTGAAAGACGACGGCGAGGCCAAACGCGAGGAGGTGAAGGCACGCCAGACTGCAGCCGATGCCGCCCTTGCTCGCATCGACGAACTGATGGAGCAAGAAGACGAGGCAACGAAAAGTGCCGCCGAGCATCTCCGTGCCCACTACGAGGCACGAGCCAAAAGCACCGCCGCCATTGCCGATGGCACAGCGGACGAGCGCATCGTCAACAAGCATGACGCCTACCTCAACCTGCAACGAGAGACGCTCAAAGCCGAGCAAGACGCCGTTGTCGATCTACGCAACCGAGGCGAGATCAACGACGAGGTGCTACGCCGCATCGAGCGCGAACTCGATCTGGAGGAGGAGCGGTTGGAGGGATGAGCAAGGAATGAAATGAGAGATAAAATCATTGACATCTCCCCCGTATTCTGCTAACATGCTTTTATGCGCTTGTAGCTCAATGGATAGAGCACTCGACTTCGGATTGAGTGGTTGCGGGTTCAAGTCCTGCCGGGCGCGTTTCCATATCCTTTATAACTCATAGTCTGCTGCCCATTTAACGTGCATTTCCTGGTTATTTTTCGTTGCTACTAATCGTAAGCTGTTTTCTGTATCTTTCACATGTGCAATAGGCATAAGATAAATCTTTCGTAGATCAGGGCTATACACTGCAAAATAGTCTACATCATTTGCATAGCTCATCCTTCTTGTCTCTTTCCTTCCCTTTTGCCCCTTATACAATATACTAAAGCCGTTAAACTTCAGCGTTGCTTTGTCCTTTGAAAGCCATGCTGTCTTACATTGTACTTTCCAGAATCGTCCCTCAGCGTCCTCAATAACCAAATCATAACGATGCATGTAGCCATTGGGTGTTAGCACAGTGTAGCCTGCCTGAATCAGCGAGGCTGCAATTACTGCCTCGCTTTCTGCACCAGCACTTCCCTTTATACCTTTTTCCTTTGGGGTAGGTCGAAAAATATCCATACATCTCACACTCTCAAAATTAATTTTCTTGCTCTATCTCACGCCCGATTTGTTCTAATTGCCCATTGATATATGTAAGAGCAATATGTGATTGCTTGTGGTCATGTTCATAGTGATATTTCAGGTGGCAGTTCGCACAGATAATATCGCACTTCTCTATTTCCTGTTTGAGCTTGTCTATACCGCCCCATTGTCCTGCCACGAACGCGCTAATATTAAACTCTTTTTGCGAAGGGTCACGATGATGAAATTGCAATGTGGCGGGATGATTTTCGTCGCAATGAGCGCAACTTGCCTGCTCCTTGACTTGTTGCAAATACTCATACAACTTGACCCGTCTTCCATAGTTAGCCGCTTGCCGTTCCGCTTTGTGGCGTTGATAATAGTCTCTATCCCATGCTCGTCTTCTTTCAAGCGACTCTTGCGTCAATGTCTCTTCTCTCGGCAAGAATGCAAATTCCTCACCCCATTTTCGATATTCTTTCCTCCAGCGCGACACCACACTTTGGTCTAAATCGTATTCTTTGCATACCTCGATAGCCTGTTTTTGTCCGCTTTCAATCTGGCGCACAACCTCTAACTTAAACTCACGGCTATGTAAACGCTTTTGCATTATTTTTTCCCTCAGCCTCTTATGCTTTATGATATATAGGGATAGAATCACGAGGTATGAAGTGAAGTTTGGCTAACGTCTGCGCCAGATTATCTACGAACATCTTGAAGGAAGGAACGGTAGCTAGCATGTCAAGATCAATCTGACGTGCTAGGGGATCATATCTGGTCGTAATATCTATTTGTCGGCGGCGATGTGGTCGTGTATTATTCACTTGGCGCATAAATTCATTTAGTACGTTCTTGGGGTTTGCGTATTGCTCAACAAGTGCAGCCCTTCCAGGCAAACCAACATCTCTAGGGTTTATACTTGTGCCGACAACTTCACAGAGAGTTCCAACGTCTGCTAACATCCACGCTTCGATCATTTGCACTGGTATGAGTGGTACTAAATCTTTACATACTCCGTTTGTACAATTTTTCACTAAGTCGAATCCAGGCTGAATACGTTCTCGCAACGCTCTCTCGGCAGTTCTATTATCTGCATCTGCATGGACAATAAGCGCATGGTAGTCGCTTGCCTCTTTCGACGCCTGTAGAATGCAATCTTCTTGCCTACCTTGTTTTTTAGGTATCACTATTGGGTCTGATACGTCTACTATTCTTTCTCCATAGAGATTTATGATATTTTCGGCTGTTCTTTGAATAATTGGAGGTAAAAAACGTGTGTCAGATGAACCCTCCGCATATAATGCTAGTACCAAAACCTCCATCATTCTCTAGCTTTCGGTGAAATCATCTATAGTTGCTTTAAGTTGCTCGCTATTGAGGTATTTCTTTATTTGGTCAATTGTGTAGCTTTCCTCTTCCTTACTTACGTCAATGTCTTTCAACTTCAGTTGAGTATAAGGACCTACTACCTGCACTATTCTAGTGACTCGTTGCGGTGGTGTCTCTTTGCTATGAGGTACTACACGAGTGACCATATATGCGAAAAGGAGTGCTTTTCTAATATCGGGCTGGCTAATGAAAACTGGTGAATGTGTGTTGACAAGAAGCTGTCTTAGAGGAGCGTCCACTTGTTGCTCATCCTGGAAATTTGTAGCTAACTCGCGTAGCAAATGTGCAATGTTCTCTAATCGAAAAGGATGTACGCCATTTTCTGGCTCTTCAAAACAAAGCACTCCTCTATGTTGTGGGTCATTTTTTAGTGTTGCCAGTGCTAACATGCGAAGAGTGCCATCCGAAAGTACGCGCGACGAGAAGTGAGCTTGATCCTGTGTTGTTGCCTTGACAACGTACTGGTTACGCGCTGAATCTGTATCTATGTCTATTTTAAGTATACCAGGAACTAGTGCCGCGAGATCACTCGATACGTCGTTAAGAATGTAGGGGTCCTCTGCTCGCATGCGTGCAAGGGTAGTCGCTAAGTTTTGCCCATCAGCTGAAAGCATAGGTGTTGCCAACATCGAACTAGGGTAGCGAAGCACCTCTGGATTGAGTTGTAGAAATTTCCATGTTCTTATTTCTTCTCGTGCTGCAAAAGCATGTGGGAATTCTGTGCTCGTTGCACCACTGAGAACAGTGCGCTCAATCTTGTCGGCAACTGATGATTTACGCCCTCCATGTCCATCTTGATGAAGGTGAATTGTATTTTGTCCTAATGGTGCATTATCGGTAGAGATAAAATGTGTTCTACCTCCGGTAAGTTTAGGGAGCCAAATGTTTTGAGTTGAAAGTCCTTGCTTTTTAGACCACTGGTCCTCATTACGCGGTATCGCTTTTAAGGACTCTCGTGTCACATACAATCTTTCCAAATCTTGTTCATCTGTACGACGAGATATTTCTAACTCGTATCTCATACGAGTATATTTTAGCTCAGCTTTTGCACCCCAACTATCTTGTATACTCCGGTCAACAAGCATTTCAACGGCAAGGCGCATCCTCTTTACTGAATGCCCATTCGAGAACGTTGAAAATAGCTCGGCGGCATTGCCGCGTAGTTCTTGAAATGCTGAGCGTAAATCAGTGTCTACAAGACGTGTTAGTAGATGCAGTGCATCAAAAAGATTGCTTTTTCCTGCACCATTAGGCCCGACTATTACCTGGAAAGGAGACAGTTCTAATTTGAAGTCCTGGAATGTCTTGAAGCCGTCCAATTCAATGAGCGTAATCAAAGATTTGTTTCTCTCCTTCCTCAATCTAAGAGCCTTCTTATGCTAACAAGATGAAGATAGGACACATTCTAGCATTTTCATCCATGCTTTACAAGCAACATCGAAGAGTGCCAGGGCTATTTAAAAGTCAGTCAACGGACGCCCACGTCCCCATCGATACCGTTTTAGAGCATTGATACCATCCCCAACCCTCCCTCGCCATCAAAAACCCAACCCCTTCTCCTCTTCCACCGCCTCTAAATCCCCACGAAACCATTTCACCACCTTCTCACTCGTCCAACCAACAATATCCACCACCCCATCCACAATCTGCCCATCTTCATTCGCCTGTCGCCACAAACGCGCAAGACCTCTCAGAACAACTCCACTACTATACGCGTCGTCATAGGCTATAAACGTTTCTAGTGCCTTCAAGAAGTAACTTTGTGCTTGCTGCCATTGGTGCTGCTCTTCTGCTAGAAGCCCCAGTTGACCATAGGTGCTAGCCTGACTATAGCGGTCTCCAAACTCGATTTTGATGTGGAGGGCTTGTTGATAGTAGTGTTCGGCTTGGTTCCATTGGCGTTGCTCTTGCGCCACGATGCCTAACTGATGATAGGTGCTGGCCTGACTATAGCGATCCTCGAACTCAATCTTAATTTTTAAGGCTTGTTGGAAGTAGTTCTCGGCTTGGTCCCACTGGCGTTGCTCTTGCGCCACGATGCCTAACTGATGATGGATAGAAGCACTACGCCGCTTGGTGGTTTTCTCATCGTATTTTGTATTTAGCATCAAGGTAGCTAACGCTTTTTTATACGACGCCTCTGACTCTGCAAATTGCTTCAACAAAAGTTGCCGCATTGCAACATTATCTATAGCTCCATAGAATTCATCAATGAACTCTCCTTGCAGTTTCTCTTCTGGATACTGCTCCAAACGTTGTAATGTTTGTTTTCCCAATGCTAGCCCACGCTTGTTGTCTTGCGTTGTATCCAGGTAATTATTTAAAGCCCGATACACGTCGAGAATCGACGCCTGAGCATTGAGCGACAAGTCCAACGCCGCCATCAAATTTTCATACTCCAGCTTCGTGAGTACCTGCCCCAGCAATCGTTCCTGTGGCTCTTTCGATGTGAGCAGATTATCGAGAGCATTACCAACGCCATCGTAGTGCTGACGGAAGGCGGTTTCTATTGCTTCCTTGATTGCTACTTGTTCTGGTACGTTCAAGCGGTTGTGCAAGAAGTAGGACAACGTGGGTTGCAAGTGTAGGTATACGGGAACATCGGGATCAGGACTCAGCAACCCCCAGTTTTGCGCCTCTTGTATGACTTCGGGTAGGCGTTTAAGGGGCAAATCTGCCAGTGCTGATTGTTGCTGTAGTTGTTGTATGTATTGTTCGATAACGCCTGTATGTATAACAGATGCGAAGGGCGCGAGGCACAACAACTCCTGTTGTGCCTCTGGTGAGAGGTTACGGTAGGAGTAGTCGATGCATTGAATGATGCTTTCGGTTTTCTTTTGTGTATCGCCTCTGTCGAGGTCGATGTTACCAGCTTGTAGGGCTTCTAGTATCTGTTTGGGTGTCTGGTTGGCGAGGTTGGCGAGGATGACTTCGAGGGCGAGTGGGAAGCCGTCGAGGAGTTTGAGCAGGTGGAGCAGGTCGGGGTCGGTGCGGTATTGTGTGACGTTGTAACGGGCGAGGATGAGGTCGGCGAGCGTGGAGGCGGCTTCAACATCGAGGCCGGGGAGGTCGTGGATGTTGTCGTCGAAGGTGTGCTTGGCGAGCCAGGCTTCGCCGTTGCGTGAGCCGAGTAGTACGAGCGTCTTGCCGTCTTTCAGTGCCATCAAGAAACGGTGCAGGGCGTCGCGCTCGTCCTGTGGCAGCGTGTTTTGTATCGCTAGTGGTGAACCTGTGATGGATTCGAGATTGTCTAGGATGAGTAGATGCCGTTCGGAGCGGAGACGCTGGGTAAGCATGGATTGTTGTGCGTCGAGCGGCATTGGTTGAAATTTGGCGTATTGGATGGGCGTCAAGAGCTTACGGGCGATGGCGTCGAGAATTTGCTGGCGATTCCATGTTCTTTCATCGTAGCCAAAGTAAAAGATTTGATCGACCAGACCTGTTGTCTGCCACCATGTTCGCAGGTGTTGCAGTAGCGTAGTTTTGCCCGCACCACCCATGCCGCGTACCAGCACGATGTTGCGTTTGGTGAGCAGGCGTTTCTCCAGTTGCAGGATATCGACATCGCGCCCGACAAAGCCATAGGTTGGTTCGGGTGGCTTCTCACTGTCACGTTGTGCTTTGAGGGTATAGTACGCGACCTGCTCTTCTGGTGTGAACTCGCGCACGGTCAAGTGTTGCGGCTGATTCTGGTAGACGACGGGAAGCAGCCAGTCTTCGAGGTCAATTTTGTATTGAAAGTGCGCCTGTCGCTGCTTATGGTTGTAGAGTTCCTGCCGTGCGAAGCGAATTGAGGTTGCGAGATCGTGTTTGGCGAATAGTTGCTTGTAGAGGTTTTCCATCAGCAAACGGGCGGCACTGACCGTGACGGAATAGCCCATTGCCAGCACCATCTGTACGCCGTGTTCTATCAAGCGGCTGCCAAGACTCGTTTCGCTTGCTCCTACCTGCTTACCAGATTGACAGGCGTTGAGAATGCTAATCGGAATGGCATGCTCTACCAGCAGACCTGCAAGCTCCGACGCTTCTACGAGGTCGGCTTTGTCGTCCTCGCTATCCTCAAATGCCAGGAATGCCTTCTTGCCTTCGTATCGCTCAATCTTGGGACGACCATAACGCGCACTATCTTTATAGAGTTGTGGATTTGCCTGTATTTTCGCCTCTTCGCTTTTTTCGTACTGCTCGTAGGAAAGTACGCCGCCGTGCAGGTCGAAGTGAACGACGTGATAGTAGCCGACATTGTGCTTGTCGGTGGTTTCGCGCAGGTGTTCGTAGAGAGCCTTGTAGGTGCCGGGGCGCAGAATGTCAATATGTACGGGCACGTTGGCGGTGCGCAGTGCCTCGACCATCGGGCGCGAAATCGTGCGGTAGCCCACGTCACCCTTGCCGGAGGGACGCGCCGTGACAACCAGAATGTTGATCGTGGTCGAGGGACGTAACACAATCTTCGTGTTTTGCGGCTGCAAATTCTTACGTACCAGCGTCGCTTGTAGTACCAACGGCCTGTCGAACTTAGGGTCTTTCAGTGACTCCCAGTGCCAGCGGTGAAATGAGGGCGAGCCAGCAATCTCGATCTGCACATGATTCAATCCGTTCCGCACGCACTCTTTGTATTCAGGATAGACCTCCGAATTGGCAAGAAACACCTGTTTGAACAACATCTCGCCATATTCCGTGACGCTTCTGGCACAATGTTCGGCCTTGACCTCATCTTTGAAGGGATAGACAAGGTGTTCCTCGAAGTACCATTCTAACTGTTGCTCTTGCTGCTCAGAAAACGGGTCGCTCACAGTAATATCATACTGTGGTCCATTGTCAAAGCTCACCGTTGCGTTTGTGCCATTCTCACCAGTGCGTTCACGAATCGTAATCGTCGTCATGACAGGTCTGCCCTTTCTACGTACAGAGTAATTTAGAAGTCGTAGAACCCGATGTTGTTCCCATGACAGGGCTTGCCCCCATAGGCGTTAACGTAACCCCAAAAGAGGTCTGTGGTGAAGCAAGGGCGCCCGCAAGGGGAACGCCCCTCCCATATCACGACGACTGGTGTAGTGTGGATTCGTGTATGGGAGGGGCGTTCTCCTTGCGGGCGCCCTGGTCCCCTTGCTCGACTTGTTCCATTTAGGTGTGTTACTCCTCTTCCTCGTCAACAACGAGTAATTCTGTGCCATCGGGCTGCTTGAGTTGCGTTATCTTAATATGCTTATGAGGCTTATCTTTCTTAGGCAACCTGGACTTCAATACATCATAGATGGCGTTCGTTACGACACCAACACCGATGGTGGTAGCGGTGCTGATAATGACTGCCGTTGTTGCCGCATCGAAAAAGCTTTCGTTCTTGGTGGGAGTAAGCGTAATGGGGGCGATTTCCTGAGCGTGTTCGGTTGCGTTCCATGCCTCGGCGAACTCGTCGGGGCGAATATCCAGGTCGGGTGAGAGCGCGATTGAGTAATCCATGAACCCTCCTTTTATATAGGAATACGTATCTCCACGTATATTACCAAAAACGGAGCTTTATGTATACACAATCCCCTCTTTATCGCTCACCACAGCGGTATCCCAGTCGAGGACATCGGCGAACTCGGCTTTGAAGGCGTCCATCTCTTGTTGCTGTACGGCCTCGTCGGGCATCTCGCTATCCTTCCACACGAGCCAGATGGTGAGGAGGTTGGGGTCTTTTTTGTCTTTGAAGATGTAGCGTTGCACGCTGCCAGTGAGCCGATGCCGCTCTGCTTTGAGCATCGCCCGTAGCTTTTTCTGTAGGGCCGCCTCTTGCCCAGGACGGATGCATACATTTATCTCTGTGCCGAGCAGGTTAATACCACGACTGTATACCCGCCATTTAGGTGGTTGGGTGCGTGCGCGTCCAGTCGGGGAACGTCTAAATTGTTCTACCGCCTCTATGGGTATCATGAGCATTCTTGATACCCGTCTGCTGGGTAGTCTCCCTGACTTCGTAAATTGGTATATTCGGTCTTCCGAAACGCCAAGCATCTCAGCAGCCTTCTTTGCTGAAACATGACCAGGGATAGCAAGGTACTCGTCTAACTCTTTCATGAAAACATTCTAATTAAAACGATAATTTTATGTAAAGTTAAGTTCGAGACGATAGATGTTGAAATTTATCGTTTGTAATGCTATAATCCTTATCGGCACATGTTTGAGGATATGGTAGGGACCGATTTATCGCGTCCAGGGGTGGGGCGGTGGGGCACGCGTCACCGCACAGAATCGTTGCCCACGCGTTCCCCCACCCCAGCCCCACCGAGGACGCGATAAATCGGTCCCTACCGATTACGTTCATGATATTCAATGATAGAAAGGACAAAGCCATAATGACGCAGATCGAGCATAGAACGAAGCTGTTGCGGTTGGGAGAGACCGAGGATGATGTTGCACACCATTTGACGTTGCATCGTGCGTTGAGCGCATGGATGGGTGGGGCGTTGCCTCCGACGTTTGATACGTCCCGTATACGCCGCGTTCTTGTTGTTGGGTGTGGGGTTGGGGTGTGGGTGCGGGAGCTGGCGCAGGGTTATCCGCGGATGCAGGTGTATGGGGTTGATGCGAGCAGGTTTTGTATTGAGCAGGCGAAGGGGTTGACTCGTGACCTGGATAATGTGATGTTGTTAGAGGAGGATATGTATAGACTTGAGGAGGTGTTTGATACACACTCGTTCGATCTGATTTCTGTGCGTTTCATGGCTGGCACCGTTTCAGTGGCGCAATTTCCGCCGCTTTTAGAGATGCTTACGCGTTTGTGTAGGCGCAATGGTGTGCTTATTTTGACGGAGGCGGAGTTGCCGCTTACCAGTAGTCACGCGTGCGATTATTTGTCTTCGCTCATCCTCAGTGCTATGCTGAGGGCTGGTCTGGCTTTCACTCCTGCCTTCTCGCCCCAGATTGGCCTCATGTCGCGTCTACGCTATTGGACCCGTGCATTGGGCTATACCTTTCTGCGCGATGATACACGCTATTTCGATATATCACATGCTGTCCCTGCTCACAATATGCTCTTTCGACAACAGGTCGCTCTCTTTATACAGCGCATACGTCCCTTTCTTCTCGCCTCACAACAGGTTTCTCCGATAGAGCTTGACGACCTGTGTACCTGTGTGCAGGAGGAGATTGCCGAACGCGGCTTTTGTGGTGCCTGTCCTGTGCAGACGTTGGTGGCGGTCAACTAAAAAAAGAGATAGTGCGGTTGAGGCAAGGACTTCGCCCATGTCATGTAGCTCACCAAGCCCTTGCAGTTATTCTATACCTTCTCTGAGCATGCCAGGGAAGATTGACAAGTTATATAGCGGAGAGTATGCTTGCTGTGTAATTTGTATGAAATCTTGATCGGGGGTAAAGCTATGACTTGTTGCCTTCTCAATCATACACGAGCGTATCCTCTTTTGAGAACAAAACTTGCTCCCCTTCCTGTGCGATTCCTGTCAAATTGCGACACACAACACTGCTTACTCATTCATATACAAGAAAGGAACGAAGGAAAATGCACGTTTTTCTAACGGGAGCAAATGGATTCATTGGTAGTGTCGTCGTTGAGCGCTTGCAGCACAATGGTCATACTGTGGCTGGCCTCATGCACAATGAGGCTGCTGCTGCAACTCTGCAAAGTCAAGGAGTTACTTCTGTGCGGGGATCGCTTCAGGATACGGATGTTCTTACACAAGCAGCACGAGAAGCCGAAGCCGTGATTCATCTGGGCTTTG
>CAXUHG010000028.1:0-49962 GCA_964250805.1 uncultured Ktedonobacteraceae bacterium | reverse complement strand
CTATATTAAAGTGATTGTTGAGGATCCTCGTAGAATGGGGACTGCTGCCCTTGATGGTGCCACCATCGCCGCACTAGTCAAGGCCGCCCATCAAGCGGGTCTCAAAGCGATTGCTCATGTCACCACCTTAGTCGCGCTTAGAACTGCTACCGATGCAGGAGTGGACATCCTCACGCATGCTCCCGTTGATGCAGATGTTGACGACGATTTGGCGCACGCTCTTGCAACACGGGGCATCGTATCGGTACCGACGTTAACCATGATGCGTACCGTGGCGAGTCTGGCACATCGTTTGCCGACGCATGGAGCTGACATCAATTATGCCCATGCTCAAGCAGCAACGTCAGCGTTCCATCGGGCAGGAGTCACCATACTGGCTGGGACTGATGCAAATGCCTCACCATCTTCTCCCGCACCGATTCCGCACGGGGAATCATTGCATGATGAATTACTTTTGCTCGTTGAGGTTGGACTAACGCCGGTGGAAGCACTGCGTTCTGCAACGGTCGTCCCGGCTGCGTTCTTTGGTTTCGCGGATAGAGGGATCATTGAGGCAGGTCGTCGGGCGGACCTGCTTCTCATTGAGGGAGATCCGACCCAAGACATTGCCGCTACACGTGCCATTCGGAGTATCTGGGTTGCGGGAGTGCAGGTTCGATAACAAAATGGGAATTGTCTGCTAAAGTACATGTACGAGCATACGTTGCAAAAAATAAATCGCACTCTCATCTATTTTTTCCCTTGACACGTTAGAATTAAGAGTATATACTCTCACTATGAAAGCGATACATCCATGTACCTGTACGAATATGCGACGTGCAGCACATTCTCTTACACAGTTCTACGATAGTATTCTTGCTCCCAGTGGATTGAAGATTACGCAATTCTCATTGTTGCGCGAACTCCTGCTTCATGGCTCACTGAGCATCACAGAGCTTGCTCACCTGATTGATCTGGACCGCACAACAATGGGCAAAAACCTTGCTGTCCTTGCTCGAAGCGGTTTTGTTTCATTCGCACCAGGTGAGGATCGGCGTGAGAAAGCAGTCCAGGTGACAGACGCAGGGCAGCAAGCCTTTGCCCTTGCTCTTCCTTTGTGGGAGCGAGCGCAGACAGAAGTCACTGCAACGCTGAAGCAGGAGCGTCTTGAACTGCTCACTTCCCTACTTTCTGAAGTTGAATTGGTAAGCAACTAGTTTTTTTGTTTTTATTGCGAGCATATACTCTCATTAAAAAAGCAGGTGCATCGCTTTTTATCCCATTGCGGGCATATACCCGCAATGAATGTCTGTTTCTTCTAAGAAACGAGTAGTTCCAAGGAGCATTTTTCTCATGAGTCAAACTATTCTTGTCACAGGCAGTTCGAGTGGCTTCGGGCATCTCACGGTCGAAACTTTGGCGCGTCAAGGTCATCATGTCTTTGCTGGCATTCGTGCGAGTACGAGTAGAAATACACGTGCAACGAATGAACTGCATGCCCTTGCTGAGAAAGAACATCTTGCATTACAGGTTGTCGAACTCGATGTGACCAACGATACCTCCGTTCATAAAGCTATCGAACAGGTCGTACAAACGGGAGGTCGTCTCGATGTCGTAGTCAATAACGCTGGCGTCGCCTATAGTGGTCCTCTCGAAGCATTTACGCTTGAACAAGTGCAACAGCAATTCGAGACCAATGTCTTTGGGGTCATTCGCGTCAACCGTGCTGCCCTTCCGCACATGCGAGCGCGAGGAAGTGGATTACTGCTTCAGATTGGTTCCGTCGTTGGTCGCCTCGCCTTTCCGTTTGTCGGGTTGTATGGAGCTACGAAGTTCGCCCTAGAAGGGCTTACTGAGTCGTATCGCTATGAGTTAGCGGTATTGGGGATTGACGCGGTGATCGTGGAACCGGGCACCTATCCCACCAGTATTTCTGCCAATAACTCTGCACCAGAAGACCAAGAGCGCGTCGCTCCCTATGCGACCGTGATGGGTGAGTTTGTGCCTCGCTTCTTTGCTGATCTCATGACGCCGACACCTCCCTCTCCTCAAGAAGTGGCAGACGCAATTGCCACATTGATTGCTCAACCAGCGGGGACACGACCACTACGAACGCTTGTCGCAGTTGAAACGCAGCGGAATGCTCCGCAACAGGTGAACCATGCAGCGGAAGAGGCGACACGAGCCTATCTGGAGATGCTGGGCGTGACTGACCTGCTCACCCTCTCTTCACGATCAAAGAGCGTCTAGCACATACACTTTTGGTAATAGTATCCTTCATACGAGTGCCACGTTCAGTGGCACTCTCATAGCTCTTCAGGAGGTTTTTCATGAGTACTCTTCCTACATCCTCTCGCAGGAATCTCCATACAGTCCTCGGTAGTACCGGTGGCGTCGGGAACGCACTTGTTCGCGAACTTGTTCAGCGCGGATATCGAGTGCGTGCAGTCAGTCGCTCTGGCGTGTCGAATGATGTGTCTGCTCCCGTTGAAGTCGTTGCAGCGGACCTCACCACCCCTACTGCTGTCCGTGCAGCCACTGCAGGCTCTACTTCGTCTACTACGCTGTTCAACCAGACTATACTCGCTGGCCCGAAGAGCTTCCGGGCATGATTGATGCTCTTCTCGCAGGACTAGTTGATACGTCTGCAAAGCTAGTTGTGGTAGACAACGTGTACATGTACGGACCGCATGAGGGGTCCTATACCGAGGCATTGCCACATGCTGCCACAGATCGCAAGGGCCGCGTCCGTGCTGAAGTTGCCACTCGTCTGCTCGATGCCTCCTCACAGGGACGCCTTCGTGTTACCCTCGGTCGTCTCTCTGACTATTATGGTCCTGGAGGGTTAAGTAAGCTGAGTCCTGGAGTCTTCACAGCAGCTCTCTCTGGTCAACCCGCGCCATGGTTCGGTCGGCTCGATCAGCCCCACACGCTTGCGTACCTGCCTGACGTGGCACATGCACTTGTTACCCTTGGAGAGCGAGACGAGGCCAACGGGCAAGCGTGGCACCTCTCAGCAGCAGAAGTGCTCACGGGGCAGCAATTCCTTGAACGTGTGTACACTGAGGCAGGGATGCCATATAGTGTCCAACTCCTCGACCGAGCAACTATTGAGACCCTAGCCCTCCAGATGCCAGTGATGCGTGAGTTTGCTGAAATTCTTTATCAGAACGAGGCCCCTTTCGTGATTGATGCATCTCACTATCAGCACGTCTTCGGCCCATTCCAACCGACTTCACACCACAAAGCTATTCGGGACACGCTTGCCTGGTATCGCGAGCACGCAGTGTCTGAAAGGGCCGAAGGGTGATTCACCCCTTATGGGACCCATCGTCTACACAGTTGTTTTCCTCACACTTGCCACCTCTTTGCCTCATGAAAAAGCAAGCTGCAAGATATCCTTGACAAATTGCACAAATCTGTATACACTCTTGGTAAGTATAATCATCTCAGAAGGAACTTTTAAGACCTTGATAACAAATCTGTATACATATTTCTAAAGTTGGGATGAGAGCAAGCATTCGAGCTTGTATAAGATGTAATGAGGAAAACAGAGCGAAAGCTGTATAGAGAACACAATAGCTGTCAACAAAGTGTTTGTATTGTGTTCACTCGCGTGGGCTGTCAATGCTGCGAACATGATTTTTTCCGTAGCATCGGCTCTTGCCTTTCTCAGTTCGCTTATGACCTTAGAACCCGGTGATATTCTCGCAACGGGAACGCCCTCTGGTGTGGGTTTCAAGCGCACGCCTCCTCTCTTCCTACAGGATGGCGACGTGGTCGAGATCGAGATCGAGCGCATTGGGCGTCTTCGCAATCCGGTGAAGCGAGGAGAACATTGAATAAGAGGAGGAAAAGCGAAACGCATGAATGATACACAGAAGCTGCTCCCTGTGCAGGCGGACGTGTTCAATAGTGGACCTGATGGAGAAAACGGTGTTGCGCCTCTCTACAGACGCTTGCGTACCATGATTCTTGACGGCGTGTTCCCTCCAGGCTCAATGCTTTCCCAGGTCAAGCTAGCCGAGTCACTGGGTGTCAGCCGTATTCCATTGCGAGAAGCACTGCGTATGCTTCAGAAAGAAGGACTGATTGAGGCGGAACACAATCAACGAGCGAGAGTCCCTTCCTTTGAACCGTCCATCGTTGACTCCCTCTATGCTAGTCGTATTCTGTTGGAAGCCTTGAGTATTCGTTTGACGGTTCCTCACATCGACCAGTCAGATGTACACGCCTTGAAGCAAACACTTGCTGAACTCGATGAAGCAGCAGCCCATATAGACCTTGATGCTTGGGAAGAGCCGCACCGTCGTTTTCATGCTCTTCTTGTCCTCCACGCCGAGGACTCGATGCGTCAGAGGATAGCGAGCTATGCTAATCAGTGCGAATATTATCGGCGTCTGTACTACCGTCTCGTGAGTAGCCATCAACCAACGCGGTCAGCAGAAGTCATTGCAGCTGAACATCACTCCATTGCTAGTGCGTGTACCCAGGGAAACGCAGACTTGGCGGCCTATCTCTTAACGCGCCACTATGCTCGCACTGCACTGACCGTACTCGGACAGATGACACCAGAATTTGATCCAGTCGCAGTGCGCATGGCCTTGCAGATGGTCGGAGCAGATACCTCTCTTTTTGAGGCACCACCGTCCAGGAGGCAAACGCGTTGAGGGCAGGAGGCTCAGGCAAACGGACAAAGAAGCCCACATGTGTAAAAAAGCGAATACTGTATCTTTAAGATGAGGTGGGATACATCTCTTCGATGCATCTCGTTTCAACAACACTACGTCATAGACGACAAGGAGGAGAATTTGATGTCACAAGAATTTGAGGGGAGTACTCTTGCGCTGCCCATTCTGCATCATGTCAATCTCAAGACGACGCGCGTGCAGGAGATGATTGACTGGTACGCCACGGTTGTTGGCTTGACAACGATCTTTCAGTTTCCAGGCGGTGCTTGGTTGACCAATGACACCGCAAACCATCGCCTAGCACTTCTTGCATCATCTAAGCTCAGCGATGATGAGGGCAAACTGGTCCATACAGGCATCCATCATATTGCATTTGAGTACGATACGATTGACGATCTCCTGAATGCCTATACGCACTTGAACGAACTGGGAATCAAGCCACATATGTCCCTGGATCATGGCATGACTCTCTCGTTCTACTACGTCGATCCTGACGGGAACAGTGTAGAACTACAGATCGACAACTTTGGGAACTGGGCGCAATCGCAAGAGTGGATGCGTACCTCGCCCGATTTCGCGGCGGACCCAATTGGCAAGTTCGTGGATCCTGAGCAGATCATTGCAGTTCGTAAGACCGGTGCCTCGCTCGCGGAAATCCACCGTCGTGCCTACGCGGGCGAGTTTCCACCCTCTGGTCCAATAGACCCACGCATCCCACTTGACGATCCTCGTGCTCCTCTGTAGAAAACGTTTCTGTCATCAAGCCTCCATAGATGAGAAGTGACAGTTGTTCAACGCAGAGCAGAATACTCGTCTGTGTTGGACGACTCTGTGACGCTGTATGTGTAGTATCAAGATACGTTCCTCCAAAGAAGGAGAAAGAGGATAATGTCAATGTTCATCCCGACATCAGATATCGATTTGTACAGTGATGAAGTACTAGCTGAACCCTATGAGCACTATCGACGCCTTCGAGAAGCTGGACCTGCGGTATGGCTTGAGCGATACAATGCGTGGGTCGTTGCTCGCTACGATTCTGTGCGTACTGTGCTCCGGGACTGGAGGACATTTTCGTCTGCTTCGGGCGTAGCCCTCAATGACCCCCTCAATACGGCAATGCAGGGAAATACGCTGGCTTCTGATCCTCCTCTTCACGATCTCCTACGCAATGTGGTTGCTTCTCGCATGACAGCGCAGGCTCTGCGCCCTACCAAAGAGATGATCGACCAGCGAGCCGAAGCATTGGTTGAACGACTAGTGGCACAGCAATCATTTGATGCTATCCAAGACTTGGCGCAAGTACTTCCTCTGTCTATTGTTCCCGACTTCATCGGGTTGCCTCAAGAGGGGCGTGAACACATGCTGGAATGGGCAGAAACGACGTTCGACGCCTTTGGCCCCATGAATGAGCGATGTATGCATGCATTAAAAACAGCACCAGAAGTCTTTGGCTACGCGAAGCATCTAGCAGCAACAGGCAATCTAGAACCAGGAAGCTTCGGAGCAGGCATCATTGAGGCCGAACGAGATGGTCGGATTACGGCGACGCAGTGTCCTCAACTGTTTACAGCCTATCTGGTTCCGTCCTTAGATACCACGATTAGTGCGGTTGGGAGTGCTATCTGGTTATTTGGCCTCTACCCAGACCAGTGGGAACAGGTGCGCGAGAACCCTTCACTCATCCCCAATGCCTTCGAGGAGGTCCTGCGCGTAGAGTCTCCAATTCAGGGTTTCAGTCGAAAGGCAACTAGCGACTATGACGTGGAGGGTATCTCCATTCCAGCGGGATCACGTGTCGTCGTGCTGTTCGCTTCTGCTAATCGAGATGAACGCAAGTGGGAGCATCCAGACACCTTCGACGTGACTCGCAACACTTCAGGTCATTTTGGCTTTGGTTATGGTATCCACCTGTGTGCGGGTGCAAGTTTGGCACGATTGGAGGGTCAAGCGGTCTTGGGTGCGTTGGCACGACGCGTGGAGGGGTTTGAACTCGGCACAAGCACCCGGAAGTTGAACAACGTTATCAGGAGTTTGAAGACGCTGTCCGTCAGGGTGCATGCGACGCTGAATCCCTCGTGACCGTCTCCGCGTCGATGTGGAGTGAAAGAGAAGAGATAGGGGTACCTGCGTCTCTCTATGGAGGAAATAAGTGTTTGACAATCCGATTGAGTGTCGCGCCTCACGCGGGACTTCCTTTCAGCTTGTGAACGTGCGAAAAGAAGAAAGGGAAAGGTAGAACATGATAGTGGCAGATATGGTAAGCAAAAGCCAGGATATTCCTCAGGAGACGGAAGTGCTCATCGTCGGTGGAGGTCCTGTTGGACTCAGTGCGGCAATCGAACTGGGGCGACGAGGTGTGCCATGTCTGATTGCCGAGCCGAGGCTAGTTGTCTCGCGGGTCAGGCCACGTGCTAAGACAACCAGCGTGCGAACGATGGAACATTTTCGTCGCTGGGGACTGGCTGAACACATTCGTGAGGTGGCCCCACTCAAGGTGGACTGGTCGCAGGATGTCGTCTTCTGCACCACGCTACTCGGTCACGAGATAACGCGCTTCACTCATTGCTTTGGGTTGACACCGCAACGAAACGATCTGTTTGCGGAGTCGGGGCAGCAGATCGCCCAGCCACTGGTCGAGGAGGTATTACGGGAGGCGGTCGCTGACTTGGAGTTGTGCAGCCTTCACCTAGGTTGGTCGCTGCACACTCTCCAGCAGTACGACAACAGCGTAATGACAACTCTCATCAACGAGCGAGGCGAGCAGCGGCAGATCAAGGCGTCCTACGTCCTAGGATGTGACGGATCTCGTAGTGCTGTTCGTGCGGCAATCGGAGCCCACTATGTTGGAATCTCAGACCTACGTCCGAACTTTGGCTTTGTCTTTCGGGCACCTGAATTGGCGAAGCGGCAACTGCATGGCCCAGCAGTTCAATACTGGGTACTCAACCCTGCCTACCCTGGGGTAATGGGCCGTATGGATATGGAGGATCAGTGGTGGGCTGGTGTCAACGGAGTTTCTGCCGAAATTGGTCAGTCCAACCCACATGCCCTGATTCATGGCCTCGTTGGTGCCAAGATTGATGCTGAGATTCTCGGAACGGACCCCTGGACGGCACGCATGTTGCTGGCTGATCGCTACCGCGACGGTCGGGTCTTCCTGGTCGGTGATTCGGCGCATCTGAATCCACCGTGGGGAGGGCATGGCTTTAACACAGGTATCGGCGATGCAGTAAACATCGGTTGGAAGCTGGCGGCGGTGCTTGACGGCTGGGGTGGTGATAGTCTACTCGAAAGCTATGAAGCTGAGCGGCGACCAATTGCTGAACGAACCATCCGGGAGGCGACAGCGAATATGAGTGTGCTTGCCCCTGAACTCGGCAGTCGAGAATTGGATGTATCGGGACCCGTCGGTGAGCAAGCACGGAGAGCGGCTGCTCAGGGAATCCAGACCTCCAAAGATAGAGAGTTCCACAGTCTAGGCATCGTCCTGGGCTACCAGTACGATGCCTCGTCTGTGATCGTTGACGACGGCACACCTCCTCTTCCCGAAGGGCAAGCATATTCGCCGACTGCCCGACCAGGAGCACGGCTACCACACTTGTGGCTGCCAGATGGAGCGTCCCTCTATGATAGACTGGGGAATGGGTTGTCGCTTCTGAGGCTGCGCGATGATGTCGATGTGACCCCGTTCATTGAATCCGCTACAGCATGTGGAGTACCGCTGACCGTTGTCGAGCTACGCGGTCAGCCACTTGAAGAATTCTACGGTGCCTCGCTTCTCCTTGTGCGACCTGACCAACACGTAGCTTGGCGCGGCATATCTGTGAATCGAGCAACGGCAGAAACAATTATCGAGAAAATTCGTGGAGTCTAAGTATTCACGCGGAATGGCTCTGAGCCTCCTATTGGATATGTGGTACAAATCTGTCTCATTGAGGGGAGAAGGAATGAGCAACCTATTTTCCCTCGATGATACAAATCGAGAACGGCTCGCTCCTAAGCAATAAGTTTCTCATCCGTGTTGCATGAACAATTTATGTGCTTCTACAGGAGTTCATGCCGAGAATGTGGCGCGATGTTTCGATCAACCGTCTGATAAATTGACTTGTTCTTGCTCAAACATATTTTATCATACTTAGGTAATGTCACTTTTATGAAACGTTCAACCACTCGGAATCTTGTCCTGCTCTTCGTCGCCACGCGCCTTGCGTTGGTTGCGGTGACGTATGTAGCCTATATTTTGTTTACCGCTCCTAAGTATTCGAGTACACCTGTCAATGCAATCGCCCTGCTTAGTAGCTGGAATCATTGGGATGCCGCGAACTATACTCGTATCGCGCAGTTCGGCTACCAACAGCCTAACGACTACGCCTTTTTCCCGCTCTTTCCCCTCCTTATTGCTGGTATCAGTTTACTACTTGGCAGTTGGAGTTATTTCTTCGTTGGCTTTCTCATCAGCAATGGAGCCTTATTAGGAGTACTGTTCCTGCTCTATATATTTGCAAAGGAGGCGGCGGGAGACGATGTAGCACGCAAAACGGTTTTGTATCTCTGCATCTTCCCTACTGCCTTTTTCTTTTTTACTGCATACAATGAGTCACTTTTTCTGCTTCTCGTGCTAGGAGCCTTTTTAGCGATGCGGCGCCATCGCTGGTGGCTTGCAGGATTATTAGGCTTCTTCGCAACTCTCACGCGTTCTGCTGGTATTCTCTTGATGCTTCCCTATCTCTATGAACTATGGGAGGAACGCGAGAATGTACGCACTATCCTTCTCCGTATTCTACATGGATTACTGCCTTTAAGCCTGATTCCGCTAGGAATGATCGTCTATAGCGTGTATTGTTGGAAGACTATAGGAAGTCCTTTACTCTTTATAGGGGTTCAGAGTGGGTTTGGTCGTCACCTCTCCTGGCCCTGGCAGGGACTCTGGCAAGGCGTCACTGCATGCATCACGCAGCCATTTGGCTCGGCTAATCAGGTTCATCTTCTGCTCGACTTGAGCGCAACTATTGGCTTTATTATTCTGGCAGTGTTGGGATGGCGCAGATTACGCAGAAGCTATAGCATTTGGCTTGGCATATTGCTTCTCTACATTCTTCTCGATCCGGCGATGGATAAACCGGATATCTTGCTTTCCAACCAACGCTTCGTACTGGAAATGTTCCCCGCGTTCATTACGCTTGGCATCCTCGGTACACAACACCCACGCGTGCATCAAACCCTGCTCGTACTGTTCCCTACCCTGCTAGCAACGTTAAGCATTCTTTTTATCCTGAACCGTTGGCTGGTATGAGCGGTCATATCTTCCTACTATTTGACACTTCGAGAAGGCTCATGCTACTCTCTTTAGGAAAATCTGCCATTATACAGCGGTGAGGAGGAAATTTATGCAGCCTGAAAGTCGGTCAATGCGCGAGAGTATTCTTGCCGCAGCAGTGCAATTATTCGCGGAATATGGTTATCATGCGGCTCCTTTGCGGAATGTCGCGCGTATTGCAGGTATTCAAGCGGCAAGCATTTATCATCATTTTCCCAACAAGCAAGCCTTACTTGTCGAGATTATGGAGGTGCATATGAACCGTCTGAACACACAACTAGAACGCATTCTACGCGAACATCAAGACCCGTTACAGCGTCTACAAGAAGCGATCTCTAATCATATTCGTCTGCACACGACCTACAAACAAGAGTTTTTTATCATAGATACAGAGATACGTGCCTTAGAAGGAGAAAATCGTACATTCATTCTTTCGCTACGCGATACATACGAAAAACTCATACAAAGCATCCTCAGAGATGGCATGGAGCGTGGTGCGTTTCGCAATCTCGATAGTAAGGTCGCGTCGTATGCTATCATAGCCATGTGTACACAGGTTGCGACATGGTTTCACCCTGATGGTAGGCTCTCAACGCAGCAAGTGATTGCGCTCTATCGTCAAATTATTATGCAAGGATTGCTTCCATCTGAATATCTTCTAAGTTAGGGAAATATGGAACATCTAAAGAATAAAAAACGCGTTGTATTTATTGTTTTTTCGCTTATCCTTCTGCTCATAGTTGTTACAGGAGGAATAGCAGTCATTCTCAATCTTAACAATAAAATCTCTTCATTACATACGAAACAGACCCCTACGAGTACCACGGGCACGGTAGCTCCGCTCTTCATAGATCATTTTTCAGACAACAGCAAAGGATGGTCTGTCGGAAATGTTGTGGGATATACACGCACCGTACATGATAGCGCGTTGCTACTTGCGGATACCAAGCATAATATATTAGTCGAAAGCGTTCCCACTCCTCGAACCTTCGATGACTTCTCAATCACCACCACATTTACATTGCTGCAAGCGGACGCGAACGATAGTGTAGGTCTCTATGTTCGTGGCGATAGCAATCTCGACCATGACTACCGCATAGACATCTTTGGCAATGCTCAGTACGCAATCAGCAAAGAGACACTCAACGCTAAGAATGACCTCGATCAAACCTATCTTGTACATCCCACCTATAGCGGCATACTCAAGCCGATAGGACAAAAGAACATGCTTACCATCACCATGCAAGGCTCAGCAATGGTGATGCAGATGAATGGGAAAACGATGCAGAAACTGAACGATACGGGCTATACACACGGTCAAATCGCCCTATTTGTCTCAAATGGAGCCACCTCGTCAGGTGTGAAGGCGGCCTTTCATGACCTCGTGATTTATCCGCTAGCAAATGCATTTTCCGTTTCATGGAAAGTAGAGACACAAACTTTCGTGTTCAAGTGAGAACGCCAACCTGATTTGACAACAACAATCAGCATATGATACCCTCTTGTTATAACGAATTTGACATGTCAATATTATGAGTTGTCTTATTGAGTCCGTCAAGTTGTGCAGAAAGGTTTTCCGAAGCTCATGATTCGACCTCTCACATTGTACGTCATGCAAACCGCTCATACCGATATTGGATACACGCATCCGCAAGAAGTTATTGGACAAATGTACCTGGACTTCTATGACCGCGTGCTGGATTTTTGTCGGCAGACTGAACACGAGCCGGAGGAGCAACGCTTCAAGTGGACATGCGAAACCTTCTGGCAGGTTCATCAGTATGTCACTCATCGACCTGAGCGAGAAGAGGAGTTTCTACGCTATGTGAGGTCGGGGCAAATCGAGATTACCGCCGCGTATCTACATTTTACTGATGTAATCGATGCTGATGCATACCGTCGTAGCCTTGAACTCGCTAGCACGTATTGTCGCCAACATGCTCTTCCCCTTCAAAGTGCCATTCATAGTGATATCAACGGCTGGCCCTGGGCTGCGGCAGATATGTTATCTGAACTCAATATTCCCTATTTCTGCAGCCATGTTCATCTCGATAGTGCTACGGACCCACTCGGCAAACGAGGAAGCACTCATTATCAGTTGAAGAGATTCGCGCCAGAGGGCTATCTTAAAGAGGATATTCCCTTTCGCATCCCACAAATGTTCTGGTGGCAAGGACCTGGTGGGAAACGTGTCCTGCACTGGCTCAGTGAACACTACCATCTGGGTAACGCTCTGGGGCTTTCCGGTATCAAAGACTTCGGAGCCGACAAAAGCACGTATTATACCGAAACTGATCGTATGACGGCTGATGAATTATATGAAAGGGTACAAGAAGAGCTTCCGCTGTATATTGAACAACTACAGGCGGCGGGCTATCCCTATGATATGCTTCTGCTCAATACGAGTGGCTTTTTTGTGGACAACTCACCACCTGATGATCGCTGGTGCAAGATTATCGCACGGTGGAATCGAGAGCATACAGATATTCGCATACGCACAACAACCGTCAGCGAATGGTTCAAAGCGTTTCAGGCCCGCTATCCAGAAACGGAACAGGACACGTACTCCACATATCAAGTAGCGTGGCCTGACTACTGGGCACACGGGCTAGGGTCTGAGACGGCTGCTATTGCGATGGCACGGCGTACACAAAGGAGACGTGTCGATGTCGAGGCTCTCGTGACACAGAGCCAATCGGAGAAGGCCAACGCGTTATTTCAGCAAGCGTTAGAGCAGGAACGGCTAGCACTCGAACATACCTTTGGTGCATGGTCAACCACTGGTCGCCCCGCCTCTCCTCTCAACACTTTTCAGCAGATATATAAAGAACTTATGTATCACCATGCCGATCTCTATCTCACGGAAGCAGCGGCTCGCTCGCTTCATGAGCTATCGCCAGACTGGAATGACGTTCAACATCTACACGTTGGCACACATACATCGGGTACAGGCACACATACGGTACATTTCTCAGTGGAAGACTTTCAGCTTGACTCTCAACGCCAGTTGCTCAGAAATCAAGATGGAACGCTGTATCCATTTCAGCTTGAAGATGCCGCCGTTGCTAGATACGTGGCAACGCCACTCCTGACAAAACCTCACACCATAACATCTCTGAGTCTCGTTGGACACACAGACACACAATCAGTTTCTTCTCAGGAAGAGCAATTGCTGCGGTTAGAGACAGAAGCCTGGAAATTGGAGATTGATCCAGCGACAGGCTCCCTCTTACATATGTATGAGCAGGCGACACAACGCGAATGGGTTGATAGACAACAGGAGTATGGTTTTGGTCAGCTTGTTCATGAGCGAATTATTCATCCGCGTGGTAGAGCAGCAGTCAGCAACGATGCTCGCTTGATCGCGCTGAATGTGGCTGGTGAAAAGCTTTTACAGGACATGCCACAGGGTCCTGTCTTTGAGCGTACCACGCTACCTACGACTTCTCAATCTACTCTCATTACAGGACCTGTCTTCGATGAAATCAGTATTCGTAGCATCGAGCCAACAATAGGGGAGTTACAGACCTCCTGGCGGCTCTATCATGCACTTCCCTTAGTAGAGCTTGTATTGACGTGGGAAAAGATATGGAGCGACTTACCCGAAGCAGCTTATGTCGCCTTCCCTTTTGCGCACCAGCAAGAACGTCTCCTCTTAGAAACGGGAGGTGGCTTCTTTCAGCCGGGGAGTCACGAAACAGGAGGTCAACTGCCAGGGACATGCTCGGCCTACTACACCATTCAAAGAGCGGCTCACTTACAGGCACCGAATGATCAGGGACTATACTGGCTCCCATTGGATACACCACTCGTCATGCCCAATGCAATCAACTTCAACCACTGGGAAACAGAGGAGTGGCAATGGAACGGTTTTCTTGCCTCTATGCCTGTCAACAACTACTGGCACACGAATTTTCCAACTAGTCAACGCGGGCATCTGCGTTTACGCTATCGCTTTCTCAGTCAGCATGGGTTTGACAATCGAGAACAGGCTTTACAAGCAGCACTACCTGTGGAGGCACTGGGCTGGCGTTGAGAGCAAGGTAGGGACCGATGTATCGCATCCTGAGAGCGATGCAACTATGTCAGCAGGAATTGAGGAACGTCGCCAATGGTGGGAAACGGTATTGATGGGGACGAGGGTGTGATAGGGTACTTGGCAAGTATTGACAAACGTTCCCAATGATAAAAAACGTGGTCGATGGGGAAAAGGATGTGATACATCGGTCCCTACGAAAACCATTGAATAAAGATTGGGAGACTAATAGCTATATGGATGATTTAGAGGTTCGGCAACAACCTCTGGCTTCAATCCTCGCCTTCGATATTGGAGGAACGCGGATAAAAGCAGGAATTGTTCAGGGAGATACAGTGTATGCGCTGCGAGTAGTGCCGCTCAATGCTGAACGACAGACGCAAACCATAGGAGATCAACTACAACAAATCGGTGCCGATTTGATGCAGAGCTATCCTGTACAAGCCGTTGGCGTCAGTATAAAAGGAATCGTTGACTCGCGCCGAGGTATGATTCTGGATGTCAACGAGACACTTATGGACCTAATTGAGCAACCATTCGTGGCTTTACTAGCACAGACATTCGGTCTTCCTGTGGTCATGGAAAACGATGCTCGTATGTATGCGCTAGGCGAACTGCTCTATGGGGCAGGCAAAGATAGCACCAACATGGTCTGTTTGACATTGGGCACCGGCATTGGTTGCGGTGTTGCCATTCATCGCCAGATATTGCGTGGACCACGGGGGCTAGCAGGTATTCTGGGTGGTCACATCACCATTCAGGTGGATGGTCCTTGCTGTACCTGTGGCAACATTGGATGTCTGGAAACATTCGTTGGTGCAACAGCATTACTGCATGCAGTTACAGTAGGGCTACGAACACACCCAAATTCGGTGTTACATGCAGAGGCTCATGTAACTCCGTATGATATTTTTATGGCAGCCGAACAGAACGACTCGCTTGCACGCCAGATTGTGGAACGGTTTAGCCACTACTTAGGGGTGGGCATCGTCTCGCTCATTCACGCCTACGATCCAGACATCTTCGTTCTCGGCGGTGGCATCAGTGGGGCAGCCTACCAATTTCTACCAAGCGTACAGAGCTACGTCAACGAACACGTCTGGACACTCCCTGGTCATCATGTATCCATAGTAAAGGCCAGATTGGGAGACGCGGCGGCACTGATAGGAATAGCAGCACTGGCGAATCAGCAAGCCACCTTCATATAACAGAAACAAGGTTGCAAAATGAGAAATGAAGCGCATACATACCGTACACATCCCGTTCATATCTTTCCCGACATGAAAATAGCAACAGGCTATTCATCTTTATGCACAGCACTGTTACAACTACAGCAACAAACGAACACCTCGTTGATTGTTATTGATGGCTACGTGGGCATAGATTGGGAACAGGCCATAGTGCAATTGCAAGACGCTCTGAACGCATACAACATCGAGGTTAGCTATTTCTCAACACAAGAATGTTTCCGTCCAGAAGACGAAATCGAGCAATACTTAACACCTTTTTTGACAGATGATCCAGTCTTAGGTCGCATCTTCCCAGGCCACATCGAAGAATTATGGGATGTTGAGGCAGTGGCAAAGGTAAAACAACAACTGGCGCAGGTGCAACAATTTCGACCAGAACAATTGCAGATTCTCTATGGCTTTGGAGCCTCCGCGATCAGCAAAGAAGGCATTCAGGTGTATATAGATGTACCGAAAGATCAAGGACAAAAGCGAGCAGGACAGAAAGCGATCTGCAATGTCGGTGCTAACCATCCAAGTACTATGGGAAACATGTACAAACGCTTTTACTTTGTAGACTGGCCTATGCTTAATCGCTTAAAGCGAGCGACTCTCCCCCAGTTAGATATTTTTGTCGATGCAACAAGCACAACTGATGTTCGCTGGACAACAGGTCAGGATTTTCGCCGTGCATTGTATGCGTTAGCCCGTCAGCCATTTCGTGTCAAACCCTGGTTTGCGCCGGGACCGTGGGGTGGGCAATGGATGAAAGAGCAGTTTGGCCTTGACCCGAAACAGCCGAATTATGCATGGTCCTTTGAACTCATCGCGCCGGAAAATGGTGTCCTGCTCGGCAACGAAGAACTCTTTTTGGAATGCGCCTTTGATTACCTACTCTGGCAGGAGACTGACGCCGTACTGGGCACATCGGTTGCCGCTCGCTATGGGAGCTATTTTCCGATTCGCTTTGACTATCTGGACACAATGGGCGGTACTAACCTCTCCTGTCAAGTTCATCCCCGCGTTGATTATATACGCAACGAATTTGGCGAGCCGTTCACCCAGGATGAGACCTATTATATTGTAAAAAACAAGCCCGGCTCTCAGGTATTTCTTGGGTTGCGTGAAGACATAAACCTCAAACAGTTTCGGGCAGATGCGCAGGCCGCACAAGATTTTAGTGTCCCTTTTGAAATTACCGATCATGTGAATTCCTTCAGGAGTAGTGTGCATGATCTCTTTCTTATTCCCAGCGGCACCGTCCATTGTAGTGGTGCCGATAACCTTGTGCTGGAAATTAGTGCGACACCATACATCTATACGTTCAAAATTTACGATTACCTGAGACGTGACCTTTCTGGAAACCTGCGGCATGTACACCTAAATCATGCCTTTACCAACATCGCGGCGGAGCGAAAAACTCATTGGGTCGAGGAACACCTTATTCCACAACCAAAGTTGTTACGTGAAGGAGACGACTGGCAAGAATACGAAATTGGGAATATCGAGCAGCTTTTTTTCGCTATTTCGCGCCTGGAATTTAGCGAAACGATTGAAGACGAGACGGACGGCAAATTTCATGCCCTTAATATGGTAGAAGGTGATTGTTGTGAAATACTTACCGAAAACAATGCTCCCGTCGAACTACGCTTTGCCGAAAGCTGCGTTCTTCCAGCGAGTATTGGTAGATATAGGCTCAAGAACAAGAGTACACAACCCTGTAAAATTGTGAAGGCTTTTGTGAAATAAAACAAGTGGGATTGCAAAAGGCTTTTGCCTTTTGCAATCCCACTTGTTTTATTTCTGTGCAGTATTTTTATTTGTTGCTATGTGAGTTTGCTCTTGCGCAAGTGCGGCAAGGTGATTTTTCAAGCCAATGCCGAACTGCGTGGGCGTACCACTGTAGTCGCTCACGAGTGATGGGAACGAACCACAATCGGCGACGGTCCAGGCCCAACCGAGATAGCCGACACCGTTTGCATCAGCCCAGTTCATTACCCCATCGACAAACGTATGCTGACAATCGTACTCACCAATCTCACCAAGAATGAGTGGCAATTTCTGGGCAACTGGAAGGTACTGCGAATTGAAGCAATCGGTAGTCGCACAGCCAGAATTGGTATAGACATGCGCCGAGATCATCTGGTTATGCGCCGGGTCATTGGGTAGATTACCCAGGACACCACCGATGTAGTTGGCATAGCCCCAGCCATCCAGCATGATGACGTTTTTGGCACCAGCTTGTCGCACGGTAGTTACAAGGGTTTGCATTCCTGCTACTGCAAAATTGACGCTCGCGCAGGGTGCGGTGTTAGCAGCAGTGCTACCATACTCCCAGCAATTTCCACCGTTGCTTCCAGACTCATTCGCATGAGGCTCATTAAACAGGTTAAAAATCACCGATGAGTCGTACTTAAAGACGCTAGCGACGGATTTCCAGAAGTCAATGGAATGATCTACATCGGGCATGGGTTGCTGTCCAATCGCAACAGTACTACCTGCTGCCGTCCAGTGCAGGTCAAGAACGGGAATGATGCCGCGTGAGTTCAATAGTAGCACATATTTGACAATTGCCACCTGATAGTTGACACCGCTATCTGCCGCTGATACACCATTAATACCCAGCCAGCAATCCTCGTTCAACGGCACTCGAACCGTATTCACATGCCAACTTGCGATAGCGTCAACAGAGGCTGCATCACTGGGTCCATCGAAGATACCAGCATTATTGACACATTTGTATTCAGTACCTGAACGGTTCACACCGAGCAGGCGGACTGATTGACCTCTTCCATTCACCAATTGATTGCCCTGAACATGAAGACCGAAAATATTGGAGAAATGAGAACTGGTCGAGCTTGGTACATGTACACTCTGAGGGGAGGCAGGAGAACTGCTCGCCGCCTTTGTCTGCACACTCTTATTCAAGAATGGCACAATACCTAAAGCAAGGGCTGCAATCACAAAAAGAATAGAGTACCGTAAGAACTTCTTACGCATAAGAATTACTTCCTTTCGCTTCTAGTTGACGCATCCGCTGTAGTGAGCGGATGCATCATCAATGTAACAATCAAAAGAGTTTGCTCATCCAGAGCTAATTGATTGACACTAGATGGTCCCTCAAGCCAACACCAAATTGTGTTGGAGTACCATCATAGTCGCTAATCAGCGACGGGAATGAACTGCAATCGGCGACGGTCCAGGCCCAGCCGAGGTAGCCGACGTCATTTTGATCGGCCCAATTCATCACTGTGTCAATAAAGGAATGCTGGCAATCATACTCACCGATCTCGCCAAGAATCAATGGCAACTTCTGTGCTACAGGAGCGTACTGCTGATCGAAGCAGTCGGTAGTCATACAACCAGAATTGGTATAGACATGCGCCGAAATCATCAAGTTGTTGTCTGGATCGTTGGGTAGATTACTGAGAACACCGCCAATATAATTGGCATAGCCCCAGCCATCCAGCATAATGACATTGTTGGCACCAGCCTGTCGTACCTTGGTCACGAGAGTCTGCATTCCAGCGACCGCGAAACCGATGCTTGAGCAAGGCGCGGTATACGCTGCTGTACTGCCATACTCCCAGCAATCTCCACCATCATCAGGATGAGGCTCATTGTACAGGTTGAAGATCACTCCCGAATAACTTCCAAAGGTTGAGGCAACTGACCACCAGAAATCGTTTGCATGATCCGCGTCAGGCATCGCTTGCTGGCTAAATGCAGTCGTGGTACCGGGGGCACTCCAATGCAGGTCAAGGATAGCGATCAACCCCTTAGAGTTGAGCAGGTTCACATAATCAATGATCGCCTGCTGATATGGCGTTCCAGCATCAGGGCTGCTCTGTGCGCCATTGAGCCAGAGCCAGCAATCCTCATTCAACGGAACACGCACAGCATTGATATGCCAGCTTACCATAGCATCTACCGATGCTTCATCATTAGGTCCATCAAAAATGCCAGCGTTGTTAACGCACTTGTACTCAGTGCCAGAACGATTGACGCCTAACAAACGTACATTCTCGCCATTTCCATTCTGCAACTGATTTCCCGATACATGTAAACCATAAATCGTTGACAGGGCAGACTGGGCATGGGCACTACGTGGCGATAGACTAATACAACATACAAAGACAACCAACGCACCCGAAAGAAGGAAACGAGAGACAGGCCAACGTTTCATGAGAACACTCCTTGTTCTTTCAAATCTCGACTCCGAGAATCCATTTCCTTACAAACGCTACAAAGGACATAAACTTCAACTAAGAACACTCAACAGCAACGACAATCTTTTCCCTGAATAATTCCGTAAAAACAACGTTATTTATCCGAAAATATTCCGAATATGGCACTCAATGTCGCTACTTGTTACAAGAATAAACAGAAAATTGACGATTGTCAAGCTTTTTTGTCTTTTTTCCTAAAAAACTCGCCAAAGTCGAATTATTTATTAACCGGCAAAAGTACGGATATTTCAAAAAAATAAACGGTAAATACCGACGAAAAGATATTTGACAGCACCTGTTTTTTCTGTTTATACTTATGTTTAAGTAATGTTTTTTGAGATATGTAGCATGCTTAGTACAATTGGTTTTGAATTGGTTAGTGAGGAAATGTTTCAGTGAATAATCGTAAAGACACAAATGAATATTCGCGTACTGTGATCGGCGATATCGCGGAGAAGTCGGGGGTTTCGAGTACAACTGTTTCGCGCGTCCTGCATGGGCATAAAGACGTTTCGTCTGCCACACGTGATAAAGTACTTCAATACATCAACGAACTAGGCTATATTCCGCAACGTAGCACCCATATAACAACGAGCTACCTAGGATTAAGTGTGCCGATGTTCAACAGTTACTTCGGACTCATTATGGAAGGTGCCTTCGAGTCACTACAAGGTCGCGATGCACAATTTGTCACCATTTGTACACACAATGTGTATGATACCGAAGTTACTCAGGTCAAAAGTTTATTGAGTCAGGATATCAAAGGCATGATTTTTATTTTGCCGCAAGAATCTCCTACAGAATTATTGCTCTTGCAAAAAAAAGGCTTACCATTTGTTGTAACCGATCCTTTTGTACCTCTCCCCGATGGAATTCCAACTATCATGGTCGAGAACATTTCCGCGAGCATGCTGGTGATGGAGCATTTGCTGTCTCTCGGTCATCGCCGCATCGCCATCATCACCGGCCCACCTCGCTGGCGCAACACCACTGACCGCACCACTGGCTATTACGCTGCCCTCGCCTCTGCTGGTATTCCAATTGATCCAGCGTTGATCTGCGAAGGACGCTGGACGCCACTCAGTGGTGAAGAGGCTGGTGAGCATCTCTTGACTCTGCCCGATCCGCCCACTGCCATCTTTGCATTTAACGACGCGATGGCAATTGGAGCTATCCATGCCGTTCTCAAAAGTGGACAACGGGTGCCCGAAGACATCTCGGTGGTCGGCTTTGACGATGCCAGTCCCGACCTGCCCTACATCACTCCTGCCCTCACCACTATTCATCATCCGCTCGTCGAGACCGGGCGTCTCGCCGTCGATGTCCTCTACCGACTGCTGCAACGGCAACCGCTTGAGGCGACTCATATCAAACTCACCGCACGGCTGATTGTGCGCGAATCAACCGGACCACGCAGAGAATCATGAGAGCAAAAGCTATTTGCGTAGGACCAATCAAGATTGGTCCTACGCAAATCACCCCTTATTGGCATAGCTAGCGACGAGTGCCTCCTGCATACGACGTTGAATCAACGCATAGACGATATAGACGGGAACCAATGTCATCAATGTTCCAGCGGTCAATAGGCCGTAGTCAACGATGTTGAGCGTTTTCAGCATGGGCAGAGCCACCTGAACCGTCTGTGTATCGCCCCCTAAAATCACCAGTGCAAAGATATATTCATTCCAGAAGCCCAGGAAATTGAGAATCAGTACTGTAGCAATACCGGGGACGGACAAGGGTATGATGAGTCGCAGCAGAATGATCAGACGGTTGGCACCATCGACCACCGCCGCCTCCTCTATTTCAAACGGAATATTCCGCATAAACTGTGCCATCAATATGATCGTGAGAGGCAGGGCACCCACGGGATAAAAGAGAATCAAGAAGAGCGTGGAGTGAAACAGCCCCAACTGGATCGAGAGCAGGAATGTAGGTAAGAGAACCGCGAAACCCGGAATCAAAAATCCGAGGCCAAAGGCACGCTCGATTACTACCGCGCCTTTCAAAGGAATGCGTGCAACTGCATAAGCAGCCGGAAGGGCTAGTACCAAAGTGAGTAACTCTGCACCAATCGTAATATAGGCGGAATTTCCCATAGCAGAGATGAGGTTGGCATCGTCCTGTGCCCTGAAAAAGTTGTCGAGCGAGAGCGAAGTTGGTAAGCTCAATGGCTGTATGAAAATCTGATTATTCGTTTTGAAGGCTGAAATAATCAGATAATAGATCGGAAGCAGGATAATGAGGACATAGAGTACAACCAGTAACCGCACTACATATGTCCATATCAGCGAACTTGTGCTTCTTTTGCGTGGGTGTTTTACAGCAGAACGCTGCCGAACAGCTATACTTGCCATGCGTATACTTCCTTTCGTGAAGCGGCTAGTAGGCGGGACGGAAAAGCTGGCGAATCAAAAGCATACCCAGCAGGCCGACAACAAACAGAAACACGCCGATTGCCTGGCTGTAGCCGATGTGTGAAGTGACAAAAGCCTCGTTATAGAGCATGAAACCGAGAGTCGTTGAGGATGTGCCAGGACCACCGTTTGTAAGCAATAGGACGGTTTGCGCTGACCCCAGCAGAAGTCCCAAAAACTGCAACATGGTCATCACACCGACGAAATCTCGGATCATGGGAAAAGCGATCAGCCGTATTTTTTCCCAGTGCGTGGCACCATCAATTTCAGCGGCCTCGTAGAGTTCTGCTGAGACACCTGAGAGACGTGCGGAAAATACGACGGCGCAAAAACCAATGCCACCCCACAGGTTAATAGCGATCACTGAACCCAGAGCCGTCGATGTATCGGCATTCCAGAGGTGTGTGAGAGCGTGCAAGCCGACAATGTTCAATAATGCATTGATGATCCCGTTGGGGGCATAGATACCGATGAACAGCATGGTTGCCGCCGCCGCCGACATCAATGTAGGAGTGAAGCAAACGATGTTCAGGAATTGATAGCCGCGCGGACGCAAGCTCAGGTAGTAGCCGAGCAAAAACGAGATAGGAATGAGAATTGGTAGCACGACGCCTATATGAATCGCTGTGTTGCGGGTCGCCACATAAAACGTTGGGTCGCTGAACATGTAGGTGTAGTTGTGTAGACCGGCGAAAATCGGTGTCTCTAGTATGCTCCCCCAGTCTTGCGTACTGTAATAGAACATGCTGATAAATGGGCCAACCATAAAGACGAGATACCAGATAATCGCAGGTGCAGTAAAGAGAATCAACGCAATCAGGTTGCGCCGCCATCTTCTTTTGGAAGATGGCGACACACTGCGTGGCTCTTTACTCGATGTTCTGCGGGTAGCACCGACTTCAACTAATGAAGCAACTGAACCTTGCGTATCCACATCGAATGCAGAACTCATTTCTTGTAAGCTCCTTCTAATGCCTGACAAATCTGCGTACTATTCTGACCCTTTGTATAGGCAAGGGCAGTAGCACGAATGATGTTTGAAGTAACGTTACCAGGCACGTATGGATCATTGGTGGCAACATACGAGACGCGCGAGTCTAATTGTGTTGCAGCTTGCTTCAGCAAGGGATTAACATTGCCAGCAACTTGTACATTGGTGACGGTTGGAATCATGCCAGTAGCGACCTGCTCTCCGATGACCTTTGGGGAGAACATATACTGCACGAATTTGCGTACCACGTCCAGGTGCTTCTGACCATTGGGGCTGATCCAGATACCCATGCTCGTATAGCCCTGATAGGCTGTAGGTTTCGGGTACGCACCATCCGAAGGAACAGGAAGGCCACCTAGATAGGTATGACTCGCAATATCACTGGAAGCACCTGAAAAGGCCCAAGAGCCTGCCGACATCATCGAGGCACCACTGGTGAAGAACTGTGAGTTCATCTGGTCCGCCGTCAAACCCGCGACATCATTGACGAAGACGCCAGAGTCGCGGTACTGAATGAAGAGTTTGATGCCCTTCATCACATCGGGGTTGGAGCAGAAGGTGCCATTTGTGAAGGCACTCGCAATATCACTGGTGGGCATATAGGACTCCATGATTTGCGTGAAGAGTGTATCACCAGACCAGTCATTGCCACCAACAACGAATCCACCCTTACCAGCGGCGTGTAGCTTCTTAGCATCTGTGAAAAGCTCATCGGTGGTCGTGGGTGCCTGCGAGATACCTACGCTGTTGAGCAATGCCATGTTGTACCATACAGGCCATTTGAAGCCATTGTATGGGAAAGCAGCTAGCTTGCCGTTCTGAGTCCATTCTCTCACCGACTCTGGTATAAGTTGTGAAGTAATGCCCCATTGTTGTGCCAAGTCCTTGACATCTACGGTCGCGCCCTCTTTTGACCATGCAGTCGCCTTATCCGCAAGGTTGACCATCACAACATCCGGTTCTTTGCCAGCCAGAAGAGAGGTCTCATAGACCTCAGGGGCGTTATTGGGTGAAATGGTTTGATTGACGGTTACATGGTTCTGCGTCCCAAAATCACGCAGAATTTGTTGGAACTGTGCTCCATTGGGTGTAGCTTTGTCGGTAATATGCAAGATACTTAACGTTGTATCACTTGCAGAAGAACCGCTTGATGCTTGCCCGCCACAACTGCTCAAGAGGGGCACGAGAGCGCAGAAGCATACTAGCCAAAGGGCAATCGTCTTTGATGAAAGTCTCATTACCATACTCCTGTCTAATGAATTGAAATATTTCAATTGCCTGCATCCATGGAAGGCAACTGAAATATACCACAGGTACGATACCGATATTCGGATGCGAGAGTTTGAGCAACAACCGATGTTCTCGAAGGCTTTTCGGAAATAATCCAGGTATTTACCAGTTAAATTGTCTCTTTCTCCTGAATAATCTCACCTCTTCTCTAAGAATAAGGAGAAATTTCTTAATTGTCAAGCATTTATCCATGCAATTTTTACCAAATGGCCCATTTTCCTAAAAATCAAAACTCGGTAAATATTGACGATTTTTCTGAAATACATCGGAAAAGTATTGACATCACTATTTTTTTCCCGTTATACTTGGAATGAGAAGAGATGCAAAGGTAGGTTTACTGTGAATAATCAAAAAGACACGAACAGATTTTCCCGCACAGTCATCAAAGATATCGCGGAAAAATCAGGAGTTTCAGCGACCACTGTCTCACGCGTTCTTCACGGGCATAAGGATGTTTCTAGTGAAACACGAAATAGGGTTCTGCTCCGCATCAATGAATTAGGCTATGTGCCGCAGCGCAATACGCGCCCCGCCAGTACGCTCGTAGGTTTAAGTGTACCGATGTTCAATGGCTACTTCGGCTTTATTATGGAGGGTGCCTTCGAGTCATTACAGGGTCGAGATGCACAATTCGTCACTATTCGTACACTCAACCTCCATGATGCAGAAGCCTCCCAGGAACTACAGTCACTGAGTCAGAATACTAATGGTATGATTTTTATTCTGCCTCAACAATCTACAGAGGAGCTGATGGCACTGAAGCAACAGGGACTCCCCTTTGTAGTGGTCGATCCCTTTGTACCTCTTCCTAATGAGATTCCCGTGATTACAGTCGAGAATATATCAGCAAGTATGCTGGTGATGGAGCATCTGCTGTCTCTCGGTCATCGCCGTATCGCCATCATCACAGGGCCGCCACACTGGGGATCGACTCTTGACCGTACCTCTGGCTATTACGCCGCCCTCGCCTCCGCCGGTATTCCAATTGATTCAGCGTTGATCTGCGAAGGACGCTGGACGCCTCTGAGTGGCGAAGAGGTGGGCGAGCATCTCTTGTCGTTGCCCGATCCGCCTACCGCAATTTTCGCCTTTAATGACGCGATGGCGGTGGGAGCCATCTATGCCATTCTTAAAAGCGGGCGACGGGTGCCCGAAGACATTTCGGTAGTGGGCTTTGACGATGCTAGTCCCGACCTGCCCTACATCACTCCTGCCCTCACCACTATTCATCATCCGCTCGTCGAGATTGGGCGTCTCGCCGTCGATGTCCTGTACCGTCTGATGCAACAACAGCCTCTGGAGACAACTCATATCAAACTCACTGCACGGCTGATTGTGCGAGATTCGACTGCAATATGCAATAATATACAAGAGAATACTCTGAATAAGCCATTCGACGTAATCCAGAAGTACGCTTAAATAGTCATCGGTCACTAGAAACTAGAGAGGAGATTACATGGTCGCAAAACCTCGATTTTTACATGTACCAGTCGGGTCATCGGCTACAAGAGCAGTCGTTTTGCTACACGCTTGCGGAACGCTTTTACAATAAGGAGCCGCAACGACCGGTAATCAACGGTGAACCTTGTTACCAGGGGCACGGCTATGGTATAACGTGAAGGTACAGGTGAAACAGAACCTGAATGCGTATAGCTTCGAGGACATTGATCTCAGGACAAGAAATGTTCTTCGTCTCAATACAATCAGTTCCGACGAGCAATCTACTATTGAGATGTCTGAGGTAAACAGCGACATCTTGATTATAGGAACACGGGTGTAGGGACCGATGTATCGCGTCCTTGTGTGGATATCAATCGCCCACAAGGACGCGATACATCGGTCCCTACAAGATAGAAGGAGAGAACACATTCGTGAGTACGCTTATCAAACCGGGGTTATTTGGTCTGAATGTCGCAGCTGACGGTCGCCGCTCTGTCTACGATTTTCAGAATGAAGAACTGCTGGCGCAGGGAATACCCGTTGATGCAGTCTTCATTGGCGATTCGATTACAGAGATGTGGGCACTGGATGCCTATTTTCGGGGGACACGTGGAGTGCTTGCGAACAGAGGAATCGGGGGCGACATCACGCCGTATATCCTCCGTCGTTTCGCGGCTGACGTACTTCAGCTTCAACCACGATTGGTCGTGATTCTGGCGGGTATCAATAATTTCTGGGATATGGATAATTGGCTGAATCCTTCCCTGCTCCGCACACCACAGGCAATTGAGGACGAGATAGTAAGCAATCTTACCGAAATGGTCATGACTGCACATGAGCAGCAGATTAAAGTTGCAGTTTGTAGCATTCTGCCGACTAATATCCCTTTCAATAGCAACTTAGCTATACGAAATTCAACTATCAAGAACGGCAATGATAGGGTACAGCGTATGGCAGACGAGCAAGGGGCGATCTTCGTGGATTATCATCGACAGTTTGTAGCTGAGGATGGCCTCACCTTGCGCGATGGTTTCGCGGAGGACGGTCTTCATCCACACGCCAACGGCTATAAACTTATGGCGGACACGCTGCTTGCATCACTTGCACACAAGCAGCCCAACATTCTTACTAGCAGATAATTATTCTGAATGGACTTTCACACATGCACGGTCTCAAAATCGCACTCATAGGCGTGGGCAGCTTTGTCTTTGGACCCAGTATGCTTAGTCAGGTGATTCTGGAACATCGCCTTGAGCATATTGAACTAGCACTGGTGGATATCGACGCAGAAGTTGTCGAACTGATGGCAGGTGTCGGGCGGCGTATGGCACAGCAGGAGGATGTGGACCTGACTATTTCGGCACATACACAACGCGCGGACGCTCTACAGGGAGCCAATTTTGTCATCAGTTCCATTGTACGCGAGGGCTTCAAACGCTTTTACATGGATTATCAAATCATCCAGCGTTATCTCCCTGGTCATCCGGCAACTGAATTTGGAGGCATCGCTGGCATTAGCAACAGCTTGCGCCAGATTGCCTTGATATCCGAACTAGCTGCTGATATGCGTCAGTATTGCCCTGATGCCTTGCTGTTGAACGTCTCGAATCCTCTGCCTCGCGTCTGTCAGGCGGCACAAACATTAGGTATTTCTACGCTTGGCTTCTGCTCAGTTTCTCTTCAGGCATACAGTATGGCATGGCAATTGTTGCAAGGGGAACCGCTCTCGTATCCTTTTACAGCAGCCCGCGAACGCTGGTCGATCACCACTGCTGGACTGAATCACTTCGTATGGCTTCTGAATTTCCATGATCGTGCAAGTGGCGAAGACCTTTTACCTACGCTACGTCGAGCATTGGCGGAAGGAAAAAGTACAGGCAATCCCGTCAGTGAGGCATTAGCACGAGAAACTGGCTATCCCTTATTACCATACGATGATCATACGCGGGACTTCCTACGTCCTAGCAAGACAACATCTTCCCAGGAAGAGGCACCCATTCACGGCTCCCCTCTACAGCGCGAGCAACGCATCGAATTACTACAACGTGTCGCATCGGGAGCCGAGAACATCGAGGTGCTTTTGAGCAACCCCTCATGGGAACGCCCCATCGACGTAGTTGTGGCACTCAGAGGTGGGCAATCCATTACCTTGCATTCGTTGGACATGACAAATACAGGGCAGATAAGCAATCTACCACAAGGTATTTTTGTCGAAACACCCTGCACGATTACACAGAGCGGTCTCAATCCTTTGCAAGTTACTCTACCTGAGTCGGTCTTACCACTTACTCAACGAACTGCACAAGTGAGCAATACTATCGTACAAGCTGCCTTGGAGCGGAGGAGAGACCTTGTTCATCTCGCCGTCGAACTTGATCCAACGATAGAGGATAAAGTGGCTGGTTTGCAGGCAATAGATGCCTGCTTAGAGGCACATGCTGATGTACTTCCACAGTATCATTAAGCGGCACAGAATTCGTAGGGATGAGATTTATCACGTCCGCAGCCGATTTATCGGATATATGCTCATACATCAACCGAAACATAGGCGATAAATCGCTCGATGGACGTGATAAATCTCATCCCTACGAAAAACCATTATTAAATAAGAAGGAGTTTCTACATGCATTCTGATTATACCGTAAGCGCACAATCTCAGGGGAAGCCTCTCATTCACTACTGGGAGACGAGCGTGGGGGCAGGACGAGCAAATGAAGGACTGCGTGCCAACTGGCAGGAACAGCTACAACAAGTCGTCGATGCCTGCGGGTTCCGTTATGTTCGCTTTCATGGCATCTTCCACGATGATATGTTCGTCTGTCAGAGAGTTCGGGGCGAGTATCAGTATAACTGGCAATATGTTGACGAATTGTTTGATCGTCTCCTCGCTAGCAACATCCGTCCCTTTGTAGAACTAGGCTTTTGTCCGCAAGATATGGCCTCTGGCGAAGACACTATTTTCTGGTGGAAAGGCAACATCACACCACCCAGAGATTATAAACAATGGGGCAACCTTGTGACAGAGGCGGTTCAGCACTGGATCGCTCGCTACGGGCTAAATGAAGTGAGACGCTGGTATTTCGAGGTCTGGAATGAACCCAACCTCTCCGCCTTCTGGGCAGGCACGCAAAGCCAGTATTTTGCGCTCTATAAAGAGACCGTGCAAGCAATCAAGGCAATTGATTCTCATTTACGCGTTGGTGGTCCTGCGTCGAGCAATTACCTGCCCGACAAACTTTCGCTTCCTGATAATATAGATGATGCTAGAGGAATTAGCGAGCAAGTACTGCGTAATGATGACATTGAATGGAAGGCGGTCTTGGTCGAACAGTTCCTCTCATTCTGTCAGCAAGAAGAGCTACCAGTTGATTTTGTCTCAACACACCCCTATCCTACCGACCTTGCACTCGACCTGACGGGGGAAAGCAAAGCATTTAGCCGCAATATCAGTGCTACGGTACGAGATTTAACCTATGTAAGAGAGCTAGTCAACGAGAGTACATATCCAGATGCCGAAATTCACCTTACTGAGTGGAGCAGCAGTCCTTCGCCACGCGATTTTGCTCACGATTATCTCCCAGCGGCAACCTTCGTCGTCAAAGCTAACATTGAGGCATCAGGGTTGGTTGATACGCTCTCGTACTGGACATTTACCGACGTTTTCGAGGAAAATGGTGCAGGCAACGCGGCCTTTCATGGTGGCTTCGGTCTAATCAATTTTCAAGGCATCGTTAAACCGACCTTCCACGCCTATCGTCTCCTCCACACCTTGGGCGATGAGGAGATATATCGCGCGGATGGCTGTGTTGTCACTCGACACTCGCAAACCGCCGACATCAGCGTTCTGCTGTATCACTATCCAGATGAAGTTACAACAGTGGTTCCAAGAGCTGAGACGCTTGAGGAGGCGCAAGCAATACTACGAATGGGGACAGTAGAAAACGTCTCCCTGGAAGTCCGCGATCTCGTCCCCAGCACAGAATTTCTCATAGAAACCCTTGACGAGCAACATGGTTTCGCGACTCCTGAGTGGGAGGCAATGAGTTGCCCATCCAGCCCCACCCGCGAACAAACACGTACCTTGCAAGCGAGTGCGTGGAATACCCAAAAAAAGCTCGTCACTGCGAATGCTTCCGGTGTCTTATCCATTCATCTCGACCTGAAACCTTGGAGTCTGGTCTCTATTCGCGTGCGATAGGACACCCAGTTTGCAATATTGCAAAGGCATGAGTGTTATCAGAAATTCCTCTGCAATTGCAAAAGCACACGTAAAGTGCGCTTTTGCAATTGCAGAGGAATTTCTCCTTCAAGCATCTTATATAATTCTTATATAAGATTTAAAACAATTTGCGCTAAAAGTATAGAAGATTATCTTATTATTTTATCTATAGCAGAGTTAAATCTCCTTTTATTGGCAGCACAATTTAACTCCCTCTACGCTTATTTTTCCTCTTTTATCAGGAAGAGCTTCATATTTGAAGACAACGAAATATCTTGTATGTATGTTTTCACTCTTATAGAAGTGAAAGGCAAGGAAAATATGCTAATCTTGTTAATAACAAAGCAATTTGGTTTTGGACTCTTTCTCAATCAAAAGGAGTACGTAGCTACAATGAAGGCGAATTCATCACCCCAGAATGTGCTTTTCCGTGACCTACACTCTTCAACTGACCTACATCCTTCGACGACACGTCTAAGTGATGGACGCTCGAATGCAATTGCCCTTTTACGCATTGCTTTTGGGCTAGTGTGGGCTATTGCAGCTAGTCTGAAATGGCAACCTGCGTTTCTGTCCAACTTTAGTAGTCAGGTAACTGGTGCAATGGATGGGCAACCGGAACTTGTCAAAAATTGGATATCGTTCTGGGCGAACATCGTCGGAAGTAATCCACAGCTATTTGGTGTCTTGCTAGCCTCCACAGAAACGGCACTAGCTGTCTGTTTGATCTTCGGCCTATTTACCAATACCGTATGTGTGGTGGGAATTGTGCTTTCGCTGGGCATCTGGTCAGTAGCGGAAGGCTTTGGCAATCCCTATGTGCCGGGAAAGTCTACTGATGTGGGTACAGCACTACCATATGCCATACTTTGTGCTGTACTACTTTTTGCTGCGGCTGGTCGGAGACTGAGCATTGATCAATGGCTCACTCCGCGCCTGAAACAATTTGGATTTCTTGCCTCTGGCTCCCTACATAAGAAAGAGCAGACAGAAAGAGAGCAAGTAGTAGGCGGTTAGATATTGAATGTAAATGAAAAGCTTGCTAGCAAGTAAAAGAAAAGAGAGGCTGATTTGAGCTACAAATCAGCCTCTTATTATTGTGATAGTATAGGATAGATGGCATGGTGCATCTTGACTATTTTGACGAAGGGAATGAGTGCGTGGAACACAAAACGAATGTTGGCATTATTGGTTGTGGACAGATTAGCTCGATCTACATGGAGTCGCCGCGACTATTCGACATCTTAAATATAGTTGCGTGTGCTGATATCGACATGGACCGTGCAAGGGCACAGGCACAACGCTACAACATACCTCATGTATATACCGTCGAAGAGCTGCTTGTCGCTCCCGATATAGAAATCGTGGTGAACCTTACAATTCCTGTTGCTCATGCAAAGGTTAGCATGGATATCATTAACGCGGGCAAATCAGTGTATGGTGAGAAGCCTTTAGCGATTGATAAAGTACAGGGTAAAGCCTTACTAGAGGCAGCCTATGCAAGAAAACTTCGCGTTGGAAGTGCCCCTGATACATTTCTTGGTGGAGGCATTCAGACCTGCATCAAGCTTATCAACGAAGGGAAGATCGGCACTCCCGTAGCAGCAACCGCATTTATGCTCAATCACGGACCAGAGGTATTTCACCACAACCCCGACTTCTATTATCAACCGGGTGGTGGGCCAATGTTCGACATGGGACCATATTATCTTACCGCCCTCATTAACTTGATTGGTCCCATTCGTCGCGTCTCCGCCGTTGCCCACACAGCTTTCTCAGAGCGTTCCGTGTTGGTTGGACCACTCAAAGACCAGATCATTAACGTGAACACACCAACTCATATCGCAGGCATTATGGATTTTGCCAGTGGTGCTGTTGGAACGCTTATTACTAGCTTTGACGTGTGGTCACATACCTTGCCACGTATAGAGATATACGGTACGGAAGGCACGTTAAGCGTTCCCGATCCCAACACGTTCGGAGGTCCCGTTCTCATCAACATGGCAAGAAGCAGAGAATGGCAAGAGGTGCCGTTAGCGTATGGCTATACAGATAATTCGCGTGGAATAGGGCTAGCGGACATGGCATATGCCATGCGGTCGGGTCGAATGCACCGCGCGAACGGCGATATGGCGTATCATGTGCTAGATGTAATGCAATCCTTCTTAGAATCCTCTGAGCAGGGCAGACATATTGAGTTGACAAGTACCTGCGAACGACCCACACCGCTTAGAACAGGCGACCATCCGTGGGAAGAGCAAGAGAACGTAGAAGCAAGTAAAGAGGAGTAAGCAAAGATGAATCGCAATGTAGCGAACAGAAGACTACGGGCAGGTATTGTAGGCGGTGGGCAAGGCTCATTTATTGGTAGCGTTCATCGCATCGCCGTCGAGCTTGATGGTCAGGCCGAGGTTGTCGCTGGTGCGATGTCTACCGACCCTCAACGTGCGGCAGCCTCGGCACAAGCATGGTATCTTCAACGTTCATACAACAGTTTTCAGGAGATGGCACAAACTGAGGCGCTGCTTGAAGATGGCATTGATTTTGTCATCATTGCCACTCCCAACTACATGCACTTTCCGGTTGCAAAGGCGTTTCTCGAACAGGGCATACACGTCGTCTCCGATAAACCTATGTCGTTCACGCTTGAGGAGGCGCAAGAAGAGGTCGCGCTTGTCGAACGTAGCAACCTCGTATTCGCGCTCACACACAACTATACGGGCTATCCGACTGTACGCCACGCACGCGATCTTGTACGGCGTGGCGTTCTCGGTGATATAAGAAAGGTTCTGGTCGAATATATTCAGGACTGGTTAATGGAGCCAGTAGAGAAGTCAGGCAACAAACAAGCATCGTGGCGCACTGATCCTACGAAGTCTGGTATCTCTGGCTGCATTGGAGATATTGGGACGCATGGAGAAAACTTGTTGGAGTTCATCACAGGTCTCAAAATCGCCTCTTTATGTGCCGACTTGACCACGTTTGTCGAGAGTAGGGCACTCGAAGATGACGCCAATATGCTGCTACGGCTCGAAAACGGTGGTAAGGGTATGCTCACCTGCTCACAAATCGCGGCGGGCGAAGAAAACAACCTCACTCTTCGCATCTATGGCAGTAAAGCAGGTTTGGAATGGCACCAGATGGAACCCAACACACTTCTCTTCAAGCAACCAGGGCAGCCAACACAAATATTGCGTACAGGACAGCCCTATATGAGCGACGAAGCGAAAGCCGCAACACGCCTACCATCTGGGCATCCAGAGGGTTTTCTCGAAGCCTTCGCCAACCTCTACAAAATGATTATCGCCGATATTCGTAGAGTCGAAGAGGGCAACAAAGCAATGGGCGGCTATCCCACCGTCTATGATGGCTTGCGCGGCATGCAGTTTGTCACGAAGGCGGTCGAAAGCCATAAGAACGGCAACGTGTGGGTAAATATGTAGTATGTAAGTAGCCACAAGCGGCTTCGACCACGCCGCTTGTGGCTACTTACATACTACATACTCTACTCTTCATGTTCCTTGCGCTGCTGCTCTCTCTTCACCACTGTTGTACCTATCGCTCGCCCAACCAGCAGCGGCGTCTCAAGCACATCAGCGGCGGAGTCGCTGATATCGCGTCGTGGCGTGACCACTTTGTACGCCTCAAATTCCAGGCGGCGCGAGGTGCGACCTACGTTTGTGATGCGTCCCGTCACCTCGACGAAATCACCTGCATAGAGTGGGGCCAGAAACTCGACGCTTTCGTAGCCAGCCAGTAAGCCTTCATCGCCATCATGCAGAATGGCAAGCTCCGTCGCTATATCACCAAAAAGCGAAAGCATGTACCCACCGTTGACAAGGTTGCCTCCATAATGAGCAGCATTTGCACTTAGGCGTACACGTAGCGTTGATGTGTATTCATGTGAATCTGTCATATCTTTTCCTTCTATTTTCATGTATATAATACTGCTAGTCTATCGCGCGAATACCACGAAAAAAGAGCGCGGCACAATTAAGCGAGAGACAGATAGCTCCTCCGACAATAAATATCAAAGCTGGACCAATGCGGTCGGTTAGGACACCAGTCACGGCAAAGCCGATAGGTAAGAGGGCGAACGAGCCAAGTAGGTCAATACTTCCAACACGACCTAGTTTATCATTGGGCACCAACTGATGAAGCAATGTCACCCATATCATTTGTAGCACACCAAACCCGAAGCCGATACAGAAACTGGCGGCAATAATGACTATAGCAGCGATAGTATGTGGAAATGGTAGACCAAATGCGATAAATGCGAGGCATCCCAGGATATTTCCTGAGAATGCAAGAATACCGCGCTTACGAAGATGCACCTGACCGGTAAACAGGGTAGCTCCAATGAAGCCTATAGCCTCGGCAGTTGCAGTGGCTCCAATGAGCCAGACACCCATTCCCAAAACGTCATGCACAAGTCTAGGAAGTGCGATGGTCAAAGCACTACCGACTATAGCATTGCCAAAGGCAGGAATAATAATCGTTGCTTTTAGCCATGTAGAGGTGGCGACGTAGCGGATGCCTTCACGCACATCAGCAATCATACCACGTATTCCTTTGCTAGCAGGTTGCACTTCGATGTCTTCTGCTATCCCCTCTTCTTGAACAGTAAGCATCTTCTGGGTTGAGGCACTATATTGTGGCATACGAATGGCAAAAAGTGATAAGGCTGAGATGACAAATGTGAGGCCATCAAAACCAAATGCACTTGCAGGACCTAAAAGCGCGACAAGCAGGGCACCAAGAAGTGGGCCAACTAGTGTTCCGACCTGCCCTGTCAGTTCTGTGAGTGAATTCGCTGATGGTAAATCTTCGAGTGGAACCAGTTGTGGTGGAATGGCGCGAAAAGCTGGATTGAAGAATGCCCCGACGATACCAAAAATGAGTGCTAGTACAATCAAGTGCCACGTCTGGAGCAGATGTAGCCAGCTTAGCAAAGCTATCAATAACACCACAACGCCGCGTCCTGCGTCAGACCAGAACAGAAGCAAACGACGTGGAAAACGATCTGCCGCGACGCCACCAATCAGCAGAAAGATTAAAGCAGGTGTAATTTGGGCAACAAGAATAATGCCCATCAGCGTCGCCGAGTGAGTTAGAACAACGACCTGCCAAGCCAATGCCGTTGAGAACGCGCCATTGCCTAGCGCGGAAATGGATTGTCCAACCCACATAAGCGCGAAGGCAGGCGAACGCAAAGCTTGCGTAAAGCGCACTTTGGACGTTGCTGATGTGGTACTCATTGCATAAATTCCTTATTATGTCACAGATTTAGTTTTTATCGTAACGTGTTACAATGGAGCAACACCGCCATTAGGAGAATCGCTCTATGAAAAACTATATCACAGCTCCAGCATTAACCGAAGCATACATTACAAACGTGTGGGAGACTCTAACAGCGTATGTGCGTCCTACAACGCTTTTGCCATGTCCGTGCCCACCTCTCACGACACAATTTGGCTGCGAAGTCACGATTGCCAGCGAAACCTTTCAGTATACGGGCAGCTTCAAGTTTCGAGCCGCCTACAACCTGCTTTCGTCGATTCCACAACAGCGCGTGGTAGCTGCCTCGTCGGGTAACTTCGGGCAAGCGGTCGCCTACGCGAGTCAACTACTCGGTAAGCAGTGTACGATTGTGATGCCAGCGACCTCGGCACAGGTCAAGATCGACGCAGTGCGATCTTATGGTGGTCACGTTGATCTGATTGATGTACGACAAATCAGTCGAGCCGAACGAGTCGCCCAGCTTTTACAGGAGCAGCCCGATGCGTTTCAGGCACAGGCATATGATGATTACCGTGTTGTGGCAGGCAATTCGACGCTGGGCAAGGACATTTTCGCTAGAGCAGAATTTGATACGATTATCGTTCCCATCGGTGGCGGCGGTCTCTCGTCGGGGGTGGTAATTGCACGCGACTACCTACACAAAGCAACTGAGATTATCGGCACGGAACCTCTGCTCGGCAACGACGCCGCTCGCTCGTTCCACAGTGGATACCTTCTTCGCAACGAACAGGAACCAGCGACAATCGCCGACGGAGCGCGAACAATTAGCCTCGGTCATCTCAACTGGGAGATACTCCAACATGGCTTGACCGATATCATCGAGGTCTCCGACGAACTTTTGCTCAGGGCAACACGACACTGCTTTCGCTATATCAACTTGAAGGTCGAGCCAACAGGTGTACTTGCCATAGGTGCCATTTTTGCTAATCCCGCACGCTTCGCGGGCAGGAGGATATGCTGTATTGTGAGTGGTGGTAACGTCGATCCGAGCGTCTACGCCGATATCATCACGGGCTAGCTACTTCTGTGCTGGATATACAGCGAGATGAGAAAAAGTTGCCTCCGCTCCTGGTCGTGCGTTTTGTAGATTTGAGACGAACAGGGCAATTGCACCACCAGTATAGGTTGCATCTGTCACCGTACTCACGACTTGATTATTGACAATAAACTGCATGTGTGAGCCATTTGCGCTAATCGTGACGTGGTTTACGCCTCCTTGCTTCAGAATTGCCGAATTATTGGTGTAGTCAACAAGGCGCGGTGTTGTCGTAGTACCGTTTGCGTCAGTTGTACCTTTGAAGATGGCAAATGAGCCATCACCGTATAGCTCGAAGCGATAGAAAGAGGTTATGGTCATATTCTGACTCAACGCGCCGCGAATATAAACACCATAACCATTGTCCTGCGATCCCTTCGAGAGCGAGGCATCGACGGAAAGCTGAAAATCGCCATAGGTTTTGTTTCCTGGCAATAGCTCCCATAACAACTTATTACTATCGTTTTCTAGCTTCAGCGAGCCATTTCCCAGCGATACAGCAAACTCGCCAGGGTAACTTTGAATATTCCAGCCATTGTTGTTGTTGGTAAAGTTATCCTGGAAAAGCGGATTGCCTTGAGGTGCTGGATTGGTCGGAACTGCCTTTAGCGATGTACTACCCGGAGTACTTTTCTGTGCGAACAAAAACGTATACGCAAGAAAACTTGCTCCTATTAACGCGATGAGCAACGCACAAATGCCGACAATTCGTCCTACCTGTGAGCGTCGTTGTGGCTTATCTTCTTTATTGAGCGGTGACTGTGCATAGGTTGGCGATAAGTTTCCCGTTTGTGGCCCAGAACTCGTAGCCTGAGCATTTCGCGCTGGTGGTTGTGCGAATCCTGCATGAGACCAGGGCTGAGACGGTGTTCCAAAAGACGTTGGCGGAGTAGTAGGACCTGTATTAGAAACTTGTGATGAAGGTTGCACATAGCTATTGCCTTGTTCAGCCGATGCTACATAGTTCTTGAGTCCGTCTCCTGGCTGGAACTGCTGTCGCGCTTGTTGCTGCGAAAAGTTTTGTTGCGCCTGAACATTGGGAACATTCCAAGTAGGTGGCGGCGTGTGTTGTTGACTCTTATTCGCTGGCGGTACACCGTTGTAAAAACCGCAGTTGGCACAACGCGCATCGTTGGGCGAAAGTGATGCTCCGCAGTGTTGACAGCGTGGCGTGGCGTTTTGAGACGAATAATGAGCAGACATACAGGAACCTCCAAAGCGACGATGTATTCATGAAAATATCGCATAGAATGCGGTTTTTGTCTATCTTTATTTGTACCACTAGCATTTTCTGGTAGCGTAGACTCCTATTGACCGCTTTCTACGCAAACTCTAATTGCCATAGGTTACTACGAGTGGAGCAGGATCGAGCGCAAGCACCTCTTGAGGTGTCATCAGGCGCGTCTTCGCCTCGATATGGTAAAACAGTTTGAAGCCTCCATATTGGAAGTTCTGGTATTTTTGCATATCTCCTTTGACCCAATCCGAGTATTGCTGAGTTTTTTCGGCTCGGTCTCCCACAAAGCCACCAACGCTATCAACGTGTATCACCACATCGACGCGTGTATCCAGCATCAAATTGTGTTTATCCGCAATCTCAGCCTGTCCAGCATCATAAGGATTCGCAGTTCCATCACCACTTGGGCGGTACTGATGAATAATCAATATCTTTCTCGGAACATGATACTTCATAGGTACTGCTGCCACTGCTTCAATAACGGGATTCAGGTCTGACGCTCGAACATTGCTCAAATTGATGCCTGGAATGCCATCTTGACGTGGGAACATCCATTCTGGGTCTATCGCCATATGTACGAAGGTATATTTTTCCAGATAGGGCAGGAAGAAGTTGACCTCTTCCATCACGGGGGCGCGTCCAATGTTCAGGTCTAAAAATAAGAGCAGGTTGTGATTTTTGCAGAAATCAATATAGGACTGAATGGTATCAGGATCAACATGATGGCTATAGTAACCATTTGGGCCGGGGAAAGAGTCGGGTACACTTACCACGAGGTCGATACCAGATTGCACAGGATGAGCAGGATCAAGCGTTTGATAGGCTGCACTCTGTTGCGCCAACTGGTTGTACATGTCCTCGCTTAACACATATGCTGGCCCTGTTGGTTCGGCACCAGGGACAGCATAGAAGGCGACGACGCGATGTGAAGGTAGAACCGCTCCAACATTAGGATCAAATGGCTTTGGAGTTGGTGTTGGCGTGAATGTTGGAGTCGGCTTTGGTCGAGGAGTGGACGCGGACGCAACCACACCATCGCTCATGAGCCTGCTTCGCACCATAAATACACTGGTAACTATAATTACGGCTGATAAAATAAGTAACAATGATGTGATGGTCCATGTCGTTCTACGTTTTGCCATGTTGCTCTACCCCTATCTCTCGTTTGAATCTGTTTCCCACAAATGTGTATATAATGAACTCACCTTCTGTTTGCAATCGTAGAAAGGATATCTTCATGGACCAAGCTATTAAAAAACAGGCACTACGCCTTTTTACCTATGGGCTGTATGCCGTCATGTGTGCCGATCAGCAGAATGTGAACGCGTTCACGGCTAACTGGCTTACACAAATATCTTTTGATCCCCCATTGATTGCGGTCTCTATAGAAAATAACGCGCGGTCACTCTCAATCATCCTGAATAGTAAGAAGTTTACCATAAATGTCCTACAGACAGGACAACGTGAACTCGCCGCTACACTTGGCAAATCTGCTACTCGCGTTCCCAACAAACTCGAAGACATTCCCTATACCATAACGAATTCGGGCTACCCAATTCTACAGTCCGCTCTCGGTTGGGTTGCCTGTGACGTGCAACAAACGGTGCCAGCAGGTGACTCGACGCTCGTCATAGCCGAAGTGGTAGACGCTGGCATGCTTGCCGAGGGTACTCCTCTTACAATGAACGAGGCGGGGTTCCGCCATGCTGGTTAAGCAATGACATGACAGAGGCAGAGCTTCTGTCACTACTATTCGACGCCCGTGTCGTTGTTACGCGTATAGTAGTGACAAAGCTTGCTTCTGTCATATGAACTCTTGCGATTAGCCTTACCTAAGGGCTATACTCAGAAAAGAAACACTTTATCAGGAGTAAACCTGTATGCAACATAGGAGTGCGGAACCAGAAGTTTTGCGAGCCGATTGTGTATTTTGTCAACATAATACTATCGCTACCAACATACTCAAAGAGACTGCCAATTTTCGTCTAGTCGCCGATCACGCCCCATTAGTCGAGGGTCACATTCTTATCATACCCAAACTACATTACGCATGTTATGGAGCATTGCCCACTGAACTTGATGCAGAATTTCTCACCTTAAAGCAGGAGGCACAGCGTTTTCTGCAACACTACTACCTTCCGCCTATCTTCTGGGAACATGGAATATTTCATCAATCAGTATTTCATGCTCACGTACATTGCTTTCCCTTTGGAGCGTTAGACCAGAAGCAACATGACCTGTGCCAACAGATTGCTGCCGAAACAGTGCAGACGCTAGACGACGTTCGTGCGTGGTATACGACAAAGGGACAATACTTCTACCTGGAACCAGACAAAGCCTTTCTCTATGCGCCAAAGACAGACGACTACATACGTATCATACAGGGAATTTTCTGGCCCAAGGTATCAACGCTCAACAACCAGAAAATGTGGCACTCATCACAGCAGCGACAAAAGGAAGGCGTGGCGCGTATCGCGGCAACGTTCGCCAAATGGCGCATGTTTGAACAGCAAGGAGCAAGCTATGCCAATGAAGCCAGCGCATAACGAATTTCTCATCGTGGACGATGTGACCCTGCATTGGGTGCAATGGGGAGAGCAAGGACCGCCAATTATCTGTGTTCATGGCATTACGTCGAACGCTTTTTACTTTCAAGCTCTCGCCGATAATCTGGCACATACTCATCGTGTATTCGCCTATGATCTACGTGGTCGCGGCGACAGCGATAAGCCGGAAGAAGGTTATAGCACGCCTATTCATGCAGCAGACCTTGTGACACTTATCGAAGAACTGAATCTTGAACGCCCTATTATTATCGGTCACTCACTCGGTGCTATGATCTCGCTGTACTTCGCCGCGCACTACCCTGACAAATTGAGCAAGCTTGTTTTGCTTGACGCTGGTACGCCGCTACCGTGGAAAACATCAGCAGAACAGCCTGCGTGGTTGACCGCTGCCATTGACCGTTTAGGGACAAAAGTTCCCTCATTTGAAGCCTATATCAATCGGTTGAAAGCTGCTCCATTTCTTGGTCCTTATTGGAATGAATACGCCGATATCTATTACGATCACGATGTCGTACATGAAAGCGATGGCTCAGTCATCTCTAAATGCTATAAACCTGGCATTCTTGAGGAAGCCACTCATTTCAGTGAATTCCAGCCGGAGCAGCTATGGCCTCGCATCACAGTACCAACACTTCTATTGAGAGCGGGGCAGGGATTGCTCTCCGACAATGACCAGTTGGTGACAGAGGCTGCTGCGGTAGAGGCACAGCGAAGCATTCCCGATTGTCACTATAGCAATTTTCCAGCGTTGAATCACTACACAATTGTCTTCCTAGCTGAACAAGGACCGTTACAGCAGATACACTCATTTCTAGCAGGGAAGTAACAAAAATTTGCGTACGTCGCAAAGAAGGAGCGTGTTCCCATGAAACGATCACCGCTATTAGATCGCTATGCACCGTTTGTTGGTGAGGATATGCTGGACCGTATCTATCATATCGCTGAATCTCTGGCAGGCTTGCATGTCCTGCACATCAATACAACGCGTCAAGGCGGAGGAGTGGCGGAGCTACTGAACGCGCTCCTTCCTCTGATGAAGGAACTTGGCATTCCGCACACATGGGATGTAGTTGCGCTCGATAATGCCGAAAATCGGTTTGTGGCACGTCTTGGAGAGCGTCTACAAGGTATTGGACAGGGAGACCTTTCCGCGCAAGAGCAACGCAGCTTCCTCGACTCTCTCCGTCATACTGCATCTGAGACCTACGTACAGGAGAAGCATGCCGATCTCTACTTTATTCATGATTTTCAATTAGCTCCCCTGGCAAACTTTTTTCCCTGGATGAGACCCGCCCTCTGGATGTGTCATGTCGATACTGCTCACCCTAATGTCAGTGCAAAGACCTATATCGAGCAGTCGCTCGATCCCTATGCCGTCTATGTTTTCAATACACCGCTATCGATCTTTCCCGAACTACCACACAACAAAACACACGTTATTACGCCGACGATTGACCCGTTTAGTGAAAAGAACCGCGACATATCACGAGAGGATGGGCTAAAGCTATTGAGCGACTGTGGCATAGATACCGCACGTCCTTTAATTACACAAGTGTCACGCTTCAGCACCTGGAAAAATCCCTGGCAGGTGATCGACGTGTATCGCCTCGTGAAACAACAACTTCCCACCGTTCAGGTAGCACTTGTGGGAGCGATAGAGGCTGCCGATGATATCAGCGCACAGGGAATTCTCAAGCAATTGCAGGAGTACGCCGGAAGCGATAAGGACATTCATCTATTCTCTGATTCTGCTCAGATACACCACACACAGGTAAACGCTTTTCAACGCTATTCGAGCGTTATTCTGCAACGTTCGCCGCGTGAGGGCTTTGGCCTAACGACTACAGAGGCGATGTGGAAATATCAGCCCGTTGTGGGAACGTCTGCAACAGGCTTGCGTACACAAATTCTCGATGGGCAGAACGGCTACACTGCTGACGATACGGCAACATGTGCCCAGGATACGCTCAAATTGCTTCAGAATCGAGACCTGTGGCAACAACTAGGTAAAGCCGCACATCAACGCGTCCAGGAGAACTACCTGTTACCAATGATGACATTAGAGTACCTAACAGCTCTAACAAAAGCGAACAGCAGACATAAATGATATTCAAAAACGTGTAGGGAGACTTGACGGTCTCCCTACACGTTTTTGGATATCACTCGTGTTACGATTAACTACATGCCGCTCCATTTAGAGTGAATTGAGTTGGATTCGGGTTGCTCCCACTCCATGAGGCATTGAAGCCTGGAGTTGCCGTAGCACCAGGAGCGATTTGAGCATTATAGTCTACATTCTTCACTGTCTCCTGGCTTCCTTGCTGCGAGAATTGCCCGTTCCAGCCGCTCGTCACCTGTTGCCCACCAGGGAAGTTAAATTGCAACGTCCAGCCGTTAATCGTCGCACCCCCAGTATTCGTGATGGTGATGTTGCCAGTGAAGCCGCCTTGCCATTGGTTCTGTACCACGTAACTCACTTTACAGGAAGCACCAGGTGCAGGTGTTGGAGTTGGCGGTGGTGGTGGATTACCACTACCCCCAGCTAGTGCCGCAAGATGATCGCGGAAACCTACACCAAATGCTGTGGGAGTACCGTTATAGTCAGTAATCAGGGCAGGTCCGCTAGAACAGTCCCAGGTATTCCAGGTCCAACCCAGATAGCTAATGCCATGACTATCCAACCAGTTCATTAGTCCATCAATGTAGCCATGACCACAGTCATTTTCACCGATCTCGCCAGCGATCACTGGTACCTGTTGAGCCACAGGAGCAATTGTATTATCCCAGCATCCTTGATTGTTGCACAAATTGAAGTTGTACGAGTGCCAGGAGGCCGCTAGATTATTGTCTGGGTCGGATGGTTTATACGCCAGCCACTGCGAGAAGGCGTTAGAGTACTCAAGACCGCCAAGCATGATAACATTAGAGGCACCTGTCTGACGAACGGTATTGACCAGTTCCTGCATACCAGCGACTGGATAGGAGACGCCGGAACAGGAGCCGCCATCGCGCCAGCATTGCCAGCCAGCGGTAGTATCCTGATTATTGTCAGGATAGGGTTCGTTATACAGGTCAAAAATCACGGAACTGTTGCCCTTGAAGTACGAGGCCACCGAGGACCAGAAGGCGGAGGCATGATCCTCATCGGGCATCGGCTGTTGCCCCGTCGCCTTCTGCCCTCCTGGTGCATTCCAGTGCAAGTCGAGAATCACCGCCAAGCCATGATTATTGAGCCGACTCACATAGTCGGCGATAGCCTGCTGATAGGTTCCGCCACCAGGTGACGCCCCATTGATGTTGAGCCAGCAATCTTCATTCAGTGGTACGCGTACCACGTTAATGTGCCATGCCACCATTGCTGCTATTGCATTATCATCGGTTTGCCCGTCAAAAATGCCCCCATTTTGAACACAAGCGAACTCCGTGCCTGAGTGATCGACACCAAGTAAACGGATAGTTTGTCCACTGCCATTCACTAGTTGATTCCCTTGAACGTGCAAACCTGACACAGACGGTCCATCGGCATGAGCAATGCTGTGGACTGATGAGAACGAAAACGCACCAAGAGCGAGTGCTGCAACTAGACTACATAATAGTAGATAGCGAGCAACAGTGCCCTTCATGTAATTCAACATCTGTTAAACCTCCTTTTATCTCTATCATAACTACTATAATTGTAATAAGACACAATTGGAAAGGCAATGAAATTTTTAATCGCTTTTTCATCACTTTTTCGTCACTTTTTCGTCACTTTGGATAAGCTACAATTCCTCTGTGCTACAATACTTGTGAGTAAATAGATATTTCTGTGTGACGTGTCGCTTCGAGTTGTTACTCGAAGCTATTTCGTTCGCCAATTCTGGAAGGACAGAACAAACGATGACAATATCCAAAGTAGGAGTTGTTGGTGCTGGCTTGATGGGTGCAGGCATTGCCCAGACATGCGCTCAGGCGGGATATGAGGTGGTTGTGCGCGAAATCAACCAGCAGTTGCTCGATAAGGGACTGGCTCGTATTTATGGTGCGTGGGATACAATGGCAAGCAAGGGCAAATTGACGCAAGGACAGGTCGATGAGAACCGCACTCGCGTTCGAGGCACACTAGATATCGCTGATTTCGCGGAGTGCGATCTGGTTATCGAGGCAGTTATTGAGAACATGGAAGAGAAGCTACGTCTCTTTCCCGCCCTCGATCATACATTAAAGCCAGATGCGTTGATATTGAGCAACACCTCATCGCTCAATATCACGCAAATGGGAGCCGTCACAAAACGGCAAGACAAGATATGTGGTCTGCATTTCTTCAATCCTGCCCCCGTAATGCAACTTGTCGAGGTGGTCAAGACAATTTCTACGTCGCAAGAAACCATTGATACGGTACAACAATTTGCTATTTCGCTCGGTAAGAAACCCGTTCTTGCTAAGGATACGGCGGGTTTCATCGTCAATTTCCTGCTCATTCCCTATCTGCTCGCCGCGATTCGTATGTTGGAAAATGGCATGGCAACACGCGACGACATAGATACTGCGATGAAACTCGGCTGCGGCTATCCAATGGGTCCCTTTACGCTACTTGATTATGTAGGGCTGGATACAACTATGTGGGCAGCGGAGGCTATCTACGAAGAATACAAGGACCCCTTGTATGCACCACCGCCATTGCTACGTCGTATGGTTATCTCTGGCCTGTATGGTCGTAAAAGCGGTAAAGGCTTCTACGACTATCAGTAGGTAGATACAGCATAAAAAGAAGATAGCCCTCACTAGCTAGTGAGGGCTATCTTCTTTTTATGCTGTGTTTACCTACTCTGGGTCTGTAGCACGTCTGGGCAGTGTTTTTTCGGTAGAGTATAGTCTACGGCGATCACCAACATAACGTTGTGGCGTTGGTCGCACCTCGTCGTGATGGTAGGAACCGCTTGCATCGGTATTCATACCTGGAAAGTTGGGACCATAGTTATAGTGCCCTGTCTCCGCAGGTGATAGTGGGCCACGCGCAAACTGAGCAATACCGCTTGTGACAGGCGCACCATAGTCTGGTGCATTGTCATATAGATCGTCGGGAACAGCGTTATAGCCATTAGCGATAAGCTCTTCCTCGCTCAGCGAAAGTCGCACAAGGCTGTGATTTGTATCGTTGGTTGCATAATGCTGTGGCACGTAGTACGTTTTCGCCAATAGACCGCTGCTACGCTCGACAAGAATATAGTTCGTGAAGCGTGCCTCGACTTTGCCGATAATATACCCGTCCTTATCGACGGCCTGCTCGCCAAGCTGAAAGCGTGAAGGCACTTCCTTGCGACCATAGAAGTTGGCAAGTTGATTTGATCTCGGTGCCATAGGGTCTTCCAACGCCCAGCCAAGAATTCCGATAATGACGAGCGGTGCAGCAACAATAGTCAGCCAGGGGTTTTCAGGGAAAAACAAGATGCCGATAACCGCAAGTAAAATTGCACCACCTAATAAAAGAGGCCACAGGCTAGGATTTGGTAAGTGGATATGATGCTCTTCTTCATCATGGCCTCCTACATTCTCTACGATACCCTCTTTTTCCGCAAGTGATGTAGCTACCTCTTCTGTGGTAAGATTAGCAGCACTTTGAAGAGAACTATCCATAACCCTCTTGCTCTCCTCTCAGAATATAAGAATAAATTTACAAGGACTTTTTATTTCAACATTTGTCCTACTACCTACATCTTAGCAAATAAATTCATGTGATGCAAGCATTTTGTTGGGTTCACAGTACTAGCGATTGGGTTGGAGTAGAAGATTCTCTTCGTAAATACGACGAATCACGTCCTCGATCTCTGGTTCTTGAAATGTTACATCGCGCAATTGGTGCCTCGCTCCTAGCCATGCAACTAACTCATGGGCAGGTATTGCATCGCGTTCAAAATTGAGCCAGAGACGCGACCCCTCTGTTCGCGTATGACGTACACCATACGGAAGGTCGTTGAGCGTCGGTTGATCCTGTGCGTCAAGTGGCAAGGCGGCGAGGGCGGTTGGCTCCAATACGGCTATTAACGTGCGGTCTCCTCCGAAGCGGTCACGAATCGAAGAAACTGTACCATCGTAGAGTTTGCGTCCGTGGTCGATAATTATCATACGTGGACACAACATCTCAATATCGTCCATATCATGCGTTGTCAGCAAGACAGTAGTCTCTTTGTGTGTATTCATTTCTAGCAGAAACTCGCGAATACGAGCTTTTGCCACCACGTCTAAACCAATGGTTGGTTCGTCAAGGTAAAGTAGCTCCGGCTCATGTAAAAGTGCCGCCGCGAGGTCGCCACGCATACGTTGCCCCAATGAGAGTTGACGTACAGGAGTGTCGATAAATTCGTCGAGTGCTAGCATAGTACGTAGTTGCGCGAGGTTCGCACTATGTCTCGCCTCTGGAACGCGATACAAGTGGCGTAATAGACGTAGTGAATCTATCAATGGTAAGTCCCACCATAGTTGTGTTCGTTGCCCAAAGACCACTCCAATGCGAGCAGCAAGCTCACGCCGTTGCTCGATTGGCACAAGACCAGCAACCTCTATCTTGCCGCTGGTAGGCATAAGAATGCCCGTTAGCATTTTGATAGTCGTGCTTTTGCCTGCACCATTTGGACCGACAAGCCCAATCATCTCGCCGCGTTCAACTCGCATCGACAGCTCATGCACCGCTTCGACCTTGCGTATCTCTGGGTCTACCACACTACGTAACGCGCCTATCACGCCGGAGCGACGTTTTGCTACGCGGAACGTTTTGCTGAGTCCCTCAACGTCTATTATGCTCATGAACATTCTCCTTTCTCTTGTATATAGATTAGCTGCCCGTACTTTGATAGTGACGAACGCCAAAACGCCAGATAAAGCCAGAAATCAACGCGAAAAGAAGCGCGATAAGTGGAGTGCCAAATGCAGTATTTGCAGGCAACCCAAATGGAAGGGTGTGCCCAAGAATGACGCATACAGGCACATACGAGCCAAACGCTAATGGCACCACAAAGAGGAAGAAACGCTGAAGCGTCTGATTGTAGATGGTTATAGGATAGCTCAGCATCTCTCTACCCCCATAGGTGAGGATATTGGTTAGCTCCGTCGTCTCGATAGTCCAAAAACAAAGAGTCGCACCTAATAGCAATACAGAAACGAAAATAACCGCACCGCTTGCAATACCTAGCAAAAGTATGATGATTTTGTAGAACGTCCATTGTAGAGAGGGCAACAGGATAAGTGCGATAACGAAGCCTATACCTCCTTGTGTCATACGACCCAGCCGCCGCAAACGAAAATCGCTTCCAACCACCTGTATCAATGCTCCAACAGGCCGTAGCAACACGCGGTCAAATTCTCCCAAGCGGATGACTGTCGGGAAATTGTCTACACCTGCACCAAGCATTTCAGCCAAACCAAAACTTATCGACATCACGGCAGCCAGTAGCGCAACTTCTCCGATTTTCCAACCAAGTAGTGTGGGAAACGGTCCGAAGATGACGAGTACGCCGAGAAATTCTAAGCCTGTTGTGAGAAAGTACGTGCCGATATCTATAAAGAGGTTGGCTTTGTATTGAAGCTGTACCCGTAGTTGGATGCCGATGAGATACCAGTATAAACGTATATCATCGCCTATAGCACGAAACATTGGGTTTCTCCTACCTTTCTAACCACCCTGAACGATAACTCGTCGAGTAGCCGTTTTCGTTATCCAGCGTACTAGAAGCGTCATTCCAATGAGCCATACAAGCAAACACACAGCGTTAAGTAGTACCTCGCTTGTCGTCAATTTGTTTAGGAAAAGTTCCGCTGGTAAATTCATCAAGCCATTGAAGGGCAACCAGACTAAAATGGCACGCACCCATGCAGGAAAAAAGGGAAAAGGGACAAAAGAGCCAGTGAAGAAGAGGGCAATAGTTCCAGCAAGCACAGCTACTGCACGCGCCTCAGTCATCCAAAAAGCAACAACGTTGTAGAGGTAGCGATAAGCAATACCTAACATCGCGCTAAACGGCAAAATCATCAAAAATATAAGTAGTGCATGTAAGTTGTTTGATATGCCGATGCCAAAAAGGAGCATACCAGCGAGATAGGTAGGAATGCTACGAAATACCAGGTAGTAGCAGTCGCGCCCGATTTCGCGGCTGAACCAGTACCAGTAGAAATCGCATGGCTTGCTCAAATCAGAAATAACGTCGCCGGAGCGAATTGAAAGTATCAGGTCGTACCAACTAAATGGCAACACAATCATAGTCATACTTTGCACAAGCCATGTGTAGCGCAACGTGTCGGTTACGTTGTAGCCAGCGGTTGATGGACGTGCATGGTAGAGCGCGATGATGAGATAGCTAAAAATGGCTGCGAAGAAGATATTGGTAAGTATCCCAGCGATATTTGCCCAGCGATACATAAGCTGGCGACGAAACGCAGTTCGTGCCACCTCGACATAGAAATGGAGCATGTCTGTTCTCCCTCACAAAACAGTCTTTGTGACAGCACAAAAAGCCAGCATCCGCGCCGTTATGGATGCTGGTCGTATATATTTCTTTTCCTGAGCGCATGCAGTTACGCAGGATAGCTAACGACTACCCTGTATTCGGTAACTAACTCTATTTTCTTTCCGAACGTCGAGTGGAGGGACACTATATCACCTGTTTATGAGTGTTGTCAATGCTTTCTCGTGATTTTGTGATACAATATGTAATCACATTCACAAATACGTTGTATCCTGACTGCGCTGACTGACTTAGGTCAATAGCAAAACCAGCGAATTCATGAGGAGGATATCAAAGATGAGCGTTATCGATCAAACCCAAGTCCAATCATTTGATGTAGCTGCCGTCATGGGTGGGTTATATGGAGATGGAATTATCGGGTATAAGAGTGCCTTTTCTCGCCAATGGATTCAGGAATTGGGAGAAGATATTGAAGTCCTTTTTCAGGAAGCATTAAAAAGGCCGGATGGTGCGGTGGGACGCGGACCAAAGCGTTACTATGTGGAGATTCACCCGGAAGATATCCGGGGTTTTGTCGATCTAGCCGCTCACCCTTGGGTGATTGCCGTTTGCGAAAATGTTCTAGGCCCGCAGTATAAAATTGTCGAGATTGGTTTCGACGTGCCATTACCCGGCGCACAAAATCAGCCCTGGCACCGCGACTTTCCTTCTCCGCAGGATACCCTCATCGGTCGTCGCCTGAATTCGCTAGCATTCAATCTCACGACCGTCGATGTCTTCGAGGATATGGGACCGTTCGAGATTGCGCCTGGAACACAATGGGACACACCAGTAGAGTTCCAACACGACATGTTCCCACCTAAAGCATACTATCCGCGCTACGAAGAGCGTGCCCAGAAGAAAATGCCTAAAATGGGAGATGTTTCGGTCCGGTCAGCACTGACCATCCACCGAGGTACAGCTAACCAGTCCAACAAATCACGACCAGCACTCGTTCTTGGCGTAGATTCACCGACTGCCAACAACGCTGAGCATCATGACCTACAAGTTACTCGCCGCTTTTTTGAGACGCTCCCCCAACAAGTGCGTGATCACCTGACCTATCGGCTCGTTGACACATTGGAGCCAATTCATCAATTGCACCAGATTGAAACTTTGATGATGGGCGAAGCCTGATTCACAGTTTTTGTTTGCAGGAAAATGGGTTTCTCAAGGAGGAGAGGATAGCAAATTTTGTATGTCACTGATGGTTTGCGCTGTATCTCTACCTAGCAGCTTGCGACGCTGCTAGGTGCTCGTACCATAGCTGAGGAGGAAGTACATCACAAGCAAACGGAGAGAAATATGACCAATCGTTAATGCGCTGGTACAACGAGGGATTCAGCTGATCGCTTTTTTATTTTCGATGCGGCTCGTATGTAAGTACCATGACACCAGAGCCGAATATGTGCGATTGAACAAGTTTGAATTCCTTTTGCTGGCTCTCACCCTGAAAAAGCCGCTTCCCGTTTCCTACGACAATGGGAAAGACCATGAGACGGTATT
>CAXUHG010000027.1:25399-50083 GCA_964250805.1 uncultured Ktedonobacteraceae bacterium | reverse complement strand
TGATGGTGGGGCAGCGCCGACGTTTGCTTTCCTATCTCAGTAAGAAAAGCCCAGATCGCTATCGCGCATTGATTGCCAAACTTGGTTTGCGCCACTAAATAGATGCGGTCGGCGCATTGATTGTCATAGACTATGTATGGCTTGCGCCGCGCCGAACCGCAACTCTGTGTATCCCCAATACTATTGTTGTATGACGAAGAGAGACGAGAGACCAACACTAACACCAGGTAGACAAAAATCCTCACAGAGTAGTCGAGAGAATGTTGAACGAATATAGCCGCGTTGATGGGCCAGAGCTATAATATGTCTGGTGAAACGAGACAAGAAAGTATAAATAGATACGCGGTTGCTAACACAATAATGTGCCCCCAAATGTTTGAGGAAGAAGAGAAGAGAACATAGTGGGCAAAGGCAAATACGTTTGAGGTGCTAAATAGTCGGAGGAAATATGATTCATCGTCAAGAAGCTGTCATAGGTGGTCGGGTCATGAGCATTGAGACCGGTCGCGTGGCAGAGCAAGCCAGTGGCGCCGTGCTAGTGCGCTATGGTGAAACCGTCATCCTGGCAACGGTCGTTGGAAGTAACGAGCCTCGTGAAGGCATAGATTTTTTCCCTTTAACGGTAGATGTTGAAGAGCGTATGTACGCCGCCGGAAAAATCCCTGGTGGTTTTATCAAGCGTGAAGGTAGAGCAAGCGAACATGCTATCCTCGCGGCTCGCCTCACAGATCGTCCTCTCCGTCCTCTTTTCCCCAAAGGATATCGCAACGATGTACAGGTTGTGATCACCGTTCTCTCAGTAGACGAAGAGAACGATCCAGATATTCTCGGTATCGTTGGTGCTTCTGCTGCACTTAGTGTATCCGATATTCCTTTCTCTGGCCCTGTTGGTGCCGTGCGCGTCGGCTACATCGACGACAAATTAGTTATCAACCCGATGGAGTCGCAGGTAGCAAGCAGCAGGCTTGATCTTGCTATCGCGGGAACTTCGGATGCAGTGATGATGGTCGAGGCTGGAGCCAAAGAGCTACCAGAAGATGTGATGCTTGAAGCGGTGCGCTTCGGGCAAGAGTCGATTCAAGAGATCGTCAAGTTGCAAGAGAAGCTCGTGCAGCTTGTGAATGTGCAGAAACGTCCCTTCGTCACTGCCCCAACCGACGAAGACTTGCGTGCGAAGGTCGCGGCCTTTGTGCAGCCGCATTTCGACGCGGCTCTACACAGTGGTGACAAAGCTTCGCGCTCGACGGCGTTGAACGCAGTGCAGGACGAGTTAATCACAGCCCTCGGCACACAGTATCCTGATCGTTTGAAGGACATCATTACCTTCTACGAAAAGGAACTCAAGGCGTATGTCCGTAACAACATTCTGGACAATAGCATTCGTCCTGATGGGCGTGGTATGAAGGAGATTCGCCCCATTACCTGTGAAGTCGGGGTGTTGCCACGCACACACGGCTCGGCGATCTTCACACGCGGTCAGACGCAGGTACTCAGTGTCGTCACGCTTGGTTCTCCTGGTGAGGAGCAGATACTGGATGGCCTCGGTTTCGGTGGAAACAAGCGCTTTATGCATCACTATAACTTCCCACCCTATTCAACTGGTGAGAGTAAGCCAATGCGCGGCCCAGGGCGCCGCGAGATTGGGCATGGAGCGTTGGCAGAACGCGCTATCGCAGCGGTTATTCCCCCACAGAGCGAGTTCCCATACACCATTCGCGCAGTTTCGGATATCCTTTCGTCGAACGGCTCGTCCTCTATGGGGTCGGTTTGTGGCACAACCCTCGCGCTGATGGACGCTGGTGTGCCAATTCAGGCACCGGTAGCTGGCGTGGCAATGGGCTTGATTACAGGTGAAGGCGAACGCGCTGGCAAATGGGCTGTGCTGAGTGATATTCAAGGCATCGAAGACGCTCTGGGTGACATGGACTTCAAGGTTGCCGGTACAGCAGATGGTGTGACGGCTCTGCAAATGGACATCAAGGTCAAGGGCATCACCTACGAGATTATGGCGACGGCTCTTGAGCAGGCACGCGAAGGCCGCATGTTTATCATGGAAAAGATGCTGGACGCCATCGACGCTCCCCGTGAGGAGTTGTCATCGTTCGCGCCACGCATTCAGACCATCAAGATCAATCCTGATAAGATCGGAGCAGTCATCGGACCAGGCGGCAAGATGATTCGCAAGATTCAGGAGGAGAGCGGCGCGAAGATCGACATTGAGGACGACGGTTCTGTGAACATCTCCGCAACATCAGGTGAGGCAATGCAGATTGCAATGGATGCGGTACGCGGCCTTACCGAAGAGGTCGAGGTTGGACGCATCTACACAGGTACAGTGCGGCGCATCGTTGACTTTGGCTGCTTCGTCGAAATTCTCCCTGGTAAAGAGGGGCTAGTTCGCACCTCGCAACTCGCCGATTATCCGGTATCACGACCAGAGGACGTTGTTTCAGTTGGTGATGAAATCACGGTCATGGTGATTGAAGTTGACGGTCAGGGACGCGTCAATCTCTCGCGCCGAGCTGCATTAAGCGGTGAGATGCCTTCACAAGCAGAGCTAGAGAGCGAGCGAGGCCCAAGTCGTGGTGGTCCCAATCGTGGCGGTCCTAATCGTGGCGGTGGCTACGGCGGCGGCAATCGTGAAGGAGGCCCTCCTAACCGAGGTGGTTACGGAGATCGCGGTGGTTACGGCGGTGGCAATCGCGGTGGTGGCGGTGGTGGCTATGGAGATCGCGGCGGCTATGGGGATCGTGGCAACGACCGTAATAGCGGCGGTGGTTTTGGTCAACGTCGCCCGATGGGTCCGGGCGGCAACAATCGCAATGCCAGTGGTCCACGTCGTGACGGTGGTTTCGGACAGCGCCCACCGGAGCGTCGCTGGTAAGAAAAGAAAAAAATAGTAGGTGTCACAGCCCAACTTCTTTGGACGGTGACACCTACTGTTGAAGATTGTAGAAATATTTCTTAGAAGAGGAAACAATGTCGGCAGAAGAGTCACTACGAGAGGTTGCCGTAGAGGTTTCGACCTGCTCAAAATGCAATCTCTGTAAGGGGCGTACCAAAGCGGTGCCTGGTGAAGGCATATCCAGTGCCAAGATACTTTTCATCGGCGAGGGTCCTGGCTTCCACGAAGATAAGCAGGGCCGTCCCTTCGTTGGTCCTGCTGGTCAGTTTCTCGACGAGCTTCTGGCGAGCATTCAATTGAAACGCGCCGATGTATTCATTACCAATGTGGTGAAATGCCGTCCCCCCAATAACCGCGACCCCTTACCAGAAGAGATCAAAGCTTGTGATGGCTACCTTGATCGGCAGATAGAGGCTATTCAGCCGCAAGTAATTGTCACACTGGGTCGCTACTCAATGACCAAGTTTTTTGGCAGCGAGAAGATTAGCACCATTCACGGTCATGCCCGCAAGGTTGGCGGACGTGTGTGTATAGCCATGTATCATCCAGCGGCTGGCCTACATCAAGCAAGCCTCAAAGACGTTATCCGCGAAGATTTTAGGAAGATACCTAAGATTATCGAGGAGGCCGAACGGGTTGAGGCTCAACCGATCACACAGCAGGCGAAAAAAGAGGAAGAGCCGCCGCAACAGCTATCGCTGTTCTAACACTTTTTATTTTGTTAAAATGCATGCTACCACAACGTCGCTCTGCTGCGTAGAGCGACACTTTTGCAGCATGCATTTACTCGCCTGCGCTCGCGCCGAGAACAAAAGCATCTATATCGCTTATTTTGCCGCGCCAGTAGGGAAGTTTACTACGGTGCCCTGCACTCATGAGAGTTGTGTCGCGCAGATGAGCATGGCGAAAGAGGAATGGTAGGCCCTCCGGCCCTATTTCGGGTTGATCGGGAGGGGGAACAAGAGCCTGATAGTAGTCGCGCAGTACATCTGCGGTCTCAGGTGCCTCGTGGCGATACAAGTTCTCGTAGAGGTCGATATAGAATTGCGCGTAGGTCGCGGTACTAACCATTGTGCCGAAGATGAGCAGGCCGTGCATCTGAAACATCACCTCGATCTCAACCTGTTGCTGCTCCACCAGCCGTACCCACGTTTGAAGCGCGACATCCTGCTCACCATATTCCTTCAACCAGAGACTACGCCGCTCCGCTTTTGTCAAGGGGCGAAATGCTACGTCGCCAGATTGCTCGCCGATATTCTCTCGCTCCGTCATCGTTTCTTATTCCTCCATAACATGTTGTTGCCTACATTATATGTTACCAACTCCTAGGATACATAATTCATTACGCTCTTGTGCCTGTTGATCCCATTTCTAATCATTGCACACGTCCCTTAATGGTTGAAAATGTGGTCGATGGGTGCGAGAGCGTAGTGAATTGTGGTCCTACTTGCGAATATCTCGCGCAAGCAGTACAATAGTAGTCCGACCTATAGAGGTATGTGCAAGAAAAGGAGGATTTTGTTCCGTATGAGTACACTACAGGTAACAAGCACACTTTTTCAGTTACAGCAACTCGACCTTGAGCTTGACCGCATTTCCGCCGAGAAGCAGAGTGTGACGCAAGCGTTACAAGAAAGTTTTTCACTCCGCAAAGCGCGGACAGCCTACAAAGATGCACAACAACATTTGTATATGGGAGAGCAAGCACAAAAGGATGCGGAATGGTCACTCGAAGATATAGCGCATCGTCTTAACACGCAGGAGCAACGACTGTACAGCGGTAATGGTGTTTCTTCAAAGGACTTGAACTCTCTCCAACAAGAGGTACAACGCCTACGGGCGCAGCATCATCGCCAGGAAGAGGTGGTTTTAGAGGTCATGGACTCAACAGAGACGTTGCAAGAGGGAGTACAACATAGGCTACGTGAGCTACAACAGGCGGAAGAAGCGTGGCAGGGGGAAAGCGCAACGCTGGTTGCGCGTCGTGAGCAACTGGAGACACGCCAACAAGAGGTACAGGCAAAGCGTCTCCATCTTGCTGAGACTATTCCCGCTGATCTCCTACAACGCTATGATGGCATGCGACGAACGAAGCAGGGACGCGCGGTCTCTAAAGTTGAGCAGGGATCATGCCAGTGGTGCCGTGTGATATTAACGCCGAGTGAGCTACAGCATGTACGCGTCAGCTCCGATCTACAGACATGTACCAACTGTGGGCGTATCCTGTATTATGAACGCTAGTCGATCTTTGCTTGTGTCAAAGAGCAGTGATGCTCTTTACGTCAGAGCAGACGTATCTTCCTCATTTCCTAGAGGAACGATGAAATTTACAAATATCTAGTTTTATCTATTGCATTTTTACTCAATTTCCTGTACATTCAATCTCATACAGCCGTATCAGCGGCATGGAAGGAGATTGTTCTATATATGTCTACGACTATTACCGCACTCACTCCGACTCAGCCCCAAACACCCGAAAAGACGACGGAGAGAACTCCCCCAAAACGTTTAGAGTATCATGCAACGGTACACGACATCCCACACGAAGAACGCCCACGCGAACGCTTACGTAACGAGGGAGCCGAAAGCCTCTCACCAACAGAACTCCTAGCGATTGTTCTGCGTACGGGAACACAACGCGACAACGTACTTGAGCTATCAGCACGTCTGCTCACGAAATACGGCGGACTCAAAGGGCTGGCACGCGTGAGCTTTGGTGAACTCAACAACGAACACGGACTAGGCGAAGCTAAAATCGCGCAATTGCTGGCAACATTAGAGATAGGCAAGCGATTGAGTCGTGTCTCAATGGAGGAGAAGTACCAGATTCGCTCTGCTGATGATGCCGCAAATCTGGTACGCATGGATATGATGTATTTGACGCATGAAGAAATGCGCATATTGATTCTCGATACAAAAAACAACGTTGTAGAGAACATCACACGTTATAAGGGCACAGTTAATAGTTCGGTATTACGTGCCGCGGAAATATTTCGTCCTGCAGTTATTCGCAACTGTCCCAGCGTCATTGTCGCGCATAACCATCCTAGCGGCGATCCATCGCCATCACCCGAAGATTTAGAGGTGACACGTCAACTCGTGGACGCAGGGCGGCTACTGGATATCGAACTGCTCGATCACCTTGTCATCGGCAACCCTCGTTACGTAAGCTTGAAAGAACGGTTACGCTGGTAATCTGAGTCATACCGAAGGTGATACAGTATCACCTTCGGTATGACTCATGTTGACAAGTAATACAAACCATCAATTCTTCCTTACAATAAGATAAATGGGTGGAGATATGACACAAAGAGCAACAAACTCCCTCGCAAAGCGTTATACTGAATGAGACTAAAATTTCCAATAAATATCTTTATAAATATCTACACGTTGCAATTTTTTCTTCTAATAGAGGGGTTGTATGGCTGATATATCAAATTTACCACCGTCATCACAGAACAATGGGGCATCCTCAAGGCGTCAAACGAAAAATTTATTCAAACAGCCGATGTCTAATGATGCTCCAAAACAGCAAGATACTCCTCCTGCACAGCCTAGCTATACGAATATGCCACCGAGCAATAGAGGTTCGGTATATTCTTCACCGTCACAACAGAACGGGTATCAAGCGCAACCACCTTTTATGCAGCCTCATCCAGGTCAACAGCCTCCGACAAATAGTTTTCCATCGACCGATCCTGTTGTAGACCTGCGTAATCCGGCAGACAGATGGAAGGTCGATTCGCTGAGACATGTGGCCTTATCGAGCAGAAATAGCCTACAACAACATATTGCAGCAGCTAGACCATATCAGCAGCAACAACCTCAATCCGTAGCGCAACCGTATCAACAACAAGCTCGCGCGGTCGCACAACCATATCAACAATCCAACGCTGCGGCGCAATCATATCAGCAGGCACCGAGTCAAGCAATGGTTATGTCTCCTCCGCAGAACATGCCACCAAACAATGCGCTTGTTACGGTTAGAAGGGAACCGACAACAGACTCGGTCAATCCTGCTGCAATGCTGCCACGTCCACCTGCTGGTCCGCGTGAGTTACCGCCGCACTCAGCAAAGACGCGGCTAATACTCTATCTCTTCGTTATTAGCTATATCCTGCCCGCCATTTTTGGCATCGTCAATAACATCAACCTCTACTCTATAGCAACACATGGCTATAGTGGCATACAACACTTGCAGCATGTACGCAACATGGCGAATGACCTCAAGGCACATGTCTCCACGATTGACGCCAATAAACTACACCAAATACAGGTAGAGTTACAGGGGGCAAAGGTCGATTTCAAAGCACTGCATGACGACCTTATGCACAACACCTACTTCAATGCTACAGGTGCTACGCTACCTAAGTATACTAATTCCGCCCTCGCACTCGCGCAAATTGGCAGCGACGCCTCAGACATGGGACAGGCACTTACGGATATGCTGGTATCATTTATACCTGCACTGCATAGCAATGCCCTCGCAGCATCGACGAAACCATTGATTACGCCGCTTATGTTGGCAAAGGCAACTTCGACACTGAACTACATTCTGCCTATAGCGAAGGATGTGCAGGCACAATTGCCGTTGCTCTCACTCGATGTCTTGCCAATCAACGATAGCCAACGTTTACAGGTCGCTCAGATTGTACAACTCATGCCTGCGATAGTATCGGGTCTCATACAGGCACACGATATGGCGGGCGCGATTGGCTGGATACTCGGCGTTGGGCAACCACGTGATTTCTTGATCCAAACGGTTGACCGTGCGGAGATACGTGCTACCGGTGGCTTTACCGGACAATACAGCGAACTTAGCTTGAACGGTGGGCGCGTAGGACAACTCAACTTGCAGAACATAGGTATTGTTGAGGAGAATAACCCTAATGCCCCCAATGCAGGACAGTTTGCTCCATCTGCCTACCGTTCCTGGTGGCCTATTGCCGACTGGGGATTGCGCGACTCGAATCTTTCTGCCGATTTTCCAACCTCGGCACAGATTGCCATCGACGTATATAAACGCGAATTTCAGCATTCAGTCGATGGCGTAATTGTCTTCTCGCCCTTCTTAATCTCGCGTATGCTAGAAGCCACTGGACCGATTTATATAAAGGCATACAATGAGACAGTTACCGCGCAAAACCTTGAGAGCAAACTGCACTATTATCAATTGGACAACAACGGCATTCGTAAAGAGACGGTTGTTGAGAATGTAACTAATCAGGACGTTGCGCGTAAACTCTTCACCAAACGTGTCTCACAGGCATTAATGGATAAAGTGCGTCACTCTGATGTGACAAGTGTGCTGGCTATCGCGCAAGAAATGCTACAGGCATTGCAGACACGCGATCTGCAGGTATATGTGACGAACCCGCAAATCGAAAATTTGCTCGTTAAATATAATATGGCGGCGACGGTTGATCGCTCAAACACACATGATGGCTTGTTCGTGGTACAGGCAGATGTGAACGCCAACAAAGGTTCGCAGTACGTGCGAACTGTTATGCATGATACCGTAACGCTTGATGCAAGCGGTGGCGCAACGCATCAATTCCAGATGACGCTTGTCTATCACATGCAGGACCAAGTTTTTGGACTCGACACCTATCACGATTATGTACGCGTCTATGTACCACCAAACGCGAAGTTCTTGAATGGCAACGGCTTTGAGCAGTTGGGTAGCCCTTTGTGTAGCACACCCGCTGGAAAGGGGGCGTGTTCACAATATGACGCATATGGCGATGGAAATTTACTTTGCCCTATAGGTCAAAGCGATCCAATGGAAGAGACGAATCAGAACAACGATCCATACAACGGGCAATATCACCCATTAAACCAAGAGGGACCGCCAACGAACATGACAAGTGATGAAGCCCAACGCAGTATGTTCGGCGGTTGGGTGATTGTACCGAAAAACTGTACGGCGACGATTACGCTCTCGTGGTACGTGCCGCCAATGGGACATGGTGCATATGATCTGTTGGTACAACGTCAAGGCGGCGTCTATCCCGAAATGGATTTGACCATTCTGCCGACGCCTGGAAATTGCGCGGCACTCAAGACAACGGGTCAGCATTTTGATACTGTTCTTAGCCGCGATCAGTCGTTTGCGCTATCGACAGCAAATACAAGTGGTAGTAGTGGGACGAATTGTTACGAGCAACCGAAATTGTAAACTGCAACCCAACTATTGACACTTAGGCTTTTTGACTCGTATACTAGATTTGCCATATACACTTATCAGAATTTTTGGCGTAAATACAGTGTTTGTATTTACGGCTCCTATGTTATCGTTTTTGTAGGATTCTTCTGTGCCGTGTGTGCATGGAACGTTGTGGGAAGATTGTAGAAGAGAAATTATCTATGGAACAAGCTGCTATACTAAATATTATCCGTACCGATGCGCTCTATCGCTTTCGTCTTGATCTTCCCGATAGTTCGACTTCCATAGGTCAGGACTACACTACTGATATTACTGCTGAGGTACGCGAGCGCCTGCGTCGTGCCTTACAAACGGCGGCACAGTCGATGCATACACTGGCACAGGCGGAGACGAAACGCCAGACCGTAAAGCTCGGCACCGTCAATGACGCCCTGTTGACCCTGGGGCGTTTCCTCTTCGACACGCTACTACCCACACCAGTACAGGAAATGGTACGCTACCTGGACTCTGCCTTGATTCTCAATACGAATACGCCCGATATTCCGTGGGAACTGCTTTACGACTCTCAGGCTAAACCCGCACGCTATATCTCACATCATATAGGTGTAGGTCGCGTTGCGCATACTGGACGTGATTCTCTACATCGCGCCCCACTGCCTGAACGATCACGCAAGTTGGGACGCCGCGATGCACAGGGTCTCTCGGTCCTCTTCCTCGTTAATCCAACGAGCGAGCGTATCAGCGCGGAAGAAGAGGTGGCATCGCTCTGCACTACGCTACCGGAATCGGTTTCGCGGATCATTCTCTATCGGCAACAGGCGAACCAGCTAGAGATGCGGATGCGCCTGAGTACCGACATGCCGCATGTCCTACATTATGCGGGACCACTACCACTGGCGGGTATTCATGGAGGTGAGCCAGTGCTGGCACTCGCTGGTAATTCACGGCTAGACGGGGGCGCGGTCGAGCAACTTTTGCAATCGTTGCCCAGACGTCCTCTTATTTTCTTGAGTTATCACGAAGATGAACGCTCCAATCGCACTGGTAACGCATTACCGAATCAGCAGGAGCGCGACGAGACAATGGAGCGTGTCGCAACTAATCTCCTCTCGTCGGGAGCAGGAGCGGTTGTTACGCTACGGTGGCCCATCAACGCGCTCCGCACACGCGAATTTACAACGCTATTTTATCAGGATGTTGCCGATGGCGTGACGCTCGGCGAGGCACTGCGGCGAACGCGCGTCACAATGGCGCAGCAGCACCCAGACGACACATCTTGGATGAGCTTTGTGCTGTACGGCGATCCAATGCAGCGTTTAGTTTTTGGCTCATTCACCACCAAAGAACGCCCAACCGAGCCACGTATAGAAGGGCTTGACGATGCACACATTATGCCGCCAATGTTTCCAACCTCTAACACACCCGACCGCCGCTTCCTCCGTGCCGTCCTCGAACTCGCGCTTGGCGAAGCGCGGCGCATGCATAAAGACTATCTCGGCACGCCACATCTTTTTATCGCGCTGACAAAGCTCGATGGCGGCTGTACGCAGGATGCTCTTCGCAACCTCGGCTTCTCCTCGAAGCAGGTACGTGATGTAATTCGACTCGCCCTTGGCTCCGGTAAGGCCACCAGCGATACACCCATTTTGCCAACACGCCGCTGCAAGGAAATACTGCTTACGGCGGAACGCAACGCGACGAGTGCTGGTACAGCGGCGGTCGATGAGCGAGCCATAGCCCAGGCGGTACTGGGCGAAGGCGACGGAGTGACGCACGAGTTGCTGACAAAGCTCGGCATCAATCCAACGCAACTGGTCGATTTGATCCTGACCAGCAATGCACGCGCCTTATTAGAACTCGTACCTGCTGCGAATCCAGGTCCCGAAGTCGCCCCAGCCGATATTCCAGGAGTGATGAGTCCCGAAGGCGCGAAGGGGAGTAACTCAGTGCTGGAACGTCTTGGACGCGACCTGACCAAACAGGCGGCTAACAAGCAACTGACGCCGCTGATTGGACGCGATAAAGAGATTCGCCAGCTTATGCAGACGATGATGCTCAAGGATCGCAACAATCCTATTCTCATCGGCGACTCTGGTGTCGGCAAAACCACCATCGTTGGCGGACTCGCACAGCGCATTATTGACGGTAAGGTACCACCCGAACTACGCGGCAAACGCATCATCGAATTGTCCGCAAGCTCACTAGTGGCGGGCACCAAATATCGCGGCGAATTCGAGGAACGATTACTCAAGGTGCTGGAAGAGGCCGAGGGAAGCGGCGACATCATTCTCTTCATCGACGAGATGCACCTGCTCATTGGAACAGGACGCGCAGCGGATGGCAGTATTGACGCAGCAGGTATTCTCAAACCTGCGCTGGCAGGTGGTCGTCTGCGCTGTATTGGTGCCACTACACCCCAGGAGTACCGCACAATCGAGAAGGATGCCGCGATGGAGCGCCGCTTGCGCCCCATTCAAATTGAGGAGCCTACAACCGAAGAGGCGTTAGCAATTCTCTATGGTATGCGCGAACTCTACGAGCAACACCATCATGCCACTATTACAGATGAGGCACTGGACGCCTCCGTCAACCTCTCGGTACAATACTTGCCCAATATGCGCCTGCCTGATAAAGCGTGTAGCGTTCTCGATGAGGCATGTTCACAGGCGCGTGTCTTCTCGTTGGAGCAGGAGGAGTTGGAGGAAGAATTAGACTTTGAGGATGAGGAGCCAGAGCTAGTTACACCCATTATCACGGCCCCAATGATCGCAGAGATCATCTCAGCGCGTACAGGCATACCCGTCCGTGCCCCTGGTCGTGAGGAGCGAGACCGCCTGTTGAGCCTTGAGTCACGCTTGAAAACGCGTGTGGTCGGGCAAAATGAAGCTGTCAAACGTGTAAGCCAGGCGATTCAGGTTGCACGCGCTGGACTCAAGCCACGCAACCGTCCTGCAGGCGTTTTTCTCTTCCTGGGACCAACAGGTGTTGGTAAGACAGAACTTGCGCGTGCCCTTGCCTCGGAGGTATTCGGTTCGCCGGAACACCTTATTCGTGTCGATATGTCCGAATACATGGAGAAGCATGCCGTCTCACGCATGATTGGCTCTCCTCCGGGCTATGTTGGCTACGATCAAGAGGGGCAGTTGACGGGAAAACTGCGGCGTCGTCCGCATTGTGTCGTGCTACTCGACGAGGTGGAGAAAGCCCATCCAGAGGTATTCGACCTGTTCCTACAAGTCTTTGATGCAGGTCGCCTGACGGATGCACAGGGACACACCGTCGATGCACAGCACGCGATCTGGATCATGACCTCGAACGTGGGGACCGACATGCTAGGACATTCGATGCCACATGGTTTCCGTGCCAGCATCAAGAGCAACGCCGAAGAGATGCAACGCGACCGCTTGATGGAGCGACTGCGCCAGACCTTCCGCCCCGAATTTCTCAACCGCATCGACGAGGTGGTCATCTTCCATTCACTGGATCAGCAGCAAGCGCATGAAATCACGCGCCTCCAGATGGACGAACTTGCGGTCCGCTTGCTAGAGCAAGGCTTGATTCTGCGTACCGACGAGAGCGCGATAGACCTATTATGTAAAGAGGGCTTCAGCGAGACGCAGGGTGCGCGTCCATTGCGCCGTGTCATCGAGAAGCTGCTAACGGTGCCACTGAGCATGCGGATTCTGCTAGCCGACATTCCAGAGAACGGCGAGGTCTACGTGAGTGCCGTCGATGACAAGCTGACGATAGACATTCGCGAACCCATGCCAAGTGTGGATGTAGTGGATGCCGAGGTCAATGCATAGAGACGAAAGAATAGGCTTGATGAACGCAAATTCCGTTCATCAAGCTCACCCAATAGCAGATGTTTAATCTGTAAAGTTTTGCCGTAGAAAAGCCCACATCGCAATGCCACAAAAGAGTAGCGTATAGACTGCGATACCAATAGTGGCAACCCAGGGTGCTGGTAAGCTAAGGCCACGACTACTTTGCAGACGCAAAGCATTTTCTAGCCCTACAGGAAGATATTGTGCTATCGTCGTTACGACACCACCAACAAATGACAGCACAGTATAAACTGTTCCTTCTATTAAAAAGACAAATGCTAATCCTCCCCCGATAGCCAGTATTGGTGATCGACTCACAATCGCAAGCATAAAGGTTAAGGCCGCATAGGGAAGAAGGCTATAAGCTGTAACAAGGAGATTGAGCAAAAGTTGACCGATATTTACCTGATCTATGTGTAGCGAGCCATATATACTAAAGGAGAAGATACCTGTGATGATACTACTTATGAGAAGAGAGACGAGTACCAGGAACAGGATGGCTACGAGTGAAATAACAAACTTTGCGGCTAACAGCATAGGGCGAGAGATACCATGACTGAGCCACAAGTGAAATGTACGCCACGTGTATTCTCTGGAAGTGACAGCCCCTACAAGAACAATTAGAAGTATACCACCTAAAGCATGTGCGTCGGCAAAGGCCCCTCCATTTACTAATCCTACAGGCCATGTAAACGTTGTTGTAAGCACTCTCGCACCTGCTGGTGGCAGAGCACGAGATATTAAAAACTCTCCAACATCAACTAACACAATAAGTGCTGCAAGAATTATCAATTCGATGCGAAACATCATACGCTTGAACATCTTGTCTGACTCTAACAATAACACATTCCAGAACATCGTTTTCTCCTTATGCCGTTCTCTGAGTTAATTCTAAAAAGATGCTTTCCAGGTCGGGATGAAGAATAAATACCTCGCTAGGTGTCTTGCCCTGCATAACGAGATGTTCAAGAACTTGTTGGCTCGCGACATTCTGCACGTCTACTGAAGAACCATTCATCCTAATATTGGTAGCACCCGAAAGTGTTTCGAGTGCTTGAACTGTACCTTGAGGATCAGCAGTTTGGACACGTACAGTTTCTTTCACCATCAGTAAATCTTTTACGGCTCCCTGCCTGATAAGATAACCGCGTTGTACGACAGCCACACGATCACATAGCAATTCCATTTCATGAAGCAAATGACTGCTCAAAAAGATGGTAGTGCCCTGAGTGACAAGCTGGCGCAGCAGTGTACGGATTTCGTGCATACCTGCTGGGTCCATACCATTTGTTGGCTCATCGAGAATCAACACCTCAGGCATATTGAGGAGTGCAAGGGCTAGTCCGAGGCGTTGCTTCATCCCAGTAGAAAATTGACGTGTAGGACGGTTGGCAGCATCCCTCAGTCCTACCATTTCTAAAACCTGACTCACACGCTGAGATGGTATTGTAGGATAAAGGCGAGCAAGCAATTGTAGGTTTTGCCTTGCTGAAAAGGGGGGTAGAATAGATGGTGCGCCCACTAATGTTCCCACTCGCCGCAAGACTGAATTATTTTGAGGCGTAACTTGCTGACCCAGTACTTCAACACTGCCCGCTGTGGGTTGAATCAGTCCAAGCATCATACCAATAGTGGTAGTCTTGCCCGAACCATTAGGCCCCAAGAAACCAAAGATTTCACCTCGTTTCACTGTGAGCGAAATATCCTCTACGGCGTGAACGGAACGATAGTACTTTTTCAAGTGCTGCGTTTGCAAAACAACTTCCGACTCCATGAGTTCTCCTTCCAAATTTCTGCGAATTCGCTACCCCTTAGTATGCACGAAAAGAGGGGCAAAGAGAACGACTTGTATTATCACTTTCTTATCATTTTTTATCATGCCTTAACTACCATCTGGTTTTATCTGCATAAGTGAAGTTGGCAATATCTTCTATGATCGTGTCAGTTTTCCGTATCTAATAAGATAGAAAAAAAGAAGCATTGCCGACACTATTATACCTATTACAGAGATGTATCTTGTAACAGTCCAGGGAAGCAAATAGAGAATAACACAGATAGTGATGATGAAAGAAACGATTCTTACAAACGGGCTGAAGTTGTTCATGATAATTACATCCTTTCTGCGCCTTGTATTTATTGCTTCATAGTATAACACAAAAATGGCTCATTCTTTTCTAAAAGAAGGTAATGAGCCATTACTACTCATACTACTTCACATCACTAGTAAAACCCTACCAACGCTTGTTTAGTTGCATATTTCAACAGATACAATATGCAGTACAGTACCCTATATCAAATGCAGATGCAGCAATAAGTCCAACAAGTGTTGCAGTTAGACATGCTGCACATACTGCTTCGCTGATAGGAAACCAATCGCTACAAGGTGTTCCGCACACCGTATAAGCAAGTGCTAGTATCCAAGCTGGAGCAGAGGTAGGTCCTACAACACAGTTCCAAAAGCAGTTCCAGCCACAACTTCTACTCAAAGGGATTGCAACACTTTGATTACTTAATACGTTGATAGACCCATTGATTTGTTGTGTGCCGCTTACAGTTTTCCCATCGTTGCTAAATAGAGCATCAAGCAGTTTTACTATCTGCCCTTCCGCGTTTCTTTGCTCAACCCAAGCATGTATACGATTATCCGGTGCTACAGCAAAGACTCCCCCTTGCGTCATCATAATAGCAAGCGGCGATAGTGATGCAAATTCGACAACAAAATGACTGAAACCAGCACCTCCGCTCACAGGAACGCGCACCCAAGTTGTTTCCTTATCGTTCAAAGTAACGCGGTAAGCTGTAGCACTAGATTCCTGGGCTGAAAACACGTTTGGAAATTTGTGTTGTACATCTGATTTGAAAACTTGATATTGATGGGATGTGAGTGCTGCACTCACATATTGTTGGGCCTCATTCGCCTCTAATTGAAAACCCTTCGGTAAAAAGTGAGAAGGATCGGCTGCTGATGCTTTAGAGGTGGGAGTAAGGTTTAAGAAAGAAGCGAAGGCAGTTAGCCCTGCTAAAATTCCCCCCTTTTTAAGAAAGCTACGACGTTTTTCCCGCTTGTCTACATTCTGTTTCTGTTCATTCTCATTTTGTGACATGTTCCATTCCTTTCTAATTTGCAAAACAACTATGCTCTACTCTTACTCTTGTAATTCAACTTTACCATACAAATGAGTGGTAAGAATTAACAAGATAATCCAGTACTAATTGCACAAGCCAATGTTAATTGCATTTGGATTCCTATTACATATCCCTTCAAGAAAACCAAATGCACCAGCACTAACTCCAGTTGCCGCGGCAATACAGCCTACACATGCTAGACCAACTGTTACTACACATGCAGCCAAACAAACGACGAGTGCTACCAGTACAACATCAAGGCTTACAAACCCGTAAACGACTAGACCAGAGAGAACACAACAAAATGGTGATTGACTCGTATCAGGAGTAATCTTCGTATGCAAAATTTCCTTTGCTGTGAGTCCACTCAAAATTATAGGTGAGCCACCTTCTACGTAGAGCGTGCCATTTACCGCATCTCCTTGAGGAGTAAGCACTGCATCGAGAACAGTTTGCCCATTACGCTCAGCCACTGCATGAACATTGTTGTCGGATGTAAGGGAGAACAAGGCACTAGTACTCATCGTGGCAATAAGATTTCCTGGTTGGAAAGCTGTTACATAATAGCTATTTCCTGTACCTCCTGTCACAGGAATGCGTACCATGATTAAGGTATCTTGATTGAGCGTAACGCGGATTGCAGAAGCTTGCTGTTCTTGGGCTGAAAATAATTCAGGATAAACTTTCTGTGTATTCAGTTTGAAGTCCTGGTAGCGAGAGGACTTGATTACAGTCTCGATGTAAGGTTTTGCTTTGCCCGAATCTAACATGGTAATCTGGGGCAAGGCTTGTGTAGAACGAGTAGCCGCATGTACAGGAGAGAAAGGCGTGAGGCTCAACGCTCCCGCAAAGGTTGTGAAACCTGCTACTATGCTACCTCGTTTGAGAAAGCTACGACGATTAACATGTGATTCACTTTCTTGCTCATTCGTCTCCTGGGCTTTTTTCTGATCTTTCTGTGACATGAAACGTTCCTTTCTGACTGAAGATATTTATCCTAACGCACTATGCGTAAGGTAACGAGTTAATGAAACAACCGAAACAGTAGCTATTGCTCGACTTGTACAAGATCGTCGGATGATATTGTTGCAGATTGAGCCGATGCGAACGATGGACGGATATTAGTTGGTTGCAGAGTAGCATACTGTCTGAGTAGTACAAAAAGAGCAGTCGCCGCGAGGAGGACAACAGGTATGAGCGTCCATAATGAGAAAGATGGGAAGATACTTGTTGTCTTGAGTGAGAATAAGAAGCCAAGTACCGATACTCCCATCAATACAGCGTTACGGATGATACTTCCTTTATCTACACTCGATGCATTGCCACCAAAGCAACCACACTGAACATTCAATTTCCGGCGATAGACGGAGACAAGCCACAATGTGAATGCTCCTAAAAGAAGAAATGTTCCAATAAAGGACAATGGAAGCGACCAGCGAGTACTAAATATCAGATTCAACGCTAATTCCAATTCGGCAACGACGGTCAACAGTGCTAGAGAAAAGATTAGCGGCCTGGGAACTACACTCACGCGCAGTGCAGTAAAAAATTGTTGAGGATATGCTAACTTTCCTATAGCTGCTATAAGAAGAATGAGCATTAGGATGACTTGACATCCTGATAATAGATACGGCATATAAAACTCCTTCTTGACTAAGTAAACAATCATCTCTGCTAGCCTGATGGCGGCGACCACGTTGAGTGTATCTTAGTTTGACCTTCGTCTAACTTCTGTATGAAGAATACACAGGATGCTGATAAAAAATAATGCCTTTTGTAATCATTTCTTTATCAGTTCTTATCACATCCATTTTTAGCTGAGATGCAACAAGAGAAAAGGAGAAACATAAGCTTCCAAGATGCCAGCAAGCACAATCAGCAAAGCCGACACGCCTACAAAGACGCCGTATGTTTGCCATGTACAAGAACTGCTTGTACCGACGACTTTGGAAAAAGACAATGAGTTTTGTATAGGTTTCCTGTTTACCTGGAAAAGTGTGGAGAACAGATGACGGCTCATCATGAAACTGCATGTTCCTGTCAAAATCCAGGCAAGTGATTCGGGAATTCCATGTGGCAGGAGACCTACCAGGAGAAAACCAACTCCATAATGTAAACTGATTGTTGTAGCTAATACACCAGCAAATAGGCCGTTTATTGCCAGGAGGAGAAATGTGCCCACTCCTAATGTTAGCACTCCTACTAAAAGGATGCCTTCAATTTCCAGGTTGTGACCAATGTAATACCACACACTGGTATCCAGAGATGGATGAACAAAGATTTGTAAAGCCGCTCTTTGCGATACAAACGTGAGAGCAAGGGCAATGCCGAGAAACCAACCGAGTAGGTAGACAGACGACGAAAGTAAAAAGTATCGTCTTCCTGCACTCCATACGTGAGTCATGTTCGGAATAGTTATACTCATAAATATCATCCTTTGTCGTCACTAGTGGGTAAGCCTCAGAGAGTATTACACCGAGGTATAATACCCCCTTCGTGGACCAATAATCCTTAGTAGGCAATAGCCGCTGCTAGACCCGAACTCTTATAGAGGGCGATTACTGCACCTGCTACAGCATGCGCGAGAGGTTGTAGATACCAGGGAAGGCTATTGATCGCGTTATTGATTATAGCCACAACAATTTCAAACGCTGTGTTATAGTCAATATGGAAAATACTGAGAACGTGTCCCATCGTTCCAGTCATCATGAGTAAGCTCATGAAGGTGGCAGTTCCTACAGCGAGTAAGAGTACTGCGGTAAACCGTTGGCGGATTGCGACGATTGTTGTTGTCATGTTAGACTTCCTTTCTTAACTTGTAGAGCAAACATACTTTATACTCATGTTCGCTCTCCATACAACTTACATGCAAAGAATACATGACATTCGTTCAAAAAATAATGTCTTTTTTTATCAATCATATAGCACACAATAATCATCTCGTATCCTGTTTTTACGAACTCAACATGTAGTAATCATTTTTTATCTTACCGTCGCTTTTTTAATATGTACTAATCATTTCTTGCAAAAAAGAATATCTTATGTTATCATTTTCGCGGCGTCTCTGGAACATCGGTTATTGTTTTTATCTATTGCAAAGTATCGGAACGTGCAGTTTCTTGATATTATGCGTTCGGTAGATATATAGCATCACAGAGAAGGAAGAAGTCTTGAGCAATCAAGTTAGACGCATCCCCAACTCACAGTTACGCAATGAACGTTTTAGCCGTAACTGGTCGCAGCAAGAACTCGCCACTCATCTTGGGACAACTACTATCAACGTCAGCCGCTGGGAACGTGGCATTACGACTCCTAGCCCTTATTTTCGCCAGCAATTGTGTCATTTATTTGGGAAAAGTGTAGAGGAGTTAGGGCTGCTACAAGGCGAGGGAAACGGCTCAGACAAACAAATTTCTGTACAGAAACTACAAGATGTAGCGCAGCATGCTTCCGACATAGCTTCGCCTATCTGGAATATTCCTTATCGGCGTAATCCTTTTTTTACAGGTCGAGAGCAATTCCTTCTCCACCTGCATACCATTTTGCATGCAGCAGGGAACTCGTCCCTGAGCCGCGTTCAGGCAATTAGTGGTATGGGTGGGATTGGAAAAACACAAGCAGCAATCGAATATGCTTACCGCTTCCGCAGTGAGTATGAAGCGATACTCTGGGTAAGAGCAGATACACATGCCCTGCTTGTTGAAGACTTCGCAGGTCTTGCCCAATTACTCTATCCAGAGAAGAATGAGAAACAGGAACAGCGAAAGGTGATAGATGCTGTTCTGCATTGGTTTAGTACTCATAGCAACTGGTTACTCATTCTGGATAATGCTGAGGATATTGCTACCATCTGTAGCTACATTCCTCCTGATATACAGGGACATATTTTGCTCACAACACGTACACAAGCTACAGGTATGTGGTCTCAACGCGTTTCCCTGGAAGGAATGTCGTTAGATGACGGAATAGTGTTTCTTTTGCGTAGAGCAAAACTGATAGAACACAATATCTCTATCAGTGACGTACCTGAAAAGCTTCGTGCTAGCGCAACCGATATCGCTCAAATGATGGATGGACTTCCGCTTGCGCTTGATCAGGTCGGTGCGTATATCGAGGAGACAGGATGTAGTCTCTCCGATTATTTAGTAGACTGGCAACACTATCATACTACACTCCTTGCTTACCGTGGAGAGCATATTGTCAACCATCCACAATCTATTTCCACCACTCTCTCACTCTCTTTCGAGAAAATAGAGCAGTTGAACCCTACTAGTGCAGAACTGCTCCAGTTCTGTTCATTTCTACATCCTGACGCTATTCCCGAAGAAATTTTTACGAGAGGTGCAGTAGAGCTAGGGGCTGAACTCCAATCTATAGGAGGCGATCCGGTTACGCTGAATTTAGTTGTCGCCTTGTTGAGAAACTATTCTTTATTGCATCGCAATCCCGATACCAAGACATTTACACTCCATCGTCTTGTACAAACTCTTATCAAGGACAGGATGAGCAAAGAGAAACAACTACTTTGGGCAACACGGGTTGTGCATGCGCTTGCACGAAGCTTTCCAAAGGGAGAGGAGGCAAAAGAATGGACGCATTGCGAACGATTGTTAGCTCATGTGAACGTTGCCTTTGCCCTTACTGAGCAATGGAATATTGTCTCTCCGAAGATAGGGTACCTCTTCGAGAATGTGGGAGTGTATTTACGGGAACGAGGCAGCTATGTTCAGGCTGAAGTCTTTCTGAACAAAGCCTGTCATGTTCTTCTGACGACGCTAGGGGAGGTCCATGCTGACGTGTATCGCTGTCAACAACATGTTGCGCTCCTCTATTCTCACCAGGGACGTTATACCGAAGTAGAATCTCTGCTCCAACAAGTTCTCGTCTTTCGAGAACACACACTAGGAGAAGAACATATTGATACAAGTGAGACGCTCAATGACTTGGGTGTCCTCTACTGGAATCAGGGGCTGTATGCAAGAGCTGAACCGTTGCTGCAACGTGCGCTGACTATTTGGGAGCAACAAGGGAAACGTGGTCCAGAAATGGCAACTATTCTCAATAATCTGGGGTTACTCCATACCGATCAAGGATACTATTCCAAAGCTGAACCTCTTCTCCAACAAACGCTTGCTATTTGGGAACAGCAACACGATCCCCATCCCGGATATGTCGCTCATGCTCTCGATAATTTGGCTCGCCTCTTTGTCCGACAAGGCCGTTTTCAAGAAGCGGAGCCTCTTCATCAACGTGCTTTGTTACTACAAGAACGGGAGTTAGGGCCAATGCATCCTGAGACTGCTCGATCCCTTAGTAACCTAGCATTCCTGTATCTCGAACAGGCACGATATGATGAGGCAGAACTGCTGTATCGGCGCTCTTTAGCGATCCAAGAAGATCAGTTTGGACCTACTCATATTCAGACAGCAATTAGTTTGAATGGCCTCGCTTTGCTCTATCAAGAACAAGAAAAATATTGCGAAGCGGAAGCACTCTTTCAACGAGCACTCTCGATTCGAGAACACCAGTTGGGAATGGAGCATCCCAGCACAGTCAAAAGCCTTGACGGGTTAGCAACATTGTACCAGAGTCAACATCGTTATAGTGAGGCAGAACCGCTCTTACAACGCATTCTGTTGATTCAGCAGCGTGACTCTGGCCTTGAACACCCAGACACACGAGCAACCGCAGAAAGATATTCCAGCGTCAAAGAGAAGAGACGCAAACAAGTGGAAGATATTGCGATTGAAAATGCTTTTGATTGAAACATTAGAGGGCTACCCCTCGTTGCTGTTAATCATGAAGCAAGAAGGATTCTCCGTTCATTAGGGTTATTAGGTCAAAAAGTAGGGAGATAGCAAAGGTTTTCCTGTTCCCACTATTGTTTTCTCCACTTGTAGATATACGCACGCGTATCCATCTTGCGCTGCATACCACTGAGAGCCATGTAGCGCACGAGGCCGAAGATGGGACGCTCTGGTGCCCACGGACGATCATGCTTGCCACCGATAGCCCATGCGATTCCTGTATAGCCGTTGGCGTCGCGCCCATCTATCTCGTATTTGTCGTTCAGGTAGATAGCATCGGCGTAGGCTTCTTCGGGCGTCTCGGTCCATTCGAGAATCTTCTTAGCCCAGTACATGCGCATGTAGCCATGCATGCGGCCTGTGAGAGTCATTTCGCGCTGGCTGGCATTCCACAATTCGTCGTGCGTTCTGGAATACTCTAGTTCTTCGCGTGTGTAGGTCCACTCGCGTGGGTCGTGCCTATGTTTCTCAAGCGTCTTCTTGCCCCAGTCGGGACAGCCCTCAAGTGAGTCATAGTGGGGATTGCGCAGTGCGAAGTTCACAGCGAGTTCGCGCCGCACAATCAATTCTTCGAGATACGCAGTACGTCCACCTGTGGCGTCGATGCTCGCGCTACCCGTTAACTCAGGCACATACTGCTCAATGTCCCACGCCAATTGTTGCACAGAAATATGCCCGAAATGCAGATAGGCCGAGAGTTCGCTTGTCTCCGAGACCTCCGGCAGGTTGCGCCGTTCGGCATAACCGAGAAGCCGTTCATGAATAAATGTCTCGATACGTCGCTTGCCCTTGTCCTGTCCGCCATGAAATTGCGCTGATGGACCAACACTGCGATCTATGTTGAGGCTATCCAGATAGCTCAGTGGCTTGGCAATATTCCCTGCATCTACGGGTGCTTCATGTAGAGGATGCTCTACCTCGATATCAACGACGGGTTGCAGATAAGTTGGGATAAGCTTCTGAATTTTCGGACGCAGCGTTCGCGCCGCCCACTCCTCTTTGGGAAAGAACTTGCTCGGCACCACGACATCAGCATCGACGCAGGCAAAGGGAACCTCTAGCTTTTGCTTCGCCTCGGCACGCCAGGAGCGCGGTGTGCGTAGCTCCGCCTCGTCGCTGATAACCGCCGCAACACGTAGCTCTTGGGCAAGTTTGACGACCTCTTCGGCTGGCTCGCCATGTCGAAGCAGTAGCGGTGTGCCGCGTTGCTTCAAGTAGCCCGCAGCCACTTCAATGCCCTCAAGCATAAAGGTATAGTGGCGTAGATTGGCCTCTGGATACGCCGTAATCACAAACAGTACGACTACAGGTAGCTTGAGCGCGTTACCAAGTGCGATAGCGGAGTTGAGCGCGGAGTTGTCTCGTCCACGTTGAGAGCGTTGCATCCAGTACAACACACACTTACTATCTTCAGCACACAAACCAGGACGGTATATCTGAACACGTTCATTATCAGCAAAAAATCTTGTAATATCCAACATAGAACCCTCTCTCTATTTTCCTGTATGAGAGACGCAGGGTTAGGAAATTTCAGGTTATATACAATGTATTGAAAGGTAAGAGCAACAGACGCAGGTAGGGACCGATTTATCACGTCCTCGTGGCAGTTGATCGCTCAAAGAACGTAATAAATCGGTCCCTACCTGCGTCTGTCGTGTTCCCAAATGAAATTTTTGAAAGCAAGAGGCGTGGGGCCAACAACATCACTGTCGCTTGCCCCACGCCACTGCTTGGGGGGAAACAGGGAGACGAGGATGTATTCGATCTTCCCGTTGCAGGAACGATGATCGCGAGATTGTCTGGAGCAACACTACTACGCATCAGCGACAGGGATACGCTCAACGATAGCTACGAATGGAACCCCATGCTCAACATTCTCTCTACCGGAACCACTCCTGTATTTTCTGACGGGAGTATCGCTTAACAAGACAATTGGCACCTCCACGATCATCATTTCCAACTACACATAGTATACACAACCCTCCTTTATTCCCTATTTCTTTCTGCTTCATTGTCTATTACAAAAAAAAATCGCTCAACTGGCTCTTAGCGTGCTGTCCGCATGCATAAGAAGATTGGGCAACATCATAAACGGGCATTATAGAGAAGAATTCATGTAAGTCTTACATAAGACAATGAGAAAGTGGGATTGTGAAAAAACTAGGAATGGTATGACTGCCGCTAGCGGCAGTCATACCATTCCTAGTTTTTTCACAATAGATGTTTACAGAATGCGTGTTGGCGTGATACGAATACCTTGGCTATATTCTGCTGCCATTTGCTCCGGTGTAGAGCCAATTCCCTTCATACCTTCGCCATATTTCTGCACATACGCTTGTAGCGTTGCGGAAATATCGCCCGGTGTAAGCAATTGCGCGGTGCCTTCGATAGTCACCGGATCGTCACCATTGTTCGTGTTATCGAGTCCTACCAGTACATTCGGGTTATGCCTAATATTGACTACCTTCTGATTCTTGGGGCGACTGAAGATGAGAACGGACTCACCATCCCAGAGAAACCAGACCACAACCGCATGGGGGCGGTTATCGGGCCGAACAGAATTGAGCCAGATGACCTGATCATTGTGTAAACGCTGGTCGATGTGCGCGTGTCGCTGCTGCGTCAAATCGAGTATTGATGCCATCGTCTTGTTACTCCTTTGTATATCTTTGCCTTAGATGAAATAGGTCTTTGTCACCTGACTTCTATAACAGGTAGGATGTGTTTTTTCATTCCTCCAAACACATTTGTAATACAGCGATCTTGATTTGCCACTCGCCCCCCCCGGGGGGGGGGGGGCAATCAAACACGCGGGATTTCAAAACCCCACCTTGGAGGTTTTGGGGCGCCCCC
>CAXUHG010000027.1:19063-25389 GCA_964250805.1 uncultured Ktedonobacteraceae bacterium | reverse complement strand
ACCACATTTTAAAACCCCCCAGCGTCCTTCCCCCCGCGCCCCCGCCGGGGGCTAGTGGCAAATCAAGATCGCTGTATTACAATCCCCAACGTTCTCGTATTCGTCGCTCGAACGGGGCAAAAACAAAACTGTCAATCGCCACACCCAGGATAATGATAACCACCATTACCGCCATCAGTTGCGCTACATCGTTCAGGTCACGCGCATTTTGTAGTAGATTGCCAAGACTGAGTGAGAAAAAGAGCAGTTCACCAGCCATGAGAGACCGCCATGCAAAGGACCATCCCTGTTTCAAACCGCTCAAAATCGTTGGTAAAGCCGCTGGAAAAATTACCTGCGTATACAGAGCGATGCCACGCGTCCCCAGTGTGCGAGCAGCCTTGATGTAGAGCGGCGAGGTATTTTTCACCCCTGCATCCACACCCAGTGTAATCGAGAATACCGCCCCCATCACGACCACGAAGATAACCGCCTGCTCATTCAATCCTAGCCAGAGAATGGCGAGCGGGAGCCAGCATACGCTCGGCAACGCCTGTAATCCAAGTACTAGCGACCCCAGTGTCTGTTCCAGGAAACGTACTCGTCCGATGAGAACTCCGAGTAGCACGCCTATTATCAATGAAATAGCATAGCCAATCGCAAGTCGCTTCAAACTGACCAGTGCGGCATTGATAAAAAGTCCTTGCGTAATGCCAGTGATCAGGGAACTCAACACATCGAGGGGAGCAGGAAACACGTAATCGGGCCAGATTCTGCCATGTGCAACAAGGTCCCAGAGCAAAAAGAATGCCAGGTAAAAAAGAATGCGGCGAAACCATGTTGTACGCGTAATAGTAACAAAACGGTTTGTGGGAAGCGATGTTGCCCTAGCCATGTATTTCCCCTCGTTCATGTTCGTCGATAGAAGCTTTTAACGCACTCAGAATTTCAGTCGCTTGATCTACCAGATCGTGGTCTTCGAGCGAGCGTGGACGAGGCAAATTCACGCGAAACTCATGCGTGATAGCTCCTGGTCGCGGCGAAAAAACCAGCACACGGTCTCCAAGCGCAACCGCTTCGCGCACATTATGGGTGACGAATAGCACCGTCTTGTGTGTCTGTCGCCAGATGTTCTCTACTTCGGCATGTAACAGATCACGTGTCAAGGCATCAAGTGCCCCGAACGGCTCATCCATGAGCAGAATAGGTGGGTCAACGGCAAGCGCACGCGCTATAGCGACGCGCTGACGCATACCACCAGAAAGCTGATGCACATAACTGCGCTCGAAACCTTGTAGATGCACAAGTTCGATATAGTGCTGCGCCAATTCCGCACGCCTTTTAGCAGGAATACCCGCCTGACGCAGACCAAACTCCACGTTACGCTGCACATCGAGCCACGGAAAAAGGGCCGCTTCTTGAAAGAGCAAAACGCGATCAATACCAGGAGTATGCACCTCGTGCCCATCCGCCTGTATCGTCCCTGTACTCGCTGGCTCCAGGCCAGCGATGATACTGAGCAGCGTAGATTTACCACAGCCACTCGGTCCAAGCAGACATACAAACTCACCTGCTGCCACATTCAAATTCACTGGGCGGAGGGCAGTAAGTAACTGCCCTCCGCGTCCAACAAAGGTTTTGCTCACGCCCGAAATCTGTAGGGGCACACCAGTAGCGTGAGTATTGTTCAGTCCGACATCTTGCGAAACATTGTCAGCGATTTCGGCGGTTTGCTGTTCAGACATAAAGAGTCCTCCTCTATTATGAGCTTGCGACGGTTGCCAGACCCTTAGATGTAAGCACCTGATTCAGCGGTCCCAAATCATAGATACTGCTCAAATTGGGCTTGCTACTGCCTAAAAATCCTAGAGCATAGGCTCTATCAGCAGATTCTGTAATCGTTGTAGCAAGCGGATCATACGTCACATCAACGTTTGCAAAGGATGAATCTATTTCCTTTGACGGAAAGCCTTTACCTGTAAGCCGCTTTATCTCGCTATTGATAATACTTTTCGCGCTTGCAGCGCTTTTCTGGATATATTGGATGGTTTCTACATGTGCTTGCAGAAACTTTGCGACGAGATCTGGGTGCTGGTCGAGAAACTTTTTGCTCACGATAATATTTGTGGTATCAAACTGTCCATTGGGCCAGAGCGAACGTTCATCGACAAAAATCTGCCCCTTGCCTTCAACTATCAGGCGCGTCGCCCAAGGTTCAGGCACCCATGCACCATCGACTTTGCCTGTCTTGAAGAGTGTCAATATGTTCGGGTTATCGGTTGGTACAATCTGCACATTCCCACCCTTATCAGTTGTTTGGAGATGGTGTTGTTGCAGGTAGTAGCGCAAGGCGACATCCTGTGTACCACCAAGTTGCGGCGTGGCAAACTTCTTACCAGCGAGATCGGCAGGCGTCTTGATGTTGGCCTCTGGTCGTACAATAAAAAGGGCGCCACCGCTTGAGGCTCCTGCGATAATACGCAGTGCCTCGCCTTTGCTTTTTACATATCCATTGATGGCAGGGTTGGGACCGACATAGCCAATATCGACCTCATTGGCGAACAAAGCCTCGACCAATGCTGGACCAGCATTGAATATCTTCGGATCCAGCTTCACTTTAGACCCCAGCGCACTCTGGAAGGTTCCCCGCGCCACTCCAACAAGCGCAGCCGCATGTGTGATGTTGGGAAAGTAGCCCAATCGCACATCTACCGTACCATTGTTATTGCCTGAAGCCGACGTACCACAAGCCGCAAGCGTCAGTGCTAGCAGCATCGCAGGGACTAAGAGACGAAAAAAGCGAGATAATACCGTTCTCATCGAATATTCTCCTAATGTACGGGTCTGATTTATCACACCCTCGGTGCCGTACACATTTGAAATCGGCGCATTATGAATAACGGCCTTTACCAGCGAAAACAATTTCGGAATCAATATATCCTTGCGCTACCAGGAAGGCGAGAATGCGTTCCGCGCTCTCTTCGGGCGTCTCTTTATCGGTCTCGATGACCAGTTCGGGCTGTTCTGGTTCTTCGTAGGGATCATCAACACCGGTAAAGTTTTTCATCTTACCCTCAGCGACCAGCTTGTAAAGTCCCTTGACATCGCGCTCTTGACACACTTCGAGCGGACATTTGACGTAGACCTCGACAAAGTTGCCGATCTCGTGACGCGCCCATTCGCGTGCCTCACGGTAGGGCGAGATGGCGGCGGAAATACAAATGACGCCGTTACGCGTCAACAAGTTACATACAAAAGCGATGCGCTTGATGTTGGTGTCACGATCTTCACGACTGAAGCCAAGTCCCTTACTGAGATGTGTGCGTACAACATCGCCATCGAGTACCTCGACCTTGACATCATGTTGTTTGAGACGTTGCTCTAAGAGATGGGCCAGCGTACTTTTGCCCGCGCCAGAGAGTCCAGTAAACCAGATTGTGCAACCTACAGACATGTATAACATATCCTTCCTTCGACGGCCTTTCGTAAGGACCAGATGTATCGCGTCCGTTGCTCAATTCATTGAGCGAGATTCCCATCTCTATCTACAAACAATTTTGAACGTGATCTCGTGTGATAAATCACCCTTCGGACGCGATACATCTGGTCCCTACGAAAGATCCAGAATCAACAATGGTGAAGTAATACCAACTCCTACAGAACCAGAGCCTCATACAAACGCCACTCTGGGTCAAGTTCGATCTGTGTAGCTGATTTCGTCCCCGAACGCCCTCCGCGTAGCAGCACACGCGAGTTCTTGCCATCGACGAGAACCCAGCGGTCATATTCGGGGCTATATTGACCGTCTTGCAACCAGCTTGTCTCAGCGTTTATCTCTTCCTCGACGTGTCCTACAGTGCCGTGTAGATGTACGAGTAACGCACGACCATGCACAGTATCGGCAACAGTGAAATGTTCGGGATCCAGTACACGAATCGCATGTGGGTGATCGAGACCCTCTATCACGAGTTGCCAGTTGCCCGTTTTGCGCTCTATGACAATAACCATACCTTGATGGAAAAGCGAGGCCAGGATTCTGCCATCGGGTAGCTCAGCCGCCGAGTTGACATGTGTTGTCTGGGCCAGCGTACCGTATTTGATGGTGCGATGGTCGGCCTCCTTGTCAAGCACACGTAGCTGACCAGTGGGAGTATGCTCAAAGCCATGATCCGTGGCCCACCATTGCCACAGAATATCTCCCTTGCGGTTATACTCCACTAGTAGGTCTAGTCCAGTGCTTGCCACGAGATAGCCATGCTGTGTACGTGAAAGCGAATGTAAAGCGTTGAAGAGCGGTGAGGTAACAACGTCATGTTGTATATGTGTGAGGTCGTCATCGACTTCGTGAATGCTAGCAAACGTGGTAACAAATACGCCGCGCTCAGAGGCAGCCATACCCGCCGCCATCTTGAGTTCGGCACTCTTCTCTGGCTCCTCTTCAAGCAAGACAAGCTGTCCGCCTGGATCCTCTTCTGGCTTCTGATAACTTCCCAGCACAGTGAGAGGACATGCAATCTCTTCGCGCGTCTTATTCCAATGCTGCTTGAAAGTCGAATGTCTCGTCGAGATACAACTGAGGAGTAATTTCATCGGTTCGTAAAAGCCCTTTCTTCCCTCCTGCAACAAATTCATAACTTCGGGTTATATAGAATTGCTGTAGAGGCTCTAACAGCTAGTAGCAGTTGCGAACACTATAGCGCAAGTACTATACTACTGAAGCAGGAGCGTTTCTATCTTCTGCAATCAACAGTACCATATATTCATCATTATTTCAAGTTATGTCAATCATTCATTTTAGTTATGAAATAGTAGGAACCGATTTATCGCGTCCTGCTAGCATTACAGATGCCGACGAGGACGTGATAAATCGGTCCCTACCGCTTGACATTACTCGCTCAGTCAAGTATAATGCAATAGTTATAACTGTTTGCACGGCATAGAGCAGGTCTGCTTGGCAGAGCTGTTCTTCGATAAAGACACTCAAGAGCTTTGAGCAATCCTCTGTAGAATATTCTCTTCCTGCATACATGTTCATTCCTTCCATCAGCTAGCAGCATTGCTCCCGTACCTACGGCCTGCTCCTGATGCTCCCTTCTCGCTATGTTTCTTTAAGGGAGTTGTATTGTGCTCACACAGGGCATATAGGCCGAAAGGACTTTTTTTATGACATCTTTTTCCGACTTCTCTTTGCAGTCTACGACGCTCGCAGCACTGGCAAAGATGGAAGTTATCGTGCCCACACCCATTCAGGCTGAGGCAATTCCGGCACTGCTCGCTGGCAATGATGTAGTAGGACGTTCCGCGACTGGATCAGGCAAGACGCTTGCCTATAGCATTCCCCTTGTAGAGAGATTATCCAAAGAACGCGTTGCGCAGGCACTAATACTCGTGCCCACACGCGAACTGGCCGTTCAAGTCAATGCGGTGTTAGCTAGTTTGGCAGGAGGTCGCCGTCTCACAACCGCCTTGTTGGTTGGTGGTCGAGCCTACGCACCTCAAATGTCGAGCCTACGCTACGGAGCGCAGATTATTGTAGGTACACCAGGGCGGGTACAAGACCATCTTGAGCGCGGGACGCTCGTACTGGAAAAGCTCCGTATCTGCGTGTTGGATGAGGCAGACCAGATGCTGGATAGCGGCTTCGCGCCAGCTATCGAAAAAATATTGACCACCACACCTGCGACCCGACAGATGGCACTCTTCTCCGCCACCATGCCAGAGTGGGTGAAGAAGATACAGCAGAAGTTTCTCACCAATGCGATTACGATTGATGTGACGCCAGCCAACAATGCACAAAGCACTATCGAGCAGACTGCCTACCAGGTACCACAGGACCAAAAGATGGCGGCACTCTGCACGCTTCTGCGTTCCGCGAACGGTGAAAGCACGCTCATCTTTGGTCGAACCAAATTTGGCGTCGAGAAACTGGGCAAACAGCTTGAAAGGCTTGGCTACACGGTAGGAACGTTGCACGGCAATAAGAGTCAGCGTGCGCGTGACGAAGTGCTAAACGCGTTCCGGCGTGGACATGTACAGACACTGCTCGCTACAAACGTTGCAGCACGCGGGCTGGACATTCAAGACATTTATCAGGTCATCAACTACGAACTGCCAGAGTCGAGCGATCTCTTTACGCACCGCATTGGTCGCACAGGGAGAATGGGAAAGCAAGGCAAGGCGATTACGTTACTGGCACCTTCCGATGTCGGCAAATGGCGACGTATGGCACGCGATCTAGGCCAGAAGGTCGTGCTGGAGCGTCTCGCGATTGATGAAGAGGCGATGGTGACGCCTCCCTCCGTGCCATTCGAGGCTCCAAGGGCATTAGTTGAGGAACCCAGGCAAAA
>CAXUHG010000027.1:16582-18963 GCA_964250805.1 uncultured Ktedonobacteraceae bacterium | reverse complement strand
CGAACGCAACTCTTCCTTCCAAGAACCTAGACAAAATCGTGGACGAGGAGCAACAAACGAGCGCGAATACTCCTCAGCGGCTCCAAAACGCAGACGCTGGACTCAACCAGAACTCGACAGCAAAAAAGCTGTTAGCTCTGACAGACCAAGAGAAGAACGCAAACCTTCCCCGTTTGCCTGGGAGCCAGAACGCTCTCGTAGAGCCGAATCGAGGGTACCGCGTAGGGGTTCAGACAGAACAGACAAACCCACACGCTCAGGGCGCACAACCGGAAGGCGCAAAACACCTGCTTTTCGCTAGTAGAACTATCATCATTTACCTTATGCTAAACGTGTAAAGTTGTGACTACTTTTCAGGTAACACTGTCGGGCTAGTCTTCTCAGATGAGAGATGTAGACCAACGGACGCCCACAAGGGGCTACCCTATTATACTCTCATGCGTGCTATGCACGTCGTGTATAGTAGGGTAGCCTCTTGTGGGCGTCCGTTGACTAACTTTTAGCTTGACACTATTCACACAAGGATAAAAAGTAATGAGTGCTAAGGTAAGTGATTTTCTGTTAGAACGTCTTGCGCAATGGCAAGTGAAGCTCATTTATGGCTATCCTGGCGATGGCATAAACGGTATTCTTGGTGCCCTTCAAAGACACCAGGACCTGTTCAAATTTGTGCAGGTACGCCATGAAGAGGAAGCTGCATTCATGGCTTGCGCTCATGCCAAATATACGGGCGAGGTTGGCGTGTGCTTGGCAACGTCAGGTCCCGGTGCCATTCACCTGCTCAACGGCCTGTACGATGCAAAATTAGATCATCAGCCCGTCGTCGCCATCGTGGGACAGGCAGCTCGCTCGGCTCTCGGTGGCAACTATCAGCAAGAAGTCGATCTCCATAGCCTGTTCAAGGACGTTGCTAGCGAATATGTGCAGACCGTCACCGATGCAGTGCAGGCGCGAACCGTGTTTGACCGTGCCTTGCGTATTGCTATCTCGGAGCGTACCGTCACTTGCATCATCCTCCCCAAAGACGTACAAGACCAGGATACTATAGAGCAACAGCCACGCAAGCATAACACCGTCCATACAGGGACAGGCTACTATCCCCCCTATATTGTTCCCACTCAAGAAGAGTTGCAAAAGGCCGCCGATATTCTTAATTCTGGCAAAAAGATTGCTATGCTTGTTGGGGCTGGCGCGAAAGACGCAAGCGACGAAGTGGCGGAGGTCGCGGAAATTCTAGGTTGTGGCGTGGCAAAGGCATTGCTCGGCAAACAAGTGTTGCCCGATGATTTGCCCTATGTCACGGGTGGCCTCGGCCTACTCGGTACCAAGCCCAGTTGGAATTTGATGGAAGACTGCGATACTCTGCTCATGGTCGGCTCTAGCTTCCCCTACTCGGAGTTCTTGCCCAAAGAAGGGCAGGCACGAGGCATCCAGATCGACATCGACGGACGCATGCTCAGCCTCCGCTATCCAATGGAACTTCCTCTAATCGGTGATAGTAAACAATCTCTGCGGGCACTTCTTCCACTCCTCCGGCGCAAAACGGATCGTTCGTGGCGCGAGAAGATCGAGTCAGACATTCAAGACTGGTGGGGAGTGATAGGGGCACGTGCGAAACAAAAGGGCAATCCCATCAATCCCGAATTTGTTGCGTGGGAACTCTCGTCCCGTCTACCTGAAAATACTATCCTCAGTGCTGATTCGGGTACAACGGCAAACTGGTATGGGCGCGACATCAAAATGCGGAAAGGCATGATGGGATCGATCTCAGGCAATCTTGCGACAATGGCTGCCGCTGTTCCCTATGCTATTGCCGCTAAATTCGCCTATCCCGACCGCCCTGTCGTTTCGATGACGGGTGATGGGGCAGTACAGATGCTTGGTCTCAATGGCTTTATCACCGTTGGCAAATACTGGAAGGAGTGGACTAACCCACGTCTCGTCTTCGTCGTCTTCAACAATCAAGACCTCAATCAAGTGAGTTGGGAGATGCGTGTCGAAGAGGGCAATCCTAAGTTACCGCTCACACAGACTATTCCAGACTTTCCCTATGATACGTTCGCGGATTCAATCGGCTTGATGGGTATTCGTGTTGACAAACCAGAAGACCTCGGAGCCGCCTTCAATAAAGCACTTTCAGCCGACCGTCCAGTCGTGATGAACGTCTACACCGATCCTGAGATAGAGACTCTACCACCACACATCACGTTTGAGCAAGCAGTCAACTTCAGCAAAACGCTTGCAAAGGGCGATCCCGAAGAAGTTGGCATTGGCCTGAAGTCGATGAAGAGCGTCATAGAAGGCATCCTGCCACATAAAGGCTAATATTGTTTGGATATGGAATTGGGGGGGGGGGGGGGTGGGAGCAAGTAAATAAAAAA
>CAXUHG010000027.1:7561-16572 GCA_964250805.1 uncultured Ktedonobacteraceae bacterium | reverse complement strand
ATTCTTTAATCATTCAATTTTAGTTTTTTTTTTCTCCTGGCGCCCCCGCCCCCCCCCCCCCCCCCCCCCCCAATTCCATATCCAAATGGGTAGTCTAATCACCATTTGAGAACGAAGGTAGGCCGCTTGGTGTCCTTGCCTCAGTTGTTTCTACACGACCGAGCGCAGGGCTACTTAATAGCACAAAGCCAAAACCAACCTTTGCACAAACATCCAGAACGCCATACAAAATGGCTTCCCAGAGTGGACTGATTACTCCAAAGCCCTCTTGCCCTAATGCCCAGACAATCGGATAGCAAATCCATAGCACGACAAGAATACCAGCAAGCGTGGTGAACAGTCGTGTTACCTGGGCATCGCGTTGACGGGCACCAGCTAAAAGACGCGTTCCAATAATATAAAGAATACCCAAGAAAGCGACACAACTAAAACCGAACCACGCCCAACGATAATCGGAGCGAATATACGAGGCCACAAACCCTGTGACAATCATATACGCATCGGTGCCAAGTAATATTCCGAGCAACGCCTCGCGCCCTGGATAGCTTGGTAGAGCCACCAGCGCAAGGTCTAGCAACAGCAAGGGAGTGGTGATTAACCAGTCAACGTAGCGTGCAAAGTAGAAGGTGTGTCCTCCTTGCACTATCGTTCCATAACCGCTCGCCATTGCGAAGTAGAGAGTTGCTGCAACTAATGGAATAAATGCTGACGCATAGAAAAAGTGCCGATTGTCGTCACGCGATCTCGCGGACATAGCAATGAATGCAAGGCACCCAAGAATCATGATAGCCGAGACGATCCAAAGCACAGTTCGCGTTGCGGCATCCACGCCACTCACAACGTCCATAATGCACATGTCCTTTCTTTTCTCCTCATGGAAAAACACTCATTCATAAGTAATCTTCTATGCGCAAATATGCATATCTTAGATGAGCGTTTCCATCTATACAGAGGTATAATATGAAGCAATTTTCATATTCGTACCTTCCTTACTAATCTCGTTTGAGCAAGCTTTTTCAGTGACAAAAAAGACTTGTTGAATCGCCAATTGCATCTTAGGAGAGAGGAGTAAGAACATAGCACCATCACAACCTATACCAAACCTTGTAACTTACTTTGTAATCGAGCTAGTGCGTCTTCGATAGTAGACTGACCTGCAAGTACATTATAAACAGCATCTTGAATAGCCTGCGTAATGGCTGGGTAGGAAGGAGATTGTGGGCGGAATTGGGCTTGTTTGATAATCGCGGGTAACCTCTCGTACAAAGGGTTCTGTCCAAGTACATATGAATCACTATAGACACTTTCCAAAGTTACCGTAAATGAGGCATCAATGGCGGCGAACTTTTGTGCATCCTCTTGCAGCATCCACTGAATGAATTCCCAAGCGGCATCCTGTTTTTTAGAGAATGCGTTGATGCCCAAGCCCCATCCACCAAGACAAGAGCGTGTGTGCATCCCCGCTGTTCCGCCTGGTAGCGCGGCAACATCAAAATTTTGTGCGACTCTTGGATGGCTAGCATCGTTGCTCAATGCGATGAATGTAGGCCAGTTACGCATGAACATCGCATCGCCACTGTTCCAGATTGCATCAGTTTTATCCTCGTCATCAAGAATGGTATCGGACGGTGAAATAGTCCCTATCCATGCCTTCATCTCACTCAGAGCCTGACGGGCCTCAGCACTGTTGACGACGACTTGCCCAGAGTCATGGGGGGCCAGAATGCTCCCTCCATAGCTGGACAAAATCTCTACAAAATCACACACCAAGCCTTCATAGTGCTTTCCTTGCCACACATACCCGTGCGCGACTCTATTGCCGACGTGCTGTACCATACTCGCTAAATCACTCCAGGTTGCCGGTGGTGTAGGAGAGAGATCAGTACGATAGTAAAGTAGCCCGACATCGGTACGAAATGGAGCCGCCCAGAGTCGCCCCGCATACATTACGGCGTCAATAGGCGTGGAAAGGTAGCCTTGCCGCTTGTTTGGAGGCCAGAGAGTATCGAGCGGCATAACCCATCCGTTACGAGCAAATTCATCGGTCCAGATTACGTCCATAGAGATGACATCTGGACTCCCTTGATGGGCATGCAGCCTTGTCACAAGTTCGTCGTGCTGCTTGTCGCTTGATGTATCCAACAGCGTTACGTGAATGCCATGTTTGTTCACCTGATTAAAGGCGTTGACCAGGGCACTATATGTTCCAATAGCGTCGTGTTCACTTTCCCACTCGATATCCACCGGTCCCGTGTCGCCTGGGGTATTTGACCCGTTGTTACTGGCAGACACATGAGGCGTGGAGGAGGTGCTGTCACAACTTTCCAGCAACAGCAGTATTGCACTAGCCGATAGGCCCATGCCAACTGTATACTCAAGAAAACTCCGTCGGCTGATACGCCTGTCATGCATTCTTCTTGTATATTCACCCAATCTAGCTCGTTGTTTCGTAGGCATAAGAATGTCTCCTTTAGCGTGAAAAGGCCAATAAGGGATATCAGGGATAGCGTCCTTGTATATCTAGCAGTTTGGTTCCCGAAGGCTCAACCTGCAGAAGAACAATGGCCTTTTCTAACGGTTCGCCGTCCTGCCCAAACACTATCTGCCCACTCACGCCTGCAAAAGACGAAGTCCTTTGTAGGGCTGACCATAACGTTTGGGGCGTAAGCGAGTTCCCCTTTATCAGAATATCGCTGCTTGCTTTCAAGAAAACGTTCGCGGCATCATAGGAGAGAATGACATCGCTATCAGGAAGCAGATAGCCATAGAGATTTCCCGCATGCTGCTTTTGGGCATCAAAATCCTGGGCATACTCATTGAAGAAAGCAGGCTTCTGCGCCATGTGTCCAGCCCATTCATCGTGGAAGGCAAACGAGGTAAAAAGCAAGCTATTAAAAGCTGCTCTTTCTTTAAGAGTGATATAAGAATGGACATATTGATAGAGAGCATCACCGCCCATTACCTGCACGCCCGGCCATTTACTATGTACGTAGGGGACCAGAAAGCTAGCGTCATCGGGATAGCCAGCGAGATAGATTAAACCCGGCGTGGGCGTGCTACTCATCGCACCATCGACACGACCAGGCAAAGTATCTGTTGCTTGCCCCGTTGTATACGTGTTTTCCACAAGAGTACCTTCGTCGCTGGTAAACTGGCTATTAAATGCCTGTGCTAAAATACTGCTGTAGGGATCATCAGCATCATAGAACAATGCCACATGCTGCGAGAGCTTGATAGCAGCGTTTGCCGCAACGACAGCCTCGCGTTGGAGCGATGGAGCAACACTGAAGAGGTAGGATGTCTCGACCGTCGAATACAGCGAGGTCGATGAAATCATTGGAATATGAGCTTTGCTTAATTCCTGAATAGCTATATCAGCGTTGGAAAGCTGGCCCATTACGCCAACAAGAGTCGTGGTATCGTTCTTTACAGCCTCTTCGATTTGCTGCGCGACTCCATCTGCATAGAGAGATGGATTATCGACATTCGCGATAAGTAGACGCACTAGCCTACCGTTTGGTAGCTTATGTTGACTATTATATTCTTTTTGAGCAGCACATGCTCCTTGCAAAATACTACGACCAACGTTGATAGCATTCTTATCATGTCCCGTGAGTGTTGCGACGACAACAAGCGTCACATAGTCATTGCTAGAGGAGTCCAGTACGTTTTGATTTTCCTGATAAATACACGCCTCAGCGTCGGTCTCGTCTTCACGAATTGCGAGTTGCCAGTAGCCCTTCGCTGCATTGGTGTCGTTCGCCTTGAGTGCCTGTGCAGCCTCATCTTTAAGAGAACCGTCAGCACGGTTAGTGTCGAAGTTTGTCAATCCAGAGCTTAGTCCTACATACGCGCCATCCGAAGTGCGTATCACACTAATAGGATTTGTGGTAACGGTAGGCCGTGGTTTGGGAGCAATGAGTTTATGAGGAGGATCGACAAGAGGAATAAGTATATAGAGAAGCAAGCCGAGAATGACGAGCGATGAAAGCATGGTCGAGACTATCCAGCGATTCTTCCATAGCCTTCTAAGCACACGGGCAAGATGTTGTGACCGTTTTTCCAGGTGGGTATATAGATATTGCTCTACTACTGTGGCTCGTTTTCCTGTAGATGGTAGTGCAAGCACAAGGCCGATAACGCTAAAAATAGATGCTATTGTGGAGTTGTTGGCATAGAAATAGACGGCAAAGACTAAGAACAAGAGTATGAAAGTGCCTTTGATAATGACGACAAGAGAAAAAGGAGAGCCTCTAGGAGAAGAAGTTGTATTCTCTATGGAGGTTGGTACTTGCTGATCTTGAGCTACTTCAAAAGGGTCTTCTGGTAGTTTTTCTGTCATACCATTGCTCCTCGCATCTTCCTACAGTGTTGTATAGATTATCAAAGCTCTATCTAATACATTCTTATTAGATAGACGTACAATCGTTGGCATTCTCAAATGTTAGACAATGACGGAGAGATACGCAGTAAAAAACTACGGTTGTTATCCGTATTCTCTACATTTGCATATTTTAACATAGGAGTCTATAGGCACGGAAAAGCTTTGGAATAGTTCCCCTGAACAAGAATGTTTCTCTAGTAGAGAGATCTTTGTGAGCATGCTTACATTTTTCTTGGTTTCAATATTTCAAAGAGGAGATTAAATTGATGAATTCATGGGAAGAACGCAACCAAGCGGTTATCGAGGAATTCCGTACACACGGAGGACAGGTGAAAGGTGGGGCACCGTTAATCCTGCTCACAACGACAGGAGCTAAAACCGGGCAACCGCGCATCGCACCTTTGATGCTTGTTACCGATGGAGATCGCATACTTGCAGTAGCCTCTAAAGGAGGTTATCCGAAACATCCCGAATGGTATCTCAACCTGTTAGCTCATCCCCAAGTGACGGTTGAAGTGGAGAACGAGAAATTTGAGACCACTGCTCGCATTCTCACTGGCAACGAGCGCGAACAAGCATTCAAGAGAGCTGCAGAGGTATTCCCTCCTTATGCCGAATATCAAAAGAAGACGGAGCGCGAGATTCCTGTCATTGCACTCGAACGACCAGCCAAGTAATGAGTGCTTTCCTTAAAACATGGGAAAGGTAAACTCAATGTCTAACGAAACATCTCCCACTTCTGAACAAGTTGCTACGCTCGCGTCTCGTGTATTTGCCTTAGTTCAGGCGTGTCCCGTAGGACGTGTCACAACCTATGGCTGGTTAGCGAAAGCGGTCGGCTACCCCCGTGGGGCACGCATGGTTGGTTGGATTATGAATGAATCTTTGCCTGGAATTCAGGCACAACGCGTCATCAATAGCAAGGGCGAGTTGTCGGGAAGTTGGGCGTTCGGTCAAAAGGGCAGAATGCGGAGCCTGTTAGAAGCTGAAGGAATCGTCTTTTCACAGGATGAACGCGTTGATCTCAAACGCTATGGTTGGGACCCTACCCGCGATCTCAGCGAGGAGCAGTTGAACAGTATTATGAATACCGCAGCCAACATCTCCTATGAGACTAGTCCACAGCTATTAGGATTGATGCGAAACGATCCCGCCTCACCACTGCGAGGAGTGTGAATACTCGCAGTGGTAAACCGTTTCACCAAGCGGCTAACCCCTATATGGTCATAAAGGTTTATGCAATATAGTAAGAAGCATTGCTTAATTTTTGACAAATAAGTACCTTTGTGAGAGAATAAAAAGGAATTAAAAATGGAATAATAATAAGGAACCGTTTATGTGTAGAAACATCCAGATGCTTTTTAACATTGATCCGCCTGTAACCGAGGAGGAGATCCATGCTGCCTCGTTGCAATTCGTGCGCAAGGTGAGTGGTTTCAACAAGCCATCGAAAACCAATGAAGCCGCATTCCTGGCAGCCGTTGACGAGATAGCAGCGGCCTCTAGCAAACTTCTCAGTTCGCTAGAGACGAATGCAGCACCGAGGAACCGCATAGAAGAGGCGGCGAAGGCACAGGCTCGCGCCGCCCAAAGGTTTTCTAAGTAGTTTCCTTTATGGCAAAGCAGACAAATGTCCACCAACCGTATTGGCAAAATTGGAGCCGTTAGACGCATCCCAGTTCACCGACCAAGCCATAGCACCGCGAATCGTTGGATAGGTGGCGGAAGGCTTGAATGAACCACAGTTGTTGCCCGTCGCGAGACAGTCCAGCGCAGCGTTTACCACTGAAGGCGCGATATAGCCACCACCTGCTGCTGAGGTCGAGGCTGGCACACCAATGCCCACCTGATCGGGACGCAATCCTCCTTGCAATTGAATACAGGCCAGCGCAGTCAGGAAATCTTCCGTACCCTGGCTATAGACCTTGCCATCACAGCCTAGCATGCTGCCAGAGTTATAGTATTGCATATTGACGATAGTCAGGATGCTCTGGATATTCAATGCTAACTGGAAGTAGTCACCACTGGTCGATTGCATATCAATGGTTTGAGGAGCCAGCGTGATAATCAGGTTTGATCCCGCCTTTGCGTGTAACTGCTGCAGCGCACTTGCCATGTACGTTGCGTTCAGTCCATTCTCCAGGTCGATGTCTACACCGTCAAAACCATACTGCTGCATCAGCCCGTATACGCTATTGGCAAAATTCGCGGCACTTGTTGAGTCGCCAACGCTAATCGCACCATTTTGACCACCTACAGAGATAATGACCTTCTTCCCTTGAGAATGTAGGGTAGCGATATCGCTGCTAAACTGCGAACTTGTATATCCTCCTAGTGCAGAGGAGAGTCCTGAGTCAAGGCTAAACGTCACGCCACCAGGATTAGCGGGATCGGCGTTGGCGAACGCAACGGCGATAATCGTGTAGTTGCTATTGACTGCGCTCAAGCGGAGCGGCGTGGCACCATTGGTAAAATCTTGCCAGTAGCCCGTCAAGAGATGCTTCGGTAAGCCACTATTGCACGACGTACAGGGTGTAGGAGTAGGTGGTGCCGTTGTTGGCACAGGAGTAGGAGTAGAGGGTGATGTCGTCGGGGTAGGAGTAGGTGGTTTCTGCGTTGGTATAGGAGTAGGCGTTGTTGGATTCGTCGTCGGCGTAGGAGTGCTTGAGCCAGCCGGACCAGTCAACGCGATATCATCGGCATAGACGTTTCCCTGTGCATACCAACCATGCACATAGATAGTCACACTCGTTTGATTGGCACCAGTAGTGAAGGGCACCGTCAACTGCCCATAAGTATTAGTGCTTTGCCACGTTGAGGCTCCTCCGTTGATACCTATATAGGCATAGGGACCATTCAGATAGCCGCTCAGCGTATAGGCGGTGTTGGGCTGCACACTGATGGTCTGAGTACATTGGCCTGTAGTAGAACTGCCAGGAGTGATTTGCAACGCATACGAGCCACTGTGAACAGGGCTACTGACCACTACGTCGCCAGCATCACAGGTCCAACCACTCAGATTTCCAGTCTCGAAACCCGAATTAGCGACAAGATTGCTAGCAGCCGCATGAGCCTGTATTTGCCGAGAGAAAACGAGAAAGACGATTGAGCAGAGAATCAGCAGAGCAACTACTACACTCATGACAACACGATGCTGCTTTCTCAACATAGAAATGCTCCTTACTACACGCTATACGTAGCGTGTTCCTGGAATGAGAATAACTCAAATACATTAGAAAATGTGTAGCATCATCGGTCAGGGGACGAACCGGATAGGCGATCCCAACACTTTCTCCTTACACCAAAAGTAACCTACTTTATGTATTGTTGTCAAGTTGTCTATACCAATTTGCTATTCATAAAATGGAAAGAGCCTATTACATGACCCCAAACTATCAGTAATGGGTATTACAAGAAAGAGCTTCATTGTGTAAAATACAACATAGATGTTGTAAAATACGCAAGATATAACGAGTGATTAAAGATTGGGAGGAGCGGCAGAAATGAGTGAACATCAAACCCTACAATGAAATTGACGATTATATTGCTACTTTTTCCAATGAGGAACGGCAAGAATACGCAGTTGCGGAAACTGCATTGGACCTAGCTAGCATTTTGCATCAAATCCGACAAGAACAAGGACTAACACAACGCCAAGCTGCAGAACGGTCAGGCTTAAAACAACAAGCTATCAGTCGCATGGAGAAAGCTGCTTCCAATATTCAGCTAGGGACGCTACAGCACTACCTCGGTGCTTTGAGTTACAGTATTGAGATCAGCATCATAGACAATTATACGGGAAATGTTGCGGGAAAAACTTCGTATTCTCAAGCGTAAGAGCCAACCAAAATCAGAGTACATCAAATCCTCTTTCATTTTCTATCAACAAAGTTGGTAGAAAATGAAAGAGGATTTTACTGATTTACGCGTTGTCAGTCTGGAACACCCAATTCATTCCGAACTTGTCTACGAAGTCACCATAGATTCCGAAAAATTCCGCCTTTAGCTCATGTCCCATTGTTCCTCCGGCTGAAAGTTGGGTAAAGAGCGGTCGTAACTCTTCCAGGCTTCCTCCGTTGATACACAAAGTTACAGTATTGCCCTGAATGTAAGGGCCTGGCATGACCTTATCCGAAGCCATAAACACCATATTGTCTTTTTGTAGCATAGAGTGCAAAACCTGGTTATGCACCTCTGGCGGCACATCGTCTTTCATTGGCGACTGACCTACCGTCATGATAGAGAGTTCTCCGCCCAGACAAGTACGATAGAATTCCATTGCTTCGCGGCAGTTGCCATCAAACATAAGGTATGGGTTTAGTTGTGCCATAGTAGTGTTCTCCTCTTGCGAATAGTGATTCAGTACATAGGCAAGGCTGTTAGTAACACTGTTTTCTAGCCCTTTTTCAGCCTCTACAGTTCTAATTCTATCGCTGGTTAGAAAAGCGGAAATGGTCTTGATGCTATAATAGCATTTAGGAGTAGGGTCATCAGTTGTTTTTTCATCCTCTAATTATTTAAAATTAAATATCAATTACGTAGAAGATATGTTTCTAAGTAAGAAAGAGAAGAGAATCTAACAAGTAATAAGGAAAAAAGAGGGCGTCGGTATACAAAGCTCATATAT
>CAXUHG010000027.1:0-7551 GCA_964250805.1 uncultured Ktedonobacteraceae bacterium | reverse complement strand
GTTTTACCTAGATAATGATTTTTGTAAATTTTTATGAGATAATATGAATTAGAAATGCCGAAAATAGTGCTGATTTTCATGTGTAAAGTTTCTTACTCTCTCAGTATAAAGGAAGTTGAAAAATGCGTGAACAGCATTCTACGCCATTTATATTTGTTTCCTACTCTCATCAGGACATAGCCTTTGTAAGTCGGCTGAGAGTGGACTTTGAGCAGAACGGAATCGCTTCTTGGCTTGATGAAGGGCTACAACCGGGTACTCCCGATTGGGAAGAGGCCTTAAGAGAACAGATACGTATGGCTCATGCGATGATCCTTATTGCTTCTCCCAACGCACGTAAGTCTTTTTTTGTAAAAGACGAAATCCGCCTAGCTGCAATGTACCGCAAGCCAGTCTACCCACTATGGGTAGCTGGAGAAGAGTGGATAGACAGTATCCCTTTGGGATTAGGGGGAATGCAATATATTGATATTCGTGATATAGACAAGTATGAAAAGGCTTTACCAAGAATTGTCGCTGTCTTGCGAGAAACTCCTTTTATCATCAATCGACCTTCCCCTGAGATGCAAGCACCAACAGAACCTCTAGTAGAACCTCGCAACCCCTATAAGGGCTTATTAGCATTTACAGATAAAGACATAACTGATTTTTTTGGGCGTGAGGACCTGATAGATGATCTTGTAAATACACTAGAAGCTTTACTACACGCTGAAAAGGAACATACTCAATTTGTCAAACTATTGGCTGTAATTGGTGGAAGTGGTTCGGGTAAATCAAGTGTTCTTATGGCAGGACTCCTACCGTATTTACAAAAAGGAGGCTTGACAGGAAGTCAAAATTGGCTCTATCTCAAACCTATTGTTCCTGGTCAGCGTCCAATTGAGGCACTAGCGATTACCCTAGCAGAAAAAATGCCCGAAAAAAGCTTGAAAAGTATTCTTGACGACTTGAATGACGCCTCAGCACGTGGATTGCATACACTAGTTATCACTCATCTTATACAAAAAGATTGCCGTGAAGCAAAAGTAGTCTTATTTATCGATCAATTTGAAGAGCTTTTTCAGTCTGCGATCACGGAAGTCGAACGAAAGCACTTTATTAATTTGTTAATCACAGCAGCAACTGAGCATCAGGGACCTGTGATCATCCTTCTCACCTTGCGTGCAGACTTCTATGATCGTCCTATTCTGTATCCTGAGTTTGCGTCGGTTCTGCAAAAACAGCATCGACTTGTACTATCTATGGACCTGCAATCATTGCGAACTATCATTGAGAAACCTGCAAACCTTCCTGATGTACAAGTAACGTTTGAAGAAAATCTTGTCGGCGATCTTCTCTTTGAGGTTCAGCAACAAGTCGGGGCACTCCCACTTTTGGAATTTACCCTCGATCAACTCTTTCGTCACCGTCAAGGACGCTTATTAACGCGCCGAGCGTACCTGGAAATCGGGGGTGTACGTGGGGCACTATTGAAGAGAGCCGAAGATGTTTATAGCAACCTGCCATCTGAAAAACATCGAGAACTAGCTCGCGTACTATTTTTAAGGCTGATAGACCCAGGGATTACTGCACAAGACACAACCCGTCGCCGTGCTCCGTTGTCTGAACTAAGGTTGACAGATCCGACGGATGATTTACTCATGCAGGAAACTATCAATGCCTTTATCTCAGCACGGCTTCTAACCACTAATCAAGGACCAGGAACTACAACATTAGAAGTCAGTCATGAAGCTCTTATTCGCGAGTGGCCTCGTCTTAGAGAATGGCTAATTAAAGCACGCGATGATATTCAATTTCAGCAAATTGTTAGTCGTGATGTTATTGAGTGGGAACGTCGAGGCCACCCACGCGATCATTTATATCAAGGGACACAACTCAAAGAAGCTAAAGCATGGGCAACACGGTACAAGCCTAGTAGAAGTGAACTCACATTCTTAACAGCGAGTGAGTCTTTACGCCGACGTTCAAGTTTAAGCATAGTAGGAATAGCCTTGTTACTTCTCCTGCTCCTTTACCCAACATTTGAACTACTCCTGCCGCTTTTTCATGCCAGCGTCTACAACTTGAACGATGCTGGACCCGGCTCATTGCGCTATGCTGTCGAAAACGCAGCGGATGGTGCTACCATTACCTTTGATAATGGATTGACAGGCTCTATCAACCTAATTAATGATGATATCAGGATCAATAAAAATTTGACGATTCATGCTCCTGATAATGGTGGTCTCTCTCTAAGCGGATATTATGGAATTCAAGTTTCTAATGGTGTGACCGTAAAAATCGACCATCTTAATTTCCGAAATGTTACACTAAAATCCGATGCGATCATTTACAATAATGGAACTACTGAACTATCTAATTGCACCTTTTCCAATAATAACATACCGTATGACATAAATAATCCTATAAAAAAGTCATTGCTATTTAATAATAAATCAAGCATGATGACATTGAACAATAGTACCATTACCAATAATGTTACTACTTTGCCAAAAGCACATGCAGGAGGACCTTTGATAAAAACTGCGTCAACAAGTGGTGGAGGACCGCAAGTTTTTATGATTTATAACAGTGGTGGCACTCTCACTATAAATCAAAGTATTCTCTCCTATAATAAGGTAGATGATAATGACTTTATTGATAACTATTTAGGTAATCTTGCTATAAAAAGAAGTAAAATTACACGTAATACATTCACAAATAGAGATTTTGAAGTAATCTATAACTCAGGAACACTGCTAAGTTTAGCAAGTACAGAGATTTCCTATAACGATGCTGCTGGTATTACTAACAATGAAAGTAAAACACAAATTGTAAGTAGCACTATCTCAAATAATTTGGGTACAGGTATCTTTAGTTATGGGTACGCTAGTGAATTAGGAATGATGACAATTGCAAATAGTACTATTTCTAACAACCATGCCGGTGGCATCTCCCTCAGTTTTAACAAAGCTACATTGACAAATAGCACCGTTACAGGCAATGGATTACTAGGTGATGGAGGCGGTATCGACGTTGTTGCAGCTCAAGTATTCATAACATTTTGTACTATTTATAATAACAACACAGAATATGATAAATCCACCAAACCCATTACAGGTGGTAGAGGTGGTGGTATTTCGGTTACAGACCATGTTAATGATCAAACTCACAAAAAAACAGTAGCTATGGTGACAATGAGCAACAGCATCGTGGGTGATGACTCTGCACAGGCAAAGGTAGGCACAGATATCTTTGGACAGATAGATTCGGGTGGATATAACTTAATACAAAATATCGACGGTTTGACAATCCATGATATAGGTAATGCTAGAGATATTTTAGGTACCAAATTTCAGTTGAACGCCCTAGATAACAATGGTGGAGATACTGAAACACTTTCCTTACCTACCGGTAGCCCCGCAATAGGTCAGATTCCTTTCGATGTCTGTCGCCTTACACATATCACAACTGATCAACGTGGAGTAAGCCGCATGCGAGGAAAAGGCTGTGATACAGGGGCTTATCAGTCTTGATGATAGCGTTTTAATAAAAATGGCTTTATCTCTTCTAAAAGATAGAACTTTTGTTTTATTTTATAAAGTTATTTTATCAAGTATAATAGAGACACAAACACTTTAAATTAAGTGAGAGCTTATAACTTTCTATGAGTTCTTTCTGTACATCTGTTTTATCCATGAAAGAAGCTTCCATGATATCTTCTTGAAAACCTACTGGGTCAAACGATAGCAAAAGACATCACCTTATGAATGACGACATTTTCGATGAGAAGAGCGAACTTCATGTTTATACTGCATTACTTGAGCCATTTACGCTTGTACCACTCGATATAAGCCTAGAACAAGAGCAGTTAATTAGGGGGTGGCAAAATGAAATTTTTTCAGCGCACCTATCTCAAACACTTCCTACACCTGTATTACCATCTAGCTCATTAAAGCCTCCTATTTCTATTCTCTTGGCTTATGCGAATGAAGACGCAAGGCTACTTCCAAAAGTTGAACAATTACTAACAACTTTCTTACAACAAGGGTATAACATTGGATGGCAATCAGAAGAGATTCACCTTAGTAATCATTGGGAAAACAGGAGAGAAAACTATTTGAGTAGTACCGATCTTCTCCTTTTATTCATCACTCCGGCCTTTATCTCAAGTAAATATTGCTATTGTAAACCCCTTAGTTGGGCTATTGACCAGCATTGTAAGAAAACCTATGTTTTGCCTATACTCCTTAAAGCTTGTATCTGGGACGAAACACCATTTGCAGTACTTCCTACTATCACACCAAATCGGAAAGCAGTAGATGAATGGCCTAAATCGAGCCGCGCTTTCGTACAAATTGGGCTTGATATACGAGAAGCTATAAAATACTTGCAAGCTCGTAGATAGTATAATTTTAAGTTGAAAAAATCGAATATATCATGTAAAACATAAGAAGGTCACTTGTTACAGCAAGACTATTCTCAGTTTTGCCTGCTCTTACTAAATAGTGATGTACTCTTTTACAGAAGGAGATTCTTATGATGCAACCAATGGTAAAAATGGATGCTCGGAATGTTTTTGTTGTGTACGGAAGAAACGAGGTAGCCAAACGAGAAATGTACGCATTTTTACGTGCTATAGGATTATCGATAGTGGAATGGGAACAAGCAGTGGCTCTTACTCACAAAGGAGCACCATTTGTTGGTGAGATACTAAAAACTGCCTTCAGCATCTCGAAGGCTGTGGTTGTCCTATTGACGGGTGATGATGAGGCTAAGTTGAGAAACGATTATTACACTACCGATGATGGAGAACAGGAGAAATCTTTACAACTACAGCCTAGGCAAAACGTCCTTTTCGAGGCTGGCATGGCATTCGGACTACAGCCTAGTCGTACTGTTCTGGTAGAAGTGGGAACATTAAGACCTTTTAGTGATGTATCAGGTAGATATTCTATTAGGCTAAACAATTCATCGACAAAGCGTAACGAACTAGCCCAAAGACTCGAAAGTATAGGTTGCCCAGTTAATCGTACAGGAAAGGATTGGCTCTTTGCTGGAAACTTTGAGTTTTAACTTTTATCTCACTTCATAGGTCCCGTCAAACAAACGAGGAGTAGCATCTTCCACAACCTTCTTCATTATGGAAGAAAGCACATCCTCTTCTTCAAAGGCATTAAGCAAGCAGGAGAAATACAATATATCTTAAAATCTCTTGTATTTCTCCTGAAATCTTAGAAGACGGAACAACGTTGTTTATCGAAGAACGACTTTATTTATCGTCTACATTTTCTAAAGAACACCCCTACTCCACCGTCACAGACTTCGCCAAATTCCTCGGCTGATCCACGTTGCAGCCTCGCGCAACGGCGGCGTGGTAGGCGAAGAGTTGCAACGGCACGCTTGCCAGTAGTGGAGTGAGCATTTCGAGCGTGGCGGGGACGTACATTACGTCGTCGGCGTGTTGGCGTATTTTCTCGTCGCCCTCGGTGGCTACGGCGAGAATGTGGGCGTCACGCGCTCGCACCTCTTGCATGTTGCTGACAACCTTTTCGTAGACGTGCGAGGCAGTTGCGATGGCAACGAGTGGTACGTCGGGGTCGAGTAGGGCTATCGAGCCATGTTTGAGTTCACCTGCTGGAAAACCCTCTGCATGAATATAGGAAATCTCCTTGAGCTTGAGGGCACCTTCCAATGCGGTTGGGTAGCCAACGCCGCGCCCGATGAAGATCATGCTACTCACGCTCGCCATGCGCTTTGCTAGTGGCTCGATAACGTCCTCGCTACTACTTGAGGCGGTATCGAGTATGCTCTGAATTTGTGCAGGGATGCGCTCTAGCGCATGCAGTACTTCGCGCACGGTTTCGTCGGCGATGCGCTGCTGATACTGACCGAGGTAGAGACCGAGCATGTACAGTACCGTGACCGAGGTGACAAAGGTTTTTGTTGCTACAACACCAATTTCAGGTCCCGCTTGCAGGTAGAGGACGGCATCGGAGAGGCGCGTGATGGCACTAGCGACAACGTTGGTTACAGCAATGACTGGTGCGCCATGCTCGCGTGCCTGGCGAATGCTGACAAGCGTGTCCGCCGTCTCGCCCGATTGCGTCACGGCGATACACAGGGTCTCTGGTCCAACAATCGGATTGCTATAACGAAACTCTGCCGCCGTGACGGTCTCGACGGGAATACGCGCCCACTGCTCTATAGCATATTTAGCGATGACGCCTGCATGATAGGATGTACCGGACGCGACAACAATGATACGCTGGATGTGATCAAGCAAACCAGCCTGTCGCATGGATTCCAACTCTTTCAACTGCAACTGCCCATTGAAGGCACGTCCGAGCAGGGCGCGGCGTATCGCGTCGGGTTGCTCGTAGATTTCCTTGAGAACGAAATGCGGATAGCCACCTTTTTCCGCCGCCTCAGTATCCCAATCAATAGTGAGAGCATCGCGCTCGACAACCGCACCGTCGCTAATCTTCGTGATGACGACGCCTTCGGGTCGTAACATGACCATCTCGCCCTCGTCGAGAATCTTGATGGCGCGTGTGTGTTTGAGAATGGCGGGAATGTCGGAGGCCAGGTACTGCTCGTGTTCGCCGAGACCAATCACTAACGGACCGCCGCCGTGTCGCGCTCCAAGAATGAGGTCTGGTTGTTCGCGGCTCACCACTGCAATAGCATAGGAGCCTTCGATACGCTGTAAAGCACTGCGTACCGCGCGTTCAAGGTCGTGCTTGGCCTCGCCAAAGTAGGCACGCGCGATGAGATGGGGCAACACCTCGGTATCCGTCTCGGAGCGAAAGACATAGCCCTCGCTTTGTAGCTCCATACGTAGTTCGGTATAGTTTTCGATGATGCCGTTATGAACAACATTAATTGTACCCGTTGCATCAGCATGCGGATGAGCGTTCGTATCGTTCGGGCGTCCATGCGTAGCCCAGCGTGTATGCCCGATACCGAGTGGTCCAGGAGCGGGATGCGAGCCATTAGCGACATCAGCAACGAGATTGGATATCTTGCCCGCCTTACGATGTAGTTCGAGGTTGCCATCGGTAGTGAGAACGGCGATGCCTGCGGAGTCATAGCCGCGATATTCCAGGCGTGTCAAGCCATCAAGCAAAATGGTAGTAACATCGGTCCCCTGTGGGCCGACGTATCCGATAATACCGCACATGTTGTCGGTTCCTCTTTCTTGTAGCATTTACGGTGAAAGCAGGGAGACTGCAAGGGTCTCCCCTACATTTCGTTTATGTGTAGGGGAGACCCTTGCGGTCTCCCCATTACTACAACATCACCGAGAACGCCTTCCACCAACCGTTACCGATTGGGTTTCCTCGCCCTCTTTTCAGGAGTGTGATCGCCCCTGGAGACTCCCCGCTGACTGTCCGAACGGTCTCCACCTCGTCAACCGGATACTCCCTCCACTGAACCGGCCCATGCGCTACTAAACAGAACAACATTTGTACTATACAGTATACCATAGAGAACGTTTCAAAGAATGTGAAATAGGACACAGGTAGGGGTCTATAAATTTTCGCATGATGGTTTTCGTAGGGACCAGAT
>CAXUHG010000026.1:1824-50136 GCA_964250805.1 uncultured Ktedonobacteraceae bacterium | reverse complement strand
GTATGAATCGCTCCGCATCCACACCCATTGAAGCCTGGACGTTTGGAGCAGGAGCGTCGGGTCGGTTATTGAAGTAGGCGACAGTCTCGCCTAACGTCAAAGTGCCATTGAGTTCGACATCGACATAGGCCGGCTCCCAGGTAATAAGGTCGGGCAGGAAGGTAGCTCCCAGGCAGAGCGGATCATGCATATGGAAGGCGGTCACGCCATATTGGGGAGCGAAGGCATCGAAATAATAAGCAAGCATCTGCCGAATAACAGTTTTTACCTTCCCACCTCCCTGGGTGAAGGTTTCGACCTGTGGGCGAGAGAGTGGTGTTTGCATGGTAGTATCCAGGCTCACCAGACGAATGGGCCAGCCGGCGTGTAGAACGATCTGAGCGGCATGCGGATCGGCCAGGATGTTAAACTCGGCGCTAGGTGTGGTATTTCCAGGTACTCGTAGTGCGCCGCCCATGATCAGGACTTCGCGCACGGCCTGGGCGATACGTGGCTCTCGGCGGAGTGCGAGGGCAAGGTTGGTGAGTGGGCCAACGGCAACCAGCGTGATCTCCCCTGGATTTTGCAGTACATGGTCGATGATGAGCTCGACGGCGTGCTGCTCGACTGGTTGTATTGTTGGCTCTGGCAGTATGACCTCGCCCAGCCCGTTTTGCCCGTGGACGTAAGACGCGTCTAGCGATGGGCGCACGAGTGGATCGCGGCATCCACGGGCGACGGGGATGTCAGTGCGTCCAGTGAGCGTGAGCAAGGCCAGAGCATTCCGGGTAGTTTGTTCGACTCCAACGTTGCCGCTCACAGTGGTGACTGCCTCAAGCTGTATTTCGGGCGAGGCCAGGGCGAGCAGGAGTGCGAGAGCGTCATCAATACCAGGATCGGTGTCCAGGATTATACGTGGCATTGTGTTCCTTCTGTTCCTTTCTGTATTATGGATCTAAATATTCAAGCCGAACCAGCCGTAAAACAACTTCATCACTATAGCACAACCTATCATTGCGTAGCAAAATTTTATTTTGTTTTGATGTTCCACGAGCTTTTGAGATGGATGTGGTAAATGACATCCGAAGCGGGCAGGTTTTGCCCTCCGACATTAGCACTTGCCCTTCCATGTGAGCACTGGGACAAAGGTTCCTGAAAAAACCGCTCACCATCGGGTATACTGTTTCTCAAACGTGTAAATTGTGTACCTCATCGAGAGATCGGTAGGGATGTTCATGGACGCATCAGCAATCAAAGGTGTTGATCTGTTCAAAATAGGAGGCCGCTCCATTTCAGGGTCTAGAGCAGTTCACGCTCTCGAATGTTCTCCCCTGACCCTGCTTCCGCCTGATTTTGCCAAAGTGGTCTGCACATCACAGTAATATTACTGTCGTCATGCCTTTTTTGAGATCATGTATTTTCTTCTTCACGCGTTTCCTCTCCTATCTCCTCAAGTTCTCGTAGACCAAGAGTTTGTAGGAAGCCCTGATTGATGAGCTGCCAGTAGATGTGGCCTATTTCTTCGATGGATTTGGGGAAATCATTTCTTAGCCACCAGGATACCAGGGACCAGAGCGAGCCGGAACAATGCTCGGCGAGCAGGTCGGCGGGGATCTGGACGGTGGATACGGCGAGGAGGGGTTCGATGGCTTGCCGTTGGATAAGGGCTGCCATTTCTCGCTGTAAGCGCGTTGTGATCAGGGCAGTTCCCCGTTCGCTAAGCAAGGCTCGATAAAGAGATGCATGCTCGAAGACGTGTTGAAAGAGGATGACGCTCAACGTTTGGCGTTTTATGAAAATTGTAGTGGCAAAATCAACGGCAAGAATCGATTGAAAGTGGGCATCCAAATCCTCCATGAATGCGTTGACACTATCTAGCAAGAGTTGTTCTTTGTCCTGATAATGAACATAAAATGTTGCTCGCCCAATATTGGCACGGTCTGTAATATCCTGAATAGAGAGTGAATCATAGCCGCGTTCCTCAATGAGGCTTAATATGGCTTGATGCAGCATCTGGCGGGTGCGTTTGACTCGGCGGTCTCCGGTACGTTTCTCCATGCTTTTTCCTTTCGTTGCGAGACGAGTGTCTCTTTTTGTCTTCTCATCTAGCTTCCTTGACGGTATGCTTGTTTTCCTTGACGTTGTGCTCAAAACATTCTATACTTTCTCTGTACAAGACAGTATGACAGTTATTAGATAATTCGTCAATCACCTGCAAGGACTGAGCAGTTTACTTCGTCTCAAAAGGGAAGATTTGAGAATGGTGCGGTGTGGGATGAAGCAGAATGAATGGGACACTATCAATGATGGTTCCTCCATAGTTCCTGCAACTATGATTGGTTTTGAAATGAGTAGTATGAAGGTTGAAAGGAAATAAGAGATGCAACAACGAGTACTCGGCAAGACGCAATTAACCGTTTCGGAGCTTGGGTTTGGCTGCATGGGCCTGTCATGGGGGTATGGCCCTCCTGCAGACGAGAACGAAGCCATCGCCTTGCTTCATCAAGCCATCGATCAGGGTGTCACCTTTTTCGATACGGCTGATGTCTATGGCCCATTTACCAATGAGCGGTTAGTGGGGCGTGCATTGAAGGGTCGGCGCGACTCGGTGGTGTTGGCGACGAAATTTGCCTTCGAATACAATGCCAACGGCGAAGTTACTGGTTTCAATGGACGACCAGAGCACATCTTCAAAGCCATTGAGGGCTCTCTCCAGCGTCTGGGCACAGACTACATCGACCTGTACTATCAGATTCGACTCGATCCCCAGGTGCCGATCGAAGAGACGGTGGGAGCGCTGGCCGAACTGGTCAAACAGGGCAAAATCCGCCATATTGGCCTCTCGGAGGTCGGACCTCAGACCCTTCGTCGTGCTCACGCCGTCCATCCCATTACGGCGCTCCAGACCGAATATTCGTTATGGGAACGTGGGCCAGAGGCCGAAATTCTGCCCACGTTGCGCGAACTGGGCATCGGCTTTGTCGCCTATAGCCCACTGGGACGCGGCTTCTTGACCGGCAAAATCAAGAGCATCCAGGATCTCGACTCCACCGATTCCCGGCGCACCTTTCCGCGTTTCCTGGACGAAAACTTTGCCAGAAACCTCGCGCTGGTCGAGCAAGTTAAGCACCTGGCCAGCCAGAAGGACGCGACCCCCGGCCAGATCGCCCTGGCCTGGCTTCTGCACAAAGGCAACGACATTGTACCCATTCCTGGCACCCGGCGTCCAAAATACCTGACTGAGAACATCGCCGCCACCCACATCTCGCTGAGTGCCGACGAAGTGGCCCAACTCGAAACCACCGTTGGCAAGCCTGTTGGAGACCGCTACCCCGAAGCTGTTATGCAGACGATCTCCAAAGAGTAATCGGCTGTGGCCTCATCAAAAAAAACACAGCGAGAACAGGCCGGGCAAGTATGAATCCGAGTTCACACGCTGGTGGACGCCTCGGTTCGAGCGCTTTGGTTATCCGAAGAACGTCGGCGAGTAGTTCCTTGCGTGGGACAGAAGCGAGTAACGCACTTAAGATGTAAGCCAGGCACGCGTGCCTGATTTGCACGGGGAAAGATAAAATGACCGATACGAACAATATTCTGGCTCTCTGCCAAAGATACATCGAGTGCGTGGAGAGCAAAGACCTTTACGGCGTCGATAAGACTCTTGCCGAGGACACGCGGCAGATCTTCCGGCACACCAAGCATGTCACGGAACCTGATATGTTCGATCAAGTCTCATCAGGCGAACTTAAAGGCGTGGTCGTAGCTGTTCTTAGAGGCAAATCAGAGGTTCTAGCGTATACAAAGGGCTTGATGTCTAACTTCCGCGAGATCAAGTGGATAGATACAGAGTGGAAAACATCGGGTAGCGGTAAAGAGGTATACTTTTCTGGTAAAGGCGACATGATTACTGAAAAATCTGGAAAGCCATACCAAAATACATACGTTACCCGATTTGATTTATACCAAGGCCGCATAATAGAGATAAATGAGATCGGCAACGCAATGCTCTACATGGGACTGGGTATCGCGCCGAACGCGGCGCAAATACGTGCGTTCGGGCGCGCCCTATTGCGCCCTTTTGGTGTTGGGGCACGCTAAGTCTCGACGGACGCGCCCAAGGTAATCGCAGCTTTCATTGATACCGCGTGATTAAGTGAATCAAGCTCCGAGTGCTGTCATTTGACTTGATAAGTGGCATATTTCTGCCAAATAAAATGGCGTACAATCCCTGTCAATTCGCTTGAAGCCAAAGAGAGCAGTGAAAAATGTCTGACACATATCTTGGCGAAGCTTGTTCCTGAATAAGCGGTTCAGAAGACTGGGATTGATAGGGAAAAGTGAGGCATTCGATAGACGACAATTGCGCCAAGATATGCGACAGAAACTACCGATGGTCGAGAGAAGACACCTTCCATTCCGCCTCCTGCTTGAGCCATCGTGAGCCTATATGGGTGCTACGACCACGTAGTTTCTCATGCGAAGGATAGACAACGCGATCCTTCTTGAGCACGCCTTTTCGCACACTTCCACACTCAGGACATTCCACATGAACAACCTCTGATTGTGTGAAACGGGAGACTTCCAAATCCAACACCTGCCCTGACTCAGGACACTTGCTCGGTGGCAAGATGCTTGCACTTTCCCCCACTGGATCGCGCTGAGGTGCCCGCTCCCCAATCCGTGATGAGGTGGGAGCAGTCTTCCTGTATATAGTCGTAACAGTTCCATTCAACTCTTGTAGTTGCTGATGCGTCGTGGCCTGTCCCTTTTCTACCCTTTGTTCCCCTGCTCGCGCTTCCATTTCCAGGCGCACCCGTTGACCTGGTTGAAGGGCATGTGCTTGGAGGGCTTCATAAGTCAAGGACATTTGCTCTTCAGCCAACAGGGCGGCAACTGTTTCCACCAGCCAATCTCTTAATATCCCAACACACCCCACACTCCATTCGGCAAACCATCGCCATTCTTTCACCAGGCTCTCCACGTTGCACGTCAGGGGAACATGCGAGAGCAGGTAGTGGAGGGCTCCCACAAATTCGTTGCGTTCCTCTTTGAGTTCTATGTGATAGCGAGGGAAATGAATATCTCGTCCACGTCGTGCTGCTTGTCCGTTAAGATTTCGAAACTCAAACAAGTCGTAGGAGCCAACCAGTACATGCAGAACGTGTGTGTGATTGGTCATACTTTTCAGCCATTCCAGTTGGTCTACAGGCCGAAGCGGTGTCTGTACCTGCATCACATTCTGGGCTTCATCGACCACCACTGCTTTCACCTGTAACCGTTCTAATGCATACTCGACCGCCTCTCGCAGATCGAGGGCCTCTGCGGCATCCATCGTCTTTCGGCCCGTTCTCGGAGTCAACGCAACTTGCATGAGCCGATCCTTGACGGCTGCGTGCTCTCGAAGGGCAGTGAGGACCTGACGGTAGTAATCCAGCCGTGCATAGGTCCCGTAATCGCCAGGACGCGCCTCGACCCAGATTACCGGAACCACTGCCCGGTTCGACTCTTCGACCAAGAAGCGCGAGGCCAAGTGGCGAGTGACCGTTGATTTGCCTACCCCACTGGGACCGTACACGAGCAGATGGGAGTAGCCTGCATGTTCCTCGATAGCCTGGGTGACGAGGCGGTCCACGTCTTCTAAACGAGGATGCTTGACTCGAACTTCTTTGAACGCTTCCAATCGTGCGCGTGCTTCGTGTGATATCCGTGCCATTAGCGATACTCCTCATAGCGTGGAATAGTGGTCAGATCAAGATCATCCTCGTCCGTCCGTTCTTGTGTAGGCGAGGAGACCATTGCCACAGGCTCAGCTTCCTTGTTGCCGACAAGAGCATCGCGTAGAGCACGTTCTTCGTAGTCGCGCTGTTGTTGCAAGAGGAGTCGCTCATCGGCTTCCAGTGTCTCTAAAAAGTGTGCCTGAAGTGGACCATTGATACGTACTCGCGCTTTGCCATGCTGACGCTGATGTGCTCGCCATTCGTCGAGGATGAGGTGCCATTCCCGTTCGGAGCGTCCATGCACCTGAGCATAGTCATCTGCAATGCATTCGAGCCATTGGCCTTGCACAAAGACATACACCACGCCCATATCATACGGCTCGTAGCGCACCGGCACAGACGAGCCTGCAATCTCGCGGTTCTGGAAGGCGGCATTCCAGTAGCGTAGCCCGTTCACGGTAATTCCTCGTGCTGCGTGGATTTTTGCCTGTCCTGTGTGGGTCGTTGGTCGTGTAAACATGAGAAACTCTTCTGAGTACGGAACCAAGCGATGCAGCCGCGACCCAGCAAGTGCCATCCCCTGTGTAAAGGCGTCACGAGGGCTTTGAAAGAGCGCAGGATGCTCCATCTGATCATAGATGTCGTAGGCCCATTCCGCAAATCGCTCTGAGAACCGTTCCAGAGTCCAGACCGCATGCTGCTTGGGATCAACCGCGCGCGTCATTTGGCGTGGCGTTTTCGTGGCCTGCGTATTACCCCGTAACTGGTTCAGGAGCATCGTGTTGGTCGTTCCAAACAGACGCTCAAGAACTGACCCAAAGCGGGGTTGTGCAGGTGGACGTTCCTTCTTCGTCACAGAGTACCGTGTGAGCAAGGTCTCGAAGTAGACACTACCAAAGTCTGCTCCTCGATCCACCATCAGTTCTTGTGGAAGGCGCAGATGCCGCTGGACACAGACACGCAAGATCATCATTGCAGATCGGTAACTGGGAGGATCATAGCTCAAATAGCACGCCAGAATACGTCGGCTGTAGGCATCAGTGAGCAGCGTCAGCCAGGGCCTCTCAAGCGGTTTGCCCGTCACCGAGGAGACCAGGAGAATATCCAACTCCGTGTGATCTAAGTGAGCTAGTGCAAAAGGACGCTCTCCATGACGCGGTGTCGTCTGATCCAGGTAGCCGAAGGCTGGTTGCTCTTGGTAGGCGGCTCGGCGCCCCAGCCGTGTGCCCGTCACCTCTGAGGTGGCAAAGCGTGTTCGCTCTCGATAGAAGGTTCGCTCACTGACGGCAGGAAGATGGGTTCGCTCACACTCCGAGACATATAATTGGTAGACCGCCGCCGCTCGTTTGGCCTGTGGGGTTGCATAATGCTCTTTCAAGTAGGTGTGGAGCAACTGCATTGAGGCATCAGAAGCTCGCCGAGTTCGATTTCCACGGTCAGCGACCCGATCCAGAAGTCCAATATAGCCACACCCGTGCAGTTCTTCAGCTGTTGTGTAGGCGTGGAGCCAGTGCTGAATGCTCCGCATTGGCGTGGTCACTTCTGTTCCCTGCACATAGAGGAGAATGTGTTCCAATCGCTGATTCGCTCGCTGTTGCGCCTTTGGGGAAGCTTTCGTGAGTACGGCTCGGATTTCAGGGGTCATGGGTGAGGGAGAAGCCCCGGAAAGTCGCTGTATCGCCCCTGTCTGTACTAACTGTTGAAACCTAGCCGATGGGAGCGAAAGCCTCTCACCAACCTCGGGATGCAGGTGGACAAGCGTCCCTGTATCCTCCACGAACCAGAGCCGACCATCCCAAACAAAGGGAAGAGAGGGAGCCACAAGCTCAGGGCTGATGACCGATGGGAGATCATTAGTCTTGGCAAGAGGTTCATGGAGAAAGAGGTGAACGTGCTCATGCTCCATGAGGGAAGTAGCAGAGAGATTGGTAAAGAGCCGACGTGTCCCGAGGAGTGCCCAGATGACATCAACAGAGACATTTGGGCATACCTCAAGAAGTTCGGTGAGACGAAGGCCCGGATGCTGTTCAAGCATAGAGCGTACCTGGGCCTCGTGAGATGCCTCAATGGAAATTGGGTGCGCCCAGTAATCTTGCAAAAACTTGAGGTTTTGGATGAAAAGAGGATGATACTCATCTGATGAGCGCACTCGGTAGGTGAGTCCAATCTGGTGTGCATAGTTCTCGCCAGGAGGACATCGCCAGTGTCCTGCGGCATCGTGTTGATAGCGTGTCGGCATGTCATTGGTAAGAGTGTCAAGGGCAGATGCCGGTTTCCATTCTTCCCACCCTGCTCGGTCCTGGCGCATCACAAAAAAGTCTGGTGTGTGCCATTGGGTGGTGTTGCGACCAGATTTGGCACGATAGTGCAGTGGGATACGTATCGACTGATCGTAGTACTCGAGTACATCATCATCTTGCTCCATCGCATAGATCGCCCACAACTCTACATGCTGGCTTTCAAATTGAATGGAGACGCCCATCTTGGGACTGGGATAGCGTCCAGCTACGTTGTTCGCACGTCCTTGTACCTTACGTACAGGGGGAGACTCTCAAAGAGTCGTAATGAGTGCTTCTGTTTCTGGTGCGAGGCCAAGGTGCTGACACCACTCGTGAAACGCTTCGAGTGTCAACATTCAAGCACATCCTCGCCGTCCATCCCCTGAGGAGGCCATTCTTCCATTGCATTGTCGAGCGAAATCACGTAGGCATCATTGCCAGGAGTTACAGGCAAGCACGCGGGAGCTTCTTCTGTGACAAAACCTGCCGTTCCTCCAAAGGTGGCAAGGGTTGGAGCAATCTCCTTCAACCACTGTTCATTCCCAGTTCCTCCTGAGAGATGAGGCCACTGAACGGTCCTCCCTTGATCAATCACGAAAGGATCAAGCCCACTCTTTTCTCGGAAGTGGTGTCCCATCATCGCCCAGAGGTCGTTAGGCTCTCCCTCTCGAACCGGAACAAGAGCTTTTGTGTGGTGATTGTTGCCGCACCACACAAGCAGTTTCCCCTCTTGGGACAAGTCGGCAAGGGCAAGAGTGAGATACTGCGCCTGTTGCTCTTCACGCCAGTTGTTCCGTTGCCGTTGCGAGAAACCTGGGAGTTCCTGGCTAAGATCTGCTTCATACACGATCAGCGTCCATCCTAAATTAAGAGCGGTTTGGATGAAGGTATGCATCTCCGGTTGCTGCAGATACCCCCATGCATGAGCAGGCAAGGATCGGGTTCGGTTCGCCTCTTCGACCACAGATGGATACAATGCCTCCATTGCCAAATGACGTACCCCAAGTTTGTGAGCGGTTGGCAAGATGCGTTGTCCAATCTGCCGTGTGCGAATACAGCGAAACCAGTTGGCGTGGCATTCGTTCATCATGACAACGTGCGAACGCTGATAGCCAATCTCGATGAGGTCCTCAACGGTGCGCCACGGATGGGCATGGTGTTCTTCCATAACAAGCTCCTTTCATCACGACTCATCGCGTGTGTGTCTCTCGCTCGTCTCCCAGTTCATCATCTCTCCCCTGTTCACTTACTTGTGGGGAGAGACCATTGCTAGTCGTTCGGGGAGAAGGAGATTCATCCTGATCGCCTGTATGAGAGTGGCACGAATGCGGCGATATCCATGTAGACGCTCCACATCTACGAGGCCGACAGGTAGAATATCTTCCACAGACCAGAGTTGACGCCGACCGACGTGAGGAATGAACGGTCATTGATCCGTTGCCCCACTACATAGGACAATCCCTTCATCCCAGGACTCGTCAAAGGATGGCTCTGCTGTTTGGGGTGAGAGAAGCAATGGAACGTGTATCTCATCGAGAACCTGGCGGACCAAAGCAACCTCATCGGATGGAAAAGGCGCAGGAGCAATCCAAATATCCCAGGATTTCTGTTCGAGAGCGGCAAGCAGACTTGCTGCCATCAGTTCACGAACAGAGCGTTGGGCACACAGAAAAAGAATGCGTTGTTCCTGGCTCATAGAAAATCTCCTCATGAGGAGATGCGAGGTGTCTGTAACACAGTCTTCGTCATCCCTCGCAAGCAAGTATACCGAAGTCTTGTGAAAAAAGCTAGTTTCTGCCGCATTACTTGGCGTCTTTGCCAGATAATGTGCCGAGATGCGAAGAGGAGGAAAAGAAAGAGTTCATCTTTGCGGAGAATAGAGGAGAGGAAAGGGCTTCGCCAAGTAATATGACACTGACTGGTTGCTATGAAGCAAGCAAAATCGTGGCATTTTATCTGACAAACATGCCAGAAATTAAGTCAAATGACAACAGGAGTTGATTACAAATGGAGAATTGTCAGTATACCATAATTGGTTTTTGATGCACGAGTACGAAACAAAGGATGAACTCATTGAGAGCACTATAAAATATCTGACTAGGCAACGACTACAAGGGATCAAGCCAGCACTTCCGGTATTATTAGCAATTCTGTTCAACACTTCACCTTGCAGTAACTCGCTTATTGGTGAAGAGAGTATAAGGGGGAAGAGCCGGTGGAGTATCCATTGATTGATAGCAGTGAAGAACAGGCGAAAATACGGGGCAAAGAAATCAGCGTTGAACAAATTGCTCAAGAGCTTGAAGACGGCATGGCAAGAGGAGAAAATGGGCACACCGTGATACGAGCGATCATGCATTCTCACTCTCTTGATGTTCGAGAAGTCGAATCAGCAATTGCCTATCACATGGATCAGATTGGAGAAACGCTTCCTAAGGAGGGCATCGCATCAGAGACAGATATCACGTTACGCGTCGTGATGAGACTCTTCAAAGATGATTTTGATTATCTCAAGGACCGATGATTTCTCGTGAGATGGGGAAGCATGTTTTTTCCCGAAAGGGGAGAACCATACAGAAGTTTTCTCCCCAGATTATGCGCACATTGAACTATCACCTTCATTAAGAAAAATAGCAAGAAACAAGACATCTGGGGGGGGGTAGCTGGTTTTCTTGTTCGTCTTCTCAGAAAAACTTGCCGCTACTCTTTTTTGGTTTTTATAGCATCAAGTTGCTTTGAGAGAAATTTCTTGCTCAGCAACATGTATACCTCATTGTAGCCATTCTATGCCTACAGAAAATTATCAAAGCAGGAGTGAAGTACTCACAGAGAGCATCATCAGTTCTTGAGGATGAAGAACTCCTTCGCTTTCGAGTCCTTAAGGAGGAAATAACGGATGATAGATTTCTTCATGGGCAAGCATTCCATATCTGTCCTCGTTCGCCGGTTTTGCTGATCGTCTCGCCTTTCCACTACGTTGTGACGGACCTACGCATGTATCTGTTTCTCTACACGCTAGGGTCTTCCCCACTCTTGAGCAACGAGCGGATACGAGAACACCAGGATAGCCTTCGCCTCCTCTTCGGTGAGAGTTCCCTGCTCGACCAGTCTCTCTTTGGCACGCTTGACTTCCTTGCGTGAAGCAGAGGCGGCGAAATACCAGATACCGGCATACCTATTGGGAATATGACGGCATGCCTTGTACGCCATCTCTCGGCCCAAATCCTGCTTTACGCGATCAAACGGCTCGCCTTTGAGCGACCGCAGGAGTACGTCTTGCATCTCGCTCGTCCCTTTGGGGCTTCGCTCCAGTTCCACGCTGAAGATGCGCCCATCTAGGACATGTATTTCTGCATCTGGGCAGTGTCCAAGCCGTTCACCTCGACTGCGCCTCATCCCGTGTTGAAGCTGCCGCTCGCTAACCCAACGCCCGCCCGCAATGAGCTGCTCCACGTGAAGCCTGACCTCAACGAGGCCGACAAGGTGCTTGAGTTGGTTGTCGCTTTCGCTCTCAATGTCCAGAGGCTTGTAGGGCAATCCCACTTTGCGAAGTCCAGCAGGAGTAAGCCAGACGTAGAAAGGTTCCCCAACGCGAATTCTCTTCGCACGCACCCATCCAGCTTTCTTCCAGCGATTGACCACATCACGAGCGGCCCCTTCACTAATCCTTCCTGCCTCCTTGGTCGGTGCCCCTGGAAAGCGTCCGAGGAGTTGCCGAATGTGATCGAGGCGAGCCAGTTTCATCTGTCCAATCCAGGGCAAGGCGTAGTCATCGCGCTCCATATACACGATGGTGTCTGCATCACTGCGCGTCCGACGTGGTTTTCTCGGCATCAAAAATAGAACTGACAAGGTTCCATAGAGCCAGGGATTGAAAACAAGCGACACGACAAAACTGCGAAGAGATTTTCGCAACGAGGTTCGCTTTACGGTTGTCGGTTTCCTTCTTACCATCGTCGACACTGGCTTTCTCCACTTCTTTAAATGCTACTTTGCACCATCTATTGTTCGCCTACTTCTACCATCAGCCAAGGATAAGTGAAAGGTCTTGCTAGGTAGGACCGAAAGCGAGACACGCGCCCTGCAGCCCATCGAGCGTTCTTATCAGCAAGAGACAGAACCTGAGAGTGTCCCGAATCAGATTCGGGTTGCTCACGGGCTAATACGTGCGCCTGTCTTCCGTAGAGTGCTCCGGATAGAAGTAGAACGTGGCTTGGAAAGCATGCTCTGCATAAGAGCAACAGCTTTTGTGAAAGAGGGATGCGGCAGTTCTTTCGCCCCGTGATGGTGCGTCAGCAACGACAACACGCGGTGGAAGAGGTTGAGTCGTGAGGGAGGAGTCTTGCTCCTTGCCTCACCAGCCCCACACATGCCGAAACAGGAGGCGCATCACACTATCTCCTCTTGCGCTTTCAGCCACTGCAATGTCGTTGCCTTACGGATACCTGCGCGCCGACTCAGCGTATCGCCAGTAACCTTTTGATTTTCGGCTTGCATGGCGTAGAACGTCCTTCTCAACTTCTCATCAACCGTTTCCATCACTTGGTGCTGAATCAGTGTCAGTTTCTGCCCTGGGTCCTCAACGATGGCTCTAAGCGTTGCCTCTGACTCCTGTTTCCTACTCGTTTCTTGCAGCAGTTCTCCACATGATTCACCGACGTTGGAAGGAACGGCACCCTGCATAGCGAGTTCCCAGCCTGGTTCCCTTCCTCCTGCAAGGTCAGTTCCCCTGAGTTCCTGCGCGAGTTCCGCTCCTTGAACTTGGTGCTCAAGACGAGAAGCGTGCTCCTCATCCTCGGCACGTTCCGTTATAGAGTGCTGCTCTAGGAGTGGAGGCAGCGTTTGCAGAAGAATGGGAACCAAACCTCTGATCAGCTGTTCATACTCCTGAACAGGCTGCTCCACACGTTCAGTTCGTTGAGGGGTGAACTGCTGTTCTTGGCGTGACGACAGACGCCACTGCTCCATCATACGGTCAATGCCCATGAGAATGAGCAGAAATGTTGCCATACTTGCTCGTGCATACACGAATGGAATAGCACTCACCCCAAGAGCACGCTCTGCCTGAACAATCGTGCCTTCTGTATCGCCATGCTGCGTAAAGATCGCGCCAATAATGATCGAGATGCAGGCAAGCAAGACGATAAAAAGCACATGAAAAGAGAGAAGGCTCACGCGTTTCCATGCCTCTTGCACCTGAGCCATTTCTGGCAAACGACTCAACACGATCAGAATCTGGAGTTCAACTCCCAGCCCCTGAACGCTCAACCAGACGAAAAATAGGAGGGGAACACGATGAATAATTTCGCCGTTTCCCATCACATCCAGATAGGCGATCAGCGATGACAAGGCTAATGCATAACTTAAAAAGAGATTCATCATCTTGTCGGCTCTGTGCGACCAAAGAATCGCACGGTGGTACCACTTGAAATGCTCTCGCTCCATAGCATCTTGCTTCTCTCTTGCGTCTACTTCTCAGCCTACTGGGACAACGGGGACTGCCCATGATGCTTCTTCCGTTCTTTCTGGTAGTGGTCCCACCCAGCTTGGCTCATCAGTTGCTGCACCCATAAAGTGGGAAGGACATCTCGTCTCGCTGCATCTTCGAGGTCGGCACGTGCTGCTTGACGCATTTCCTGAGCGTAGTGACACACGAGCCGCGATTTGACCTCTCGCATGATTGCAGAGCGGCTGTCGTGAGGACGCTCACCTTGTATTATCGCCGCCTCCACACGCACAAGGAGTTCAAAGACGTCGCCACCATCTTGTTTGTCACCGTCTTGCCGCGCACCTGCTCCAAAGTCAGTCCACCATTTCCCATCCCTTGTCAGTCCAACGCTAGCCGTTCGCTCGTTACGCCCTAGATAGCAGGCATGCACCATTCCGTTTGCCTCTTCACGCACAAAGTCCCATGTGTAGTAGCGTTCGTTGAACCATGAGATGACGGTAGCTGTAGTATGATGGAACCAGTACACATGTGCGTTGTCGCCATACTGTCGCCACCATCTAGCATCAAGCGTGCTATCCGTGTCATCACGGGACTTGTCCTGTCTCTCATGGGAAAGCTCGTGTGAAACAGCACCTTCCTTGCAGGGGAGAGCAACAGTGATGGAAGGTTTAGTGCATTGCAAGTGGTTTTGATCTTCTGTGACCGCGGTGGGAATCATACTGCTTGGCGTCTGATAGCGCAAGAGGAGGTGAGCTGCGCTCACTCCATTATGTGCTAGGATGTGACCATGTCCGTCGGAAAGCGTACACCACATATTAACTTGACGACGACAATACAATCCTGCTGGAAGTCGTATTTTGTTAGGACTTCCAGGCCAATGCTCTCGGACGGCGGAGAGCGTTGGAGCGATGGAACACATGTGTTGATAGGCTGTGACTGCATCCACCTCATGCGAGAAAATTGTTGCGAGATGTCCACCACGACGTGCAGGAGATGGCTCTATCAGCATTGCGTACCCTGCGTCTTGCAACACGCGCCCTGCTTGATTCAATCGCTGCAAGTCCTCGTGCGTATCGGCGTCCCAGAGGAGCGCACGCGTCATCCCATTCGCCGAACCGATCACCACCGCTTTGGTTTTCTGACCCGTCAAGTGCTCAAGGGCATCCCGTATGCCAAAGGGCCTATGCACCTCGTAGTATTTTTTTGCTCCATTGATGCTCATTTCAGCGTGATCCGCGCCTGAACGCGCAAGTGCGACATAGAGGCATGCGGCACGCATCAGCACCTCGTGCTGTTCCTGAGCAGAGGACATCTCCTCTTGTTCATCAGAGACACCAGCAGGAAATGGCATAACAGTGTTTGAAAGGCTGGCTTGGCCGTTTTGCTCTTCCGTGTGTTGATGCAACATAGCGTCCTCAGAGGGACACTGCTGTTCGAGCACTTGCCTCTCCTTGCACTCGGTCCTCTGCTTCTCACCATCCTCCTGAGTTCCTGAGACGAATCCGTCACTATCAGCAGATGTACGGAACGACATACTATTACGTTTCTCAACATGGATGTGTTTGCAACGACGGCACGCGTATGTTGTGGAACTATCAAGTTCAGCACTTCCGCACGAGGGGCATCGCCTGCTTCTTCTCCCACCGTGGACGCGTGCCGTTGATGCACGGTACTGATTTGGAGACGGCAGCAAGTCCGTCGTCTGAATGGAGAGCGTCGCGGTGTAGTCACCGAGCGCAACATGCGGACGAACGCATTTCTTTTGGAGCACGCCGAGTTGCTCACAGTATGCTAAGTTGGTGAGGAAGGTTTCCTTGGACTGTCCAGCGGTTCTACACACTTTCCACGACTCGATAGCAACCCACCCCTCCTCATCAGGGATATGTGCTTGATACGCTTTTACAGCGGCCTGTAGAGTGATCTTATGGCTGGCTGACATGACCAATGAAGGCACAGCCAGCAGTTCATCGATCCAGTGCAGTTTCTCGCGCAGCACATCACGCTCCCGCTCAAGCTGGAGGATGTACTTGTGCGCCTGCTCTAACTCTTCCTTTAGCGCATGCATAGATTCTTCTGCTCGTTCGATGTCATCCTTCATACATGACTCCATGGTTTATCATGAGCAGGAGAGCACAAAGAGACTCTTTCTCTTACCCATGATGTAAAAATACGTCCGAGATGCTGTCGTTTCAAAGCAAAGTAAGAGAGGACACACGGACAGATACGAACCTACCATCCCTTAGACAATCGCACCGGAAGTTCTTTCATTGAGCGTTTCTCAAGTGCATACACACTAATTGCTTGAGCTTGCTGGAGCGTCAACCGCTCTTCGACAAGTAACTCCCAGCGTTGTTCGGCTATGCTCACCGCAACTTCAAGAGGTGCAAAGTACCAGAATTTTTTATAGTACTGCGCATCCGTTGTCCTTCCTTCGCATTCACATTCTCGCAGTAGAGAAGCTTGCACTTTGTGCGAAGGACACGCAGTTACTATCACATACACCCCAATTAGTGTGCCATCAGCGAGACGCACCTCTGCATCCGTGTCCTCACTTCGTGTAGGGGAGCTATTTCTTAGCTCTCTCTGGTGCCTTTGCGTCCAGCAGGCAGCAGGAAGTTCGGCAGCCACAACGAGGCGAATGGCATTGACGGTATAAAGATGGCTTAACATCTCTTCATTAAACATCTCTTCATCAGTAGAACAAAGCTGTGTTCGTGTGCAATGCAGATACGTGCTTCCTAGATCAGTCAAACAGCACCAGACCGGCTCGTGTACTCTTCTTATGACCACACGGACCCATTTCATCCGAAGCCAACGTCGCACAATGACCGATGCTCGCGCCGTCGATATGCTGTGGATCGCAAGGAGGGCATACACATGGTCTAAGCGCATCATGCCTTGCTCGCTTAACCACAGTAGACACCGTTTTTCTTCGGTCGGTGTCAGTAGATGATGTCTTCTGTCCATAGGGACTTCTCCCTTTCGCGAAAGAGCAGGACTCTCGCATTGAGGGGTCATTGTTCTAAGATAATCAGAAAATTCTTGCATCGCACTCTCTTGTCAATGCACCAGTGCCTCTAACCACGCAGCAAGTTCGATTAATCTTATGCTTCGTGGAGTCTCTGAGCGATCAAACGGATCGCTGACGACGAGTTGTTGGAGTTCCCGGGCAGTGTAAACTCCACAAAAGAGTCCATAGATGATGTCCAAACTCAGTTCTAAATCGGCCGTTGTGTAGCCAACTGGACAAGGCCCATGTCGCTTGAGCAGCAGCTTTTTCTTTGCGGGAGTCATCTCCTGCCCCATTCTTTTTCTCCATCTGTGTGAGCACAGTCGCTCGGCGCGCAACCCGTGCATAGGAGTATTCAGGACAGCCGTCTCTCTTGGCATGGGTTAACAAGGTCTATTCGCTTCGAGCTGCATGCCTCTAGCGACTGTGCATTGCAAAAAATGATGTGTACAAAGAATGCAACCGTTCCCAAGGGGACGCTATCCGCATACTTTGACTACTACACGAGGTGTGCCATTCACACGCTCTCCTACAAGTATAAAGTAGAGATCAGCAAAAGTGACGTCGTCATACGACAGGTTTTTCTTCCAATTTTCGTCTATTTTGCTCCATCTATTGACGGTCTGTATCCGGCAAATTCAGAGAGACGTCTTGGGGCTACATCCTGAATATCGGCTCTCTCAAGGGTATTTTCAGCCGAGTTACAAGAGGTACAGTTGATTAACATCTGTTAATCGGCTTTAGAGTACTATTTCTGGACCGTATATCTCCACTGCTCGTGCAAAAAGCCTCATTTCCGTCTAGCTGAGCGTTCGGCGTACACCTAGCGGACACCGAAGAGCGTGTAGGAATTCTTCGGAGAGAGCGGCAGCGCATTCGATGCCATCGCGTCGAGTAGTCGGAATGATTTTCTTGCATCTTTGAGTGCACGATGCGTTTGCGACCAGCCGCCGGGAACGCGCTGCTGCTTGCACGCTTCGTTGAGTTGTTGCCATCGGAACCGGCCGTCACGTCGCAAATGTCCCCAGTAAGTTGCGTATATCTTCATCAAGCAGTACCAACGCAGTGGGGGAAGAGCAAGATTCGCTCGGTGCGCCGCGTGTTCAAGAATCCTTTGATGGTACTCGGCGTTATAGGAGATAACCATTGGGTACTGTTCCAAAAAGGTGAGTAAAGCAGGCCAAATCGTAACAAAAGAGGGAGCAGATGCAACATCGCTCTTCCTCAACCCGTTGACAAATATCCCTTCGTCGGAAAATGTGGCCTGAGGTCGAAGTAATGTGTTGAGCAGGACGGCACCATCATAAGCAAGCAATGCGAGTTCAAGAGGTTCAGCTGTCTCACGCAGGCCCATCGTCTCTGTGTCAAGTATGAGCCAGTTCTTCTGTTGGAAGAGTCGATGCGCCCACCGTCCGATGTCGTTGCGCTGTTGTAACCACTGCTGCTCAAAGAAGCAGGCACGACAGATGCGTGGATGCCTTCCATATTCGTCCTGCTCACTGGTCAGCTCACCACCACACCACCGACAATTTTTGCACTCGCGAAACCACGTCGAGAGTTGAGCAAGAGGTCGAAGGGGTGTATCCCATAGTGGATCGAGAGGGACAGCCTTTCTCTCGTCAAAGAGCCACACAGGCTCCTCTTCTTTGAGTCGGCAGTAGCACCCATCGGCTGAACCCTGTGCATGCAGTCCTCGGCGATGGAGTTCAGGTGCTGGAACCAGATACGGAGGCAGAGCGTCGTACCGATAGCGAGGAACACCCGGACAAGCCGCATACGTTCGTGTCTTCCACTTCCAATGACACACACTACAAGAATACCATGAGTTCTCCCATACAAATTGATGCTTTCTTTTCACGAGTCATCTGCCTTCCTTCAAATTATTCTTTCGAGGAAAAGACAACGATATATCCAACATGCCCCACGCGCACTACTGTCAGACCGGTTAATGCAAGTTTCACATTTAGGTTATAGATGTGCTTAGATAGCAGATCACGAGGGCCACTGATGACTTGCTCCAGATCCTCGTATAGGGCAATGTGGTAGGACCCGGCAGCACGACGTTGAAAGTTGCTTGCAGCTTCAAGCATGTATTTGCAGATGTCGTATTCCATCTTCGTGAGTCGTAGGAGCAAGTTGTCAACAATGATGACGTGTGCCGCATCATTATGTTTGATCGTATAGCCTGCAAGACACGGTCCATCTATCAGCTTGCGAATATCAGGTTTCTCTTTCCGGCTCTCTTGTCCCATGCCGTTTCCTCTTTTTATGGTGAGTAGGCACCATTCACGTCCTACCACTAAGACGTTTTTTCGAAGAATTTTTTATCACCTTGGGAGAGCAAAGATATGAGTCATCCCGAATTTTGATACCATTGGGAAACCCTGAAATCAGCTAGCAAGCTCAACAGGAGCTAAGGTGGCGAAACGCGAGCTTCGTGTCTTTGCCACCTTCTTTTCTGCGAGAAACGCATCCAGACGGACCAAGTTCAGTGCTGTTGCAGTGAACGTGTGCTGGAGAGCTGTTTTTGTCAACCCAAGATAGCGTGTGCGACGCAATCCCATCGTTCGCACCGCTTGCAAGTGCGTACCTTCAATCCCTGATCGCTGAGCATAGTGTGTGTGAAATTCCTCCCCTTGTTCTCGTGCTCGTGCTTGTCGTAACACTTCATACTCACTTTGATGGCGCACCGCCAGAATGCGAGGTGCATGTGCAGAACGAGTGCAAAGGGAACGTGCCGGACAGTTCCTGCAATCATGCAGTCCAAAACGGATCGCAATCTTGGGATGCCCATGGTGATCTTTTCGCTCTGTCCATTTCACACTCTGTTTTCCTTGGGGACACGTCGCATATTTTTCTTCCCATGTGATGTGAAAGGAAGCCAGATCATAGCCTTGTGCCGCTTTTGCCTGCCATTGGTTGTTCTGGCTTCCTGGTCCCACTAATGTGATCTCGTGATCCTGCCGACTCGCGAGGATCAACCCCGCATCGACATACCCCGCATCCATCAGATGCGTCTCGGGAAGCAGTGACTGCTCTGCGAGAGCCTGATGGGTCGCTTCGGTGTGTTCGATATCGGTTTGGGTGGCATCCGTCGTGTGGACATGGGTAATCAAATGGGGAAAATCTTCGTCACACGTTTCACTGAAATGCACCAATGTTCCCATACCAGGAGAGGTCTCGCTTGTGTCCATAATGAGCCTCATGATCGCAAGGAGAGCGAATGCTGAGATGAGCAGGCGGTAAATCATCCTTGTTGCGCACCGCAAGTTGACCATCCTCGTTCCAGAAAAATTGCTGCATCCAGGTGCGTCGCAGCCCTTCTACTTCTGCAAGCTGACGCAGGTGGGAAGGAGCATGCTCACTCCACATTTCAGTGAGGAAGTGGGAGCCGTCCTGCCCAATCTGATCCATGACTTGGTCTTGTTTCTACTTGGCCCCAGGCAAACGCCATTCTTCGACGCGACGGGAGTACCGTTCAAACCAGTCTGCGGGAACCCAAGCATGGAGACACTCAGGGGCTTCTTTGGCTACACCATTGAGTGCAGCACGAAGTGTCTCTCCCAGTAACTCAAGCCGATTGAGCCGGCGAACTGCAGCGAGTACATGCGTGGAGTCGGTACGCTGTATCCCTCGTTTTTTGATCCACCCGCCTTCACTCAACTGTGTGACAAGGTGCTCAAAAATCCGTTGTTCGGCCTCTCCAGCCATCAGACGCGCACGGAAATCTGAGAGGATGGAGAAGTCAAACCCCGCATCAGTAAGTTCTAACCCCAGTAAATACTTCCAATCAATTCGCGCTCAAACTGCTTCAGCAGCCTGTCGATCTGAGAGGTCCTCCATATATCGCAAGACAGAAACCAGTGCAAGTCTCCAAGGAGCTTCAGCAGGTCTGCCAGTTGATGAGAATAAATCGACAAAGGCTTCATCGGTATAGATCGTTCCCAATGTATCCCTTAGTCGGATACAGAGATTTCCTGTACGGAAAGCCGCTTGTGCAATACGAACGGTTTCTGTGGGAACGGGTCCGATGGGTTCTCGTTGCAGAGACATACTATAGCTCTTTCTACGTCAAAGTCCTCTCTTCTTCCTGAAGAGAGGACTGCTTTTTCTGCTAGTGTACCCTTTACAACCTCTCTTATCTAGTTTGTTGAGGGTTTCCTAACGGTATCAAATTCGGGATGACTCATGTTGACAAACTTATTGCTTTTCCCTTTTAAGAGAGAGCTTCGTCGCCTGCTCATGATCCGCGTATGCTGCAATCCAGAACACGAGGCAGAGGAGAATCGCGAGAGCAAAGAAGGTGTGGAGCGACGGAATCGCGCCGGTCACCAACCAAAGAAAGACACTCACACCAACGAGACCTCCACAGACCGTTTTCGTCAGCCCTGATCCTCTCACTTGACAACGAAGGTGCTGCTCCTCTATGGGAGAGGAGGTACGTGTAGGTGAGTTCGTTTTCGAAGCCGGTAGCGCGAGCACGGTTTCTGTCACTCCATCTACAAGAGACTCCGAAGGGGTGCGCGACGTTAGAGCCGAGAGAGAACGAGTTGAGGCACACTCAAGAGCAACGGCAAAGTCGTGTACACTCTCAAAGCGTGCCTGGGGAGCCTTCGCCAATGCCTTGAGGACGACCTGTTCCACCTCACGAGAGACAGCCGGATTCTTCTGGTGCAGCGAGGGTGGTGTACGATACAGGTGTCCTCCTGCGACATGAGCAAAACTCCCCTGAAAGAGTCGCTCGCCACAGAGCCACTCATAGACCAGTACGGCGAGCGCGTACTGATCGGAAGCAAGACATGGATGACCTCGAAATTGTTCGGGAGCCATATATGCGGCAGTTCCCGCCACCTGCTGTGTCTTTTGAAGAACCGAGGTATGGAGCAGTAAGGCAATGCCAAAGTCACTGAGCAAGAGGTCTCCACGCGAGCCCAGCAAGAGATTTTCTGGCTTGAGATCGCAATGCACCACCTGTCTTGCGTGCGCGTACTGCAGCGCGTCAGCGATCTGGTTCACGTAGGTGACGACTGTCGCGAGCGGGACGCAAGTCCCAAGAGCATGGCGTGTCCGCAGTGTCCCTTCTTTCGCGTAACTCATGACGAGAAATGGGACACCAGCTTGTACATCGAAATCAAGCACACGCACAATATGGGGGTGATCAAACTGTGCGATCATCTGTGCTTCCCGGCGAAAGTGTGCCTCTTCCGCTTGAGCCATAGATGTGTGCAGCACCTTAATGGCGGCCTGCGTTCCGAGGAGCATATGCTCTCCAAGATAGACAGCGGCCTGGCCTCCTTGCCCAAGCTGCTGGAGAAGGCGATACTTGCCATACTGTTGCCTAACGGGTGTACTCATCACGCAACTCCTCTACGTTCTCTCATTGCGCTCGTACTTAGCGTTCTGCGTCTTCTTTCCAGCACCCTTTGTCTGAAAGCCTCTCCGTCTGCTGTCCCTTGGCCCTGGCATCCGCGTAGGCAGATGATCCCCTGGGCTATATTTGCGCTTTTGCTCCTGAATGAGGGCATCGTTCATATGCATGTAATTCTTGACGGTCGCCATGTCGGAGTGTCCCAATAGTTCTTGGAGCGAGAAGGGATCATTGCCCAGCACGAGATACCGAATGGCGAAGGAATGGCGAAAAATGTGCGGGCTGACTCGTTTGTCGGTGATTCCCGCTCGCTCACGAATTCGCTTGAAGAGCAAGCCGACGCCGTTCTTCGTCAACGGCAAGCGCGTTTCGGAGAGGAAGAGGTGATCCTCTGTCGCATCACCCCATTCGGCCAACTCCTCCTCATCTGGGCGGTGACGATCCAGGTAGTAGAGCAGATTGCGTTGGCAATTGTTGCCCAGCGCAATGCGGCGCTCTTTCGATCCTTTCCCGTTCACGATAATAGTGCCGTGCTTGCGATCGAAGTCGCCTGCTCGCAAGTTGCAGAGTTCAGCGAGACGAATACCGGTGTCATAGAGGAGCCAGAGAATCGCGCGATTGCGGGCGGCGGCACGGTCGGCGAGAGGACCGACCTCGCCGGGAGGAGTACAGGCAAGAAGGAGCCGCTCGAACTCCTCCGGCTCAATGACGCGGATCAACGGCTTGCCGACCTTGGGAAAGACAACCCGATCAAAGGGATTACGCTCAATGGCGTCTCGACGCACCAACCAGTGGAAAAAGGCACGAGCCGAGCGAGCATACGTCTGAATGGTCCGCTCGGACCTCGGCTTTCCTCGGCTCCCCGAGGTCTTACGGAGATGGGCAAACCACGCGCTGATATCTGGGGCGTCGATCTCGCCAACGAGCGAGATATCGCGTTCGCTCTCCAAAAACGCACGCAGGAGGCCAAGCGAGGTGGTATGCCACTGAATCGTTTTGGCACTATGGTTTCCTCCCTCGTGATCGCTGAGGTAGTCGGACACGGCAAGCTCGACCGTCGTCTTTGCCCGACGGGTGGCGAGCAGGTCGCGCTGCCCTGCTTTGTTCGTGCGTTTCTTTGCTGTAGTCTGCTGCGCGGAGAGGTGACGAGTCTGCGCCTGCGCGTCGAGTTTCGCCCGCTGTGCTGTGGCGCGAGCCTCTGTAACTTGGGCTGAGGCGTGACGGGAATACTGTTCTTTCATACCAATGCGTCTCCTTTGCTCTGGAACACGAGGCAATTGGGCAGCGATGAAAGGAGAGGCAGATCGTCGCGTGTCCAGAGCGGCAGGTCGTCGCAAGGGTTGCGAGGCAGATTGTCACAACACGCGTTTTGACACACAAGAAAACCGCCTTCTCGAAACTTCATCACCGCTTGCTTGCCATCAAACGGCTTGTGAAGCACTCCGAGAGAGACGGTCTCACTGAAAGAGCGGGAGACGAGGCTCGAACTCGCGACAGCCTGCTTGGAAGGCAGGAACTCTACCACTGAGTTACTCCCGCAGAAGTCGGGGTACACAGACTTGAACTGTGGACCTCCTGGTCCCAAACCAGGCGCGCTACCAACTGCGCCACACCCCGTCTAATCTGTCTGAACTATATCACTCTTCGCTATGCCTGTCAAGTACTTTCTCTCGTTTTTCCGTTTCGCCACATGGTCTCTACTTAGCGCACACCCCGATTGCGGTAGCGCAGCTTGAGCATGAACAAGTTCCAGCGCGTCCTGAACGTATGGAATGGGCCACGGCGTAAAGGGGTGATGGTGGCATTTCCATAGCGGATGGATGCTGGACGGCGCGGCCTAAATATGAATTGAGAGAAGGCCACCAGCACGATACACACCAGACCGACAATCGCTAAGATACCGGTGAACTCCGTTGGACGACCATACAGAAATTCATAACCTCCTGCGATAAGGGCGATACTCACCGCGATGATAAGTAGCCAATCTGAGGTGGTCAGGGTGAGAGAAAAGCTGCTTCTCGGACGTGGACGTATACGGGGAGTGGGTTTGCGTCGAATTCGATCACTGAATTTCTGCCCAATGCCTGCCTTGGGTTCTGTCTGCTCCAGGTTACGCAGAATCTCTTCGATCTCGCGTTCATATTTATTTGGCATAGCGCACTGCTTCCTTGAACTCACCAGGACACTCTTGATTGTAATGATACCAACTTTTACGCATATAGACAAGTAGTTTCGGTCTCAATTTTGTACATTTTCCGTTTCGAGCAGAGCCTTGACTTTTTCGACCACCTCTAGTGGATGAAAAGGCTTCGTAATGTGTTGGTCCGCGCCGACATCGGCACTGATTCGTTGATAGATATGCTCGGCATGAGCTGTCATGATAATAATAGGAATGTGCTGTGTCGTCGGGTCATGCCTGAGATTGCGGCAGAGACGAAAACCATCCTCTCCTGGCATCATGACATCCAGAATTATGAGATCGGGTAAGCGTTGAGTCAAGAGTTGCTGTAACCGTTGACCGTTGCTGGCAACATTGACCTCAAAGCCGTCGTGTTTGAGTGCGAAAGAGAGAATCTCACGCACCTCTTTATCATCATCAACTACTAGAATATATTTTATCATATGGTGTGCATTATCCTTAGGAATGTTTCTGATGCTGATTTGAGCGTGCATATTGACGCATTATACTCCCTCTGGTACTATAGACGTACATGTCAAATAGCATAGAAGTAATGTAGAAAAGGTGGCAAACATGGCTAATCACCCTCTTCCCTGGTCGATTGTCCTACAGAACGTTCTTAGAGTACCGGCTGAACGCAAGCGCCTGGCGGCTGCACTTGGTATGGCAGACATGACGCTCACGCGTTGGGCAAGCGGCGAGTCTACTCCTCAGCGCCCACATCTGGTTCGTCTCGTACAAGTGATGCAGCCGCATCACCGCGAAGAGATTGTGATTGCGCTCAAAGAAACCTACCCTGATATTCAGACATGGCTCAAAGCTGATGTCGAAGAGCGTATCGATCCAGATTTTTTTGCACAGGTCCTCAATGTGCGTACAACCACCACAGAGAGCTTACGCTTCTGGCGTATTAGCGAGATGGTACTCAAGCAAGCACTGCTCCAATTGGACCCCAATAACCTTGGTATGGCGGTAAAGCTTATTCAATGCATGCCACCGATCGATGGAAAAATTCGTAGTATCCGTGAGTGTGCGGGCAGAGGGACACCACCTTGGACCGACGACCTGGAACATGATGTACTCTTTCTCGGTCTTGAATCGATGTCGGGCTATGCAACTGAAACACGCCATTTTGTTAGTGCCGATGATCTACGCAAAAGTAAAACCGTTCCCGCTTTTCAAGGCGATTTCGAGATTAGCGCAGTCGCTCATCCTATTCGTAACGAGGGACTTGTTGCTGGCTGTCTATTGGCATCAAGTACGCAAGAAGCCTATTTCACGCAACAACGCATCACTCTAGCAGCGGCATTCGCCGATCTTATTTCTCTTGCCTTTGACAAAAAGGACTTTTATCCATCCTCCTGTATTCAACTACGCTTCATGCCACCACCAGCGATACAAAAACCAATCATCGCGTCTTTCCGTGAGCGCGTGACAAGAAGGTTCCGTAAATCTGGACGGAGCGGTTCGCGCCTCAGCAATCCAGAGATCGAACTTGCCGTCTGGCAAGAGATCGAGGAGGAGCTACTGGCGTTACCCGATGAGACAGTCGAGCCGTATCTCACCTAGTTGACCATTCCTTTCATTCATTTGTATCTTATCTTTGACAAAACAAACACACTATTCAATATTGTACTTACGCATGAGATAGCGCAGTTGGTCTACCTTTGTGAAACCAAGTAGTTCGGCGGCGCGGGTACGATTGTGTTGTGCTGTCTCTAACGCTCCTCTGAGCATATGTTGCTCTACGCGTCCGATGACCTCCTCCATAGAAAAGTTGCTCGTTGGTTGCTCTTGTATCCAACGAGCAAGGGGATCAAGCGTTTGCGGCACCGAGTCTGCTGCACCTGCAATTTCGTAAGGCAGGTGGCTTGCATCCAATTTCTCACCGCTACTTAAAATCATCGCACGTTCAATCACATTCTTTAATTCTCGCACGTTGCCGGGCCAGTTATAGGCGAGCAAGAGATGTTGTGCCGCTGGGTCGATGCGACGCACGTTGCGCCCTAGCGATTTGTTAAATTCCTCTATAAAACGTGAGGCAAAGAGCAGGATATCGCTTGGGCGTTCGCGCAAGGGTGGTAAGCCAATTGTGAGAACGGCAAGTCGAAAATAGAGGTCAGAACGAAATGTGCCGTCCTTCATGGCTTGCTCCAGATTACGGTTGGTTGCAGCCAGCACGCGCACGTTGATCGTGACCTCTTTATTGCCACCGAGCCGAAAGAAGGTGCGTGTCTCCAATACGCGCAGGAGTTTCGCTTGCATATCTAAGGGCATTTCTCCAATTTCGTCGAGGAAAAGAGTCCCGCTCTCAGCAAGTTCGAGCAGGCCGCGTTTCTGCTTTCTGGCATCGGTAAAGGCATATTGTTCGTGTCCAAATAGCTCGCTCTCTAACAAATTGCTGGGAATAGCGGCGCAGTTCAGGGGGTGGAATGGCCCGGAGGCGCGTTGACTCTGCTCGTGAATGGCATGTGCGACGACCTCTTTGCCCGTGCCGCTCTCACCAATAATGAGGACAGATGCATCGCTGCGTGCAACCTTCGCAACCATCTCGAACACCTTACGCATGCCTTCGCTCTGCCCTACGAGATACTTGAAATGATAGCTATCGCTTTTTTCACGACGCAATTGACGTAGCTCACGCGACATAGCACTTGTTTCAAGGGAACGCTGCACTACAAGCAGAAGTTCCTCGAGGTCAAACCCCTTGAGCAAGTAGTCCGAAGCCCCAAGTTTCATAGCGTCCACCGCCGTTTGAATATCTCCAAATGCAGTAATCATTACGACAGGCACATCTGGTTCATGCTTACGAATGCGCGTGAGTACCTCTAGTCCTCCCAGTTTAGGAAGGCGCACATCGAGTAGCACGAGGTCGATTGTGTTTTTTTCCAGTTCTTGCAAGCCAGTTTCGCCGTCGGCGGCTGTGTAGACATCATAACCGCGCTTGCGTAGGTAGCGTGCAAACTGGTGAGGTAGATGAGGCTCGTCGTCGATAATCAAAATAGCTAAGCTCATACTATTCCTCCTCTGGTATATTTGTTGTTACAGGCAGACGAATCGTAAAGGTTGTCCCTTTGCCGACTTCGCTTTCTACGAGCAAGGTGCCACCGTGATCCTCTATGAAGCGGCGGGTGATAGGTAGGCCAAGGCCGATGCCATGTGCCTTTGTCGTAAAAAAGGGCTTGAAGATATCTTCAAGGTGTTTAGGGACGATACCAGAACCGGTGTCGGCAACCAACAATTCGACCAATTGGGAAGTTTCCTTCTGGTGCTTGCTTATTACATGGCAGGTGATGGTTAATACGCCGCCGTCCGACATCGCTTGCATAGCATTTGCGTAGAGATTGAGTAGCACCTGCTCGATCTGCCCTATGTCCACCCAGAGAATAGGAACGGGAGCATAGACGCGATGAATTTGGATGGAGGTACTGGCATATTGAACCTGTAGCAGTTGTAGGACGTGATCGCTCAAAGCAGGGAGGTCACAGCGCACACGGTGTAGTTGGCGCGGACGTGCGAACAGAAGCATATCATGTACAAGCGTGTCTAAACGCTCGACCTCCTTGAGCATCACGGAGGTAGACTCTTGCGCGATCTCAACCCGTGCCGCCTGTTCTGGACTTGACTCTGTTGCCCCTTCGTCTGTAAGGTCATCTATCAACATCTGAATGGATGTTTTTATCGAGGCAAGGGGATTGCGTACCTCGTGCGCCAAGTTAGCGGACATTTCTCCCAACACGGCAAGCCGGTCAAGGCGACGCTTCTCTTCCTCCAAGCGGTGAACGGAGGTAACATCAACAAATGTAATCAAGGCACCTACCTGTTGTTCGTGGTCATCGCGTAGCGGTTGCACGTTCAAATCGAGAACGAGTTCTTCGCTTTGGTGCTTCGATAAAAGAAGTGTGCCGCTTTGTGACTCGCCAGTTGTGAGAACGTTTGATAGAGCGTCTTTGTGTAGAGATGATGCCTGTGCGAAATAGGAAGACTCTTCCTGATGCGCATGCGTGATGGTATGCGTGTTGATTAGAGCCGCCAGCAATTTTCCTATAACGTTGTTGGCAGAATAGCCAAGTATCGTTTCAGCAGCTTGATTGAACGTTGTGATATGTCCTTGCATGTCTAACGTGATTAAGCCGCTCGGCATGCTTTCGAGAATTAACGCTTGAAAGCGTTGGTCTTCAAGCACCTGACGTAACCACTTTCGTGCCTGATTACGCGCCTCGACGACCTCGATAACCAGATGCATATTTTCTAGCACCGCTCCCGCCTGTCCTACGACGACTTGAATGAGCATTGACTCTTCGCGTCTCAGCTTCCAAGCCTGACGATATCCAGCGACAACAGCCCCCAACACGTTCGATGCCTGCTTATCTCCATACGTTCTGTGAGATGTGCGGCTCGCACTCGGCGCAGGACGTGTACTCAGCAAAGGAAAAGCAAAGAACGTGTTTACTTCTGGAGCCACATAGCGTAGTAGTTCTGTCGAACGAGGATTGTTGACATCGCCAGGGCGTTCGATAACAAGTGGTAACGCGGATGTCTGCCCATGAAAATAAGTTGCGAGGTCATCGTAGAGTTCGGGAGCAAGCCAACTGACTCTTTCGTGCAAGGAGGAAAAATCTATCATTTCGCAGACATCGACACGTGCGATCTCGCGCACACGCTGCACAACAAGTGTCTTCAAACGCTCTGGCTCGTAGAGCGAATACGGCATCTGGCTACTCACGGTAGTAAGTTGAGACAGCGCATATATACGTTCGCGGTCACGCTCGATGAGACGGGTATTTTCGAGTAAAAGTGCCACAACGCCTGTTATGGCAGTCACGATCTGTATCTCGTCCTGCGTCCAGGTCGATGCTTTCTCATATTCATGCGTAAGCTGCTCAGTGCGAATAGCAACCAACACGCCAAGGCAGCGTTGTCTATAGATAAGTGGCACAACAACATGTGTAGGATGCAAGGAAGGGATGATAACGGGCGTTCGTGTACGCCATGCTAGTGCCTCTGGCTCGTCTCCGTTGAGAGCAATTGGATTGATATGTGCAATGGCAAGCAAAGAGGTAGACCAGTCGGGACTATCGTCAAAGGTACCAGCCGCGAACTGAAGAGTCTCACCGACTTTTTGATAAAAGAGAATGCTGCGACACCTGAGTAGGTGCGCCAATCTTTTAGGAAGGCTATCTCGTAGCGTGCGATAATCAGTAATAGCACTGGCTTCAGCTAAGAGCGTCGCAACACTCTCAGCAACAACAATCTCCGAATCGCCGTGTTTCACTTCCAACATTCCCTTCGCCTTCCCTTCCATCATCTCCGCATACGGTAACACACTTGAGAATATATTACCTTTCCAATTACTATACCAGAAATCGCTGTACATTACATCAAAAATCCGTCTGTATAAGAAATTTGTCACAAGAGGAGAGTTGTAAGCGTGATTGTTTTATATTCTAACTTCAATAAACCACGACTATAAGAAATACATATATTGCAAACGTATGGCACATATGAGAAAATGTGAACACTGATGAAAGCCTGTGCTGTATCAATCTCTTATGTCAATAGCATTTTCTTATGTTCAAGAGGATAAAATGAAGGATTTAGACTCTCCCATTCAAAAAGAAGCTCTATCGCAAGAGAAGCCGGACCCACTTGCCACTTCAACAAATCGGCACAAGGTGTTCAGGGCATTGCTTATTCAACGCTGGACCGCGATTGCAGGAACACTCACGTTTGGCGTACTCTATTTATTTGTTTCGCCAAGGCTGCAACTTCCTTTTATTCCTGTGTGGTTGCCGCTTACGCTCGAAGTAATACTGCTCTTACCTTCCACGTATGCGCTCATAATGCATCGTCATCTTTCACAATGGTGGTTACGAACGATGGGTTTTCTACTGGCAGGTGTCATAACGCTTACACTTGTTGTCAGTATAGCTCTTCTGCTTGTAAGTCTTCCCAAGAGAGGATCATCGGGTTCGATTAGTCTTGTTCAGGATGCCGTCATACTTTGGGTGTCGAATATTCTTGTCTTTGGGCTATGGTATTGGGAGCTTGATGGAGGCGGTCCACTCAAACGTCATCTCATGGATCATAAAGCAATAGATTTCATGTTTCCACAACAGGTGGATGGCGATACGAATGGTTGGGCACCGCATTTCATCGACTACCTTTTCCTCGCATTCAACACCGCGACAGCATTCAGTCCAACCGATACGCCGCCGCTAAGCCGTCCCGCGAAGGTGCTGATGATGATCGAGTCGATTATTTCGCTCATCATTGTCGCGGGTATCGCGGCACGTGCGATCAATATTCTGGGTGGGTAAGGCTAGACCTGTAAGGAGATCGCGTTAAATAAAAAGGAGGTGTTATGCTTCGTTCCTCATCGACATCGACGCTGATACATACTTCCTACAACATAAACACATCTCTTTCCTCACTCGTGAGATTAGCTTCGTGGCAACTTCGTCGCAACAAATTTCTTCTCTTCGTTACGATGTTAGGTTTAATCGCAGCAGTTGTAGTTGTCTGTGCAGTACCACTCTTTTTAACCGTCACCACAACTGCTGGGTTACGCAATACGCTACGCAACTCACCCAATAACGCTCAGATCAATTGTGATATCGCTCCTCTTGGCTTATCTTCGCGGTCTATGCATGACATACAGCACCAGCTTGACCCTTTTTTTCAGCATAATGTGGGACCATATCTTAATGATCCTCCACAATTCACCATCTCTTCTGAAAACTTCACCTTGGTTTCGCCTCATTTGCCAATAGTAAATAAATTTCATGCCTTGTCAGTGGCGATGCAGGATGCAGCAAGTCATCTCATAGTGGAACAGGGAAGACTACCACGTCTAGCCAACACTCCTGACAGCGAAGTCGAAATTATGGTTACGCCAGATACTGCTTTAGGACTTCATTTGCATATTGGTTCTGTTATGAAATTTGAGTTTCCCTTCTACACACAGTTCCCCGATCCATTCGTATCCAATGGTTTCAACCAAAACAAGATAAACGCACAATTTAAGGCGCGTGTTGCTGGTTTCTTCACTATTTCCGAGGCGAACCTTAACTACTGGCACGGCAACAACTTTGAGCCATATAGCAAACTAGAGGATCCTATCCGCAAGCTAGTTGTCTACCACTACTCCATGCTGTTTCCTCTTGAAGGTTTACTGGGTCTCTACGATGCTCTAGGAGCGAGGTATCATGTCGCAACACCTTTGCCACTCTCTGGCAACACGCTCTCCTGGTACTACACATTGAATCCACTAAGGATATCTACAGCGCAGACCGATGAACTTATTCAACATCTCGCACACCTTAATTCAACTATTGCTAACCAATATGCAGGTGCAACAGGAGCTTACGGTTTCAATTACGACCCAAGCAACCCGCCTCCCTATCCTTACATTGCTCAGGCCAATCTTTACAGTCCGTTACTAAGTCTTCCAGCGACACCAAGTATCTTGGAGCAGTATCGAAGTCGTGTTGAAGTCATACGTGTGCCAATTTTCATCGTGGCGGCGCAGATCGTCGCCCTCATTCTCTTTTTTGTCAGTTTGATGACTCACCTGCTTGTAGAACGTCAATCCGATGCCGTCGCTGTCTTGCGAAGTCGCGGTGCTAGTCGTCGTCAAGTTTTCGGTACACTTTTTCTACAAACTATTGGCTTGAGTATCGTTGCCGTTCTGATTGGGATACCACTTGCTATACTGATGGTAGTGTTTACCGCACACTCTATTCTGCCAGTAGGGGTACAAGATGCTCTTACCAGTATCACAAACAATCCTGTGCAAGCAGCATTAAGTACTCTAGTCTACGCTGCCGCCGTAGTTCTTGTCCTGCTTGCAACGATGAACTTTTTCTTTGTACGCGCTACTTCTATGGATGTCCTCTCGCTCCGGCGTAGCATGTCTCGCTCTTCGCGTCTTTCTCTTTGGCAACGGCTACATTTAGATATTATTGCTGCAATTCTTGCTTTGAGCGCATATATTGTTTCGCTCTACCTGAGTACAGTTGGAACACTTCTTGATAGCACAATACAAGCTCAAGTCGTTGTGCCTTTGTCATTGATTGCGCCTTTTTTTCTTATAATTGGATGTCTCTTACTCTTTTTGCGTTTCTTTCCATCGCTACTGAGTCTAGGAGCATGGTTTGTGACGAGGGGAAAGAACATTGCTTCCATGTTGGCATTTGCACAGATGGCTCGCGCTCCCCAGCAGGCAATTCGTATGACGCTTCTGCTCACTCTTGCGACAGCTTTCGTACTCTTTGGCTTTGTCTTTACGTCTTCGCAGCAGCAACGCATTCATGATACAGCAACATATCAGACAGAAGCTGATTTCAGTGGGAGTATTCCAGACCATTCCTATCAACAATCTCTTGAGGGTTGGACAACACACTATAGAACTGTTTCGGGTGTCACGTCTGCAAGCGCAGGCTACGTAAGTATCGGTGATGTGGCAGGAGGTTCCCATTTTTCTATTCAAGGTGTCGATACTAGCACATTTGCAAATACAGCCCTTTGGCCTCAAAGCGCGTCTTCGCAGTCGTTGGTTTCACTTATGAACGTGCTAGCGACAAAACGTCAATATGGGAGTAGTCATGGCATTGTTCCTGTGCTTGTTGACAGTATGGTGAGCAACAAGCTTGCTCTTCACATTAACTCAATCTTTCATGTAACCGTTGAAGATAACGCTCTGTTGGTAACTGATCTGCCTTGCATCGTTGTAGGCACTGTACAGCACATTCCTCCGCTGGACAGCAGCCAGCAACTTTCCGACACTACTGCTCCAACGATTTCCGGTGGCATTCTGCTGGATTATTTCACGTATAGTGCGGTCTACAATCAGGAGGTACAGAAACTTGTAGGAAAAAGCAATGGAAGTTTCTCGCCCAATTATGTTTGGCTCCGCACAAGAGATGATGCAAGTTCATTGACACAGGTTCGCAATGCATTGAACAATGCCAGTTTCTATCTAAATGGAGTGAAAGATCGACGCGCCATTATCAATCAGTTACAGACCGATCCACTTATTCTTTCATTGATTGGAATGCTCACTCTTGGTATGTGTACAACGCTGTTACTCACAATCATCGGAGATTTGCTGGCTTCGTGGATGAATGCACGGACAAGACTTACAAACTTTGCTGTCCTACGCGCTCTTGGTACTTCACAACGTCAATTGATAAGTGTTCTAACATGGGAACAAATTCTAATTTACGTTATAGGATTGATACTTGGTGGAATGTTCGGTTGGCTACTCTCGGTTACAGTTGTACCCGTACTCATTTCTAATAATACAGGTGGGCAAATAAGTTTACCAACGCAAATCATTCTTCCACCAACACTCATAGTTGCCCTTCTTTGCATTATCGTGATTTTTATCTGTGCTTTAGGTATGATGGTGTATATTGTCTCGAAACCATCTTTGAGTCAAACACTTCGCCTAAATGAGGATTAGCTAAACAGCAAAAATACTTAAACTCTGAATGTGACTTCCTGCCCTCCATTATCACTATCTCTTTTTACCTTACTTACTGATGGAGTTGTCGAGGCAATCTTACGTCCTCCCTTAAAGACGTGTAGTCGCGCTGGCACAAGCCGTATCGCTTCAAAGGCGGAGGGTGCGTCGAGGACGAGGAAGTCGGCGGGTTTGCCTTCTTCGATGCTGTAGCGATCCTCGATACGTAAGGTTTTAGCGGCACGGCTGGTAATCAGGTCGAATACGTCGGAAATTTCTTCGTAGCCGCTCATGTGGCAGAGCAGGACTGCGAGTTGTGCGGCGGCGAGCATGTCGCCTTTGCCAAGCGGAAACCAGGGATCCATGATGGAGTCGTGACCAAGCGAGACGTTGACGCCTGCGGCTAATAGTTCTTTGACGCGTGTGATGCCGCGCCGCTTGGGATAAGTATCGAAGCGACCTTGCAGGACAACGTTGTCAAACGGGTTTGCGACGACGTTGACCTGTGCCTGTGCGAGCAAACGTATGAGTTTGAAGGCGTAGGCGTTATCATAGGAGTGCATGGCGGTACAGTGGCTTGCAGTGACGCGTCCCTGCCATCCCTGAGTCAGCGTATCGGCTGCCATCACCTCTGTAAAACGTGACAACGGGTCGTCGGTCTCATCACAATGGCAGTCGATGTCGCGGTTGAACTCCTTCGCTAGCTCAAACACATAATGCACATCTTCCACTCCCATGTCACGCGTCTGCTCATAATGCGGAATGCCACCCACGATATCGCAACCTAGTTGCATCGCCTCGCGCATCAATTCGCGCCCGTTAGGAAACGAGAGAATACCATCCTGTGGAAAGGCGACGAGTTGCAGGTTACAGATGTCGCACACCTCTTCGCGTACCTCTAACAGGGCACGAAGAGCGGTCAGTTTGGGGTCGCACACATCGACATGGCTACGGATATGGAGCGTGCCTTGCGCGACCTCCCAGCGAATCGCCTCGGTTGCACGTTGCTTTACATCCTCATGCGTCAGGCTCGGTTTGCGCTCACTCCAAATCTGAATACCTTCAAGCAAGGTGCCACTTGTATTGTAACGCGGTTGTCCGACGGTCAACACAGCATCGAGGTGAACATGAGAGTCGATGAAGGGCGGAACAACGAGTCGTCCCGCCACGTCAAGTTCCTGTGTTGCATTCTCCGATGAGAGGTCGGGAGCGATGCGTACAAAGCGTCCTTGCTCGATAGCGATGTCTACAAGCCCTGAACGGCGATGTAGTTGGGCGTGCCTTAGCAGAAGGTCATATGGCATATATACTCCTTGGACTACTCGGCGTAGGAACCAGGGCGCCCGCAAGGGGACGCCCCTACCATATACGAATGATCTCTACAACCTGCCTCGTTGTATGGTAGGGGCGTCCCCTTGCGGGCGCCCTGGTCCTTGCTTACCGTTTCGATGAATTCAATTCGATGCGGCGCAAAATGAGGTAGGAGATGGCGGCAAGCACCACACCTAGCTCGAAGCCGACATCCATTCCGTAGGGCGCGTTCACGAGGCGAGCAATGGGACCAACGGCGAAGATGGTTTGCTTGCCAATAGTGATGACTTGAGCAGCACCTAGAATGACTCCAATTAGGCCAATTGCCATAGAGACTATCGCCGCCCAACCAAGTGGTAGTCGGCTACGTGTATTCCAATCGTCAAGGTTGTAACGTCCGTGACGGAACACGAAATGTTCGAGGATGAGAATGACTGACCACGGACCGAGCCAGTAGGCGACAAGCAGGAGAAAGCCAGAGAGCGTTTCGCCGAAGTTCGCACCCGCGATGATGGCAATGATAATATAGACAATCGCACCAAGAAGCGTCCACACGGCGCGATTGATACGCTGGAAGGCGCGACCAAGTACCTGCATGGAGAGGCCAAGACTATAGTCGTTGGGAATGTTGTTGGCGATGATGCTCAAAGCCAGCAAGATGACGATAACAGCACCAAATGGTCCAAGCGGTTTCACAGCCGCCGCAAGCAGATCGCCACCCAGCAATCCTTTCAGCGATGCAATTGTGGTTAAGCCGAGGCCGAGTGTTTCGAGCAGCACACAGGGTATGAATACGCCCAGAAAGGTGAGCCAGAAAATGCGGCTGGACGATGTGTTCTCTGGCTGATTGACGTTGTAGTCGGCGGCGTAGGAACTCCATCCGGTGGCGAAACCATAGACGGCACCACCGAAGGAAAGCCAGCCAGCGACGGTCGCGGCATTTACGATAGGCGTGGGGACAATGGAAAAACGTGAGACGGAGGTTACGAACATGATGGCGAAGATAATTGCCATTGGTATCCATGCATAGCGTTCGTAGCGATGCACATACTTGTAACCATAGATGCTCACCAATGTTGTCAAGATCGCAATTACGAGAACGCCGACCCATGTTGGAACGCTTCCATTCGTCAACGCGCTCACCAGTTGTCCGCCGATGATGACGTTGACAGCAGACCAGCCGATACAGGCGGCAACATTGAAGAGTGCCATGATAATGCCACCCACCCAGCCAAAGGAGAAGCGTGAGATGGTCATTTGACGTAACCCCAGTTTGGGGCCGAGCGTGGAAAAGAACGCGACTGGTAAGACGCCGAGCGCATTAAAAAGAAGGATAATTACAAAGCTGTCCCAAAAGCCGAGTCCGAAGATGACGGTCGATAACGCGCCGAGTGAGACGGTCGAGATAACGAGGTTGGCAGAGAGCCACATGGTGAAGTTGTCGAAGATACGTACATGCGAACGGGTTGTGGGTGATACGCGTTCGATACCGTGTGTCTCGATGCCTTGCTCAAGTTCTGGGATGGTGACGGGTTCCGAAATCATGAATAAGTTCTCCTTGTGGAATAAGCTGAACAACAAAAAACGCTGTGCTATGCGGAAGCATACAGCGCTGTACATTCAGTCTTATGAAACATTTCTATTATAGCAGAAAAAAAGGTTTTTTTCTACGCCGCCTGCGGCAGCGTGAGGGAATTTGTGGGGACACCCCACACCCCGCAAGGGGACGGCTGTCCCCTTGACCCCTGCGATTTCCTTGACAATAAGTGTGCTTGCTCGGTATACTTGAGGCAATGTGTAACCCCCGAACATTGTAGTAGAGCCGCGTGTCTTTCTACTCGATACGACAACGCCGTTTGTTATATACTAGTGGAATACGCGTACTCTATGCCATATATCTCTTTGTCGCAAAGGAGCGCAATTTTGAGCAAGGTTAGAACCAGAACGTCTACGGTTGGACCCTGGACACTTACCACGGAACGAATTGTGATTGCCGGTGTGCTTGCCGCTATTACGATGGTGCTGGGGTATGTCCCTAACATTGGCTTTATCCCTATTCCCACTATCGCGGGGAGTGCAACCATTGAACATATTCCTACTATTCTTGGTGGAGTCGTGGCGGGTCCTATCGTCGGGCTGATCTCCGGTTTCATATTTGGTATTGTAAGCTTGACCAATCCACTTGGCTCACCAATATTTAGAGACCCGCTTATCTCAGTTCTGCCGCGTATTTTTATCGGCTTGGTAGCATGGGCAGTATTCGCGGGTCTGGTTCGTTTCAACCGCGATGCCGCCGCCGCCGTTGCAGGTTTCGCGGGTGCCGCAACGAATACGGTTCTCGTGCTTACCATGATCGTTGTTCGTACACACGCTCCCCTCATAGCACTGGTGCCAATTATACCGCAAGCGATTGTTGAGGCGATTCTGGCGGCGATACTTACGGTGTTGCTGGTACGCGCCTTCTATATTCTGGAGGCACGATTGGTACGCGCCCCCGATACAAAGTCGCGTGACGAGTTACCATACTAGCCATGCTTGAAGTCAACAATATCACCTTCAATTATAGTAGGCTGGAGGAGCAAGATGCGCCGCCATCACTCTCTCATGTTAGCCTGACTATCGGAGCGGGTGAGACCGTCGCGCTCATCGGGCAAAATGGCTCCGGCAAAAGTACGTTGGCGAAGATGTTAGCGGCGGTGCTACGACCCGATGAGGGCAAAGTGCTGGTCGATGGTCTCTCAACCGAGGCAGGAGGAGAGGATATCTGGACGATTCGCCAGCGCGTGGGCATGGTTTTTCAGAATCCAGATGACCAACTGGTTGCCAATACGGTGATCGACGATATTGCTTTTGGCCCTGAAAATATTGGTCTGCCGCATTTCGAGATCGAGGAACGCGTGCAGGAGGCTCTCTCGCTGCTAGGCTTAGAGTCATATGCTGGTATGACGATCAGCGAACTCTCTGTGGGACAGAAGCAACGCGTCGCCATTGCGGGGGTGCTGGCGATGCGTCCGCGCTATCTGTTGCTCGACGAGCCGACTACAATGATATCGGGTCAGACGGCACGGAAGCTGCTTGAAACGCTGCATCGTTTAGCGAGAGAGCAGGGAATAGCAGTCATTCACATTACGCATTTTATGCATGAGGTGACAGAGTTTCAGCGCGTCATCGTTATGAACGAGGGACGTATTGTTATGGATGGCTCTCCTGGCACCATCTTCGCACGTAGCGACGAATTGCAGACACTTGGTCTGGATGTACCGATGGTAACTCGATTGGGGCATAGGCTACGTACACAGGGATGGACTCAGCTACCGGAAGTAGTATTGTCACCGGAGCAGTTAAAGGCGGCCCTATGCTCTTCCAACTAAAAGATGTGCGCCACACGTACTTGCGCGATACCCCCTTTGCGGTCGAGGCATTGCGTAGCCTTTCGCTTGATATTGAAGAAGGACAGACGACAGCACTGGTCGGACCAACAAAAGCGGGCAAATCAACAGTTGTTGATCTGCTGGCAGGCTTGATTATACCAGCGGCACAGACAGCTTTTTTTGAAGGGGACGATATCGCGGCATCCTCGTTCGATATCGAACGTATACGTGCCTCGGTTGGCGTCGTATTCCAATCGCCGGAAGCGCAAATCTTCGAGGAGACGGTGGGGAAAGATGTCTCATTTGGGCCACGTCGCAAGAAGGTACCACTTGCGGAATCGCGGCGACTGGTACAGGAGTCACTCGAAGCAGTTGGTCTGTCCTATGAGGACTTCCGTTCACGCTACACCTATGCCCTTAGCGGGGGACAAAAGCGACGCGTTGCTATTGCGGGTGTGCTGGCGCTGCAACCAAAGGTGATCGTCTTCGACGAGCCAACGGCGGGACTTGACCCACGCGGAAGGCGCGAATTGCTCGACCTGATCGGACGGCTGAAACAGGAACGCGGCATGACCATCGTGTACGCCTCAAGTAGTTTGCAAGAGGTAATCGAACTTGCCGATAACATCTACATTCTCGATCAGGGTCAACTTGCCTTTAGTGGAACGCCGCATGCTATTTTACAGCGAGCAGACGAGGTAGCGGCCCTTGATATCACGTTACCGGAGGCCACACAAATCGCGCTCACGCTACGCGAAATCATGCCCAACATACGCACAGATGTTGTAGACATAGCAGAGCTAGAGGAAGAGATTATAGCAAATGCTCAACAGGCATCCAAACTGTGTTAGGTATGGTAACAGTATTTCGTAGGAACTAGATTTATCGCGTCCGTCGCTCAATTTATTGAGCGAGATTCTTGACCAACCCTGTCTATAAGCCGTTTCAAACTCGATCTCGCGTGATAAATCACGCCTCGGACGCGATAAATCTGGTCCCTACGAAGAACCATCAATTGCGGATTGGTATATTACCACAGGAAGTAAAAATATCTATGATTGAACTTTCGCGCACCATCACCATTGGGCAATATATCAACAACGGGTCGCTGCTCACGCGAATGGACCCTAGAGTCAAGTTGCTGTGTGCCATTGCACTGCTAGCTCTCTTCTCATCACTGGGTAGCTTTATCGCATTTGGAGTGTGTCTGCTCTTCTGTCTACTTGTTCTCTCGCTCTCGCACATATCGGTCTCCTACGTTTTGCGTGGCTTCAGACCATTTACGGGTCTACTGCTCTTCATATTTGTATTTCAGATATTTTTGTATCGACCATCGCCACATGTACATATCCTATGGCAATGGGGCATTTTCGCGCTTTCATGGGCGAGTATTCTTTTTAGCATCCTCATTATTGTGCGCTGCCTCTTTCTCTACTACCTCATTTCCATGCTCATGTTCAGCACCTCGATTGTAGACCTCACGGATGGGGCGGAGGTTCTACTCTCGCCACTACAGAGAATTGGGATACCCACGAGTGCATTCATTATGGTATTGGTAGTTGCATTCAAGTTTGTACCCATCTTCTTGGTGGAGGTCGAGCGTTTGATGAAGGCGCAATCTGCTCGCGGTGTGCGCTTCGACAAGGGCAATATTTTTCAGCGTGTCGGTAGAATCGGGGCACTACTGATTCTGCTTTTCATCAGTGGTTTCAAGCGAGCGGAAACACTAAGCGTTGCAATGGAGGCAAGAGGCTACGGTGGGCGTCCCGGCTGGAAACGGAGTAAACGGCGTATATTACAGCTACATCGCTTCGATATAGTTGCACTTGTACTGACAGTTTGTGTTTGTGGCTTTGCGCTTGCGCTTGCTTTTTTCGCACCGTTCTAGTCTATTTCTTGTGTATTTCGTAATATTCACTGCTTTTTCACACAAAATGCGTATTTTTAACATGTTTCTAATATCGTTTCCTCTACTTATATCGTATTCTTAGTTATGCATGTATGGGCATGTAGGATTAGGAAGTAGAAAGTGGAGGAATTTACCATGCAACAGACAGCCCCTCTTGGCACTCGTAGCGAAGTGTCTAACTCATTCGAGCATCCAATGGCTCAGCTAGAAAACATATCGCAGCGTCTTCGTCTCTTCTTCATCACAGCACTGATCGCCCTGCTTGGGTGGGTCATGGTGCAAACGGTTTTCTCGCTCTCACCTTTTGGACAAGCAAACCCTTTCGTTGTGCTTGCCATCGAATTTGTGTGGTGGCTTAGTTTGCTAGCGGTGCTGGCAATACTTTTTCGACGTGTGCTAGCGCGACTTGTTGTTTCGACAGATGCGTTAAAGGTTGTTGAGCAACGTCTTGAGCAGGCCAATGAGCAAATCGCACAGAAAAACATACTCCTGGAACGATCCATTAAGGACGTGTGGGCGGCGCGCAAGCGTTTCACGTTGCCCGCGAAGGTTGTCACACCTGGTCACTATCAAATTCAGGACCTTTTCGGCGGCTATCGCGATGTACGCGTGCAAAACGAGATTGGTAGTCATAGACTCGTGTGTGGATGTTATGTCTATCAAAAAGAGCATATCTGCCCACACACGATAGCTGCGGCCTCGTTGCACCTGCGTATCTGGTCGATTTTACGACGGGGGCAGAACAAACGTGAGGAGCCGAGAGTGCGGAAAGTTCGGCAGGGATAACTGTTTTGAGGCTGAGACGGCTATTAGCTAGTCGTCTCAGTTTCACACAATTCTGTTACGTATTTTTCCTTCGTCTGGCCCAAGGTAAACCTTCAGCAATGGCGGCACGCATTTCCGCATTGAAGCCATACCAATCAGCAACAACAGTATCGACCTCTCGTTGCAACACTATAAAACGCGCCCACTTTGCCTGAGATTGCTGAACAATGGAGTTGTATGTCTGTAACCATACAGTAGATGCTACTGGGTCTGGTAATTGCCAGTTTTGTGCCTGTCCCCATGTATCATCCTCTCGACCTCGCTCACTCAAAAAGAGCATGAGTACCTGAGTAAACGAAGATGCATTCGTATCGGTTGGAGGAAGCGTAGAGACGATGAGATTTCTCGTTCTGAGAGAGCGTATACGCCCATTTGCAGGTCCCGTATTTTTTACAGCACCTCGTCCCACCAATCCCATCAGTGTTATTTTAGGGAGACGAGTTGTAGCAAGTACAGCAGAAGGTGGAATGTATATCGCACCATCGCCTTCGGGCAATTGAGCGTTATAGAGATGCACAAAGTCTTTTTCTAAGCTAGCGCGTTCGTTGAGCAATTCATCAGCTAACCGTGCTAATTGTGCTGTTGGCATCATTTGACCAGAGGGAATAGGGACACGATCTAGCTCATCTTTACTAACATGATTATTAGTGGAGAAAAGGTTAATCAGGTAAGTTATCGCTTTGCCATTGAGGAATGCTAACAATGCTTTAGCACTTTGCTCGGAAATAGTAGGCTTCACTAGCATTCGCCATAGCTCATTTGTAAAAGCTGTTGGTGCGTTTGCTGTTCTTTCAAACCAAGAGGCTTTAAGATACTCTCTAGTATTTAAGCGAGCCACTTGCCTGAGTACAATTCCTTGTTCACTCTCTTTAGCTTGTTTTAATTGTTCCAAAATCTGCCGACTACGTATAATAGTAGTGTTTTCACTTGCGATTGTAGTATCAACCCAATCAGACGGCTCGGATGGTAACGGAGCGTAAGGTTCTATATCTTCGCCTTTGTAAATGGCGATGTTGCCTTTAGCAAAGCTACCATCTTGAATGCGTAGGGGATTTATCAATGTGGCATTGACATCACCTTGGCGCGTTTCAAAGGTGGCATCTAATAAATTGCCTAGACGAGCGGAGAAATTGCCACTTTTTTGCTTGACATGCTCCCAGATGTCAAGGCTTATCTGGCTTTGTGCCACCAGCCAATTCCCTTGCCAGATACCATTTTGCGGCACAGCTTCTATCACACTCTCCACGTCCGTTTGAAATTGTGTGTTCTTTGCATCCGATAGAGTATCACCACCACTAACGTTAATAGTAACTGAGGGTTGCGAGTGTCGCACACGTACAATGCCAACTGCTTGATATACTCCTGGAAAGAGGACATCGCCACGATAAAATCTTGTAACGATATCAGGGCTAAAAGGCGGTGTTTTCAATAACTTACGTGCCGCACTAGCACTTCTATCTCCGAAGATTGTCAAGGGCACAATGTAAATCATTTGCCCATAATCCGCTAGATAATAGAGACCTAAGCGGAGAAAGAGTAGGTAGAGATTGGTGTCGCCAGAAAGAACGGAACGATAAAACTCCGCGTTTTTGAAACGACTTACATCCATGAGTTCTTGTCTACTATTGACATATGGAGGATTGGAGATGATGTAGAAAAAGCCCTCGGCGTAGTTGTCTAGCTTTGCTTTGAGCGGATAGGCGTCGTCCGTGAGGCGGTCGCTCAGGCGATCAGGTACAAAGATAGTGTTCATAGTTCCTGTTATATCTGTGCTATCAAGTACCTCACGTGGCAAGTCAAGGCTATCGGTATTATAGATTTGAAAGCGTTCAATGGGTTGTGTATCATCACTTTGTTGCAATACAACAAGATCATCTAGTCCCTGAATGAGTAGATTCATCTCAGCAAGATAGCACGCGAATGGATTGAGTTCAGTGCCATAAAAAAGATGAGACAGGTCTTCCAGATAGCGGTGAGCCAATTGCTTACGCAACTCAGCATTTTGTTCAATGGCTTCTGCTGTCGCTAAGCCGTGAGTGTTAGAGAAATAGGTGAGTAATGCTTGACGATAGCGACGGGCGGCATGAACGAGAAAACTTCCACTACCACAGGCTGGATCGAGGATACGCCGCCCGATTACCTGTGGCCCTGTGTAGTCCAGCAAATCAAGCATGTACTCTACAACATCTTGACGTGTAAGGAAGTGACCTTTGCGGTTTCGCGCGTTTCGCTCTATATATTCTTCGTAGGTGAAACCGATGATGTCGCTTGTCACCTGTTGGAAGTTGTAACGACAAAGAAATTCTAGCGTCTCTACAAGTAAGAAATCATCGGGGTTGAACCAATCGAATATGTTTTGCTGGAAAAAATGGAGATAGTAGTGACCTGCTTTACGTGAGAGAATGTTGTAATAGTTTTCGTTTAGGATACCGATACCATCGAGTTCTTTGAAGTGACGCTTGACGTATTTGCTCCAATCCAAAAAGCCCCCATCGCTTGCCAAGCGCGGACTTAAAATATGTTTATCTTCCAACACACGCACTAGAAGCAAACGGACGAAGAAAACATATGCAACCTGCTCGGCAAAGATTTCCGGTTTCAAATCTTCTTTATCACTTTGTCTCTCGCTCCAAATACCATAAGCATCAACAATTCTTGTAGGGTTGCTAGCTTCAAAACGCATTCTTTTCAGGGCACTATTGATTGCTAATGCTCGCTCCAGCCATTTTTCCAACTGTGTGCGCGAAGAAACAGACATTCGGCCTATGCCTTGTTCAAATACTTTCCCCACATTGGATATCTCTTGCGGCTCTACCTCACCTAGACGAGATGTTAATAGGCTAATTGCGTTATTCAGTTGCACATCTAACCCTCTGCTTGTGAATGCAGCGGAACGTATGAATGTGTCTCGCGCCTCTTCCCACTCTTTTTGTAGAGATGTTTCCTCTTGCATTGACCGTTCGTGATGCTCAAGTGACTCTTTAATTTGAGAAAGTGCAGCCAGTCGTAGATGATTGAGCGATAGCCGACTGCCAGCGATAAAACTTTGTACTGTTCGTGAGTCATCGAATGAGGCAGCATTTTGTGTGAATAGCTCTTCACTCACACCAATATTTTTTATCAGTTGCTCAAATTGCGTGAAGCGTCCTTTGCCAAAGAGGAGATGAAAGAGGGCAAGATTGGTCATCTGTGTATTTTGAGCTTCGGGGAGTGACATTTGCAGACCAAAAAGAATATCTATTGCAATATCCGATATAATTTCATATTTCAGTGCATCGCTTGGTGAAAAATGTACTGCATAGATTCTACGCATATTGCTCCACACTGCGTAGCCTGCTGTGCCGAGGCTGTAGCGTCGCATCTGGACTATATGTGCTTCGCTTAGTTCAAGCGTGCTATTCTTATCCTCCCAGATAAAAGCGACACCAATTGCACCCCGTATCACGTAATCAGGTCGATTTGCTTTTTGGCTCGCCTGAGGTTCGTTATAACTCCACTCGTTATCACTAAAGCCTAGCCATTCGAGGACATAACGCGTAAAGCGTATATCGACGGCATTTGCCTCGTCGCCACTACGTTTTGCTTCTGGCTTTATCAAATATTCTTGATAGGTATATTCCTGCCCGTCTACATTCATCCGAAAGCGGTCTATTACTGTACTTTTGAAACTCTCGACAAGTTGAGATGTTGTTGCATCGCTACCATTAGAGAGTGCATTTTCTCGTATTTGAGGCATTGCCTATATCATCCTTCTGCATACCCGTATTCTTTAGATTTCCTAGTTTAACGTACTCTGTAAAATGACGCAAGCGACATATTTGTGTAGTGGGCAAGATGGAATGGATCATTTCATCCATATTGAAAGTTTTCGTAGGGATGAGATTTATCGCGTCCGAGGCCAATTTATCGGCTATAGGCTCATACAACAAACGAATCATAGGCGATAAATCGCACGCGGACGCGATAAATCTCATCCCTACGAAAATCATCGAATCAAGGTTAGGAGACTACTACAGCGGATGTATCACCAAACTCAATATCTGCCCTTGGCGGCTGGTGAGCATGTCGAGAGCATCCTGGTATTCGTCGAGGGGGAAGCGGTTGGAAATGAGCGGGGCAAGCTGAAGTTGTCCGGCGCGATAGAGTTGGAGGGCGTAGTTCCAGGATGCAGCGTTGGCACCGAAGATGCCGAGGATGTTGAGCTGGTTGCGGACGAAGATATCGCTCTCGACGCTCAGTAAGGCATTGGTGCCGAGAGTTCCTGTGAGGGCAACTTTGCCGCCACGTCGTGCTAATAACATTGCTTCAACAGAGGCTTGTGGCTGGGCGGTGCCTTCAAAGGTGAGGTCGGCACCTCGACCTCTTGAGAGCGAGCGTATAAGCGTCTGTGAGTCGTCTCGGCTTGCGTTGATGGTATGAGTCGCGCCAAGGCTACGCGCAAGCTGAAGTCGTCCTTCACGAAAACCAATTATGACGATAGCCGATGGGCTAAAGACGTGAGCAAGCTGTACGGCGATCAGGCTTGGAGTATCGTCACCCACAATAGCGATAATGTCGCCTGGAAGCGGACGAGCGTGGAGAAAGGCGTGAGAGATTGTTGCGCTCGACTCTAAAAGCGTCGCTTCGTCGAATGAAGCTGCACTCGGCAAGATATGCACGAATTGCGCTGGTACTGTAACGTATTCGGATAGGCCACCTGGACGCGTAAAGCCTTGTTGGGAATAGCCTTTTTCGCACAGATCGGTTTCGTTTCGACTACAATTACGGCACTTACCGCAATAAAAAAGGCTCTCACTCACTACTTTGTCGCCAACCGCGATGCTCTCGACGAGCGAGCCTATGGCAACCACCTCGCCCGCCCACGCATGACCAGGGATAATGGGATAGGAATAGTAGCCTTCTGGTCGCGTGCCCCGATAGAGATCAGCGTCGCTTGCATCAAGATTTACTGCGTATGAGCGCACCAATACCTCGTCCTGTTCAGGTGTGGGGATGGGTATGTCAATCAGTTCTGCGTCATTTGGCGCGTGAATCTGAATCGCTCTCAATACAGCCTCCTTGCAAGCGTTTCATGCATAATAGCAAACCTGATGCATTCACGAAGAAAGGACTCGCACATTGCTTCGCTCGTGCGTGGGTGCGATAAATCGGTCCCCTACGCCTACCGAGGACGCGATAAATCGGTCCCTACCAATTGCATTCTTCGCGGATGTATCAATTATACCTCACAATGCGAGGGGGAAGAGCGAGATGCGTACACTATTTACAGGCCAGTGAGCAACTTGGTAAGGGCTACTCTTATTATAGTTTTATAAAGATAGCTAGTACAATTGCCAGCGCAAAGACGACGCCAAACACAAGATGTAGCTGCGAGGTCTTTTTGATACCTACAACAAAGGCTGAGCGATCAGTGGCCTGTAAGACAGAGCGTACACTGCTGAAAGCAAGCGGGAAGGTCAGCCAGACAAGTAAACTGAGCAGAGGTAACAGGTGTGTGATGGCAAAAATGGTGACAGCGACGTAGCTGCCGAGCAGGAGGAATGCATGAAAACGCTGTCCAAATTTTTGTCCGAAGCGTACTGGCAGAGTGCGTTTGTGAACCAACAAATCGTCTTGATAGTCACGGGTGTTGTTCATGTTGAGAATAGCAACCACGATAAAGCCGACGGGCACGCTAGCGGCAAATGCCGACCATGACCATTGCTGAATCTGTACGTAGTACGATCCCCATGTCATGAGAAAGCCCATTGCGATGTAGACCATGACATCGCCGAGGCCACGACTGGAAAATTTGAACGGCTCCGCGCTATAGAAGTAGGCAATGGCTAGTGCGGCAAGGCCAAACAGTAGAATTACAGGACCAACGAGATAGACGATGACGAGGCCAAGCAAGGCGGCGATAATAAAGCTGATAATGCCGCCGCTCAACACCTGTCGCGCCGTCATCTCGTTACGGAAGATCACCGTTGAAGCACCTAATGACCCTGCGTGGTCGAGGCCGTAACGATGGTCGAAGTACTCATTAAAGTAGTTCGTCCCAATCTGCAAGAACAGGCACGAGAAGAGCGTCAACAGGAATGGAAGCAAATGAAATGTGCCCTTGTAGGCAGCTACGGCGGTGCCAACCAGTACAGGACTTACGGCGGCTGTCAAGGTAAATGGACGACTTGTTTTTATAATAACGCTCAGTGTCGGAAACTTGGCACGAGTTGGTAATGTTGATGTTTCGTTCATAAATGTCCTTCCTCTTTTCCCAATAACTAATATATACGACAAAGTGCAGAAATTTGCCACTCTTTACTGTCACCTTATTTCGCATTCATTCGTGTACTACACAGAAGCTATACACCTAGCTTTGAAATAGGTAAGGCACAAGAGGGAGTGCAGTTACACTATTTCAAATACAACATTTTATAGCGACCGTATACTGTAAGTGATCCCTCTTACTAGTATTAGTACACACATAAACATCAGGAAAGGATATTACATATCATGGCAAATGCAGCAGATACTATTACAAACAGCGCACAGGATGCGCAAAATCAGTACTTCCGCGTGACCGATCAGGTTCCCGAAGAGGTATGGTACTGGGCCGCTCTCGGCTCTATCGTGATTTCCGCGACGCTCTTCGCCTTCAACAAGCGCGACTGGAGCATTTTTGTGGGTCAGTGGCCTCCGACCTTCTTGCTCTTCGGTCTGTTCCACAAACTTCTGCGCCCTTCCCGCTAACATTCGTTGCTAGCAAATAACAGAACAGCCCGTCTATCAGGTATACTATGTGTACATACGATAGACGGGCTGTTCTGTTATCGCAAGTATTTTCTCTACTGTAAAGGATTTGAGCTATGCAAAACAACGAAGTTACCAGAAAGTGGTCCGACTTACAAGGTATAGCAATAGTAACCATTGATGGTGGCAAGAAAGTGGGAACGCTAGAAGATTTCTACTTCGAGCCGCAAACGAACACGGTTCGCGCGCTCTACGTCAAAACAGGAGCTTTCAGTCATCGGGCACTCATGGTAGGTTCGGTCAATGCGATTGGTACAGATGCGATAACCTTCGCCGATGAAAGCGCACTACTCACAGAGAAAGACAATACACAACTTGGAACGCTGCCACTTGGACGTACCCTCCTCACCTACAAGGTCATGAGTGAAGGCGGCACGGTCATTGGCACAATTGGCAATGTGATATTGGATGTAAGTACGCCCGCGAACTTGCATGTCACTGAATTTGAGTTAGCAGGTGGCTTACGCAACAAGTTGAGTGGACGCTATCCCAGTTTCTCATCGTCGCAGGTAGTACGCTATGGACAAGATGTTTTGGTTGTTCCCGATTCTGTAGCACTACCGCTCACGCAACAATAGTTGTAGCAAATCTATCGTGTTTGGGGAAGTTTTTTTTTTTTTAAAAAAATGAAAAAAAAAAAATTAAAAAAAAAAAAAAAAA
>CAXUHG010000026.1:0-1814 GCA_964250805.1 uncultured Ktedonobacteraceae bacterium | reverse complement strand
AAAATATTCCTTTTCCCACTTTTCTACCCCTCCACTAAACGGAGTCAACACGATAGATGACAAACTTTCCCTAAAGTTTATTTTCTACTCTGCTCAATAATTGTTACCGCCTGAGCAACTCCATTCTCGGCACGAATGCGCTCACCTAGAGCGGCTGCTTTCTCCCTCATCGCGCTGTCTGACACCACGCACTCAAGAGCCTCTACGAGGCTATCAACGGTTAAGCGTCGCCTCTTGATTGGTTTAGGGCCAACGCCCAATTCATGCACGCGCTGTCCCCAGAACGGCTGATCAGCGAAAAAGGGCACAACAATTGAGGGAACGCCTGCCGCAAGGCCCGCCGCGGTAGTCCCAACGCCACCATGATGCACCACTGCCGCCATACGAGGAAACAGCCAAGTATGAGGTACGGAGCTTGTCATGAACACGGTCTCCGGCAACTGCTCCTTCTTTAAGCCACCCCAACCCTCATATAACACACCACGTTGCCCTGTTCGTGCCAGGGCTTCTAAGGCTAAATCAGCGGTCTCTTCTGGTTTGCTACTGCTCATACTGCCAAAGCCAATGTAGATAGGCGGCGGTCCCGACTTGAGAAAATGCAGCAAATCAGCAGGAGGTTCCCAGCCTTGAGGCGGTTCCAGAAACCAGTAACCAGTAACATGCTGGGAATCGTCCCAATCTCTAGGATGAGGTAGAACGTGCGAACTGTAGCCGTAGAGGATTGGTTGCTTTTGTTGCCTCTGAGAGGAGAATGGTCCCCAGAAAGGGGCAGGAGGCATGTGTAAGACTTCGGCTCGTGCTTTGTTCTCTCCTGAACGGAACGATTGCCACATCATTTGCTGAGCCAGAAGATGCGATGGCTTGTTCATCCATTGAGTCAGAGGTGTTTGTGGTATCGGTGTTAAAGCACTGGGAAACATACTAGTCGGATTAAAGGGAACTAAGTAGGCTAGTAACAAGGGAATGCCCAAGTTTTCCGAGAGAGCTAGACCACTAAATAGTCCACTTAGTCCGCCAAGAATGAGATCGGAGCCTTGGCAGGCGATCAATCCCTTTTCAGCAGCTTGAACTGCCTGCTTTTCGGAGGCACGTCTCGTCTGGGAGAAAACTTCGAGCGTCTTGCCTTGCTCTAAAAGTGCTTGTAGATTTTGGGCCACAGCTTGTGCGCTACCACCTGTGGTAAAGAAGTCTAAACCATAGTCCGTTATCAAGTCGTGAAAATCATCGGAAGACAGAATACGGACCGTATGTCCTGCCTCCTTTAATCCCTTACCTAAAGCTACATAAGGTTGCACATCTCCACGACTTCCTCCAGCAATAATAGTTACTTGCATGTAATATATCTCCTATATGGTTCGTTCATAACGATGTTCGGTAGTTAGTATGACAGACATACAAATTGCCTTATGAGGATACGGCGAAACCATCCTTTTTCTTGAAAGGGATATTGTAATGCTTTATAAAGCATCATGTTCTAATTCTCCTAAAGAATATTTATGACGAATCTGTCGTAAAAACGGCTATGGTGCTTCGTCATTCTGAAGTCCATGTAAGATCAGATTAGTAAGAAAATCTGGTATTTCCTCCCATTGTGCAGTGAGAACACTGTCACCCAAAATGTATTCTAGTGTGAGGCCCATGACTATACCGGAGATAGCGCGAATAGTCAGTCGGGTATCTGTAGGATTAAGTCCTTGTTTCGCTGCCTGTTCTTGAAAGTATGGTTCTGCGAGAGTGAGTGTTGGTTCCAGGATTTGTTTGTAGTACAACGTTCTGAGTTCTTCGTTGACCATCATTTCCGAAAAAACGATGCG
>CAXUHG010000025.1:31402-51251 GCA_964250805.1 uncultured Ktedonobacteraceae bacterium | reverse complement strand
TTATATCGGCTCCTGTTGTAGCCGCATCGATGAAATAGCGCAAAATCTGGGGATTAAGCAATTGGAAGGCGATACCCATTAACAAAAGCACGACCATCACCACGGCGCGACGCCACTGTGGTTTCAGGTATTTCACCAGAAGATGGGTATAGGTAGAATAATTGACGATTTTAGATGTAGGTAGGAGGCTCATGAAGCGTTCCTTTCACCATAGCTGGTGCTGCTACGTCCTATGCGCCTTCTCTTTGGGAGACATAAAAAGACCACAGGACACAATTATGCGTAAAACCTGTGGTTGGCGAATAAACACACAACCTACAGGGTAACGAGTGCGCCTGTGATAACAAGGTGGAGTTATTTCACGGAGAAATGTTGTACCAGAACTTAGGAGAACACCCGTTGATTACATGTTTATCGTTGATGGCTGCGGATGTGTATTATTATTTGTTGTAGACATCGAACATGCTCTCTTTCTTGATTCAGAAAATTGTTACAAAGCAAGGATACCATAAGAGATAGGGAGAAGGCAAGGATTCATCACAACAGTCAGGGCTTTCCAATTTTCCCAGAGGGGGTGAACAATTAGAATTGGAAAGCCCTGCGCTACAAAGAAATGTATGTTGACTACTACCCTGTTTATAACGTATCATGTAGTATTTCATGTTTCATATTGTTATATTTTTTAACAACAATCAGGAGAAGAGGTAACTATGTTTGAGCCAGGAACAGTTTGGTATGATACTGATGGTCATCCTATTCAGTCCCACGGTGGCGGTATTCTTTACGAAAAGGGAACATTCTATTGGTTTGGCGAAAACAAGGATGGACTCATGATCAACAATCGTATGGACGTGATAGGCATATCTTGCTACTCTTCTCAAGACCTCTATTCCTGGAAAAATGAGGGAGTTGTCCTTCCCGCAGTACGTGACGATGAAGAGCATGATCTTCATTTTACAAAGATCGTTGAGCGTCCAAAAGTCATCTACAACACGTCTACCAACACCTATACCATGTGGATGCATATCGACTCCGCCGACTACTCCTACGCTCGCACGGGAGTTGCGGTAAGTGATACGCCGACGGGTCCCTATCGCTATCTTGGTAGCATCGAGCCGTGTGGTACAGATAGTCGAGATATGACGATTTACAAGGATGACGATGAAGTAGCATATGTCATCTTCTCATCCGAATACAACAGGAACATCACTATCGCTCGCCTCTCTGCTGACTATCTCAGCACAACGGATGTCTATGTGAAAATACTGCAACAACCCTATCGTAATGAAGGGCGAGAGGCACCAGCACTTTTCAAACACAATAACACGTATTTTCTCATCACCTCCGGTTGCACCGGCTGGCTGTCGAATGCGGCATCCTACGCCACTGCTCCGTCACCATTAGGTCCCTGGACAACGAGGGGAAATCCTTGCGTTGGGATAGATGCAGAGAAGACGTTTTACGCACAAAGTACCTTCGTGCTACCCATCCCGAATCAGAAGGACATGTTCATTTTTATGGCTGATCGCTGGAACAGCACACACCTTAGCGACTCGCGCTACGTATGGCTTCCGCTCTCCGTCAACGACGAGACGCTTACCATCCAATGGCATGACTCTTGGGATATCTCGAATGTTGCGGCTTCATCACAAGGATAGTGAGACAAAAATTCTGTTTGATGCAGCATAGAGCAATAAGACTATATTCTGTTGTGAGATTGCAAGTATGAAAGTTCGTTACAGCCCTGGTTTAATTGTTGTATTCATGAAATACCTTACACCCCTCTCGTGACTAAGACATTGGCAAAGGTCGAGTTTTCATGCATGCCCTCATAGATCACTCCTACCGTTGCCAATGTATCAATGTTTTGAATAGGCTTCACGCACTATTCTCATACTACTGGAAGCTGAATATCAGCAATGACGTTCGCGTTAGAATCAGCGCTTGTAATCGCCATAGGCAAAACCATTGCCACTAAAGCCAACATAGACGCGTCCAGACCTATTCATATCTCCCGTGACGACATTCGCCGAGTCATAGATGCCCAGCGGTGCCGTCGAGAGTAACGTCCATGTCGCACCCTCATCAGCAGAGCGATAGATGCCAAAAGAGCTATCTCCATTGGCTTCTCCATATAGGTAGATGGCGGGATATTTAGAACCTGCAAGGGGCTTGCCGAAGCCGAAGGCACGCGCCTGTTGCACTCCACTCACCTTTGTCCAGGCACTTTGTCCAGCATCGGTGGTGTACCACAAACCATCCTTGCCCGCACTCGACCAGACATTGCCCGCATACCCTGGAGCCGCATGAATCTGCCCATAGACATGACAATCTCCACTTTGCGCACAGGCTGGGGAATTAGGAGCCTGCACAAAGGTCTTGCCTCCATCGGTTGAACTATAGAAGGTTCCGGTGGCAGAGCTACCGATTGAGAAGGTGATGGCGTAGAAGGCGTTGTTCACCTTGTCGGAGGCTAATGCCCGTTTAGACCCCCACCAGAAAAGCCAGTGCGTATCTTTAGAGTCGGTGATACCAGTACTTTGCGTCCACGTCTGCCCACCATCAGTGGAGTAGTAGGGCGCGTTGCCTTGTCCGAAGTTGCCTGTACTTGGCAACCAGACGAGATTGTTGGTATCGGTTGCGGAAATTGCGATGTTGCCACCAACATTGTTGCTGGGTGTACTGCCGAAGAGCTTCCATGTCTTGCCGCCATCGGTCGAGGTTGCTCCCCGTCCCGTCAACGACGGATAGTAGTTATTCTTGGCTTGTACAGTCACAACTGTCGATGGATGACCTCCACTGTAGTCCAGGCTTGTTCCACCCCAGAACGCATTGTCCAGGAGCGGCTGCGAAGGATAGGTCTTGACATCGGCATGATAAAAGCCCTGGCGGTCGTAGATGTCGGAGATTGGGGCATCACCCGGAGGCGCGATGAGGTCAGTGGTCACGGTCTCTTCGACGCCTTTCGAGTAGAAATTCCAGTTGATGTTTGACCCCGTGTTATCGGTTGAGTACCACAAGCCAATACCTTCGGGAAACCAGAGCTTGTCCTGGACAAACCGATCAAAGCGAATGTTGGCACTAGAGAGATAGTTTCCTTCGTCGGTGTTCGTCACCCAGGGGATTGTGGATGAGGAGAGGCTGGTACTCAGCGTATCCCAGGTACTCCCGCCATTGGTTGTGCGCCACAGATTGCCATTTGACACGCCGCCTGAGGCTACAACGACGCGCTGTGGGTTGTAAGGATCAACGGCAACTTCATAATCGTTCACACTGGTAGAGGGAGAAATCGTCGTCACCGTCCCAGTTGAGGGAGAGTACTTATCCAGTGCGCCAACACCAGAAGTCGCATCAAGACCAGCATAGAACGTGCCATCGGATGCAATATCTGCGCTAAACGGAATGAGGGTAGAGCTGATGATGTTGCTCCATGTCGCGCCAGCATCATTAGAGACGTAGACGCCATAGCCAGCCACGCCGACGTAGATGCGGTTGGTCTTGCCGTTGGTTGTTCCACTAGTGGGGTCGAAGATGACATATTTGTCGCCTACCGGATCGCCGCTATTGGTACCGACGGGAATACTACTCGTTGGAATCTGAGTCCATGTTTGTGCGCCATCGGTTGTGACCCACAAACCACCTTCACGTGAACCAAAGTACACGACGTTATCGTTGTTAGGATCAACGGCGAGCCGTTCGCTCCCTTGACGATAGGCAGCATTGCCGCCCATTGACCAGCGTTGCCCGTTATCCGTAAAGGTCTGGCCTTGATTGGTACTCTTGAGGATGCGTCCCGTTTGACTAGTGAGATCGCTGCCGACGGCAAGGTAGAGTGTCTGGGGGTTGCTTGCACTGGTTGCGATGCTCTCAACGTTATAGTCTTGCTGAGTTGGGTTGGGGACAGCACTTGCCGTAATCAATTGCTGCCACGTATTGTTATGTCCCAACTTATAGGCTCCGCCGACATCGGTACGGATATACTTGAGACTAGAGACAGTGGGGGACAGAGCAATACCTGTGACAAAGCCGCCTGCACCAATCTTGAGCTGATGCCATGTGTACTGAGATGAGATACTGGCGGCCTTCGTCTTTACCGCCAAGGAATTGATAGAGGCAAGTAGTGTTGCAGAAAGCAATGCTACACTAAGCAGCACAGCCGTAACTGCGGTGCGTCTTCGCACAGAATAATTCAACATTGTATTCTCCCTTTCTTATGACAATAAGAAGCTATCATCGGAACTCCCAATGCCCCGATGAGTTTTTCCATCCCTTCCTAATAAGGAACATTTTCTTAGAGAAGTGCGGGATACGAGAGAACCTCGTCGTAACGGGCTAGTTGTATGTTGCGTTCGCGCACGACTCGCGCCACCTCTGGATCACAAAGGAGCAGGTAATCGTGCATACGAGCGTGGGCAAACTCTCCTGGTTGAGAGTACGACTGCCCTACAACAGCCTGTGTCTCAGGTTCAACATAGGCAGGATGGGTAACCATCACATAACTACCCGCTTGTAGCTTGTTAAGCGACGGAAGCAATTCTAGTTGGTTGATGTCTAAATTTTGCATATTGGCAATGTCTTCGTGCCAGATAAGCCCCTCTTCATATGCAAGTTGCCGAAAGGCATTTGTCAGACGTTTGTGTGCAGAGTCAGTACGTTCGTAAATCCAACCAACACCCATATGCTCGTCAAGGTAGCGAATATCGAGTTTCAGCGAGCGAGCAAGAGCTAACTGCGCTCTTACTTCATGCATTGCCTCTTCTACGATAATGCCGTGACGAAAGAGGTCCGTAACGGTAGAAAAAAAGCAGCGATCCTTGTCAACCAAAGACGGCACTACTTCTGGTGGAGAGATGGGTCCCCAGCGCGGAGCAATCCACTCCGAGGTGAGAGTGATGTGTAAGCCCAGGCACAAACCCGGAAGATTTCTCACTAAGTGGGCGGCATGAAGAAAATTGGGCGTGGGCACCATAAGAGAGGCATTCCGCAATATACCATGCTGAAAGGCATCGACGATTGCACGATTTCCTGCCTGAAAAGTACCCAGATCATCACCTCTCGTAATCAAACGGATGCGTTCATGCACAGAGGTCTCTCCTCAACGGCGGATATCGTATGACTACGATTTGATGGCACCCGCTATGCCATTGATAAAGTAACGTTGCAACAAAACAAAGACGAGAATAATTGGTGCTAGTGTAATCACCGAACCAGCCGCTAACGCCGTCCAATCGACGGTGTTTTCCCCTATGAATGCGAACATGCCCACTGCTAATGTGCGTAGTTCCGGCACAGCAAGCGTGAAGACGAGCGGAATGAAAAAGTTGTTCCATGATCCAATAAATGTGAAGAGCGCAATCGTTGCGATCATGGGTCCAGATAGGGGAAGCATTATCATCCAGAAACGCTGATGGAAACTAGCACCATCCACGCGTGCGGCATCTTCAATCTCGCTGTCGATGGTTGAAAAGTACCCCATGAAGAGGAAGGTGCTAAACACAACACCACCGGCTGTCTCGACGATGATGACAGAGCTTAACGTGTTGAGCAAGCCAAGTTGTGTTATCAGGTCGAAGATTGGAATGATGGTGTAGCCATGAGGGAGAAAGAGCGTAAGAGCGATCAGGCCAAGTACCAGAGCTTTGCCGGGAAATCGTGTGCGTGCGAGTGCATAGCCTGCCATAGCGGTAATTATAACAACAAGGCAGACAACACAGGCAGAAATTATCACCGTATTCACAAAGTACTGCTCAAAGTTTCCTTCGTTCCATGCTCTGGAAAAGTTATCCCAAGCCACATGTCCAGGCAGAATATTCAGGCCGCGATTAAAAAAGTCAGGTATCGTCTTGAGCGAGCTGCCAACCATCCACAAAAAGGGATACACCCAGCCAAAGCCTACGATCAGAAGAATCAAATGAACTGGTAGCAGTTTCCACTCGCTGCTCCGCTTCTTGCGTCTCACCTGTTTTTCTTGTACATGCTGCGTCACACTTGGAAGAGTCGATTGCATAAAAAATTCTCCTTTCTAGCTTTTCCAGCTATTGCGCTGTCGATTGATGGAGCGGAAAATGAATATTTGTGCAATCGAAAGACCCATCAAAACGACGCCGTAGAAGAGCGAGGCTGCAGAGGCAAAGCCGACATTGGGCTGCAGATTGAGACGAGCATCGCCGAAAGCTTGATGATAGATGTAGGTGTTTACCACCTCTGTTGCTCCATATGGTCCCCCATTCGTCATCACCAACACGAGATCGAAAACCTGTAAACTGCCCAAAATGGCAAGAATGAGGATAATCAGCCCAATGGAGCGCAACAGTGGAACCGTAATGTACAGAAAACGGGTAACACTGCCTGCACCATCAATGCGAGCGGCCTCATATAAATCAGTAGGAATCGTTTGTAGACCCGCCATGAAGTACACAAGGTTGATACCTAGCCCCAACCAGATGCCGATAGCGATGATGATACCCAGCGCAAATCTCGGATCGCCAAGCCAGTCTATATGCTGAGAAAGCAGGTGTAGCCGAATCAACGTGTCGTTGAGGTCATCACCGAAATTCGTAATCATCAATTGAATCACAATGGCGATGATCGCAGGTGAGGTAACAGAAGGAATAAAGTAAACCGCACGGTAAAAGGTTGAGAAGCGAAGCTTGGGATTGTTAAGAATCAGTGCCAGAATCAAAGCAAGCAAAAGTTGAATAGGAACCAGCACAGCCGTATAGACAAACGTGTGCTGAAAGGCAGCCCAAAAAAAGGGATCAGCAATGACGCTTGTAAAGTTATCTAATCCCACATAGCCAGCCGGATCACCGATACCATTCCATTGGTACAGCGTATAACCCAGCGACGCAACATTAGGATAGATTGTAAATGCCAACAACAGGAGCAGCATCGGGGCAAGATACACGTAGGACCATATGTTTGTTCGCATGCGTGACCAGATGCTTATCGAATGTCGTTTGGGTTGCACAGACCGCTTTTGCTCGGCAGCAGGTGGCGAAGTTAAAACTTGCATAAGACAACCTCTTTTCAGGAAAAGTATGCTCGTGGGCTACAAGAGGTAGGAAGAACGGGCATAGACACGTTCTTCCTTATCTTCATTCTAAGTACGCATTTCGACTAAGACGCGGGTTTGGTTATGTATGGTTTCGACGGGTCCCAGTCGGGGAAGATGTAGTCGTTAATGCTCACCTTGTGATTCTGCTTATTTGCCAGTGCAATCGCATCGGTTAACGCCTTCTGCGACTTCTGTTCAAGCTCTGAAAGCGCGGCATGGAGATCGCCAATTTGACCAGTATAGTAGCCGGTGACAACATCACTTAAAGCAGGAGTGACTGGCTGTGGTGAGACATAGCTGGTCTCAGGATTGCGGATTGTTGTGTCAGGGCCTGTCACGGAATACTTGGCAGTCGCAACGTATTGAGAGAAAGGCTTGAAACTGTTGTATGCGGGGTTATTGTTCTGAGGATAAATTGACAGGTCCTCGCCCATTTGTACCCAACGTTTTCCCGCATCGACGCTGTATAGCCAATCGAACCAAGCCCATGCCTCATCTGCATACTTTGTTTTTGCTGAGATTGCGTAAGTCGCTCCTCCTGCTTCCACCGGGAAGAGGGTTTGTGGCGGGTCTTGTATCCCTATTAACGTAGTAAGGCTATAATCGGTGAATTGATGCGATGTCCACTCGGACTGGTCCCACACGCCACCAACAGTCATACCAAACTTACCTCGTTCAAAGTAGGCACGCGCAACCTCGTCTGAAATGCTCAAGGCATCGGAGTAAATGTACCCTTTCGTCTTCCATTCTTTGAACAATTGAATCCAGTCGAAGTAGTTGCGGTTACTGGCAAAGGTGTACTTGCCAACGCGCAAGTCTGGGTTGCCAGGACCACCAGGGCAGTCCGCACCGATCAAGAAAACGAAGAGCCACCAGTTGAGCAGCTTAACGGTGCCATTGCCGAAGCCAAGCCCATACGTTTGTCCGCCACTTTTCTTGTTGATCGCTTCAGCAGCATGAGTCACGTCATCCCATGTGCGCGGAACTTGAATCGAACCATCGCTGTTCACTAGACCCGCATTACGAAATACGGCATTGTTGACATACAATTGGAAGGGAACCGCTAGAGATGTTGTGGGTGCCGTATACAGCTTTCCGTTGAAGATATTGCTCCCCTCGTGCAATGCGAGAGGAGGAAACTTTGCTCGCCACTGCGCGTTTGCCCACTTATCGAGTGGCAACCACCAGTTTTTCTGAATCTGCTCATAGAATGTTGGAGTTGCTGGAATTGTTGCGATATCGGGAGTAGTATTACTCCGTAGAGATAAGGCGAACAGGTTGTCGTAAGTATCACCAGACTGTATAGTTCTAGCGATTTTGATGTCGGGATGCGCCTTCTGGAAGAGTTTGATTTCGTTCTGGATGTAGGGAGACTGAGTGACATAGCTGTCCCAATACTTTACTGTAATGGTCTTACTATTTGAACTTGTCGAACTTGAGCAGGCAGCTAGGACATCGCCCATGCCAGCAATAGCGGTAGTCATTGCGGTAGCTTGCACGAAACGTCGTCGAGTCATGCGTGGAAAATGAGTCATGTGTTTGCTCCTTTGCTTTACTCAGAGAGACCTCTCCGGTGATGAGACAAAATTCCACTAGATAAGTACATGCATTCTGGTTGTCCGTTACTGAACATACAGATACACCCACTGTTACGCAAGTAAGGACAAACGAACACGAAGTCATACTGATGTCCGTTTGTATACTCGAAGAGACATATAAATGTCTCTATATAGATGCTTCTCTAAACGCTATACACGTCTCTTGAAGCACATATAAAGGTCCTAGTAAACTTTTAGAAATCACTCCTCTCGTACATGGGGTTGAATGTAGATGCTATCTTCACGTGGTCTCTCTCCATTCATCAAGGACTCAAGCAGAGAAAACATACTCTGTACCAGGTCCTCTGAATTTTGCTCAAGCAACGTCATATGCTTGCTCCGCCCAAAGAGAATAGGAGAGCCCGCATTCGAGTGCGAGACCAGATGCACGTCTTCTCCAAGCCGTATTCCCAGTTCCTCAAACGCCACTAATGCCCCATCGGTCATGAGATCATCACCAACATAGAGTCCATCGGGTTTTTTGCCATAAGAGGAGGACCCATACACCTCCTTTGCCAACAAATACCCGCGTTCTTGATAGGTCAGTGGTCGAGTCGTTGGTGACGATAGCTCTGGAATGAAGCGAAAAAGCGAACGATCAACCACAAAGCCTTGCTCATACAATGCCTGAGAAAAGAAATACGCTTCGTAAAAAGTGTCTTCTATATCATGAGGCGTTGCAGACCAATACCCAATTCGCTGGCAATGATGACGGGCTAGTGCTTCAGCAGCCAAGCGACTTGAGACCGCATTATCATACTTCGCCATCCAATCTCCTCCACCCGCAAAAACGACATGCGGCACCTTGAGCAAAGAACGATGGTCATCACTGTGCGTGTTAAAACCAACGACCAGACAGCCATCTGTAGATGGAGAATTGAGTAGAGAAAGATGTTCTTCTGGTATGGGCTGTGATGGTGGACGATAGAGAAAGTGAAAGGAAATGTGCTCGTTTTTTGTTGTTGACCGTTGCTCTGCTATCCGAGTCAGATGTCCCCAAAGTAAGGACCAGAACGGAGAGGATGCATTATCCGAGAAGGTTGAGATATTGAACACAATATGAACGGAACGTTTCAAGAGCGTTTTTGAAACAAAGATACCTTGTCTCTCTTCGCGATAAAAAATTTGCTCGTTCTCAAGTAAATCTAGTGCGGTAATCAACGTTGCACTAGACGTATTCAAGGTGCCACACAGCTCACGAATCGTAGGCAAACGACTGCCTGGCCCCAATTCCAGAGCAAGCAATCGTAGACGTTCACAGACATCCTCAACCCTAGCATTGGTACGTCTGGACTGTTCTGAACGACGCTGTTTGAGTGTGGAGGGCGCTGAGCTTTCGTCAAAACTCCTGATCACTTCTTTCATAGATGTTACTTCTCTTCTACCTCTCATATCTGCAACACATCTCTGTTCTAAAACAATAATACCTGTAAATTTGACGGTTGTCAAGTATCTTGTCATAGTAAAAGAAATGTGAGGAAAATTAACTTGTAACTATCTAGCATCTTCCTTCTTTTTGTGTTATTGTTTTAGAACAGAGACAAGTCTCTCTGGCTTTTCGTATGAATGCAAGGAAGAGAGTAAACAACATTATGAGTTCTAGTCAAGTTGCGCTCCAACTCTACACGGTACGTGACGAAACACAAAAGGATTTTGCTGCAACGCTACAACGTGTGGCAACGATAGGCTACAACGGAGTCGAGTTTGCTGGCTATGGCGATCTTTCCGCTTCAGCCATTAAAGCATTGCTTACTGAAACAGGGCTACAAGCAGTTAGCACTCATGTAGCCTTGCCTGATTTAACAGGTGAGAAACTGGATGCCTCTCTCGCCTTTTGCCACTCCATAGGGTGTTCCACGTTAGTCTTGCCCTCGCTTGCCCCGGAATGGCGTGGGTTAGAGAATCTTCAAGTGCTTGCACACCATCTGAATGAGATTGGACAGCACTGTCTCGATGCAGACATCACGTTTGGGTATCATAACCACGATTTTGAATTCGCAAATAGAAATGGGGGTACTTGGCTCGACCACCTATTGGAGACCACCGACCCTGCACTCGTAAAGATTGAACTGGATGTATATTGGGCTGCTTACAGTGGCTATGATCCGTTACTGGTATTACAGAAACTAGGAGAACGGGTCGCATTGATTCATGTAAAAGATATGACTGAGAATCATACCATGATCGAAGTTGGTCAGGGCACCTTAAATATGCAAGGCATCGTCGGTTTTGCACAACAGCAGGGTATCTGGAGCGTGGTCGAACACGACGCACCTACCTTACCTTCGCTGCAGAGTGCTCGCATTTCCTTGGAGTACTTTCTCCAGACAAAAGAGAGGGACAACAATAAATGATGAAGCGACCAATTAAGATTGGAATCATTGGTTGTGGGAACATCAGTTCTATCTATCTCCTGGCACCCCAACAATTCAGTAATCTACAGATTGCGGCCTGCTCTGATATCGATCTTTCACGAGCACAGGTCCAAGCTGAAAAATTCGGCGTTCCCAAAGCTTGTAGTGTTGAGGAGTTGCTCGCCGATCCAGAGATTGAGATTATACTCAACCTAACCATTCCTGCAGCTCACGCAAGCGTCTCAATGGCAGCTCTGGAGGCGAACAAGTCTGTCTACAGCGAAAAACCCCTGGCGATTAACAGTGCTGACGGGCAGGCTATGCTAGAGGTTGCGCGAGCTAACAAATTGCTTATAGGATGTGCACCGGACACCTTTCTCGGCGGTGGACTGCAAACATGCATTCAATTGATAAATGAGGGGGTCATCGGGACACCGATAGCGGCAACAGCTTTTATGCTCAGTCACGGTATGGAACACTGGCATCCTGATCCCACGTTTTTCTATCAACCAGGCGCGGGACCACTATTCGATCTCGGTCCATATTATCTGACCGCGCTCGTCGCAATGCTCGGACCGGTACGTCGTGTGACTGGAATGAACAAAATTACCTTTCCTGAACGCGTTGTTACCAGCCAGCCCAACCCCGGACGCACAATTGCGGTAAACACGCCCACGCATATCACAGGGACGATGGAGTTTGCCAACGGAGCAATTGGCACGCTCATCACCAGCTTTGATGTCTGGCACCATCATCTTCCCTCTATCGAAATCTACGGTACCGAAGGATCACTCAGTGTACCTGATCCCAACACTTTTGGCGGACCGGTCTTCCTACGCAAAGCCAACGATGAGAACTGGCAGGATGTTCCACTGACGCATGGTTATACAGAGAATAGTCGTGGGTTGGGACTGGCGGACATGATCAGTGCATTGAATACGAACCGTGCTTACCGTGCGAATGGTGAACTCGCCTATCATGTCTTGGAGGTCATTGAAGCACTTCTACAATCCTCTTCTGAAGAGCGGCACATCTTTTTGAAGAGTACGTGCAGTCAGCCTGAACTTTTGACCTCTAGTGACTACGCGCGTTGGAAAAAAGACTAAATCACCTGAGATGCTTGGCGATGACAACACTTGTTATGGTATATCGTCAAGCATCTTAACTTTTTCTCACTCAGGAGATTTAGAGGACGAATAAGTCACACTATGATGAAGCACTGTTTACATCCTTTTCTTCTTGAGAGCAGTGTTGTTGATACGCTCGTGGCGACAGTCCAAATTGTTGCTTGAATGTGCGCTCAAAATGCGCTAAGGATGTAAAGCCAGCAGAGAAACAAATCGTCGTTACTGGTAGTGATGAGACACTGAGGAGGGAACGAGCAAAACGCAAGCGTAGACACTGAAGATATCGTTGAAACTGCTGCTCCGTCGTCTGATGAAAACATTCACTAAAGTAGTTTGGTGAAAGCATTGCATGTCGTGCAACCTCTTCGAGCATAAGCGGTTCACGAAAATGATGCTGCATGTAGGTAAGTGCCTGATGAATATCATGTCGCATAGTGTTTCTGGAAACGTCCAGATGTATGTTCTGCAAGAGGAGTGTACTTCTGCTCACCATCACAAAAATATTGGCTAGTGTTGCTTGCAAAGCAATGTGATATCCTGTCCGCTGCTCCTGAAATTCGGACCATAAACGTTGAAAATCGCATGTGGTAGTGACAATGTCCTCACCATCCAATTGGGTGATAACTTCGCGTTCTTCTCCTTGATACTTTTCCTAGTATTGGGGACATTTCCTTGCTTGTAGCGTAGCATACATCCCTGTTCCTTTACCTCTCATTTCTTCTGACAAAGACGACATATTTTCGGTACGTATTACAGCTAGCATGTTGTGAAGCATGAACGATAAAGAGATTTCGCGACGCTCGATATGCAAGTCACTCTCTTGGCTGCTAGATAGCTTTTCCCATGTAATGCATCCTTGCTATCTCTACACCTGTCGAGTACACTGTAAGCAACATATGATGAGCGAGCTTCAGCTTCATACAGGCGTATGTTAGAAGAAGTCTGCGTATCATCATAAAAAAAGAAACAGTGAGCAGTGGATATGATTTCTTATAACTTGAGCGAGATTTATTTTAGTTCGCCCGCATCCTTTTTGGCATTCAAAGCAGATGGGCAGCGTTTAGTTTATTGTACGACCGCTCGTAAAGCGATGTCCGAAAAGTGGATGGACTTCTGGGCCTCCAATTTTTTTGAGCTTGTACTCGTACACAATGATGCTGAAATTCCTTATACCTGGAAGGCTTATCCTCATCGCCTCGATGTGACTGCACAAAATGGAGGATTGGTTACATTTGCTTTCGCCGATGCACAGACAATTCTTTTTGAGGCTCATGGCGTCGATCTACGTTTCTCTCCATTGAAACCGTATAAGACTCAGTATAGAATGCTCACTGGCGAACTTTGCCTAGTTGACCAGGGCACACAATATATTCATCAGTTTGTTGCTAATGAGCAGACTGTGCTTACAAGTCCCAGCGTGGGAGTCATTGAATATTCCGGTGAATCATCTGGTGCCTTCCGTTTCATTCGCTTTGAGGAGTTCTGGCATTATCGCCCCGCAGATATTGAGCAGGCAGCACAACGATTTGCAACTCAATTTGAACGCTGGCGGCAAGCGATGCCGCCAGTCCCAGCACCCTACCATGACGCTGCGGAGCAAGCACTACTCTTACTTTGGAGTTGCGAGGTGCCAATTGACGGCCCTATCACTCGGCGCGCGATTTTTTCGAGTAAAGCATGGATGAATTCTATCTGGACATGGGACAACTGCTTTCATGCTCTAGCAGTTGCGCCAGTGGACGCTGACCTCGCATGGCAACAAATTCTCCTGGCGTTCGATCATCAGACGCCTGATGGTACATTACCCGATACCATCAACGATGGAGGCGTAGTATACGGTCATACAAAGCCACCGATCTACGGCTGGACGATTCGCAAACTTGTGGAGCTATTGGGCGTCGAAGCATCACGCTCGTACCTAGCTTTGCTCTATGAACCACTGAGTCGTCTGACGCAATGGTGGTACACACTGCGTGCTGGTCCGCACGACCTGCCCCTTTATTACGATGGGAATGACTCCGGTTGGGACAACACAACAGTCTTCGATTCGGGTTTACCGATAGAAGGCGTCGATCTGGCGACCTATCTAATTTTGCAAATGGAGACGCTGGCTTTTATGGCAACGATCCTGGCACAACCGGAAGATGCACAGCGTTGGCATGACCGTGCGCAAGAACAATTACAGAACTTGCTACAGTATGCGGTGGTCAATAACCACTTTTCCTCGCATGCAGTAGGTTCCACTACCAAAAAGCATGTGTATTCACTGCAACTTTATCTGCCCATTATGCTGGGAAAAGGCTTACCGCAAGATATTATCAATGCATTGAAAGCGGACCTTGTAGATGGAGGTCCTTTCTTAACCGAGCATGGTCTTGCCAGTGAGTCATTTCGTAGCCCCAAGTATGAGTCCGATGGCTACTGGCGCGGACCTATCTGGGCACCTCCTACGTATCAAATCGTCGATGGGCTGGCTGCTGCTGGTGAGATAGTACTGGCGCGTCAGATAGCACAACGTTACTGCGATATGATAATTCAATCTCCTGGTTTTTATGAAAACTATGATGCCTTAACTGGTAAAGGGCTTCGTTGCCCTGGTGTCTGCTGGACGGCTGCTATCTTTTTGCTTCTTGCATACTGGCTTGAACAGCATCCTGAGTAGTTGTTCACCAATCCTCGCTTAAAACTCCCACCTGCAGTGGTGATGAAGATGATAGGTTTTCTCTCCATCACCACGTTCTCTTAAAAAATCTGTCGTTGAAAATAGGTACTCTGATTTAGAGCAGAGGGATACAGCAGTAGTCTCAATAATACAATTCCTTGCTATTGAACACACAAACCGATGCATCACTCCTTAAAATATATATAAACGACTTTATAAGCTGTAAATAATGCGAATTTTAGAATAAGGCTTGACATTTTCACAATTCTTCATTATACTTTATGTAGTCCCTGTTTTAGAACAGAACGTTATAAAAAAGGAAAACATACAAAATTTTTTCGTACTCAACACTACTCTAAATTTCATCGACTCCTTTTGCTAACACCTTGCTTTCTTTCTGATGGCCTGCCACGAAGAAGAGAGTAAGTTACTCATGTTGTTGTCCTGTCCTTTGCTTGTCCGCTTGTCCATTTGAACAAGCAGTAGATAACAAGCTGGCCTCTTCATCTGTGTTCACTGATGAATACAGTAGAGAGTCTCTATGCCTTTTTAGACAGTCATACTGTCATAAGGACGGGATGTTAAGCGTACCTATAGTCATAGGAAAGGGGGTGAGTAACTAGACAAGGTACTTCCACATGTGCCATTTGTGTAGCAAATGGTAGAGTGTGAACTGGCTACGATGCAGTAGCGATTGTTATTCCGATGTAACTTTCCACTTGATGAAGGAGTGTAATAATGAGCACGCGACGTGCAGTCCGACGACGGTATCTTGCAACGACTGTAAGCATTCTCAGCACCATTGCGCTGATGGTGGCCTTCATTTTTAATGCAATTGATGCGACGCCAGTGAAGGCAGCGGATCTCTCTAACACGTACAACTGGAAGCAGCTCAAGATTGGTGGCGGCGGCTTTGTCACAGGCATGGCAATTCACCCGACAACGCCAAATCTGGTTTATGCCCGCACTGATGTGGGCGGAGCTTACCGCTGGGACGCTAGTTCCAATACCTGGACCCAGCTCCTGACCGCCAATGCCGTCCCCAACCCTGACCCTGGTGATTACAATGTTGAGAGCATTGCACTCAGCAAAAGCAACGATCAGATTGTCTATGTGGCTGCTGGAACAACTTATGATATCAACAATGGCACTCCGACTGGACGCATCCTCAAGAGTACTAACCGTGGAGCTACCTGGACCGATAGCGGTCAGCGTTGGCCAATGAATGGCAATGCCGAATATCGGCAGGGTGGTGAGCGGCTAGCCGTTGATCCCAACAATGAGAACGTTGTTTACTTCGGTTCACGTACCGAGGGTCTGTGGGTCAGCACCGATGGGGCTGCAACGTGGAATCAAGTCTCAACGAGCCAGATTCCAGTCGGCAGCAACAGCGATACAAATAATCCTGTCGGCGTCAAATTTGTGGTCTTTGATCCCAATAGTGGCACGACCAATGGCAAGACCAACCGCATCTACGTCGGTGTAGCAGGTCAGGGCATCTATACATCCACCGATGCGGGTGCCAGTTGGACCAATATTCTTTCAAGCACAGGCATTCCTTTCTCTGACAGCCTAGGCCCTGATGGAACATTGTATGTTGTCTCTTTCAACAACACACAAGTACAGAAGTACGTCCCTAGTACCAATACCTGGACCGATATCACTCCTTCCGGGAATGCCTCTGAAGTAGCCGTTGATCCTTTTAATGCTCAGCGTATCTTCGTAGCAGCCGGTGGCGTCTCCAATGGAAATCTCTGGCGCTCAACCGATGGTGGAGCACATTGGGATACCCTCAACATCTCAGTCTCCTCGCCGGATATTCCCTGGATCGTTAACACTGATGAGTCAGGATATATGAGTAGTGCCCGTATCCAATTTGATCCTCAGACTCCCAATAAGCTCTGGTTTCCACAAGGAACCGGCGTCTGGGTAGCAACAAACTTGAGCGATTCTACTATTAATTGGGTCTTTACCAGCAATGGCATTGAAGAGACCGTGACAACCGATATCATTGCCCCTCCAGGTGGCAAGCCAGTAACCTCAATCTATGATCGTAACGGCTTCTACCACGATGATCCAGATAAGTACCCACAGCAACCGATTCTCACCAACAAGTTTTCCGCTGGCCTCAGCTTAAACTACAGTGGTGGGACTCCAAGCTTCGTGGCAGCCGTCTCCACAGACACACGTGGCATAAATCCAGATCAGAGCGGCTACTCAACTGATGGTGGTCAGACCTGGACGCAGTTTAGCGGAAGCCGCAACTATTCTGATCTTTATGGTGGCAATATTGCCGTCTCTGCTACCGATACCCATAACATCGTGTGGTTGCCCACTAACAATAAAAAGCCCTACTACACCGATGATCTAGGCGCAACCTGGACTCAGGGAACAACTGGTCTGGATAATGCACTCGATCTACATCGCATGATCTGGTGGGGTTCCAAGCGAGCACTCGATGCCGATAAAGTAAATGGAAACTTCTACCTCTATTGCGTTGCAGGAGAAAACGGCATCTTCTACCGCTCAACCGATGGAGGCAAGACCTGGATTCAAGGAGCCACTCATGCTCCTACCAGTGCAAATAACGACTCGCATGTCTATGGGCAGGTTCATGCAGTCCCCGGCTATGCGAACAACGTCTGGGTGAGTACTGCTCAGGGAGGACTCGCCTATACGACCGATGCTGGTGATACCTGGACCAACATCGCAGCAGTGCAGTATGCATCAGCATTTGGCTTTGGGAAATCGGTCGGTGGTCAGTCCTACCCTGCGGTCTACATCTATGGTGAGGTCAATAATCAGTATGGCATCTGGCGTTCAGTTGATCAGGGAGTCTCCTGGGATCTCGCTTCTCAGTATCCTCTGGGAATCTACGATCACGTCAATGTCGTCAGTGGTGATATGAACATTTCAGGTCGCGTTTACGTGGGCTTTGGCGGCAACGGCTTTGCCTATGGCGACTCCTCGGCGGTTGGCACAATCGGAACGCCTCAGGCAACGCCAACATCCGGCCTAACACCAACACCCGGCCTAACACCAAGTCCAACGACTACCCCTGGCTCTGGATCAGTGGCAGATGGAAAATACACAATCGTCAATCGTAATAGTGGTCTGGACATTGATGACACTTCGTTTGGGGGGGTCGGAACCGATCTGGTGCAGTGGGCTGACAACGGTGGCTCTAACCAACATTGGGACATTACAGCAGTGAGTGGAGGCTACTATAAGATTACCAGCGATTTTAATGGCCTCGCGGTTGATGTGGACAATGGCTCAACGACTCAGGGAGCTGGAGTCTCATTACAGTCCTACACTGGCAGTGATGACCAGCTCTGGCAGATCACCCCGACTGACAGCAATTATTATCAGATTATCAATAAAAAGAGTAATCTGGTACTAAACATAAACGGCGATTCAACGAGTAATGGAGGATCGCTCATTCAATGGCCTTATGGAGGAGAGGCCAATTCGCAGTGGAAACTTCAGCCCACACAGTAACTCCAACTATTCGTTAGCCAAAGCGGGGAAGGGTGGAAGCAATTGCGACAGCTTCCACCCATCCTTGCGTGAACAAAAGTATTCACGTCTTCACTGGAGTACCTGCTTGATTTGGTCCTCACTGGTCACTGCTGTTTGTATTAGAATTGGAAAGCCCTGACAACAGTACAGTAATCTCCTCCTGTACAGGCACACCCGTCACCTCAGCATCGTGCGCAAGTATGAGCAGGTCAACCTCGCTTCTCACGCCAAATTCGGGCAGATAGATGCCTGGTTCGATAGAGCAGCAAGTGTTTTCCAACAAAATGCGTGCATCCTGTGTCTCGAAGTTATCGTTGTTTGCACCATTGCCGTGTTCATCGGTCGTGATGTTATGTCCAGTACGATGTACAAAGTAGTCGCCATAGCCTGCGTCTACTATCACGGTGCGTGTGATATCATCGACCTGCCGCCCCTCAACGCGTTCACCTGCGGCGAGGCGTGTACGCACAAAGGTAATGGCAGTGTCACGGGCGCGACGCACAATCTCGAACACCTCACGTTGGCGTGGTGGAATCTCGTCGCGTATCCCTGCAAAGACCATCCATGTGTAGTCAGCATAGACAGCACCTTCATCCGGTAGTTTGGCCCAGAAGTCGAAGAGAATGAGATCGCCACGATGAATTGGCTGGTGTTGCTCTCTTGTAGGAGTATAATGTGGATTGCCACTATTCGCGTTGACTGCTACAATTGGAGGCTCAGGTTCGGCTAAACCAGCCTGCTCCATAAGAGCCATAAAGCGTTGTTGCACCGTGTACTCGTCTAACTCCACACTAATCTGTAAATCGTTAGTAAGTTCGGCGAAGAGTTGATTTTTCGCGGCAATGAGACGACGACTCGCCTCACGGTGACTCTCGATCTGCTCATGAGTCAACTGGGCGACAAAACGTTGCGAGAGGTTAGCTGAACTCACTACTTCGGCTCCGAATGAACGTACCAGTTCAACCGTGCCAGCATCGACACGCGCAATATACGGTATCGCGTTCATAGGTGAATATTCCATCGCCACCCGCATTCCTGGTTGAAGCAAGCTCTGAACATGCTGCTGCATCTCTTCCCATGTGCGGAACACCAATCGCGTTCCAGGCAATGAACGTAGCACATGTGACTCAACTGCACTGATAATTGCCGTTGGTTCGCCCTGCGCTGGCACAAAATAGAACCAGCGTCGTGTATACATATCCTGCGCGGGCAATGTCAGCACCTGATACGCAACAGGATTCGATTTGCGAAAATCATAGAAGAGCCAGCCATCTATCTGCTCATCTTGCAAGGCCGTTTGAATGCGTGCGATGTCCATGTTATTTTCCTTTGTACAGGAAAGGTTAACAATGAATATTGCGAATTTTTTTGAAAAGGTTTCCCCACTTGAAAAAAAAAAAAAAATTAATTTGGGGCCGGGCCTGGGGGGGTGGGGGGGCGCTCCCCCCCCCCGACGAACGACTAGACGCTGGTTAAAAAGTTAGTTTGAATTGCATGTTGGAAAGAAATGATAGATAAGTGATGTAATC
>CAXUHG010000025.1:26147-31392 GCA_964250805.1 uncultured Ktedonobacteraceae bacterium | reverse complement strand
TTTTACCTTTTTACAGTAATGTAAAAAAATAAATATTGCCATTTTGTGCCCCTGGGATGCCCCTGTGCAACAAATTCGCAATATTCATTGTTAATACAAAACCTTATTTATCGCGCTCGTGCGACGTTAGCGCGGCCTGTGCAGCCGCGAGGCGTGCAACGGGGACGCGGAACGGCGAGCAGCTTACGTAGTCGAGACCGACCATGTGACAGAACTCGATGCTATCGGGGTCGCCACCATGCTCACCACAGATGCCTAGTTCGAGGTTCGGGTTTGCTTGACGCCCTTTCTCAGCAGCCATACGCACTAACTGACCCACACCATCGCGGTCGAGGGTCTGGAAGGGGTTGATGGGCAGAATTTTGACCTTCTGCTTCATTCCTGGCTCGTCGAGACCATCGATGTAGCGCAGAAGGAACTTGCCCTCGGCGTCGTCGCGGCTATAGCCGAAGGTGGTTTGTGTCAGGTCGTTGGTGCCGAAGCTGAAGAAGTCGGCAACGGGGGCGATCTGGTCGGCGGTTAGTGCGGCGCGTGGCAGTTCGATCATCGTACCGAACTTGTATTCGATGGCTCCGCCCACTTCGTCGGCGATTTCATGGGCGACGGCCTCAAGCTGACGGCGCACCTCTTTTAGCTCGTTGACGTGTCCAACCAAAGGAATCATGATCTTGGGATGAATTTTCTTGCCTTCCTGCGCCAACTCACGGGCGGCCTCAAGAATGGCACGCGTCTGCATCACGTTGATCTCTGGGAAGAGCAAGCCGAGGCGACAGCCGCGCAAACCGAGCATCGGGTTCATCTCGCGCATCGCGCCAACTGCTTCGAGCAGGTCGCGCTTCTCCGCCAGTTCCTTTGGATTGTCGCCAGTTGTCTCAAGGCGCGTCACCTCAACAAGTAGCTCTTCGTAAGATGGTAGGAACTCGTGCAGTGGTGGGTCGATGAGACGAATGACAACAGGATAACCCTCGCCCGTCTTGGGGTCTACCATCGCCTCGAAGATGCCTTTGAAGTCGCTGCGCTGGAAGGGTAGCAACTTGTCAAGTTCGACTTGACGCTCCTCGGTTGTCTTCGAGAGAATCATCTTCTGCACGATGGGCAAGCGTTCCTGCTCCATGAACATATGCTCGGTGCGGCAGAGGCCGATGCCCTCGGCACCAAAGCTGATGGCGCGTTTGGCATCGCGTGGATAATCGGCATTAGCCCAGACACCCAGCTTGCGCTCTGCGTCGGCCCATGTGAGCAGTTTCTTCAAATCGACTTCTTTATCGTAATCGGCCTCAACCGTCTTGATGATGCCAGCGAAGACCTCACCAGTAGTACCGTCGATAGAGATGTCGTCGCCCTCTTTGATTACAATGTCGGAACCAACGACGCGGAAGAGATGCTCGGCCTCGTTGACACGAATGCCCTCGGTGCCAGCAACACAGGGCAGACCGAGGCCACGCGCAACGACAGCCGCATGACTTGTCGCACCACCGCGTGCCGTGAGAATACCCTTCGCCACCAGCATACCGTGTACATCGTCAGGACTGGTCTCAGGACGTACCAACACAACAGCCGTACCAGCCTTACCAAGTTCCTCGGCACGGTCTGCGTCGAAAATGGCCTTACCGAAGGCGGCACCGGGAGAGGCGTTCAGGCCCTTCGCCAGCAAGCGGCCTTGCTTTTCAACCGTCTTTTTTTCAGCCTCATCAAATCGTGGTAACAGCAGTTGATACACAAAGTTGGGATCGACACGCTTCACAGCATCTTGTTCCGAAATGAGACCCTCTTCCACCATATCGACGGCGGCCTTGACAGCAGCAGCAGCACTACGCTTGGCGGAACGCGTCTGGAGCATATAGAGGTGTCCGCGCTCTACCGTAAATTCCAGGTCCTGCATATCCTTATAGTGCTGCTCAAGGCGATTTGCAATCTCCTGAAACTCCTGGTAGACATGTGGCAAGTCCTGTTGCAAGCGGCTGATTTTGGATGGTGTGCGAATACCGGCAACCACGTCTTCGCCCTGTGCATTGAGCAGGTACTCACCGTATAATTGCTTCTCGCCTGTGCCGGGGTCGCGTGTGAAGGCGACGCCTGTACCGCTATCGCTGCCCATGTTGCCGAAGACCATGCTCTGCACGTTGACGGCGGTGCCGAGCGTGTGTTCGATCTTGTTGAAGTTACGATAGTCGATGGCGCGTTTATTGTTCCATGAAGAGAATACGGCCTCGATAGCCTTCTCCAACTGCTTGTAGACATCGGTGGGGAAAGGCTCACCCGACTGCTTTTCAGCGATCTGCTTGAACTCGACGACGAGATTTTTCAGGTCGGCGGCTGGAATTTCGGCATCGGTTTTGACGTGCGCCTGTTCCTTATACTTCTCAAGCACATGCTCGAAATCCTGTGGATTCGTGTCAAGCACAATCTTGCTGAACATTTGAATGAAGCGGCGGTAGGCGTCGTAGGCGAAACGCTCATCGCCTGTGAGGGCAACTAAGCCTTGCACCGTCTCGTCGTTGATGCCGAGATTGAGGACAGTATCCATCATACCGGGCATGGAGAATTTCGCGCCAGAACGGACGGAGACAAGAAGGGGATTGTCTTTCTTGCCAAAACCCTTGCCCGTCTGCTGCTCCACAATCTTGAGAGCAGCGAGAGCCTGGTCCCACATGCCCTGTGGAAAGTGCTTGTCCGCGTCGTAGTAGGCATTGCAGGCTTCGGTGGTGATGGTGAAGCCGGGGGGGACGGGTAGGCCAGCGTTGGTCATCTCGGCTACGCCCGCGCCCTTACCGCCGAGCAGTTCACGCATCTTGGCGTTGCCTTCGCTAAAAAGATAGACCCATTTACGTGGGGATTGTTTTACGGCCTCGTCCAACTCGGAACGAGTAATCTGTTGTGTCATGTCAGGTTTCCCTCCAACGTATAACAAAAATAATTGGTTACGCCTTTATGCACTCAATACAATGTTTCTGGCCCAGCGTAGTACAGTACGAGCATGTTGAATGTAGTCGCTCGCCTGTTCCGCACTGATTACCTCGTCGGCCTCTTCCGGTGGCGTATCGACATAGAAGGCTTCAGGATGAAAAGGAGTCAACACACCCATCTCATCTTGAATATTCGGTGGTGCGCCAACGGCGACCGCCAAAGTATGCAGATCGTGGTCATAGGGGACACGCCGCCCAGAGTGTAGAACGCTAACGGCTTGTGCCGCCTTTTCAACCGCTTGATTACAGAAGTCCGCACAGGCAAAGTGTCGTCCTAGACTCAATTCGACTGTCGCCGTCGCCATATCCTGTGCTGCCTCCGCGAAGACTGCCAATGCCCCTTGAAGATCGCCTTGCAATGGCTTTGAGTCATCTTCGTCATCTTCCTGGGAGATTGTCGTATGAGCAATTATCGCTTGCGTATTGTCATCAAGCGTGACTCCTTGTGAAAGGAGCCGTTCGAGGTCTTCTTCGCTCTCGCCGTTGGGAAGTTTATGCCCATCGTTATGCATCATACTCTGTATCCTTGTTCAGCAACTAGGCCAATATGTACTTCGACCATTTGTGCCCATAATATGCCTAAGAGATGCGTCCTGTCAATGCACACAAGAAAATTTGTAAGGGGAACTTTTCTCTCACCATTTTCGTCTTCTCTACGCATGCACAATTATGTAGGGTAAGACACAATGCTGCGTAAGCAAGAGGAAAATACTATGCAGAAGGAAGATAGACAACAGACAACACCTAAGCGCGGAAGACCATTGTCTCTGCTCATCGGAGTCGGGTTGCTTGTGGCAATCGCGCTTTTCGTCGTCTATAATGTAACCACGCTCGCCAGTCAACATATACAGAACACAACAAAGGCAACTATGCAAATCCCTAAAGGAACGTGGCAGAGCGTACTCAATGGCTACGTCGTGATGTCGATAGTAGCGGCACCAAACAATTCAGCAGTCTTGTATGCATGCGCGTTTCCTGTTCAGACCACTACGCCTACACCTTATCGTCCGGGTACAAGCATTCCTGCTATAAACTACGTCCTGCTACATAGCACTGATGGTGGTACGCATTGGCAGGAGGTGACGCATCTGAATGGAGGATGCCAGATTGCAGTGAACTCGACGAATAGCGATGACATCTATACAACCGCGCTCTCAGCACATCGTGCGAGCAATGGACAGGTACCCGACGTACTCAGACATAGCACCGATGGGGGTCGCTCGTGGAGTGATATCGCACCTGCACTACTATCGAACAATACCCAATTGGCAACCGTGTGGCATGTACAGCAGTTAAGCATGGTAGGCAATGAGCTTTTCGGAACACAACAGTTTCCAGCGCAAAGTATACAACCACAAGGGAGAAACTTACCGCCATCAGTTGTGACAAGGTTAAGCGTTACACGACTCGTTGAGAGTAGCGATGGCGGGCATACGTGGAGAGTTATTGACAATAATCGCGGAAACAGTGGGATGGGAGAACGTGACTATATTGTCTCACCTACTCATCCTCAAGTCGTTTATGAGCTTGCTGGCACACAATGGCCCGGCTATCTGCAACCAGCGATGCCGCCGAATAACACGCTTTATGGTGGCAATCTCACACTGTACAAAACGGATGATGGCGGTGAGACGTGGACAAAGCTTGGGGAAAACTTGCCTCTTAACAGTAAGCTACAGATAGCGGCAAACAATCCCGATATCGTGTATGTAGGCAGTACAGTCGGCGTGATGCCACTCAGGAGCTATGACACGGGCCAAGATATCATCTTACAACCGCTGTTCTCGTTGCGCATGAGTATGAATGGTGGAGCAACATGGCGTACTCTTCAAGCACCAGAAGGTATCTCATTTGTACAGAACTGGTTTGTGGATGCCAATGGACAGGTTTACGCTAGCACTGGCTCTACTCCCCATATACAGCCAATCGCCACCTCTGGCACGGTCGTCGTGCCATCCGCAACGGCTCAAATACGTGTAGGAGGCGCGGCTAGTAACATAATAGAAGGGAGTGTAGCAGATATCCAACGCTACAATCCCACGAATAATACATGGAGTATTGTGACGCAGACGCCACAAGATAGCGCGTTACTTGCCGTAACTCCAAATACAAACTCGCATAACGTATCGCTCTGGATGTTGAGCAACAACAACGGCAAGCTAACATTATACAGGCAAGAAACAGTGTAGCACTCCGAACAGAAAGAAAATAGTCGGGGGAATAAAGAACGTAGTGGTGTGTTTTTTGACCCCGAATTTTGTTTTTTTTTGTGTTTTTTT
>CAXUHG010000025.1:17280-26137 GCA_964250805.1 uncultured Ktedonobacteraceae bacterium | reverse complement strand
GTTAAACTATACCCCCCCCCGTTTTTTTTTAATAAAACTATAAATAAAAAAAAATTTTTGTTAAAATATTCTTTTTTTGTGTTTTTTTTCCCCCCGACTATTTTCTTTCTGTTCGGAGTTTTTATTGTCTGTATACTGAAAGGGAAGAACTACGCTCTGAAAAGAAGCATTTAGAGGAGTAAAGATATGGCAAAGATCGTCTTTTGTGAGGATGAGGAACGTATCCAGAAGCTCATCACGGCAACTCTACGCTCGACACCGCATGAAATCTTTATCGCTGGCAACGGTATCGAAGGTGCCGCATTGATCGAGCGCGAACGGCCTGACCTGATTTTCACAGATATCTCTATGCCCCAGTGTGATGGCATTCAGATGACCGACACGATCAAAACAAACCCGCAGCTCGCCCACATTCCGGTCATCTTCCTGACAGCCTTCGCGCAATCGAGCGAGGTTGAGGATGGTTATCAGCATGGCGCGACCAGCTACCTCACCAAGCCCTTCAGCCCTTCGGAACTACGCGCAAAGGTCGAGTCTTGCCTGAAAAACTGATATGCCTATGAATGCTGGAGAATGCAATGAAACCACTTCAGGACAGTAGCAACAATAGAATAGCCACTGATACAGAACGCATGCGTCTGGAGGCTCTACGAGAAAGCGAGTGGCGTTTTCGTGCCACCTTCGAGCAAGCGGGCGTGGGCATTCTTCATGCAGATATTCATGGGCACATTCTGCTTGCAAATCAACATCTGTGTACGCTGCTCGGCTATTCACAAGAAGAGTTATATAAGCGCACTTTCTTGGATATAACACATCCAGATGATCATACCCGTGATATTGCATATATACAGACCATTGCCGCTGGCGGTACGCAATCCTATGTATGTGAGAAACGCTATCTGTGCAAGGATGGAGGCATCCTCTGGATTCATCTCATGGTTTCTCCCATTTTTGATTCATCAGGTCAATTTGTCTATTTTGTGAGCGTGATCGAAGATATTTCTGAGCGTAAACAATTGGAGGAACGTCTCTATCAATCTACACGAGAAGCAGAGGAGAGGGCGCGTCAACTAGAGGCGGTTTTTGAAGCGGTAGCTGACAACATTTCAGTGTACGACAAGAATGGTCAATTTGTACAAATGAATAGCACAGCACGCGATATGCTTGGTGCGAGTACGCAATCTGATTACGCTTTAGGTCCAATTTCGCGCGTGCAAAGAATTGAAGTACGGAATATGCACGGCGAGTTACTAGCGAAAGAGCATTGGCCTTTGGAACGTACATTGCGAGGCGAGACGCTCAGAGGCGAAACGGCGATGGATTGTCTTCTCCATACGCTCGGTAATAAAGAGGTATGTCTTAGTATTAGCGGTGCGCCCATTCGCAATGCCGCTGGCGAAATTATAGGCGCGGTCATGATTGGACGCGATGTAACGGCAAGGAGGCTCTTTGAGAGACGGACGCAGGAGGCTCTCGATACGATTTTTGAGGTTGCGGCAGACAATATCGCGGTCTATGATAAAGATGGCAACCTCATTCAAATGAATAGTGCGACAAGTAAAATGTTGGGAATTGATGCACAGCCCGACTTTGTCTCACGCCCACTTTCACGCATGAAGGTATTGGAACTACGCGATGAACACGGTCGTCTACTCTTCCAGAACGAATGGCCTGTGAGTCGCTTACTACGTGGAGAGACACTCAAAGGCAATACATCAATGGATTGTCTTACGCACACACTCGATGGGCGCGAAATCTATGCGAACGTTTGTGGTGCGCCAATCTACGATGAAAAAGGGGAGATTATAGGTGCCATCGCCATTAGCCGCGATGTGACGGCACGCCACCAGCTTGAACGCCGCACACACGATGCACTCGATGCGTTGATGGCGATGGCAAAAGTGTTGGTACAGACGCAAGAGCTATCTACACCCTCAACACCTACACAGCACCTTGTTGGACAACGCATTGTCGAACTTATACAACGTGTCCTTGCCTGTAAACGTGTCAGCCTGATAGCGATTCGGCGAGAAACAGCACAAATTCATCCACTCGCCGTGATTGGATTGACCGAAGAACAAAAACAGCAATGGTTTACACTTTGCTCAAATAGAAAGTTGAGCGAGTTTCTCGACGAGCGATTCCTTGCCTCAAATACGCGTCTACCAGAAATTATTGTTGCTGACATGACAAAGGCACCTTTCGACAAGCTATTTAACCCGCATAACGTTTCGTCGATGTTGATCGCACCTGTCTACATTGGTGCCACACTTGTCGGCATTCTTTATCTGGATTATGACACAACTCTTCATGTTTATACGAACGATGAGACGGAACTGATTGTTGCTATGACCAAGTTGTGCGCCCTTGCCCTTGAACGTGAGCAAAAACAGGCGGAGATGACAAAGCTGCTTGCGACTCTGCAAGCCACAAATGAGGATTTAGAGCGGTCTAACAAAGTACAGCGCGACTTCGTATCCATCGTAAGCCATGAATTTCGTACCACCTTGACGGGCATTCAAGGCTTCAGCGAACTCATCCGGGACGAGGCATTGAGTGAGGAAGAGGTGAAAGAGTATGCCTCCGATATCAACACCGATGCTCGACGCCTCAATCGCATGATTAGCGACTTGCTTGACCTGGAACGCATGCAGTTGGGTCGTATGCAGCTACACCTGGAACCTATTGAGCTAAACAGGATTATCAAAACAGTTGTTGAGCATATGCGTCCAGCTCTTCTCAAGCACGATGTCGTACTCACGCTTGACGACATGTTGCCAAGTCTTTCAGGCGACAATGACAAATTGATGCAGGTTGTCACAAACCTGCTCTCGAACGCGATAAAGTACTCGCCAAAAGGCGGGAAGATTCGTATTCACAGCTTCAGCGAGGGCACAAATATTCATCTCACACTACAAGATTCAGGAATAGGCATTCCCGCCGATGCGCTGAAAAACATCTTCACCCCTTACAATCGTGTCGAGACAGTAGCAACACGGCATATTCAAGGAACGGGACTGGGACTACCGATTACTCGGCAAATTGTGCAGTTACATGGCGGTCAAATATGGGTGGAAAGCCAGCAAGGGGTAGGTTCGACATTCCATGTTGTCTTGCCGCTTTTACATAATGCATAACATAATAAATTCCATGTGTTCCTCACTGCTCAAGGCAGTGAGGAACACATGGAATTTATTATGTGGACAATCCTAGGACACTCGTGAGGCGTAACACTTCGCTACCAAGTGTGATATCGCGCTTCTCTATAGCGGTTTGAGCGGCTTGGCGCAACATTCGTACAGCCGATGGAGTGTTCAGGTCGTTATCCATGACCGAGGTAAAACGATTGTGCAGCAGCGTTGTCTCTTCTGTTTCCTCGTCCGAGAGCGTCTCCCCGACTAGTTCATGCAGTTGGTGGAAGATGTTAGCGGTCTCTGCTGCATGAGTGAGGTCTTCGGGGTAACATTCCCACGGATAGCGGTAGTGGTGGCTCTGTAACACAATACGTATTGCATCGGGCGTGTATGACTTGAGCAGATTACTTACCAGCGTCAGGTTGCCGAGCGACTTGCTCATCTTCTCTCCATCCTGGTAGACCATACCGGTATGCGCCCAGAAGCGCGAGAACGGGGCGAGTTCGGTATAGTGTTCGGATTGCGCGATCTCGCAGGCATGATGTGGAAACGCAAGGTCAGCACCGCCACCGTGTATGTCGATCTGCTCACCAAGATGACGAATAGACATGGTGCTACATTCGATGTGCCAGCCGGGTCGTCCAGGTCCCCAGGGACTATTCCACGCTGGTTCGCCCTCAGCCTGCGCCTGCCACAACACAAAATCGAGCGGATCACGTTTGCGCGTGTCATCGGGGAAATTGCCATGCTGGTTGGCAGTGGTAAGCAACGCATAGTAGTCTTCAAGGCCAATGGCTCGTGCCATCGCGCCAAATTTGGGGTCGCTCCGCACGTCGTAAAAGACACAGCCCTCGCTCACATAGGCATAGCCACGCTCGATTAACGTGGCGATGATAGGAATCATATATGGAATTTCTTCGGTGGCCTTCGCGTACACATCGGGACGCCGTACATGCAACGCATCCATATCATTCAAGAATCGCTCAGTTTCGCGCCGCCCAAGCTCATCCCATTGCATGCCCAGTTCACGAGCTTTCCGCAACACATCGTCGTCGATATCAGTCACATTCTGTACATATCTCACCTTGTAGCCGATAAATTCGAGATAGCGCATCAGCGTATCAAACGAGACATAGGTAAAGGCATGCCCCAAATGCGTAGTATCGTAGGGCGTGATGCCACACACGTAGATACGCACGGTATCATCGAGCGGTATGAACGTTTCGAGCGACTGAGTGAGCGTATTAAATAACTTCATGGAAGCACTTTCTTTCCTAAACCAAACAAACGAACAGCGTTTGCGGTCGTCACCTGGGCAATGTCGTCTATGGTCATGTCGCGTAACTCAGCGAGTTTCGCGGCGGTATATTGTACAAAAAGTGGCTCATTGCGTTTGGCCTTGAGCGGCTTAGGCACAAGATAGGGGGCATCAGTCTCAACCAGTACACGATCCAGAGGCACTATCTGTGCCACAGCGGGTAGCGCGTTCCCCTGCTTCGTCAAAGGTCCCGCAAACGAGAGCATGAAACCTTCAAAGCTCAGACATTCCTCAGCCTGAGCCACATCCCCTGAAAAGCAGTGAAAGACGCCACGCAAGCCCTGTCCGTGCGCGTGCAACAACTCCATCACATCTGCATGCGAGTCACGTACATGTATTATACAGGGCAAGTCGCAGGTTCGCGCAAGGTCGAGATGAGCCACGAAAACTGCTCGCTGAATGTCGCGCGGCGAGAGCATACGGAAATAGTCCAGGCCGAACTCGCCAATCGCAACCACCTCCGGCTCGCGTGCCATTTTTCGCAACGTCGCCCCAATCTCATCAGTATACGTCTCGGCCTCATGCGGATGCACACCGACCCCTGCATACACAATTCCCGGATGTGTTTTCGCCAGCGCGAGGGCGGCTTGACTCGACGGGAGATCGCAACCAGGGTCAATCATGCGTGTGACACTCCCAGCCAGTGCAGCCTGAATGACGGCCTCGCGGTCAGCATCAAAGCGGGGGGTGTCGATATGCGTATGGCTATCGACAAACACGTTATTCCATCCTTTCCATCCATCCTCAGCTATACTTAGTATAAGGTAGGTGTTGGGGGAGTGTCAAATAGGAAAGTGTTGGCAATAGGGCTATTCAAAAGAGCAACGGACGCCCACAAGGGTAGCCCCTTGTGGGCGTCCGTTGCTCTGAGAGATGACGTAACAGTTTGTCAACACCCTCAACTCGCCTTCAATTCGCCTTCTTCTCGCCTTGTATTCATGAAATAGCCTTCTCAAGAAGGCGTTGCAAAGCCCCCTCCTGTCGGCTATACTCACTCCAAGACAGATAATTTTCTCACTCTTCTCATGATGGAGGATAGATTGCCAATGAGCAAGCTCAGAACGCCAAATCCGACGTTGCGCTATTATCGAGAACGCCAGAACTGGACGCAGGAACAGGCAGCCGAAGCATTGCTATTCGAGTTTGGGCCAGGAAAACGCGGCGAAATCAATGCGCGGATGATTTCGCGTTGGGAGCGTGGAATTCAGATGCCAAGCCCGGACTATCGAGAGAAGTTGTGTCGCTTATACAAGGTCTCTTCCCCCGAAGAGCTAGGCATTATCAAGCGAGAAGAAGTGGCTGATGTACAAGTTGTATCTCAAGGGACTCCTTCGCTCAGTATTCCTCTAACCTCATCTCAACCCTTAGTCGAACAAAAAGGGCAAGAGTGGCTTACAATCGGAACAAGCTATTTAGGGCAGCTATTCGATGAAGGCTGGTCAATTGACGAGATACTTGATATGTCAAGGCTTCTACTACAAGCTGTTCGGGGTATGCCGCCTCATAACAGGTTGAAACTTTTAGAGGCAAGTTCTGCTACGAATGGAAGTAATATTTCAATTCTTACAGGTAACACTGCTTTAGAGGGTGAGAGTATACAGTTTTGTTCCACGTTAGAAAGAAGTATTGGTGCTGCATGGAGATTGTTTCACACTGCAGGGAACATACAGGTATTAGCTGTTGGAAAAACTCTACTTTATATAATACAGCAGAATCATACATTTCTCCCCTCTCATAAAAGAAACAGATTCTACTCGTCAGTACAAAATTTAATAGGGAAAGCACTGCATTTTCAAGGCCGCTATGAAGAGGCTATAGAGGCACATGTTAACGCACACATAGCCGCACGAGGATCAGGTGAAGCGTCTGAGGTTGTGAAAAGTCTACTATGTCAAGCTAATGTCTATCCTGCTCTTGGTCAATATTCCAAATCAATACAAGTGGTAGAGGAAGCGTTATGTTATCTCAATAATCCAACTGGCGAAATGCTCAATCGCTTAAAATCGCACCTCTTAGCTTGTTGGGCTGATAATGCAATGAATTTGGGTGATTACGCTACTGCTCGACAGAAGCTTGCGGAATCAAAAGCACTGCTAGACAGTATTACGCCGAATGAAGAATTTGACCTAGCGAGTTGGTTTCAGCTTTCTGGAAAACACGCTTTCATGACGAAAGATTATGAGACTGCTATTCAAGAGTATGAAAAGGCTCTTATCAAACTTCCGTCGCGTTGGCTTATACGACAAGTCCTCATTTTAATGCCCTTGTTATCAGCCTATACTTGCACGCAGAACCGTGAAGGAATTCTGGCTATACTCGAGAAATCTGTAGTTGCAATACAGTCACTCAACGCTCCAATCACAAACAAGTATTTTGTAGATACCGTACAGGGAGTCCTTATTGTATTTGAAAATGACTCGCAAGTCTATGACTTTGCTGTTCAGGCATTACATCAATTTTCATAGGCATTCTCACTTCGTATTTATCGTGTTTCTGTGAGACGTTCAACTAAGAGAAGACCACCATCACAGTCTTCACACCACATTCTTCCCATACCATCCAGTTGTTGTATGCACCATTGCCCTAATGCCTCAAGTTTGGCACGCGTAAAGACTTGCTTGTGTTCATAGATAATCTCAGGCTCTTGCTCATAAGGTATCGTGAGGATAAGCCGATGGGTTGTCACTGTCAAGAGATTCTTGAGGACACGGTACATATCTTCCTCATAGAAGTGTTCGATCACGCCAAGGATAACAACCGTGTCGAATTGCCCTAATGCAGGAATGTCTTCTGTCAGCAGGTCGGCTTGAATGAATTGTATCTGGTGCAAATTTCTCTCTTCGGCTATGTCCTCCATAATGGAAAACATGCTCGTTTGAATATCTACTCCTACTATTCTCTTCATGAAGGGAATGCGTTCGGCAATAATGAGCGGAAGGAAGCCAGAATCGCAGCCAGCATCAAGAAACGATTCTCCAATGCACAGTTCACACACCCGTTGATACCATGTTGTGAATGCCCCTATGGTTGCGTAAAAATTGAAGGGGAGTGAAGTACGAGCCGTTGACAGAAATAAGAGGAAACGCTGGAGCGATTTAGCAGCGTAGTAGTGCCATGCATGGAGCATATCTTCGGGAAAGAAGGAGCCGATAATGCCGGTGAGGATTCGTGTATAATCGTCCGGCCCTTTAATAAGCCTCAATGGTTTGAGTTCCATCATCATATAATGTTTGATATCAGCGTTCATTTCTTCTAACGTGAAGTGGTGAACAAGGATAATTTTCGGTTCTTCTTTCCGCTCAAAGAGCGAAAAATGGGTTGTTTCTTGCACCTGGTACCCCCATTGAAAAAACCGCCTTTTTAGTACGTCTCGATTGATGTGAGAGCCATTCATAACCCGCATATCTCCGACAGGAACGGCTTGCTCTTGGAGACGTATTTGGGGCATGTGAGAAGAGTCAAGAATGCCTTGAAGAATATCGTCAGGGTCACTGGATAGTTTGAAAATGTTCAGCGGAGTCAGTTCATACAAAACAATCTGCTTGATATCTTCTTGTGGTTCCTCTAATGTTTCCTCTGGAGGAAACCAGTGAACCAGGATATTCTTTGGTTCCTCAGCACGAGTAAAGAGCAAAAAATGCTTTGTCTCATCCGCTTGATAGCCGCCTTGAGCAAAACGCTCTTTCAACAAGGTGCGATTCACTCGATACCCATTCACAACCACAAAGTCTCCGACATGTATTGATCGCTCCTGAATCGAGACTTTTTTTGTTTTGATTGGAGTAGTAGGACTGCTAGAAGGTTGATTCTCTATCATGACTGGCTCCTCAAAAATACGTGGTTGCTCTCTACTTGTTCTTAGAGTATTGTATCAGGTATGACAGTATATCATAGTTCTGGATAAGGTGAGTTTTTCATAGTCTGAGCGATTCGACTGTTGGCGTGGGTTGAGGAACGTACACAATGGATGGGAAAAGAGATATTCAAACAATTACCGAGGGCAAACATATGACAGATTTCATCGAAGTACACACCACTATTGATTCACAAGAAGCAGCACAGAAGATTGCTGAGAGCCTTGTTGCAAAGCGACTTGCGGCGTGCGTCCAAATATCAGGACCAATTACCAGTGTCTATTGGTGGCAAGGAAAGATGGAACAGGCTCAAGAATGGGTTTGTACAGCCAAAACGCAGAAGCAATTATATTCTCAGCTTGAACAAGCCATTCAAGAAATCCACACTTATGACGTTCCTGAAATCCTTGCAACCGAAGTTGTAGAGGGTCTCCAAAGCTACGAGGATTGGATAACCCAGGAAACCGAAGGACAAGAAAAAACACGTATAGAAGGCTGATTCTCTATCATGGCTGGCTCCTCAAAAATACGCAGATGCTTTCTATTGGATG
>CAXUHG010000025.1:12641-17180 GCA_964250805.1 uncultured Ktedonobacteraceae bacterium | reverse complement strand
TGATTCTCTATCATGGCTGGCTCCTCAAAAATACGCAGATGCTTTCTATTGGATGTTCGAGCATCGTATCATAGTAGGGGCAATAATTCATTACGCCCTCGTCCCCATCGGTAAAGGTTATAGGAATTGAGAGACGTACTCAATGATAGGAAACGTGGTCGATGGGGACGAGTAATAAATTATTGTCCCTACAGCCGTTCAATAAGAAGCAGTTCTGCACTCAAGGGTCTCCCTGCTCCCCCTTCGAGGATGAAGGCGCATAAAAGATACCTGAACGAAACGCTCAGGCATCTTTTACTTTGAACTTATTTAGCGTTTGATGTTGTTTACTTCTTTCTCACCTTTTCCCTTTTACTGGAGTCGCGGTGGGTGTCGCCTTGGATTTTGAGCTTGTTGTTGCGGTGGGCTTAGCTGAAGAGCCAGCCTCAGAGCAATTGTTGGAGGGGCACCAGCGGTACAGCAACGACTTATTTTTCCAGTCGTCCTCCATGAAGACGAGGTACTCACCATTGGCACGCTGCCCCACTGAAATGCCTTTTACATCCATCCAACCAACGTCGTTAAAAACGATTGGTGATTGTGTTGCCAGATCAATGCGACTTCCATCTTTAAGGGAGAAAATCGCCGGTGTGTCCTGTTCATTGGTCTGGTCGTTTTTGGCAACGAAGCCGGTAAAGAGATAGCCACCTACAATATCCCAATCCTTTAGCAACGTACTATCTTGCGTATCTTGATTCTTCACATCACCAGCTATTTTGTAGGGAAGATCAATGTGAGAAGCGACCTGACGACCACTTTTCCAGTGAGAGTAGGTAATGAACTCCGAACCTGCCTCACCCCATCCATATACACGCGGACGTGCATTGGTAAAGCCAGAGACGTAGAGCGTATCGCTCTGTCGATCATACTGCATGCGCAGTACGTCGTTGAAATCAGTGAGTTGTGGATAATTGACTACCGCTCCGTAGGTAAGATTACCCGAACTATTTACTCCCGTTGCTGGATAGTAACTCACCTTTCCATCGTCGGTTGCTAGCCAGAGATCACAGTTCGTATCGAAGTATTGCGCCCAATTCCAGGAAGTATTACTCGGTAGGTTGCTAAATGCTTTCTCGACCCAGAAGTTCCCATTCTGCTCATAAATGCCCGCTTGCCCACCAAACATACTTGTCGTGTACATAAATTTGTGACCGTAGCACGAACGTATCCACTTGGGCACGTAGAATGTAAAGGCATAATGAGCATTAACACTGGCATCTTTGTCAAGAGGATACGTGTTATTATCATCAGATGTTTGCAAACGGCTATCGGTGGGGTAATGCCACGGGTCTATCGTGACAGCAGTGGGAAAATCACCAATGACCTCTTTGCCTGTTGTAGTCTGGCTATAGTCCATCTTGTAGAGGCTGTTGTGATCGTAGACATCCTGACCATTAGTGGTCATGTCGGGTACCGAGTTGGAGACCCATATTTTGCCATACAACTGCCAGTTCAGCGTCCCATTTTCCTTAATGGAGCGCATCCAGGTCCCACCGCCAGGGAAGTTGCCTATGATGTAGTAGTTACCTGCTACATCCTGTCCCACACCCCAGATTCCGTTGAAACGTAGTGGGCCTGTGAGACCAGGATTTGGACCAGCCCACGCTCCCCCTTTTTCACCAATGGTCTTGACCAACCGTGGCGTATCGGTACTCACATCAAATAGTTTAAGCTGTTGATCAATACCATTGTCACCAACGATCAGCGTTCCATCGTTAGCCATTGCAACCGCGTTAGGTCGGAAATTGCTATCACCAGTGATACAAATACTGTTATTGTCGTTGCGGCAGACTTTGTTACCACCTAGGAAGCCAGGATTATTGATGGTCCAGGTATGTCCCTGAGTGTCGGTGATGGAACGTGCCGAGTTATTATTGAGATTGTGATTATTCGTGAAAAGATTGCCATCGTCGAGGACCTTACCATCTTTATAATCTCCAAATTCGTGATGTGCTTCGTCCCAGTTGCTCATGGTGAAGATAGCACCGTCTGTCTTACGCACGATAGCACTGTTAACAAAATCCTGAACCCATTGATTATTGGCACCGGACATGGTGGAACTTGTGCCCACCCAGGACGTGCTGTAGTTTCCTGCTCCATGAGCGACCAGCCTACCACCTACCAAGACACTACCGGCAACACTAGCCAGCACGATCAATAGTAATGATAGCCCTGGTAGTAGTTTGAGTCGTCGCAAATTGTGTGTCATCGCAAAGACTCCCTTCTTCAAGATAAATATGATACCAAATTGCAATCTATACTATAACTTTGAAAGGTGCTTCGACCTACTCTCATGGATTTCAGAATTATATCTTTAATTCGCAAATTGGTATGAGAAGTATAGATGCCTCTAGCGTTTTTTCATGTCATATATTCCTCAAAAGGAGGAATAACGCCAGCCAAATTACTATATAATGAAATACTATGACTTGTCTTGGGTAACAATAATAATTGGGACGAAAGGGCTAGAAAAGCCTTTCGCTTTTCACCGTTACATGAGTGAGTATGGGCATATTTATGAACAATAGCATCTAACTATATGCAGGATTTTTTCTGAGGAGCGTTTCTCTCAATAGGAGGAAAAGTGTAGTAGGACCTAGTGGTACTTATGGCGACTTGCTTGTCGCTGTGCAGCTTTGTATGCTATTGTAACAGTGTTCTTATGAGAGACCGTCCTGAGTCGAGGAAAGCGTGTTACAGAACAGGCGCATTATCGTTGGTGTTTGTGGGGGGATTGCATCGTACAAGGCGATAGAACTTGTCAGCCGTTTGCAGCAGGCAGGAGCCGTTGTCGATGTTATTCTAACAGAGCATGCGGAAGACTTTATTCGTCCGCTCACCTTTGCTACGATGAGCCACCGCCCTGCCTATACTGATTTATGGGAGGCGTCGGGACACGCGGCAGAGATGCATATTGAGCTAGGCGAGCAAGCAGAATTGGTGGCACTTGTGCCAGCAACGGCAAATACGCTTGCGAAGATTGCTTCTGGTATCGCGGATAATATGTTGACCGCAGTGATTCTAGCATCGAAGGCTCCTTTACTCGTAGCTCCCGCTATGCATACCAACATGTATGAGAATGCGGCGACGCAGGCCAATCTTGCGTTATTGCGGGAACGGGGTGTGTTCGTCGTCGAACCCGTTGTTGGTCGCCTTGCATCGGGGGCTATTGGCATAGGTCGTTTACCAGAGACAGAGGTTTTACTGGGTGCCATACGTATGGTGCTGGGACAAAATGGAGACCTCGCGGGACGCCACGTTGTGATTACAGCGGGCGGAACGCAGGAGCCAATTGATCCCGTGCGCTACGTAGGAAACCGCTCATCGGGAAAGATGGGTTACGCCCTTGCGGAAGAGGCAAGAGATCGTGGCGCACGCGTCACGCTCATCTCCGGGCCAGTTTCGCTTCAGGCACCCTATGGTGTAGAGCTACAGGCTGCTCCTACGGCACTGCACATGCGCGAAGCGGTTCACAAGGCCATCGTAGACGCCGATGTGCTTGTGATGAGTGCGGCAGTTGCAGACTATCGTTCGGCGGCTCCAGCAGCGCGAAAAATAAAAAAGGGCGAGACACAACAGGGTTCCAATAAGGGGCAATTGACCTTGAAACTGGTAGAGAATCCAGATATTCTTGGTGAATTGGCTTCCACAACGGATGGGCAACTTGGCGATGTACGAATACCACCGCACCTTGTACGCGTGGGCTTCGCCGCAGAAACGAATGACCTTATGAGCAATGCACAGAAAAAACTGAGAGAGAAACAGTTAGACATGCTCATCGCGAATGACGTTAGTCGCACTGATAGCGGCTTTGGGTCGGATACCAACAAGGTGTTCATTCTTCATGCGGATGCTCCTATGGAGGACCTGCCTGTGATGTCTAAGACGGATGTCGCGGCAGCCATCTGGAATCGCGTTGTGTCGTTATTGGGAACGAGGGGAGGATGAAGTGCTGTGATTGGGAATTTTGTTCTGGAGTTATTGAGTACACATAATTTGCGGGAGGAATCCAAAATGGATCGTGCTGCTAGTGCTGGTTTTGAAGGCATCGCACAGATGCTACTTGAGCAAAAGAAATTGATGGACGCATTGGAAGCTGAAAACAGAGAGTTACGTCGTCAGCTTGCCGACCTGCGTCGTGGTGTTGGTGTTGCCGTCGTGATCGAGGGCAAGACTATTCAACTTGCAACGGAGCAGGGGGGTAGCCCTGTTCCTATGAACCCTCAGACGCAGGCGGCGTTGCAAAGTCTACAGAACTTGCAGAACGCCCAGCAGATGCCACCTCAGCAGGGTAACGGCTATCAGCAGAACCGCCAGTCTACTGGCAATCAGCAGCCTGTTCCCGCGATGAGCAATGGCGATAAGCGTGATAACGGGAGCAACCGTAGTCCGCTCGCCGACAGTTTCGTCCTCTAAAAAAGAGAGAGCAGAAAAAGTGCCCTTCGCGGGCGGGGGCGGTTTGGTGGGGGGGTTTTTTTTGTATTAACACTTTTTTTTGGG
>CAXUHG010000025.1:0-12631 GCA_964250805.1 uncultured Ktedonobacteraceae bacterium | reverse complement strand
CCATAAAAAAAACCACCCCCCACAAACCCCGCCCTTCAGCGAAGGGCACTTTTTCTGCTCTCTCTTTTTTCTGAATAAACTCTTTTGTGACGTTCGTCACTTGTATATCTGTGGGAATACTGCTATCATCTAGTCGGAAACACATCAAATTGATAGAGGGTATTCCTTCCCTCTTATGCAAAGAATCAGACGTGTACGGTATACACAAAGGAGGTTTATCTTGACCTGTCCCAATTGTAAAAGTCAGGTTGCCGATGGCATCAAGTTTTGTGGAGTCTGCGGCGCACCACTACAACAAGTTGGTCAGCAGTCCTCATCGCCATCTCAACCATCCTACGGTGCGCCACAACAACCATATAATGCGCCACAACAGCCATACGGTATGCCACAGGCACAATATGGCACACCTCCACCTCCGGGAGCGTTCATTCCCAAGAATCAGTACGAAGAGTACGAAAACAGTCCTCTAGGTGCTGCAGAGCCAAAGGCGGAGCTACACAACCCCAAAGGACCACTACGTGTAGCCGACATGACGATTTCCATCGAGGGCGAACTGGTACCAGTGGTCGATATCATGCTGGGCAACCAGATGCCGATCTATTTCGAGCATCACATTCTCCTCTGGAAGCACCCTGGCGTGCAACTCGGCTTTAAGTCGATGAAGGGCATGGCGCGGCGTATGTTCGCTGGTCTGCAAATCTTCATCAGTGAGGCGCAGGGACCTGGCAATATCGCCTTCTCGCGCGACTCTGTGGGTCAGATTGTCGCGCTACGTCTGCAACCGGGGCAAATGGTCGAGGTACGTGAGCATCAATTCCTCTTTGCGACGGGCAACGTGGACTATGGCTTCACCTTCATGCAAGGTGCCGCAAACATCCTGTTTAGCCGCACCGGACTTTTCATCGACCAGTTCACAGCACAGGGCGGCGAAGGTATGCTCGTGGTACACGGCTATGGCAACGTCTTCGAGAAGAATCTTGCTCCAGGCGAAACGCTGGACATCGAACCGGGCGCGTGGCTATGGAAGGACCCATCGGTACAGATGAGCGTTACCACCGTTGCAGGCTCACAGCGCGGTGGCGGCTTTCTGGGCGCGATTGGTGGCCTAGTCGCTGGCGCATCAATCATCCTCAACCGCTTCACCGGACCAGGACGCGTCGGTATTCAGTCCATGACCTACCATCCACCACAAGCCGAGGGCGCAACGCAGGCCGGTGGACAGAGCAACATTGGTGGCACCATCAACACGCTCAACAACCTGTTCGGCAACTAATTGTCCCCCTCATTGTAAAAAATAACACGGCATCGGGTACCCGATGCCGTGTTATTTTTTACAATGAGGGGGGACTAGAGTTATTGCCTTTTTCTTTGTTGATACGCAATATCTTGAGCATATATTGCTCTGAGTTAAGATAAAAGGGGTTACGCTTGATGTATTTTCCTACCACTGAGATAGGGTGTAACTTGAGCATCTCGACGACCAGACTGGGAATAAGCTTGCTATGGTCGTAGTGCATCAGGGCGATGATTGGCGCATTCTGAAAGGTGAAAACGGCATCAGAGGCCGCCTCATATTTGAGAATTTGTTCAGGCGTAGCAATATCTTTGACCAGCCACGTCATATCAATTGAGATGCGAACCGCTTGCCAGCCCTCGCGCAATGCTTGCGCGATGAACGTTTGATGCTGAGAAAGCAAAAAATACGGATCGAACCGCTTGCCATTCGCAAGCAACGACTCGCGCTCTTCACGTAGCACTAATTGTCCCGATTCGACGAGCGCATCGACATCAACCTGTAACTTCCGCAACTCCTCGCGTAGTTCCTTCACTTGCGCGGGTGCGGCTGCGAAGAAGCACTTTTCGGAGAGCGATAACCCGACACGTAAGAGACGTGCGGTCACGCTCGGTATTTCCGTCACCTTGCTATACAACTGGCAGATATGTGAGCCAGGGGGAATACGTTCCGACTTACCTTCAACGCTAAGATCCATATCTACCTCCACGGGCCGTTTTTGCTTTCGCCGCACGATGCGCCTGGAAGAGACGCGCAGCCCGATTACTTAAACTAACAGCTATCCAACCCATCAAACCAAACATCAGCATTCCCAGTAGCAGCATGACAAGCAGTATAAGCAGCGTTCGTTGCAGTGACGCGCCAGTGGCGAACGAGACCAGTAGCGTCAACACGGCAATACCAGGCAGAAAAAGGAGAATCCAGCCAAGAATGACGCGCAGACTCTGGCGCGGTGACAGTGGCTCTTCGCCATTGAACGGGAAAAGTATACGCCGTATCAAAGAGTATTGGGGACGCGTCATCTGTTGCTGCGATGCAGACGCGTCCCTCTCAGGGTCAATCATTGCTTATCCTTCTCTGTGTTGATGCTCCAAACGCCGTTGCAGCATATCCTCCGCTTGATCGAGAATGTGTACCTCGTTTCGATAGGTGAGATGGCGAGATGCCTCATGAATAGAAAACCACTTGACGACATCATATTCGTGGTCATGCAGAGAGGTATCTCCGCCTATAGCTTCTAACAAAAAATGGCGCACCTGCTTACGATAATGCACCGAGTCACGTGTAAATGAATACGTAATACTTCCGATATAGGCGATGAGACGAACCTGAAGCCCTGTTTCCTCCTGAGCTTCGCGTACCGCGACCTGCTCGACGGTCTCGCCTGCCTGTGGTGTTCCCTTTGGTAATGCCCAGAGACCTGATTGACTACGCCCCACCAACGCCACTTCGACCACCTTGATGATGTCTGCCTCAGATTGGTTGTTATCTATAGACTGATGCGCGTGCATAGCCGTAAAGCCGTGCATAGGAGAGAGTCGGAAGACGACTCCACCCGCTGAGTACGCACGTATTGTTTGGTGATGTTCCATCTCTCTACCACCCGACCAGAAGTTTTCTGCTACGGTATACTATACAACATTTCCACTACAAGCTAGGACTTTTGTGCGGAAACTTGTGCGAGTATAACGAATGTTATAGAGAGTGTCAAGACAAGGCACGTCGAATCGCATTTTCATTTCTGGTGGGTATTTCAGGCGATACTGCATTGCCAGGAGCAAGCAGAAAATGCCTTCCCCCTGTCAACTCTATGGCCTTTGCCACTTCTTCCTGTACCTGATTCACGGTACCGCTTTTCAATGTGGTTTGCTCGCTCAGGCCGCCCATGACCGCTTTGCCCGAACGCCGCTTGCCCTCACCAAGATCGGGATTACTCCCGTCATTGGCATCCCAGTTTATGGCCTGGACAGGATAGGAGACAAGTTGATCGAAGTAAATCTGAGAGCCGCTGTTATGCAGGATGGTGAATTTGCTTCCTCGCTTAATCGCGTCTAAAAACTCAAGGTCGTATTGCTCACCAAATTCACGGTACTGGTCGGCGGTCAATACGCCCGCGCTGGCCCACTTGTCGGTGGAATAAAAAATACCGCTCGCGCCCTGCTCCATACAGGCAATTGCGAAAGAGGTAAAGGTCTCGGTGATCGTGCGTAGTGCCGCATGCATCGCTGACCTGTCTTCACGCAGCGTTTGCAGCACCACATCTCTATTGTTGCCAGCAAGATAGCGTGCCACACCGAGCGGACAGTAGATAGTTTCGACAAAGTACGCATCATAGCCGACCGAATGGTTAATCAACTGCAACGCCTTCAACTGCTCGCCCAACGCCTTGCGGTCTGGCTCCAAAGGACGCAAACGTCGCCAGTCGGCAGGCGTTCTGATGGGGCTACTTTCGTAGACCGTTCCCTTATTCTTTTCGCCAGAAGGCCGCACCTTCACGCCCCAATCTTCGACGGCATATGACGTGCGCGGATGTACATTCAGAAAATCCCAATCGTTACGCGTGAAATTTTCAATCATCGCCTCGGCAAATGTCTGTACGCTCCATTCGCGCTCATAGTCGTGTCCCCACAAACTCGCGGGTACGCGGTCAACCGCATCGCCACGCAATGCAGCATCAACACGTTCCTTCTTATTCATCCTACGTCCTACTTCCTTCTGTCTTATATACAGTTCGCATTTAATTTGGATGGGATACCTATAATGGATTTCGTAGGGACCAGATGTATCGCGTCCGCCGCTCAATTCATTGAGCGAAATCTTGGCGCACCCAATATACAAGGCATCTCATGCATGATCGCGCGTGATAAATCACACAGCGGACGCGATACATCTGGTCCCTACGAAAAAAACGTCAATTGAACGTACCACGAAAACCACCGTAAGGTTGATAATTACTCCTCTAACTCTTTGAACCGATAGCCCACGCCACGTTCGGTGAGAATATATTGTGGGTGTGCTGGGTCTTTCTCTATTTTTTGGCGCAGATAGGTGATGTAGAGGCGCAGGTAGTGCGCCTCATCACGGTATTCGCGTCCCCACACTTTCGAGAGCAATGTTTCGTGCGTCAACAGATGACCCGCGTTATTAACGAGATGATACAGCAGGCGATACTCAGTAGGTCGCAAAACAACCTTTTTGCCACGCACGATGACTTCGCGGCGCGAGAAATCAATGCGCAGGTCGGGGTCTACCACAATCTCGGTTTTACGTGCAGGTGGCGGCAACAGCGAACGCCGCAGTAGCGCACGAATGCGAGAAAGCAGTTCGCGCGGATTAAACGGTTTCGCAATATAATCATCGGCACCAAGGTCAAGCCCACGAATACGGTCCTGCTCATCCTGGCGCACAGTCAGCATAATCACGGGCACCGTCGAGACTTCACGAATGGCTTTGAGCGTCTCGAAGCCATCCATTTCTGGCATCATCACGTCTAGGACCACGAGGTCTGGCAAGTGTTCGCGCAACTGGTCGAGTGCCTCGATACCATTGCTTGCCTCAATCACAATATAATGTTCTATCTCTAAGTTCATACGCACGAAATCACGAATGCGCGGCTCATCGTCCACGATCAAAATCGTCATATCGCGCTGATCGAATGCATCCTTTTCCATTCCTAAAACACCACCATCGGTAAACGCGCGTTCTCTTCACGCGGTACGCTAAATGAGAAGGTCGAGCCTTGGCGCAGAGTACTCTCGACCCAGATATGACCGCCGTGCGCCTCGACAATCACACGTGCTATGTAGAGTCCGAGACCAGCCCCCGGCAATGCTTGAGAGGTCGAGTCGCCCGCACGCTGAAAACGGTCAAAGATATGCTCCTGGTCACGCAATGATATGCCCATGCCAGCATCACTGACGCTCACGATGACCTCTTCGCCAGTGGCACGGCATGTCACGGTAATGGCGCGTTGGCGTGGCGAGTATTTCACGGCGTTATCCAGCAGGTTCTGCAAGACCTCTTCCATGCGGTCACGATCCGCCATCACCGTTGGCAGGTGTGTGGGAAGGTCTATCGTCACTTCGACATCTGGATTTTTCGCCCGTAGCCGCCGTACCATGCTCTCGATCAACACCGCCATGTCCAGCGGTGCCAGTTCCATTAGAATACCACCCGCCTGAATGCGCGAGGCATAGAGCAGGTTGCCGACCAGTTTGTTCAAGCGATCAGCCTCTTCCTCGATAGCTTGTAAACGTGGACGCAACACCTCTGGTTTGAGGCTTGCATCTGGTCGTGCTAGCGTCGAGGCGTAGCCTTTGACAATCGCTATCGGAGTTTGTAACTCATGTGAGATAATCGAGATGAAGGTCGAACGTTGCTCTTCCTGTTGCCGTTCACGCGTAATATCGCGCACATTGAGAATGCCGTTCATCGGCTCACCACGCGTCGAGTACACGCATGAAGCAGTGATGCTAGCATCGAAAAGTTGTCCATCACGCGTTGTCAGCATCATCTCTCGATTGACCACTGCCTGACCCGCGAACGCCTGTAAAATCGGTGAATCTTCCAATCCGAGATCGTTGCCATGCCTATCCTTTGGGCGCAACACCTCGAAGTAGAAACGTCCTAGCACCTCATCTTCGCGCCAACCCGTTAAACGCTGCATTGCGGGATTGAAGTCAATAATTTGCAGAATGTGATCGACGGTGAGAATGCCCTCGGTGCTATAGTGAAAAATGGCGGCGAGACGTCCCTGCTCCTTTACCAGCGATTGTGATTTCAGCGCGAAACGTAGACCCGACGCGACTTGAGCGATAAACAGGTGGATTGTACTCTCTTTATGCTCGAAACAGGAGTGCATGTGTGCAGGTCGAAGCAGATGCAACACGCCAAGTACGCCCGCTCCGTCGTATAGGAAGAGCGAACACCGCTCCACCGACTGAACATGAGCCTCTTCAATGCCCATCTGCCGCGCAACCTTCGGCGCGATTGGCTCTACCACCAGCGGATGTTGCGAAGCTGGTTGTGGGCCGCGTTCGGCTAGTGTGAGCAACGGCGTCAAGGCGGCATCTGGCAGATTATAGGGCGTGTATTCCTTACTGCTTTGTAAGTCAAACGCCTCGTTCGAGACTACAAACACGCCGGACTCACCACCAAGCAAGCGCACCGCGCTACCCACCAGGACGGTCATCGAATCATACACATCCTCGGCCTGTTGCACCTGGGATAAAGACATCATCAAGAGGCTCCAATGACTGGACAGAGTTTCATATCGGTGTTATTGTAACACAAATGACGAGAGGTGAGTAGACGACATGCATTTCGATATCTTTACGCTGTTCCCCGCCATGTTTCAGGGACCATTTAGCGAGAGCATTCTGAAACGCGCACAGGAGCGGCAGTTGCTCTCTATCGTGCTGCACGACATCCGCGCCGCCACAATAGACAAACACCACGTCGTTGACGACTATCCTTATGGTGGTGGTGCAGGCATGGTCATGAAGCCCGACCCCATCTTTTCCGCCATAGAAGCGGTCCATCAGGGTGGTCCCATCATCCTGCTCACACCACAAGGTCGCCTCTTCAACCAGAACATCGCCCGCGAACTGGCGCAGGAGCCGCGAATCACGCTGCTATGTGGGCACTACGAAGGCATCGACGAGCGCGTCACTCAACACCTCGTCACCGACGAAATTTCCATCGGCGACTACGTACTCACCGGAGGCGAAATTGGTGCCATGATTATCGTCGATGCCGTGAGCCGCCTCCTCCCCGGCGTCCTCACCGAAGGCTCAACCGACGACGAATCGCACAGCAACAACCTGCTCGAATACCCCCAATACACGCGCCCCCCCGAATTTCGCGGCTGGCGCGTCCCCGACGTACTTCTCTCCGGCAACCACGCCCAAATCGCCCGCTGGCGACGCAAAGAATCGTTAAGGAAGACGAGAGCAAGACGATCCGATTTGTTCGCTAAAGTGGATGTGAGTGGAAAAGAGGATAGGAAGATTATGAAGGAGTTGGAGGAGGAAGAGGAATAATAAACAGACACCAACCTGCTCATCGTCGATAGCCACGACCTCACCATCTCACAATGGCTACAGGAAAAGCAGGGACAGGCGACGATGTTGGCGTAAAAGCTATAGCATAGGGTACAATGAAAGCAAGAAAAGAAACGATATAAAGGAAACGGGAATGCTCAAAAGCTGGTCAATCCAAAACTTCAAAGCCATCGTCGATTCGGGCAATCTGAAACTTGCTCCCGTGACCGTTCTTGCTGGACGCAACAGTTCCGGCAAAAGTAGTTTGTTGCAGTCGATTTTGATGATTTCACAGACGTTGAGTAGCCGCCTATTGGATCGGTCACTATTGCCTAATGGTATAATTGTTCAGCTAGGTACAATGGAAGATATTCTGAGCGACTTTCAGAATAGCTCATCTCTTTCTATCAGTTTTGAATTGGATTTTGCAAGGGAGTTGGAAGAAAATCGTGCAGATGAAGAACCTCAAGATGAAGATTTTCCTTTTGACTCCTTTTACGAATTTGAGGGTTCAGGTACAAAAGCTAAAAAGATTGAAATAGTTATTAAATTCGAGTCTCAAATTACATCACGGACAAAATCGAATACTTTAGACTCCGTTCTTAACCAAGTATCGGTAAAAGTTACACCTGGAGATGTTTGGAAAATATCAGGCACTGAGTATAATTGGTTTACTCTTGTAGGAGCAGTGGCGAGTAAAGCTGAATTAGATACGTTTTTACAAGATGTTTTTTTAGGTATGCTTCCATATGATAAAGAGCAAACGAGTTATTTATCTGAGATAAAAACACATGATGATCGTAGTGAAGGACCATTTCTAACAAGAATGTCCCATTTTCTTCCAAACAGTTTATATCAAAAAGTCAAAAAGGTAGATGACTACGAGGAGCGGCTTAAAGCAGTGCTTATTTATGTACTTACGCTCGAAAGTAGATACAATCTTACCAACCCCGAATATCCCACTCCTGATGTCTCTTCGTTTATTGCAGATTACAAACAAGAATTAATAGGTACATTGATAGAAGATGTACAGGAGAGTTTTACTTCCAAACTAACTGAACTTGCAGCAGAAGAGAATGTTGAACTGAACTTAAATCTTAATACTCTAAGCGGTGGTATATCTGATCTTTTTAAGCTTGTACTAAATGATAAGGGCAAAGATCGAGCCAAAGCAATGAGTGAAAAACTTCAACAATGGATAATAAGGGAAATTTCAATAGAACAAGCTAAAAAAGATTATAATAAACACTTAGAAATTGTAACTGATAATATCACTATACTAAATCTTGACCGAGCAGCAGAGCAAGTGACAAATTTTTTCTCTAGCAAAATTCGTTACCTAGGCCCTCTACGTGCTGACCCACAAGCATCTCAAAAATATCCACCAAGCAGCGAATTAGATGATGTTGGCTCTAAGGGTGAATATGCAGCAGCAGTTTATGATGCGAATCAGAACGCTGTTATAGATTGGTACAATCCTGTATCGAAGCAGGTTGAGCAGGGAACGCTGAGGCAAGCATTGAACGCATGGGTAGACCACCTAGGGGTGGCAAATCGAATTGGAATTGAGACGGCAGGCCAAAGCGGTTTTAGCTGGCAAGTTGTACACAGAGAGGGACGCAAACCACTTCCGCTTTCTGCCGTTGGTGTTGGCGTTAGCCAAATCCTTCCTATTCTCGTTATGGGTCTATTATCACCCAAAGGTTCGCTGCTTATCATAGAACAACCAGAGTTACATTTGCATGCAAGGGTACAGGCTCTTTTGGGTGACTTCTTTGTTGGTCTCTCGAAGTGCAACAAACAATGTTTGATTGAGACGCATAGCGAGAATTTGGTGAGCCAATTACGTTTGCATATTGTACAATCGGGCGGCTTAGAGGATAGTGATTGCATGATCTATTTTGTAGATCAGAATAAGCAGGGCGCGGCGAAGTTTGAAGAGGTGGAAATTTCTAAGAACGGGAATATTCTCAATTGGCCTGATGGCTTCTTTGACGAAACCATGCATCAAGAGAATAGAATTACCGCCGCAAGCATTCGACGTAGAGCAAAGTTAGCAGAAAAGCATGCCTAATATCTTTGTAGACCCTATTATTGTTGCCGCCCCTCCCACTAATGCAGCAGCAAATGTGGTAGTAGCTTATCTCGATACCCTTTATCAATGGTTAGAAGAGGCTCTCAACTCCCCGCATAATTGGCTCTATTCGTATAAAGCCGCGAATTCACTCTGGGACAATGGACAATACCCCGATTCTAAACTGTTACAGCACTGGTCACGGCTACATGGTGAACAGATAGATGTGAACATTAGCCTTATCTCGCGCTGGCTAGGCATGTTTTTCAATCCAGAATCCAACCTTGAATCGTCATTGGAAAATCTTGGCTACCTTATTGAACCAGAAGAACACACAATCGTAATCCAACCGGAGATGTACAGTTTGCGTTGGCAAGGTCTGATGCGCGACGAGATGATGCTACTTCTAGCAAAGACCTGTGCCTATAAACATATCGGTTTCGCGTTTACCAACGACCTCTATATTGCAACGCTGGCATTTGAGAGTAGCAACAGGGAAATTGCTGTATCAACAAAGATTTTGGTATCTGAACCTGAGTTTAATTGGCAAAACGTCATTACACATTCTCTGTCCCTACTATTTACTCCCGATGACCTGCCTCCACCTACCAATATTCTCTTACTATGGGATAAAGGTGAGCAGGGGATGCGCTATGCAATTGACCACTGGCGCAAGCATGATTGGCAACATTTGGTAGCATGGGAGTACCGTTTCAGAGCTTCTTTTTTTGAATCTATTCGTGAGGCAGAGCTAGATGTAGACACGCTGGTACTTACGAAGATTGTTAGAGCGGCAGCAGCTATCATCACAAATAACGCAAAAGATATAGACAAGTATGACCTACGTCACTTGAGAGAAAGCAAGACAGCAGATAGTAAACAGCGTACACGCATTGAAGATAACGCGAAAGCGTGGCGTCTTACTATCACACCTGATGGAGTCGGTTGGCGTATGCACTATTGGCAGGTGCCTACACCACAGGGAAGTGTCATTGAGCTAGCCAATATACTCAAGAAGCACGATCCAGAAGAAATATATTAACGCTGCTCCGTACTCCCCAACATACCCGCCAGTTGCAAAGCGCGATCATGTGACAGTATCTTATATTTCAGTTTGAGGGCGAGGATGCGTCCCACTGAGGCGTCTATCTGGCTCTCACTCAGAGTGCCGTTTTGGACGGCTTGTTTGAGGCCATAGATCAGAGTTTGCGTCTCGGCTAGTCCTCTGGGACCGAGCAGGAGGTCGGTTCCGGCTTTGACGGCGAGGATGGCGGCTTGCGAGAGGCTATAGGTGTTGCTGATACCGCCCATCCAGAGTGTGTCGCTGATAATGACGCCCTTGAAGTTGAGACTGTTGCGGAGCAGACCGGTGACGACATTGGGCGAGAGCGATGTGGGCAGTTTGGGGTCAAGTTGTGGGTTGAGAATGTGCGTGACCATCACCATTGGCACGATGCCTTCGTTTATCATGGTGCGATAGGGCACGAGATCGACGTTGTTGAGTGTTGCGATACTTCTATCCATATAGGGCAGCGAGAGGTGCGGATCGAGATTTGCGCTGCCAAGTCCAGGAAAATGTTTGAGGCATCCCACAACGCCACCATCGGTTAAGCCTTTGAGGTAGGCGCGTCCCATATTCGTGACGAGCGTTGGATTATTGCCGAACGAGCGTTGTGGTAAGCCGGGATTGTTCGGGTTCGTCAGAATATCGACGATGGGCATGTAGTTGACGTTGAGACCAAGACCCGTTAAGTCATGTGCAGCACCGTTACCCACATTATACGCTTCCCGGAGATTATTACTTGCTCCAATGGTTGCATTCGAGGGACGCTCACCCGTAATCTGGCGTAGTTCGTTGACTACACCGCCTTCGTAGTCAGTACTGATGAAGAGAGGAACATGTGCCTGTGCTTGCATCGCTTTGTTGAGCGCGGTAAGCTGTGGACCTGTTTGAGCATTACCGTTTTTGTTCTCGATTAACACTCCGCTTATCGAGTTCGATTGCACCATTTGCGCAAGGTCGCTGGTAAGCGTAGAACCGTAGAACTCTACAATCACCATCTGCCCCAGCTTTTGATCGAGCGTCATCCCCTTGACCATCTGCGCCACAATATCAGCATCAGTAATGGGTGTAGGTGTGGGCGTCGCTGTTGCATGTTGAAGAGATGTTGTTGCGCTGGGAGAGATATGATTTGTTGAAGGCGTGGAGGATGAGGCACATGCACTTATAGAAAATATAAGACAGCACAATGTGACAAAGTACCTTAAATATTTTCTGTGCATTTTGTAGGAGCTATAATTTATTACGCTCTTGTATACATCGACCACGTTTCTCATCATTGGGTACGTCCTTCAATCCTTACCAACGTTGTACATTGCTCACAGGGCGTAATGAATTATTGCCCCTACAGACGAAATTCCACTTCCATATCTATACAACGATACATTTTTCCTAAAGGCACATATGCAACAGCATTGGCACAAAAATATCCTTGACATCATTCATTTTTCAAGGTATATTACTTATCAAGTGATAAACAGAAAGCAGAGAGATAGGAAATGCCACGAGGTCAACGGAGACAGGTCGTTCATGAGGAGGAGACGCGCAATACGATTTTGCGAACGGCGCAGCAACTCTTTATGGAGCAGGGCTATCGTGCTGTCTCGACACGCCAGATCGCGGATGCATGTGGCTTGACTCAACCAGCACTCTATCATCATTTCACGGATAAGCAAGACCTGTATGTCGCGGTGATGAAAGAGAGTCTGGCACAATCACAGGTTGCCTTAGAGCGAATTGTACGGCGCGATGAGAGCGTTGAGGAACGCCTGAAACGAGTTGTACGTTACCTGCTAGGCAATACACAACACGATCATACACAGATGATACACGATATTCGCCAGGAGTTGTCGGCTGAGGCGAGGACAGTCCTGGACACAGCATTTCAAACTGGCATGATCGCGCCTGTCAGCTCGTTATTTGAAGAGGGTATACAACAGGGTGTTCTGCTCAAACAGCAGCAAAGCGGCGTGAGCGCGGTAATGGCGACGTACTTTTTCTTGAATATGCTTTCTCAATATTTGATTCAGCCAACGCAACATTCTGGCTCAGTACAACGTGATACACCAGAGAGGGAGCGTGCGGAAGAGGTCATAGTGCGCGTGCTGTTGCATGGTTTAGCGGTGTAATACATTGTCAATCTTGATTTGCTACTCCTCGCC
>CAXUHG010000024.1:7104-51559 GCA_964250805.1 uncultured Ktedonobacteraceae bacterium | reverse complement strand
GTGAAACGCCTCAGCTCGTTGAGGCAGACGAAAGAGGCACATCCTCAAAAGTCACCGTTGAAGGAGAAGACAATGAAGCTTGATAGACATTGTGAAAACTTTATCCCTTACGCAAAAAGAACATTGACACATACGGGACAATAAGGGAGAACACTCTACACTACATAGGAGACACAACTACTCAATGACGGCACAGCAACAACTCTCTTCGGTCCTGGCGCAGAAGCCGCTTGGGCTTGTCTTTGATATCGACGGTACTCTGAGTCCTATTGCTCCCACGCCACAGGACGCCTATCTCTATCCGGGGGTAGTCACGATGCTTGAACAGTTACGAGAACACGCCCATGTTGCGATTATGACGGGTCGCGGTCTGCGCGATGGTGCTGGAATTGTCAATGTCGATGACATTACCTATATCGGCACACATGGTCTGGAATGGAGTGATGGGCTTCCGACGACGCATGAGGTACGGCTGATACCAGAGGCTATGCCCTATATCGAGCCAGGGAAGCAGCTACTTGATCTGGTACAGCAGCATCTGGACGATTTGCCAGGGGTAATTGTACAGCGCAAGATGGTTGGAGGCACGCTGCATTATCGTGGAGCAGCGAATCCTGAGCAGACGCGGGAGAAGTTGCTGGCACTGCTGACGGAGCCGACGCGTCAATTGGGGATGCGATTGGGCGAGGGCAAGAGAGTTGTCGAGGTGCTGTCACCACTAGCGGTCAATAAGGGACAGGCGATTCGTAGCTATGCACAACGTTTTGAATTACGCGGTCTTGTCTTCGCTGGTGATGATCGCACTGATCTGGACGCCGTGTTAGAGGCGGAGCGGCTACGAGCGGAGGGTGTTGCTACGCTTGCAATTGTTGTGCGTCATGATGATACACTACCCGAATTGCTTGCTCATGCCGATCTGGTAGTCGATGGTGTGGAGGGGATGGTCAAGCTTCTACAAGAGATAACAAATAAAGTCATGTAAAAACAACACGTCATGACACCGCTCTATAGAGTGGTGTCATGACGTGTTGTTTTTACATGACTTAGCTTACGTTTGCGACGAGATCTTCATCGCTGGGCGCAGCTATAGAAATGGGTGAGGCAACGACTGGAGCCAAGAGGTCATTGATGTCGTTAATCTGCTTCGTCAACCACGTATTGAGATCACTACGCTCTACCGCTTGTCGTGCGAGTGTTGCCTTGTTGTGTCGCTCCTCTTTTGAAAGCGTAACAGCTTTATAGAGAGCTTGAGTTGTCTCGTTTACATCAGTTGGGGAGGTGGGGATTGAGCCTTTTGCCAGTTGTTGGAACGCGCCTGCTGTGCGCGAGAGTACCAGCACACCATCGCGCTGATTGACGACTGGCCCCTCTTTGGCGACCAGATTCATACCGTCGATAATTGGATTGACCAGCAGAACATCATAGTATTGCATCGCGGCAAGCGCACGCGTGCGGTCGTTATCGCAAAAATCATGAATGGGGGTCCATTCGTCGGTGCCGTACTTCTGATTGATAGCCTTCATTGCATCCATCACATCGGCTCCATAGCGACGATAGATAGGCAATGTTTGCCGTGATGGAACAAGGAATGCCAGGAATGTAACCTTGCCATGCAGTTCGGGATGTTCCTCAAGCATCTTATCATAGGCTTGAAAGCCACGTAGAATGTTCTTCGTTGGTTCAATGCGATCAACACGCATTATCGTGTGTTCACGCAACAATGGCAGAATCTTTTCGGCAGCGCGTCTGCCCGCGACGCTGGTGGCGACGCGACGTTCTTGCGTCACGGAGATTGAGATGGGATAAGCGCGTGCATGCGTACAACGACCCTGCCAGCAGACGGTGCCCTCCTCGAAATCAACCTCAGCATCATCGAGTAGCGTCCTTGCACCTTCCAGGAAGTTGCGTGCATCGCGGTCTGTCTGAAAACCGATAATATCGTTGCCGATTAAGCCTGTGTAGATGTCATGCGTGATATTGCTGGGCAAGAAGTGCCAGCAACGAACATCGGGCCAAGGAATGTGAATGAATTGCTGCATGACAATCGTTGGATGAACCTTGCGAATCATCGCGGGTGCCAGGTATAAGTGATAGTCATGAAGCATAACAACAGGAATTTTGGAAGGGTCGCGCTCAATCTCGGCGTTCACCTCGTCGGCGATAGCTTGATTCGCCACGCGGTACCCGTTTGTCCAATCGTCTTGTAGTCGATCTGCCGAAGCCGAGTCTTGTGTGGGATCGTACAGGTAATGTTGCAGGAACCAGAGTAGTTCGTTACTAATTTTTTCGTAATGTTTACGATATGCGCCCTTGGGAATGGCAACGTAACGAAGGTCCATCTTCTGACCGCGTATCGGTGAGCGAAGAATGCCTCCATTGTGTTGCGCCTCTTTTCTTGCTATACGGTCCCCCTCTGTCATCGCCATCGCCACCCATGTTACCTCCATGCGGTTGCCTGCGTCGATCAACGCCGTAACCATTCCACCCGCACCACGTCGAGCCTTGAGGGTTTTATCCGAACTCAATTGGAACTCGACTGGACCGCGATTTGAAGCCATGATGAGACGTTGAGCATGCATCAACTGTGGGGGAGACGCGCTTATCGTCATGCGCGTTGGCATGAATATATCCTTTCTAACAGGTGTATCCTGTTCTACGCCCTTGAGACCGTGAATTTCGTGAGAACCTCCACAGGTGCAACACCGCTCCCGTTAAAGAAGACGTATGGCACGGTCCGAAACCGTTCTGACACGAGAACACACAACATCACGTACTGTGAGATACGTTGGCACGAAAACAAACAGGCACCATAGAATATGTTACCATATCACGAGGCATAATTTCTAGTCCTCATTCTGACAAACGCTTTTATGAGGTAGAACGCAAAAATGCTCTCAATCGACGCTGACAGATTTTCCCTCGTTGCTATACACGTTTGCGTGGTTGTACTTCGTCTCACAGAGCAGGATTGCAAAGGGCAGCCGCCCTTTGTCGGGGTCGGCGGGGTGTGCCCGCCACTTCCTTCTCTGCACGCCGCCGAAGGCGGCGTGCAAAAGAAAAAAAGGGTTTGTGGGGACGCCCCACGCCCCAGCAGGGTGTTGCACCTCTGCACCCTGCTGAATGAATGCTATAGGACTATACTGGATAGGACAGTACCAATGTCCCATTTGTGCAGATGCGATGGCAACAAAACGTTTTATTCTAAAGAGAAATGAAAGCAAGATATCCTGAAATACTACCCATAATTCCCTATAACTTGCAGACAGAGAAGAGGCGTGCTAAGATTTGCCAACGGGACAAAGGATCGAATTAGCCATGCCTGCCATTTAGGAGCGGCATCGAGAGGAGTACAAGACATTGGAAGAGAAGAAAGGTCGCAGGACATGGTTCTGGCGTATCATAGATTTTATCAATCCCTTACGCGATCCTAGCCTCACTGTTGCTGCCGTCCTCACCTTTATCGAGGAGGTAGGGCAACCAGATGCCTGGTACTCAATCATCATTGTTGGGCTTCTCAACTGGCTCGCGGTACGTGGTGTGGTCTGGCTGGTGGTAAATTTCACGTTCGCGTCAACCTTCATCTCGCGCCGTGTCTGGTGGGCGATGCAGCATCCGCGTCTCGCATGGCGTATTCTTGATGCCGTTGGTCATGAAGAGATTGTAATTGGTGGCTTACCATCTCTGTCAGAAGGCATTCTCCTACAAGATGGTACCGCTCTTATGCATCCAGCTCTAGGAGCTAGCGGTATTCACGTTATTGGTGAAATCGCGGCAGGCACTGAAGTTCCGCTGTTGAGTATGCCCAATGGTCAAATTGCTCCCGACTTCGCATCAATGGCAAATACAGGTATGTTCCCGGGTCTTAACTCAAGCTACTATAATGGCAATACGAGTCAATATGGAGGGCAACCGCAGTTAGGCTTTCCGCAAACCGATGGTCTACCGCAGAGCTTTCCACAGCGTCCATCGCAAGAGGAGGAGCGTCTGCGTCAGCAGGTCGCGGCCTATGCTCGCTTACTGGATGACTGGATTCAGTTTACTGAGGAGAAGTGGCGCACGGTCAGCGATAGTCAGCTTGGTTGGAAGCCATTGCGAGGGCGCTGGGGAAGTTGGGACGACATCTTCCAGGATGCCTATGCCGCGAAAACCTCGGACCCGATGGCAAAAGCGGCGCAAGCCGCTGGTGAGGCTACGGCGCGTCGTTATGATACATCTAAGGAAAAAGGCTCGGCGGCATCGGCGGTTGCCTGTTTCATGCGTGATATGATGACGTTGCGTCGTGGCTTTGAAATGGTGCAAGTGGTTGACGCCGAGCGGTTGCCAGAGACGCCCGACGGACAGCCTGCTGTACAGCCAAACACAAAACGTTTTAATGCAAATACGCCACCAACAAACTTTGGAAATGGACAGGGGGGTGCTGGCTTTGCTCCTCGTAGTTCACTTATCCGCCGCCCTGCACAAATCTTCGTCGATGCCGACGCTGAAAAATAGGATAGACAATGTATATTACTCCCGTTAGTCCCGTTCATGTGCGTCCTGAATTGGACCGCATGGCGTCGTATATTCCCGGTGAGTCGCTAGAGACATTTAGCACACGCACCGGTATTCCAATATCAGAACTTATTAAACTTAATAGCAATGAAAGTCCATATAGTCCACCACCACAGGTATTGAAAGCACTCGGTAATCACGAAAATTATAATAACTATCCCGATGCAGACTCTACTTTATTGAAACATGCACTTGCTGAATATACCGGTGTCGCAGATTCACATATTGTTGTTAATCATGGGAGCAGTGAGCTTATCAACTTGCTCTGGCACATCTTTCTTTCTGTCGGTGACAACATTCTCTGTTGTCCACCGACGTTTTCGCTCTACACTTCCATCACCACATTCTGTGGTGCCTATGTGCTAGAGGTGCCACGTACTCTCGACTACGAGGTGGACGTTTCTGCTGTGCTGGCGGCCTTAACGCCAGAGACAAAGATGATTGTCCTCTGCTCTCCAAACAATCCAACAGGCAACCCTATCTGTGAAGAGGATGTGTTAACTTTGCTTGAGACAGGGCGCATTGTCGTTGTGGACGAGGCATACGTTGAGTTCTCAAACAATCGTCGTGGCCTTGCTTCCCTTGTGCCACAATATCCTAATCTCATCGTGATGCGTACTTTCAGTAAGTGGGCTGGCTTAGCCGGATTGCGTATCGGCTATGGCATCTTTCCAGAGTGGATTGTTACCTATATGCGCCGTGCCCAATGCCCCTTCGAGGTCAATATCGCCGGACATATCGCCGCCATCGAAACGCTGAACTATCTCGATTATACGCTGGCGAATGTGCAACGTATTGTGCAGGAACGCGAGCGGCTCTACGAGTTGCTACTGCGTCAGCCATTCCTGGAGCCAATTCCATCGCAGGGCAACTTTATTCTCAGTCGCATTCGTGATGAAGAGGTGAAGATGGAGCGTATCCGCGAAGTGGTCGAGTCCTATGGTTTGCTGCTCCGTTATTTCAATCATCCCTATCTGCAAAATTTCTTGCGCATCACCGTTGGCCTACCTGAGCATACAGATAAATTAGAGCTTGCGCTAAGCAAGGTGTAAAACTTAATCCAGCCAAAAGAGACATAAGCGTGTTCGCGAACACGCTTATGTCTCTTTTGGCTAGATTATGCTGTGTATTTGTATATCTGTACCCAATCGACATCGAGCGAAACGGGAAATGGAGTCGTAGGATCAGGGTTGCCTGTAAAAGCGTCACCTGATGCGACCGCTATGCCAAACCACATTGACTGATTAGGAATACTTTGTGTTAGCACACCTTGACTAACACCATCGACGTAGAATTGTAGCTTGTTGGGACTCCATTCGCAGGTCAGAACGTGAAAGTCACTGGCGAAGCTTCCTGTCGCGGTAAGTTGTGTGGTGGCACCACCATTAATACCATGATTGGTGAAAAATAATTCGTTTTTGTTCGGCGGAGGTGACTCGAAAATATCTGTTTGAGCCATATAGCTGGAGGATTGAGGCCATAGAATAGCATAGGGACCAACGCCCTTGCCATAGGGTAGGCGCACGCGGAAAACGTATTTGCCGTAGGTTTGAGCTAGACGAAATGCCGCGACTCCACCAGTGGTGTAGGGCAAGCCATTACTGACTTTGCGCTCCATCTGTAGATGTAACATACCATTGGAAACAGAAACCTCACTAGGGCTATAATAGCTATCACCGCCGCCATGCGGTCCACCATAGACGCCCCATGTTGAGTTCAATTGTGGACCATTGAAATCATCGCTGAAAATAAGCTGCCAGGGTCCACCGTTTGGTCCATCTGTACCGCTACCGGTATTCCCACCACCGCCACCCGTTGCCATAACTGGCGTCGCGGTTGGAGGAACCGTTGTTGGCGTTGCCGTTGGCGGAGTAGTCTTTGGTGTTGCCGTTGCGCTACGTGTAGGGCTAACTGTTGCTGTAAAAACGGTTGGAGTCGCATTACTGGCAATGTTTTGATTGCTTCCATTCAGGCGCGAGACTCCGTTGGAAGAGGCTGCACGAATAAGCGTGATGAGCGAGGCTGTGGCGATTACTACAGCAAGTGTCACCATACTCAGTCCTATAAGTCTTCTACGCTTTCGTGTAGGCTGTGGAGAAATATCATTCATAACTTGTGCTATCCTTGTACTAGATAGAAATATTTATCAAGAATAGCACCTCTTCAGTGCTCTTTGTATATAGATTGACATAAATATAGCTCGAAAGTACCTATCGAGGTTACAATTTCTTACACAACATTTATGTCCATTCGACTATTATTTTCGATAGTCACCTTCGTTGTCTCTCCTTTGCGTTCGAGGCGTAGATGCACTCTTTCTCCACCTACCTTTATGCCTCGTATTTCTAACTCGTGTAACCAGGATGGTAACATCGGTTGAAGGAGTGTCAGACGTTGTTGCTCTGCCTGTGGTTGCAAACCTAGCAAGCCACTGAGCAGTAAGAATGGTGCGCCAGCCGCCCATGCTTGTGGTGAGCATGCACCTGGGTAGCGGGTAGGACCAAAGCCACTATGTCGTGCAAAACCACAATAGAGTTCTGGTAAATGCATTCCTTTCTGGTAGTGACTGGCAATGTAGAGATTATGCAAAAGCTGTTCCGCCTCCGCTTTTCTGTTATAGTGTGTAAAGCCAGCACCAGCAAGAGCGGTATCGTGAGGCCATACCGAGCCATTGTGGTAACTCATCGGATTGTAGCGTGCCGCGAGCGTCGAAAGTGTGCGTATGCCCCAACCGCTTGCCATATCCTCGCGCATCAGTCGCTCTATCGTCTTTTGTGCGTAGGCATCAGGCACAATGCCTGTCAAGAGACAGTGACCGATGTTAGAACTGACAACCTTACATGGTTCTTTCGTACCATCGAGAGCCATATAAAAGGTTTGCTCCTCTTCCCACCAGAATTGCTCTAAAAAACGCTCCTGTAGTGCCAGTGCTTTCTGCTCCCAACGCTGACTATCCTGTAGTTTGCCCAATCGACTCGCTAAATAGCTCATCGCACGATAAGCAGCGAAGGCATAGCCTTGTACCTCACAAGGAGCAACAGGACCACTTGCAAGACGCCCATCGGCATGAGAGATCGAGTCCCATGCATCCTTCCAGCCCTGATTGATCAGTCCCTTGCTAGAGGCTTTGGAATACTCGATAAAGCTGTCTCCATCCTTATCGCCAAATGTCGTGAGCCATTGCGCCGCCATCATCGCGTTAGGCCACAATTGACGGAGGAGGTACACATCGTTGGTCCAACGCACATATTGTTCGAGCGTCATCAGAAAGAGCGGCGTAGCATCGACACTGCCGTAATAGGGAAGATAAGGAACTTCGTGTAAGTTTGCCAATTCCCCTGTTCTGTATTCGTGCAAGATTTTTCCTGGCTCCTCATCTGTAAACGACTCGCTCTTCGTCCCCTGATGTGCGGCAAGAAAGGTTAAAACGCCCTTTGTCACTTCTGGAAGCCAGGGTAAAAATTCCAGACATGCGATAAGACCATCGCGTCCGAAGGGACAGGAAAACAGAGGGAGACCAGCATAGGGATAATAGCCATACGTCGTGAGTGTGCAGAGCATTGCGAAGTCGTTGAGTCCGCACGCCAGGAACCGATTGAAGAGGGCATCGTCTGTCGTGAGTGTCGGTAGCTCAATCGGTGGCAACGGCTGCGCCACCTTATAGGTTGTCGCGGAGGTAGAAAAGGCGCATTGCATACGCAGCACGACGGGTTGGCCTTTGACGAGTGTGTAGTCCCAGGAGGCGCGGTCGTGCTGTGTGCGGCTTGCGTGGGATGAGAAGGTGATATGGATTTCGCGCTCCACATGGTCTGCACCGTAGTAGCTAAGTGTTCCTGCTCGTGTCGAAAGCGTTGGTACTCGGAGAATGCCGCGCCGAGTACGTGGAAAACTTCGCACATCGAACATATCACAAAAATCCGCGCCTAGCGAAAGACTCAGTGTTATAGGAATATCTGTGATATGAAAGTTGGTGATTGTTATTGTTTGCACAAGAGAGTTAATGCCAAGTTCTAGCACGCGACAGACGTGAATCGTCCCTTGCCCAATCAACACTTCATTATCAATCCCGAACGGTGCATTCGTTGCATCAATCTGGCAAGATTCTCCACCATCAGAGACTTGATGTGAAAGACCAATGAGGGAAGTTCCGTTCAATGCGAGATTGCACGTTTGCAGGAAACGCGTGCCTTGCCAGAAAAGTCCTGCCTCTTTTCGCGAAGCAGGCATGTCGCCTGTTGTATCAGTGATAAATAAGGCGTCACCACGTTTCAGCACAACCTGCGCTGATGGTGGTGGGCCGACATAGCCTTCTTCCCCAAATAATACCAGTGCGTCTGTTGTTGATGACGACCCTGTGACAACGTGCATCTGTCCCTCAGCCTGTGGTTGATAGGTCATACTACACATCCTTCCCCTGTGAAGAAAATAGCAATGCGAAAAGCGGCTCAACTATCGTAGGTGAGTCGCAAATTCCTTGGAGAGAGTAGGCGTCGCAATGTACTGTTGTGCTACCTCTTATTAAGATACAACGCAGAGCGAAGCAAACGGTAATGCAAGGTGACATAAGTAGTGCATGCTATCTACGTGGGCGTTCGTCCATATCCAATCCGCCAATGTCCGTTGTAGTTACCATTTATTTTGTACGCTAGCCCGAATGTGTTGATCGTATACGGCTTTGACCTTGTGCATAGTTTCTTCGCTTAGAGGTGACAATGCGGCTGCCGAGGCATTATCGGCCTCTTGTTGCGGGTTTTTTGCTCCCGCAATTACGGTTGTCACCTCTGGAAACATGAGTATCCAACGTAACGCGAGCTGTGCCATTGTTGCGCCTTGTGGTACAAGCGGACGTAGTTCCTCAACCGCCTGTAGCCCTGTTTCGTAGTCAACGCCAGAAAATGTTTCTCCTTGATCGAAGGCTTCGCCATGTCGGTTGAACTTACGATGGTCGCTATCAGAGAACTGTGAGTCACGGCGGAACTTGCCCGTAAGTAGCCCACTTGCCAACGGCACACGCACGATAATACCAACATTTTTGTCTCGTGCCGCTGCAAAGAACTGTTCAGAAGGCTTGAAGCGAAACATGTTAAAGATAATTTGAATGCTCTGTACATTGGGATAGCGAATAGCCTTCAATGCCTCTTCGACTGTTTCCACACTGACACCATAGTTGCGTATCTTACCCTGTTGTACCAGGTCGTCGAGAATGCCAAACACCTCGGCATTATCATAGACTGCCGATGGTGGGCAATGTAGCTGAAGTAGATCAAGAGCCTCCATCTCCAGGTTACGCAAACTGCGCTCCACGAAACTTGTCAGATTTTGTCGATTGTAGCCCTCGGCTGTATGCGGAGCGAGCCGTCGTCCTGCCTTTGTTGCAATGAAAATTGACTCTTTATGCTGCTTACGTACCTGCGCGATCAATTGTTCAGAATGTCCGTCTCCGTAGACATCAGCGGTATCTATGAAATTGACCCCCAGCTCAATGCCTTTATGCAGTGCTGCTATCGCATCGTTATCATTCGTTTTCCCCCATGCATCGCCACCGATACCCCACGCGCCAAAGCCTATCTCTGAGGCGTTCCAGCCTGTGCGACCCAAAGGACGGTAGTCCATTATCTTTTCCTCCTTCTATCTATCAAGATGCTAAGAAAAGTTTCACAACGTATCAGAAATCAGAAACATGTTATAATAGTATACAAGCTTACCCCAGGTTTTTCCTATTTGCAATCATTCCTTGCTAGCTTTCTTTAGAAAGAGAGTCATAGATTATGTATCATCATGCGTGTAAACTGTACAGAATACGCATGCAACAGCGACTTCCTGCACTTTTCTTGTCTCTGGCTCTGCTTAGTGTGCTATTTGCTGCATGTGATGGAGGAAGCACTTCTGCCTCCACCAACGGGTCTAACCTTGCTGCAAAGCAAGTACTTATATTTCCCAATGTAGGAGCAATTGATATTGGTGTCCTTGATCCTGCACTGGGACCTGATGCCAACTCCATGCTTGCTGTCAACATGATTTACTCTGGTCTTGTACGTACTGATAAGAACCTGAATGTAATACCTGATCAGGCAACATGGCATATCTCTGATGACAAGAAAACCTACACCTTCAATATCAAGTCCGGCATCATGTTTTCCGATGGCACTCCTGTCACCGCGCAATCCTACGTCTATACGTGGACGCGTGCGCTTTTGCCGGAGGTAGACTCCCCTGTCTCCTCGTATCTTGAGGGACCTATTGTTGGCTCTGATAAGGTCATCAATGGTAAGTCGAAAACATTGAGCGGTGTAAAGGCTCTTGACGCTCATACGCTGCAGGTAACGTTGAAGCAGCCCACACCCTACTTTCTTGAAGACCTCACCACCTCGATCTTCTTTGCATTGAACCAGAAAGTCATTAGTCAATACGGACAGAAGAATTGGATTCAGCATGCGGAAGGGACAGGCATTGGTACAGGTCCATTTACGATCAAGACATGGAGTCATAACGTACAAATGGTGCTTGTGCCCAATCCGCACTACTATGGCAACAAGACGAAACTGACGGAAGTTGACATGATCTTTGTCAAGGAAAACTCGACAGCGTTCTCCGCGTATCGTGCTGGACAATATTCGTTCATGTGGAATATTACTGCGGACGATCAGGTACTGGCTAAAAGCATCCAGGGCTTTACGCGCATACCATTGTTGCAGACAGACTTGATGTTCTTTGATAGCTCAAGACCCCCATTCAACAATGTCGCGGTGCGTCAAGCCTTCGCCTACGCCCTCGACAAGCAGACGTTGGTACATGCAGTGTTGAAAGATTCAGTGACGGTGGCACCGACCATTATTCCGCCTGGAATGCCTGGCTATCAGCCCAATTTTCCAGGCTTGCCTTTCGATGCAGCGAAGGCTAAGTCGCTGTTCCAATCGGTCTACCCAGACGTGAGTAAGGCACCTTCATTCACCTTCACTTATCCAAGCGCACAGGTAACATCGAACGAGGCGGCAGCGATTCAGCAGATGTGGCAGACTGCCCTCGGCGTGCAGGTCAAGATGCGAAGCGAGGAATTGACCGCATACAATAGCGAGACATCGGCTAATCGTGCTAATCACACCATTCAGTTCGGCTTTACACAGTGGAGCGCGGACTTCCCCGATCCCTACGACTGGCTGACCCTCAATCTGACCGCCAATGCCCCGAATAATAATGGGAGTTGGAACAATCCCACCTTTGATCAGAGCGTTGCTCAGGCCGAAAAGCTATCGGGCGATGAGCGTATCGCGCAGTACAACGAAGCGGAGCAAATCGCTATTACTGATGTCGGCTGGTTGCCAATCGATCATCAGGCGGTTGCCGCGATAATCCCCTCGTGGGTACATGGCGTTACGCTCAATGCCAATGGCCTCTACTTCGACGATTGGTCAAACGTGTACCTGCTACAACACTAGAATAAAAGACATGCGAATACTCTTGTGAGATGTGGCATGCCGCCACATCTCACAAGAGTATTCGCATGTCTTTTATTGTTTCACACCTCTTATGTAACGTACAGTGATAGTGCCTACCAGACAATACACAATTGCCATGCCGAAGAGCAGTTGAAAGCCAAGCACAGGGTGCCCACTCTTCGTGAAGGAATCGAGCAAGGGACCACCGATGACGGGCGCGATAACTTGTGGCAGTGACTGCGAGATATTCCATACTCCCATATCGCGTGCGTAGTTTCTCTTCGAGGGCAGTACATCCGCGACCAGTGCCCAATCGACGCTAATATAGGCTCCATAGCCGAGGCCAAAGATTGCGCCAGCGGCAAGCACAATTGGTAGTGACTGGGTAACTATAAAGATTAGCCCGACGACAGCCATGAAACCACCAGAAAAATAGACTATGCGTTTACGTCCGAAACGGTCCGAGAGCCAGCCAGCCGCGAGCGCACTGAGTAGACTGGTGAGCGAGAGGATAATCACAAAGTTGGTTGTTTGCGCCTCTGGATGTGCCACACGCACGGCATCGCGCATATAGAACTGTAAGAAATCCTGTACCGTGTAGATGCCCAAGGTCATCACCAAACGCGTCAATAACACCCACGCGAAGTCGGGGTCACGTCGTGGATGAAAATCGAAGAGGCGCAGTATACCGAGAGTAGCAACGACCTCTAACACCACCTGCTGCACATCGTTGGAAATTTGTACATTGCCAACCTTCAATGCATTCCACGCTACCATAAGCCCCCACGCAATTCCTATCGCTAGAATTGTCGCGAAAATATTGAAGAGCATTTTCCGTGTCAACCATATATGTCGAACGGGTACTGTTGGAAGTTGTACGAGAGGTTTTGTAATAATATCACGTTCTATAATAATAGAAGAGGTCTCCTCTTGTGTGTCGCGTTCCCTGACTGTCACAATCGTAATCAACATCATCGAGAGCATGACAGCGATGATGATGCCGTAAGTGAGCCATAAGCCCTGCTGATAGATTGGAGCCGGTTTTGAGGCGTCGATAAAGAGGCCAGAGACGATGACGCCACTGATGGAACCAACGGTTGCCAGCAGCCCCATCACACCAGAGACGAGACCGCGTTGCTCTCTTGGTACGATATCAGGAAGGAGCGCATGAAAGGGTGCGGTGGCGGCATTGTTAGAAAACTGAATCAGCGCGTAGGCAATAGCGAGCGAGAGAATATCGCGTGCTAGTGCCATCCAAACGAGGGCGGCAACATTGACCAGCGTTCCTAGCAAAATATAGGGGCGTCTCCGTCCGATACGGGCAAAGCGTCCGCGCGTTTCGTCGCTAAGCATACCGAAGAGCGGGTTGGCAAAGAGTGAGACGAAGGCACCAGGAACGAGGATAAGAGCTAGTGCCTCGCCTTTCTGCAATTCACCAACAAGCTTGAAAACTTGACTGGGAAGAATGATAATACCAAGTGCGGACCAGTGAAAGTTTAATGCGAACCAAAAAATACTGACAGCAAAAATTTGTAGCCAGCGTAGTTTAGGAAGGCCAAGCGCATCATTGCTTGATGATTGCTGGTCCTCCTGGCCTTGTTTAAGAATAGCCATGAACTCTCGTCCCTTTCGAGCAGCAGTATGGGCGTTACACAGAAGGATACATCATGTCGAGACATTCCGCTAGTGTCATTTGCACTCTTCTCCTATTCTGTCTCGTTTCGCTTGCCGCCTGTGCCGAAACGCCTACGACCCCCAATCCTACAATCCATGCGACGCGAACTATTCGAGTGACACATGCCACTGCTACTCGCACGCTCTCTACTCCTGGCGTGACTCCGACTCCAACTCGCACGCCTATAGGGAGCTACGTCGCTCGCACTCTATTGCGTGGCGTAGGGCGACCCGACGATCTGATTCTCGACCGCTCTGGTCGCCTTCTCTTCAGCGACTCCTACAACGGCACAATCAGTCGCATTAATACAAACGGGACGGTGACGGTATTAGTGCGTGGCCTCTTGAAGCCAGAAGGGTTGGCTATGCTCGATGATGGGACGCTACTCATCGCCGAACAGCAGACAAATCGTATTCTCGCGCTTGCCCCTGGCAAAATGTCTCCCTCGGTACTCCGTACATTGCCAGGAATACCGAGTACCGCGCAATGTAAAGATGGTGTCGATGGTATCGCTCTCGATCCGACCGACAACACCCTGATTGTGCCTGATAGTCCAACGGGAAATGTGTATCGTATGAGCCTCGACGGAAGAAAGTTGACGTTGCTCACATCGGGAATTACGCGTCCCGTTGGTGCGGCGGTTGATGCTCAGGGAACGGTCTACATAGCCGATGAATGTGGGGGAGCATTATGGCGGGTCGCGCCAAATGGCAAGTCGGAACGCATCGGCAACTTCGGCATGCTCGACGACGTTGTAGTGGATACGCACGGCAATGCCTTCGTCACCGATCTACAAGTCAACATACACGCCCTCATCAAAATCAACCTCACTACAGGCAAACGCGTGGTGCTGGCACGGCGTGGCTTCATCGAGCCGCAAGGTCTCGCCATAGACGGACATGGCAATCTCTACCTGTCGGACGACTATGCAAATGTGATTGTGAAGTATACGTCGGTGTAGAGGAGTAGCACCGTATGCTCGCTTCTATAGAGGATGGGCGTGTAATTGTGATGTTGGAATACCAGCTACTTGTGCCAATAATGACCAGAAAGCATCGTTTGTTTGCCGTACATCACCTTTGTCGATATAGAGTTTTCGACATCCGTTAGCGTCTAAGACTACTTGCTGCATATGCTTTGTGTGTTGCAAGAAGTCTATGTGATACTGAATACCAAAATCTACCGGGCAGTGTTTTATGGTGCTGGGAAACTTTGGCAAGGCTAGTGCTGCATTATAGATGCATTGCACTTGTGTACTATCATGAATGGTGATGTCTAAAGGAATAATATGGTTTTTCGGCTGTGTACTTACTCGCGTCACATGCATACTATCTGGTACATTCGACGAACTCAATGCTGTACCTCCTTGTGTAGTGTTGTCGCAAGCCGCAAAAAGTAACGTCAATCCTAGTATCAGCGGGAGTATCCATTGTAAGTTGTGGGTGCTGCTCAATCTCATAATACGTTCTCCTTATCTATATGAGACGATTTCTATCAAGATCGTTTCCCGCTCCCTCAATAAAATCCTCTTCTCTCTGATGACGAAAATCTTCCTGAAAAAGTTCCTCTACGCGCTCTTTGTTGGATACTCTCTATTTAAGCTCTTGCTTGAATATTGCTATTAGCACTACAAGCTCAAATGCAACAATCCGCAAGCCCTCTAGCTTGCGGATTGTTGCATTGCTTGGACAGGAAGATGAGAGGCTAACAGGGAGCCAATGAGAAGCTCTCTCCATCAGAACCGACTCCTGACGGACATACTGCTCCACGGACTGGACTTTGAAGAGTGACTGAGGTCAAATTTCCATCGGAACTGGTCATGGGCAAAGAAGAATTATTCTGATCGCCCCAGGTGGCCTGCGAGAAATTGACAGGGCTGAATCTTGAGACTGGTCCATTCGTCTGCACTTCGACAATCCAATCAGCCGTTGTCTGGTCAGGATTGAAGCTAAATTCGTTCGCATAGTACTGATTTGTTGTGAAGTCCTGGATATCTACATACCAGTTGCCTGTGTCGGAGTCTAAGGAGACTGTGCCGTACATAGAGTCTCCAGAATTTACTCTATAGAGAAATACTGGAGGGCTAGGATAGAACTCGTACCAGCTTTCTAGCTGACTGTCATCAACGCCTGTCTGAGCTAGATTTCCACCGTTAAAGCCACCAATACCAACCCACGACGCCGTATCGGTACCCGACGCCCTTGAAACATTAAAGTCAGCACTACTCGCATTGACAGTATTACCAGTGCTACTTGTGTCAGAAACATAGCCCGCCCAGTTATAATCAGTGGTAGCATCATAACTAGTGTGCGCCTGAGTGGGAAGAGGCTTCGTTACACGATGCAGCATGTGAGCAACTGCTTTTTGCCCACCGAACCTGAGCGCAAGTTGCTTCGCACGGGCATCACTCAGTTGAAACACTTTCGCTGGTTGTGGACGACTCACTTTCGCCACGGCTTGGCCTTTTCTCTGAATAGAACCGTAGTGTGTTGTGCTAGCTAAAACGCTTGTCGAGAGCGTAAAGCAAATGATCATACCCACTGCAATCGCTACCTGTACAAAGGTACCCAACGTTTTCTGTACATAGTTCTTCCTCCTACGTATCGAAAAGCTTTATGACGCGCCTACTCTTTCTGCTGATGTACTGAACAAAGGAGCGTTCAATTTCATAAAAGCATTACATACTGTTGTACCCGATAAAGTACCTCTCTGTCAATCCCAAAAGAGTTAAAACACTTATAACATACCTATAAGTTTTTTATAACTTTGTTGTAAGTGAGTGTATGAATAGGCTTATGCTCAAGAAAGATTTGGCGAAGATATGGCAAAAGAGCAGATATTTTATCGTCCAAACTGTCCTATTTGTGGATAGGAGGCGACGACTGACTTAGGTTTTTGTGACGAGCATCATCAGCAATATCGTAAACACAATATGATGGTGTAGATACTGAGGAACTTGATCAATTGTGGAGGGATATGCTCGACAATTGGCGAGAGCGCGTCCTTCGTTACTTGATAACGAAATTGAGAAGTGAGAAAACAGTTCTAGCTGTGAGTGCATATAGCCTACCAGAGCAAGAGATTATCTCTCTGCTTCCTTTAGCCTTGATGATACAAAATCCGTAGTTTCCTTTTCGAGTGATTCAGCACGCTGCCCAGCAGTTCTTTGAGAAAGAGCTATTCGATATTTCATGGTAAAATATCCTCGACGGAGCCGTACAACAAAACAACTCTGTCAATTTGACAGAGTTGTTTCTCATAGAAAGGGATAAGCATGTCAGAAGAGAATGGAGATATATTACCGATAGCCAATCGATCAAAATGGGATGCTATTCACCAAATATTTTACCAGGGGCAGAACTACTATCGCGTTGTCGATGTGATCGATGCACTAAAGGAATCTGGGGCACTCAGTTGTCACCCCTGAGAACTTTTTACCCTCTAGGCGCGAGAAGAAGCAAATTCCACTCGTAACTCAGGAAGAATTGTTTGGAGATCAGGAACCTTCACACGAATGATGAACAAGTAGCAGCAATTCTTTGGTAAGAAATTATTCACTAAGGTCACAATGTAAGTGTAACTCTGCGGTACGATACAGTCTTAGAAAGGAAGAATCGGTATGCAATCCTCTGATACATCCCATACTACTACAACCACAACACAACAGGCTCTGCAGGGTTTCGAGAATTTTGTAAGAGCTAGAATGCAGGATTGGCGAGTGCAAGGTCTCGCCATTGCGATTATCAAGGAGGGTGAGGTTATTTTTTCGCAAGGCTTTGGTAAGCGCGATGGAGCACAAAATCTTGAGGTGACGCCGCAAACGCTTTTCCCCATTGCCTCTTGCACAAAAGCCTTCACAGCCGCAGCGTTAGCCATACTCGCCGACGAGGGCAAATTAGATTGGGATACACCTCTCAGAACCTATCTTCCCACGTTCAAATTGTATGATACCGTTGCCTCCGAACGCTTGACGCCGCGCGACATTGTGACGCACCGCTCAGGCTTGCCCCGTCACGATCTCGCGTGGTACCACTCATCCGCGACGCGACAAGAACTGTTCGAGCGTTTGCAGTACCTTGAGCCAACGAAAGATATTCGTACTCTGTGGCAATATCAAAATCTCATGTATATGGTCGCGGGCTATCTCGTCGGGCAAATCAGCGGTCAAAGTTGGGAAGAGTTCGTGCAGACGCGCATCTTTAACCCGCTAGGCATGACGCGTAGCAACTTCTCCATTGTCGAGACCACCCAGCACGCAACCGACTTCTCGCACCCCTATCGAGAGGTGAAAGAGAAGGTGGAAGAGATTCCCTTCTATGGGGCGCAAGGCGCGATAGGACCGGCAGGCGCGATTGTCTCCTGTATCGAGGAAATGAGCAAGTGGGCACTCTTGCACAGTAATAAGGGCAAGTTTGGCGATATGCAGTTGCTATCAGAAAACCAGATTGCACAACTGCATGCGCCACAGATGATTATTCCTGAGAGCAGCAGGTATACTGAGATGCCCTATTCGAGCTATGCCCTCGGCTGGTTCGTGACACCTTATAGAGGACAACCCATGCTACATCACGGCGGCAACATCGACGGCTTTAGCTCGCTTACCAGTTTGTTACCACAGCAGAATATCGGCATCGTCGTTCTCTCCAACATGGGCGGCACACCTATTCCCAGCATTCTCACCTACAATATCTTTGATCGCTTCCTGAGTCTCGATACAGTGGCGTGGAGCGAGCGGTTCAAGAAGGACGAGGCCGAGTTCAAGGCAGCCGAGGAGAAAGGTAAAGAGAAGACCGAGACGGATCGTGTGCCAGATACTCAACCCTCACATGCCCTCGACGCCTACACAGGCGATTTCGCAAATGCTGGCTACGGGACGCTCTCGGTGGTGTTGAAGGAAGGCGAGTTACAGGCGACGTTCAACAGCATTGTGTGTTTGCTCAAGCATTATCACTACGATATTTTCGAGCTTGACATCGAGCGTTGGGAGACGACTATGAAGGTGTCCTTCGCCACGAATATTCGCGGTGATATCGAGAGCATCACGGCACCGTTTGAACCAACGGCGAAGGATATTGTCTTCAAACGCGTCCCACAAAAGTCCATGAGCGAAAGAAGTTTTCTTGAGTCGTTTGTAGGCAAATACGAAGTGATGAGTATGATTGTGACCGTTGACCTCAAAGATGATAGCACGCTACAACTCACGGTGCCGGGGCAACCGACGTATGTACTCACTCCATACAAGGGAACAGAGTTTCAGATACAGGGACTGTCAGGCTTCAGCGTCGAGTTTAAGCAAGACGAATCCGGTTCAGTTGTCGAGGCCATTTTGACGCAACTGAATACGACATTTACGGCGAAGAAGTTGACAACCGAATAAGAGAGAGCAACCATGAGCAAACTCACCTCTATGGCAGAGGCTATTACGCATTATGTACCGGATGGTGCGTCGGTTGCGCTAGGGCTGGCACTTGAGCCACTGATTCCGTTCGCAGCAGGCTTTGAAATTATCCGGCAGCAACGGCGCGACCTGACGCTGATTGGTCCTATCTCGGATATTCTCTTCGATATGCTCATTGGTGCAGGCTGTGTCACGAGAGTTACGGCGGCATGGGTTGGCAACGTGAGTGAGGGACTGGGCCATTGCTATCGTCGCGCTACCGAGAAGGGCATTCCACACTCCATCATCGTCGAAGACCATAGCAACCATACTGTCGCCCTTGCCCTACTCGCGGCTGGCATCGGCTCGCCCTACATACCGACGCGCTCGCTCTTGGGAAGCGACATTTCGCGTAAGAATCCTACGTTTCGCCAGGACATGTCGCCATTCGATAGTTCGCCCGTTCTGCTCGTACCCGCTCTACAACCCGATGTTACGATTCTGCATGTGCAACGCAGCGACGAAGAGGGCAACTTTCACCAGTGGGGCAACCTTGGCATCTGTGAAGAGGCTATGCTAGCAGCACGCGACGTGATTGTGGTCGCGGAAGAGATTGTCCCCAAGTCGGTGATTGGAAGCGACCCGAACCGTGTGCTTGGTCCCTCGTTCAAGGTACGGGCTGTTGTGCATGAGCCGTTTGGAGCGCATCCTTCAATGGTGCAGGGCTACTACAACCGTGACCATGCCTTCTTCCACGACTATCACGAGCAGACACGTACTGTTGAGGGCTTTCAAGCGTGGCTTAATACGTGGGTGCGGCAGGTACCGACGCGGACTGACTATCTCAACAAGCTCGGTGAGGAGCGCGTTAAGAGCTTGGCTATCAAAGAACATCGTTACGCGGCACAGGTCGATTATGGGTACTAGGAGTTGTTTGCTATGACAACACAACATGACTATACAGCGCGTGAATTGATGGTTGTGTGTGCTGCACGCCAGATACAGGATAACGAGCGCGTCTTCGTTGGCATGCGTCTGCCACTACTCGCCTTCGCACTGGCGAAACGCACGCATGCCCCTCATTGTGTTGGCCTCTTCGAGACAGGTATTATGCGCGACACCCCTTCGGCTGAACTTCTCTACACAATGGGCGACCTCCCGAATATTACCGATGCTCTGTGGACGACGCGCACGGTAAACCTGCTGGGACAGATGGCAGCAGGCGAGGTACAGCTTGGTTTTATCGGTGGTGCTGAGGTTGACCGCTACGGCAATCTCAATACCTCACTCATCGGTACAAATTGGCAGCAGCCCAAAGTGCGCCTCCCTGGAAGCGGCGGTGGTGCCGATATCGCCTCGCTCGCGCATCGTCTCGCCATCATCATGCCGCACGACCGTCACCGCCTCCGCGAACGCGTCGATTTTGTCACCAGCCCCGGCTATGGTTATCCCGACCAATCTGGTTCTGCTGGCACAGCATGGCGACAACGCGTCGGTCTCCCGCGCGGTGGTCCCTCCGCACTGATAACCACGCTTGCCATCTTCACCTTCGATCCCGAAAATGGTGAGGCCATGCTCCGTTCCTACCACCCTAGCACTTCCATCGAGCAGGTACAGGAGCAAACAGGTTGGCCTCTCCGTCTCGCACCCGACTTCGCCGAAACCGTGCCACCTAGCGAACACGAGTTGCACGTCATACGCGAATGCGACCCACAGGGCGTGTGGACAAAGTAAAGATGGTTTTGTTAATGTAGAAATTAGAAAAAAGTAGGAGAAAAATCATGAATCATGTCTCACCATTTGAAGCAATACGCAGAGAGAACGAAGATGGTAGCGAGTATTGGAGTGCGCGTGACCTTGCTAGATTGTTAGATTATAGGCAATACAACAAATTTACACGAGCTATCGAAAAGGCTGAAGAAGCTTGCCTTAACAGTGGTCAGCTTGTCTCTGACCATTTCACCCATGTGAGTGAGATGGTCAACATCGGCTCTGGAGCGCAAAGGAGATTTGACACTGTTTTTTTGTCGCGTTACGCTTGTTATCTTATAATTCAAAATGCTGATCCGTCCAAACCAATCGTTGCTCTTGGTCAAACTTATTTCACTGTTCAAACGCGACGTCAGGAGATTGCCGACGAAGTAGCGGAACTACCAGAGGATCAGTTGCGGATTATGCGGCGTTCACAACTCGCGGTCAATAATCGTCAACTAGCAGAAACAGCGCAAGGAGTAGGCGTAATCACATCACGAGATTTTGCAATATTCCAAGATCACGGGTACATGGGACTCTATAACGGTCTCAAAGCAAAGGATATTCATGCTCGTAAGCAACTCAAAAAGAAAGAGGAGATACTTGATTGGATGAACAGCGATGAGTTAGCTGCTAACGCTTTCCGTAGTAGCCTTGCACGCCAGAAACTTGAGCGCGAACAAGTGCAGAATAAGGAGAACGCGAACGACACTCACCGCGAGGTAGGCAAGATTGTTCGCAAGGCTATCGAGGAAGCGGGTGGTACGATGCCAGAGGATATGCCTACACCGGCAACAAGCGTTCAGCAGATTGCACGCGATGAGCAACTACGTATTGAACGGCAACGACAACCATTCCTCTTTGATGGTAAAGACAAATATGCATAAACAAAACAATGGGTACCTGAGATAAAACCTTGTGGAACCATTGCACTGTACCCCTATAATCAAAGATAGGTGCATGTCTGGCTACACGCACCTATCTCTGATTTTGTACAAAGGAAATACTACCTATGAAATATGTACAGCGTCTTATTTCGCGTGAGTGGCGGCCTGGACGCGCCGCCCTTGCAGGTCTGATTGCCACGATTGCTTATAGTCTTGCTATGGAAGGCGACATTTTACTGATTGGGAACCGTTTCAGCGATGTACGCTTTATTGAGGGTTTGCTAGCGGGCGAGAAGCGTTCAAAGCTACTTTACTTCCTGTCGTGGGCGATTCACATTTTGAACGGTGTCGCCCTTGGTGAACTCTATGGGGCCGTTCTCAAACGCTATCTTCCTGGCCCCAACTGGCTCAAGGGGACCATCTTCGGCGAAATCTTCATCGTGAGCGCATGGTGGCTCACGCCCCTTGCCGACAAATATCATCCCCTCATTAAAAATGGTGAGATGCCGCACCTGTTCCAATGGAAATCGTTCTTCCAGAATATTGTGCGTCACCTCGTCTTTGGTCTTGCGCTAGGTTTGCTGTACCACGACGGAAAATAAAAAATAGATGTTCTCAATGTGCTGGAATACGTCTAGCACATTGAGAACATCTATGAATAAGCTCAGACAAAGTAACGCATCCATGCGCTGACTAGGGGAAGGCGATAGCGTGGGTGTATCCAGGCCATCACCATCAGCCAGACCCATAGGATACCCGTTGTCCACCACAAAATGTTGAGTAGCAGACCCAACCCAAAGTCGGTGACGACGCTGAGAATGGGAATCCAGCCCAACATGCCCTTCAAGATACTCACACCGAAAATGAGTAGTGACAATGTACCAAATGTGAGCATGGATTGTGTCGCGTGCCAGCGTACATTGCGACTACTCTCGGTCGAACGCGTTTCTACCATGAACAACAGTACTCCCGATACCCAGAGAAATGCATACGCGAGGACGCGCTCCACGCGCTCATCCAAGCCCAGCACCGTTGTTCTATACCTCATTTTGTGCCTCATTTTGTATTTTCCCACCGCAGGCTTCACCACTGAAGCCTTCTTGTCCTTCTGCAACATATACGCAAACAGAACGAACGGTGTTGCAAACTTGAACGCAACGGACGCCCACGAGGGGCTACCCTACTATACACAACATAAGCGTAGAGAAAGAAAGTATAGTAGGGTAGCCCCTCGTGGGCGTCCGTTGTTTTCTATAATGGTGTTCGTTGTCCTCTATTGTCACATAGACCCCTCTGCCGTATAATGAGGGTAGCATTTATATGAAATACAACTGCTGTAGGAGGCTTTTCCATATGTTGGCACTAAAATTCAGTCTTGGCGATCCTATTTTTATTGGTGATTTCTGGGGCACCATTATCGCCTTGCCCATTGCTCTCTTTCTCGCTTTCTGGCTGAGCAACGTCAAAAACAAAGCTGGCGTGGTGATTGGGGCGTTTGTCGGCATTCTCATCGGTTTTCTCGGTGTGCTATGCATTGTTGGCACGCTCATTCATCCAGACCCACTTCCACATGTAGATGGCGTAGCGACCTTCTTTAGCACGGTACTCCTCAATTCTGTATTAGGTCTGATAGGTGGTATCGTGACTGATCTCATCATCGCACAACGCAATGATCGCGACTATCGCCGTCAAGTGCAGCACGAATAGCTAGTCGCTGCATGTTCTATCTTTTTCATGGTGACGACGAGTTTTCGTGCCGAGAACAACTCAAAAAGCTGCGCGAGTCGGGCAACTTCGAGTACAATCAGGACACATACAATGGTGCCGAAGTAGACCTGACGACCATCACCACAACCACAGACACCATGCCGTTTCTCACAGAGCAACGGCTAGTTCTCGTTGATGGCTTGCCCAAACGCAAACGCGGCGAAGCCTCAACAGCCGAAGCTCCTGCACCAGTCGCAACCGAGACCGCTACTAAAGGTGGCAAGGGCAAAAAGGGCAAGAAAAGCAAGGCAACCGCTCTGACTCGCGCTGGCTTCGAGAAGGCTCTTGCGGAACATATTCCTCTTATGCCCGATACCACCGTTCTTATACTCGTGGCTGATGAAGTGATAGACGCCTCTAATCCGCTCATCAAAGCGGCGGAGAAGCATGGCAAGGTTTTTCAATATACGCTTCCCAAAGGGGCAGCACTCGAAAGCTGGATTACGAAGCGAGCGAAGAGTTGCGGTGTTAAGGTGAGTCCAGAGGCTACGTCACTCCTGGCAAACTTTATCGGCAATCATCTGCGCATGCTGGCAAACGAGATCGATAAGCTTGCAACCTATGTTGGCGAGGGCAAGACCATCAACGCCGACGATGTACGCAAACTCTCGGCACAGGTGCAGGAGGCGCGTATCTTCGACCTGACCGATGCCCTTGCACAACGTAATCGCAAGCAGGCACTCAATATTCTGCACGATCTGCTGTCCGATGGTGAGCCGCCGATCAAGCTTATCAGCACCATCACGTCGCAGGTTCGTTCGCTACTACTTGTGAAAGAACTTTCGCAGAAGGGCATGCGCTCTGGTGCCATCGCTTCGACAATTGGCATGGCACCGTTCATCGCAGAAAAAGCTCTGCGGCAGGTTGGAAACTTTACATTGCCACAACTAGAGGGTGCCTATCGCCAACTGCTCTCGACCGATGCCGCCCTCAAAAGAAGCCGTATCGAGCCAGAGATGGCTCTGGATTTGCTCGTTATCTCGTTTGGCGTAAAATAAACATGGGAGAAGGTGTCCATGTCTGTAAGAAGTCGGGCTTTCGTGCGGTCAGGTGCGTCACGTTCTGCACGATATTTGCGAGGTAGACGACGGATACGTGTGCTACGTAACCTCTTGTTATTTTTTGCGTTTCTTGGTCTATTCTTCTTAGGTTTCAATCGCGTCGCCGCCTACGAAGACACGGTGACACGTAGCACATTCACCATTTCAGGAGCTATTGCCGTTCCTGTGTTGGAGATGCGTCCAGCAAGTGGTGAAACGTCACTGGTCGCCATTGTCGCGCATGGCTTTTCGGGCAGCAAGGAACTGATGGCAAGCTTTGGCGTTGAACTGGCTCGCGCGGGTGTGACAACCTATCTCTTCGATTTTCCAGGACACGGTGAGTCACCTGTTGTGCTGACGGGGGGCAACTTCTCGAACCAAGACGCACAGGATAATATCACAACGGTTGGCGAAGTCGTTGACTACGCACGACTTCATAATAGTGCGACGGCGCACCCGAATATTGTGCTGCTTGGACATTCGATGGGTTCTGCCGCAATTGGCGACTACTCGATGCAACATGCGACTGATAGTGATATAATCTCAACTGTGCTTGTCTCACCTGTGGGCATGGAGAATCCTACAGTAACACAGCCAAAAAGCCTGTTGTTGCTGGTCGGTCAGAATGACATTCCCTTCGCGCTTACCAACAGTATGCGTATGTATCAGTTAGGATGCGGCTACCCCCTCTTAAAAGACTCTACTAAATATGCACATTCAGCAGAATGCGGTCATCCAGACCCAGGGCAAGCAAATGGGCGACGTGTCATAGTGCTTGATGGCCTTAACCACATCACTATATTGACTGCAAGTAGCACTTTTCAAGAACTGCTCTCGTGGCTCCATCGTGCCTCGCCGCAGCGGGTTACTACGGGACGCATGCAGTTCGATATTCGCCTCAACTGGCTCTTGCTTGGCGTTGTGGGCGCATTACTGGCAATGTTCCCTCTCTGCTCGCTAGCCGTTGACCTCTTTGGCATTGATGGCACTCCTCGTGTCTATCGCGGACAAGATGTCTTATTTTTTAATCTTTGCTTGCTTGTTGGAATTGCAGCCGCGATTGCTATTCAGTATGCATGGCGTCCCTTCGCTTTTGTGCATGTCTTGCTCGCCGACTATGTGAGTGGCTATTTCTTTTTTACCGCCATTGTCACGGCTCTACTCATCTTTCTAGCGCGACGCCGTATTCCATTGCCACCATTACGTCATGCTTTGCGACAACTGGTTGTCGGTATTCTGCTCGCAGCGTTTCTGTATTTCACAATAGGGCAACTCTCCACCTTTGCATGGCAACGCTTCACGCTCAACGCACTACGCTTCTGGCGATTCGCAATCCTCTTCGTGCTAGTTTTGCCTATCTTCCTGTTAGATGAGGGCATCAGTCGTGGCTATCAAGAGCGTGGCTTATGGCGTGCCGTGCTTGCTAGTCTCGTCTTCAAAGCATTGCTAGTAGCGGGTCTCGTCGCCAGTATAGCCATTGTACCAGGGTTAGGCTTTCTCAGTATTGTGCTTGCCATCCTGGTCCTGCTCTTCCTGCTCCTCATCCTCTTCTGCACCCAACTTTACCTCAGTGGACGTGCCGCCCTTGCCGCCGCTGTGCTGAGCGCGTTGCTCATCGCGTGGAGTATGGCAGCGTCATTCCCAATTACATAACGTAGAAATTGCAGTAATCCAATTTATCTATTCATGCGTAGTACATGTTGCTACCGACAGCACGGGGGAAAGTGTCTGTATCGAGGTAGTATTCCTATCCGTCACAAGCAGCGAATGTGCTGCATCTTTGCAAGGGGAAAAACTACTCTATTTCAAAAGAAAGACTCAAGGAAGAGGGCAGGTGTATGGGAGAGAAAAAATTGTCTATAGGGCTACTTGAGGATAATCCAATGTTGTCTGAGCTAATCACTACTATGTTAGAGATGGCTGGGCATACTGTTTCCACCTATTCGGATGGGGCATCGTGCCTCGAACATCTCTTTGCTCAAAGAGGTACCAGGAAAGAACCTCTTTGTGATCTACTCATCGTCGATCTCAATCTACCAGGGACGCTTTCGGGCTTCGATGTAATCGCGTACATTTGTCACACTTTGCATGTCAACACTCTACCCATTATTGTCGTGTCGGGTGCAGGACAAGCTTCTCTTACTCAGGTTCGCAACCGCTTTCCAACGATACCGACTGTTCAGAAACCATTCCAATTGCAGACCTTGCTCGACACAATAGAGGCGTGTGTCTCATCATCGGTGAGAGCAATGCCATGCTAGAGTTTAGGATAATTAGCGGTAGAGCAAGTATCCTGCAAGTCCTGCAAGTCCCAATATAAGCAGAATGTTGACCTTGCGGCTGAGTGCAAGACCAAAGGCTCCTACTGCAATCAGCAGTCCTTTCCAGTCTACTCCTGGCTGGTTGAAAATGGTCCAGACCACCGTGAGTAGCAGTCCAACGACTGCGAGTGAGACGCCATACATTGCGCCTTGCACTCGTGCGTGTTGCTCTACGTGCGAATAGCCTTCGGCAACGACAAGCACTATCAGTGCCGGTAGAGTGATGGCAATTAACGCGAACAACGCGCCGAGATACCCATAGGTGAGATAGCCCAGGCAGATGACCCATAATCCATTGGGACCTGGGCTAATCTGTCCAATCGCAATCGATTGCCCAAAGTATGCTTCTTTCGCCCAACCATTAGCGAGCAAATCCTGATGTAAACTGGGGAGATTGCTGAAGCCACCTGTTGAAAAGAGCGAAGCTTTCAGGAAAAGCAGAAAATAGACAAGCGGGTTAATCATGAATTTTCTCTCTGTTTCTGTATGAGTACAGGAGAGGGAGGTTTGGGTGCAAAGAAAAGCGCACCCAGTAAGATAGCTCCGAGGATAACGGCAATTACAGGTATTTTGAAGAGGGCAACTGCAAGGAGGCAAGCAACGATGACAACAGTGCTTCCTATGAAGTACAGCATGCCTTCTTTATAGCTCCTACGAAAGATTGGTAGGGCAAAATTTAAGCCCACCAATAACATGATCGCACCCGTTGCTGGTATGATGCCACGCAAAATTGCCTGTACCGCCGCGATATGTTCGATTTGCACAAAAAGTGCTGTCAAAATACAGGTGAGAATTGCGCTCGGCAGAAGCAAGCCAGCGAGCGATGCAACAATACCCCACGCACCACCAAGTTTACGCCCAATTAAAACGGTAAGGGCTACTAAATTGATTCCTGGTGTAAGAATACATAGGCTCCAGAATCTCGTGAAGTCATCCATTGTCAACCACATATATTTTTCGATAAATGTCCGTTGTATCAAGAATACTGTGGAGGCACCGCCGCCGAACGATTGTAGCCCAATGCCTGCCCATATGCGAAAAAGTCGCCAGCTTCCAGGTCTGGATTCCTGTAAGTTCATATGAATGGCTCCTTTAATGTATTACTCCTGTCGTTTGGTGTATGTCTGCACACACTGAACGGCAGGAGTAATCTATGAATATTTAGCGTTCGTTCAAAGGCACAAATTTCGTATCCATTGGACCAGTGTAATCGGCCTCTGGGCGAATCAGGCGGTTGTTCTGCACCTGTTCCAGGATGTGGGCGGTCCAGCCTGCAACGCGGCTCGCCGCGAAGGTTGGCGTGAAGAGGTCGCCGGAGAGTCCAACCGAGGAGAGCAAGGCGGCTGAATAGAACTCGACGTTGGTGTAGAGGCGACGACCCGGCTTCAGCTCATCCAGCAGTGACACCGCGAGTTCCTCGACGCGTCGTGCTAGCACAAAGCCCTGTGGATCGGCGACACGCGCCATCTCACGCAACTCTTCGGCGCGTGGGTCTTCTGTCTTATAGACGCGATGCCCGAAGCCCATCAAGCGACCACCATGTGTAATTGCGTTACGTAACCAGGGTTCAGCATTGTCTACCGTGCCAATCTCGTGAAGCATATCCAGCACCTTCGAGGGTGCGCCACCATGAAGCGGCCCCTTGAGGGCGCCCAGTGCAGCAACAACTGAGGACACAATGTCCGATTCAGTGCTAGCAACCACACGAGCGGTAAAGGTTGATGCGTTCATGCCATGATCGGCGAGCAGTACGAGGTAGGCGTTCAAGCCCTTAACATGCTCCTCTTTTGGCTCCTGTCCTGTAAGTAGGTACAGATAGTTACCCGCGTAATCAAGATGTGGCTGTGACTCTAAAGGCTCTAAGCCATTGCGAAGGCGTTGGAACGCGGCGAGGAAAAGTGGAAAGCGAGCGGTTACGGCGATAGCCTGATCAATAGTAGGCTTGCCTTTGATAGCCAGCGCGCCCCATGCGGAAGTAGCGGTACGTAGCGCATCCATCGGCTCTGCCGTATTGGGTAGATTGCGTAACACCTCGACAACTTGGGTAGGCAACGTGCGCTCGGCGACGAGCTTTGCCTTCAAGTCCGTCAATTCTTTCTGGTTGGGTAAATGACCGAACCAGAGCAGGTGCGCTACCTCTTCAAAGCTCGTCGTCCGCGCTAAATCATGAATATTGTAGCCATGATAAATCAAGCGACCCGCTGTACCTTCAACCTTACTGATTGCGGTAGTCGCGGCAACAATTCCCTCTAAGCCACCCTTATTTGGCTTCGCGCCTGTTGCCTCTTGCGTAATTGGTTCTTTCTGTGGATTTGTTTCCGGCATCGTCGTTGACATAAAAATTTGCTCCTTTGCGTATCGTCTAGTCAAGAAAATCCATCTCAAAATACCTTCTTCCCAAGTTGTACCATCAAATATGACAAATGTCAATCTCTATCGAGATAACTTTACACTACTCGATTTACATTGATTCAATTGGTTTTTTACGCCGCCGTAGGCGGCGTAAAAAACCAATTGACAAAATACTTCTGTGCATCTATCATTAGAGGAAGACAATCGCTATGCAATACGAACGGAGGGAGGAACTTCCTGTGATAGAGCTAAACGGCGAAAACTATCTCGATGGACACGAGGCATGCCATCTGCTCGGCATAAAACTCTCGACGCTTTACACATACGTCAGTCGAGGCGTTTTGAGAAGCTACAAACAAGGCATCAAGCGACAACGACTCTACAAAAAAGCGGAGCTAGAGGCTCTTATTCAGTTGCGCCCCAGCAACGAAAATTCCTCTCTCTCAAGCGACGACGACTCCCCTCAACTGCCCCACGCCGAAGATTGGGTGCCCAACGTTTGACACGTTTCTCTTCCGTAAATCGTGCCTATATGTAGAGATAAAAATACGGAGGAGTATTCTTCATGGAAACACGTCAATTTGGCAAAACCGACATGCGAGTAAGTGTGATAGGTCTGGGTGGTGTAGAGATAAGTGGTGTATCGCTGACGGACGTTGAGCAGGTAATAGGAAGCGCACTCGACGCAGGTGTCAACGTTATTGATACAGCCGCGAGCTACGGCGATAGTGAAGACTTGATTGGGCGTGCGGTAGCAGGCCGACGCAGCGAATATTTTCTCTTTACCAAGTGTGGTCAGAACGTTGGTGATGAATTACCTGATCTACCAGACTGGGATCCACGTTTGATTGAGGCCAGTATCGACCGTAGCTTACGTAGACTACGTACAGATCACCTTGACCTGTTGCAACTCCATAGCTGCTCGCTCGATGTGCTACGCAAGGGCGATGTGATCAAGGTGTTGGAGAAGGCGAAACGCGAAGGCAAGACGCGCTACATTGGCTACAGTGGCGACAATGAAGACGCACGTTATGCCATTCACACAGGTGCTTTTGACACGTTGCAAACCTCAATCAACATCGCTGACCAGCAAGAGATAGACTTCACGCTTCCTGCCGCCATCGAGCGTAATATGGGCATCATCGCCAAACGTTCTATCGCGGAGGGTGCTTGGCTCAATCCGACGATGGATAAGAACGACTATGCCTATCCCTACTGGGAGCGACTGCAAATACTCAGCTATGACTTTTTGAAGGGTAGTCCAGCTGACTCTACTGCAACAGCATTGCGTTTCACCCTGAGTGTGCCAGGAGTAGCGGTAGCGATTGTTGGAACCACCAATGTCGAACATCTGCAACAGAACATAGACATGCTAGCGGCGGACAATCTCTCTCAGGACGAGTTCAATGCTATCCGTGCAACGTGGGAAGAGCGAGCCGACCAACACTGGCTGGGGCAGGTCTAAGTACAAGAATTTCTAGTTCTTAGCATGTTTTGACAAGAAGTAGCTGTATCTAGTTGGCAAGAAATACAGCTATTTCTTGCTTTTTGGCTAAAAAAGCGATTGTTAGCCAGATTGGGTAATATACAGACCAATTGTTCTATGATATAATCCTTGAAGGCCACGAAAAATAACTAAAAGGAGAATAGGAGATGGTAAGTTATGGCTGATTTACGCAAAACCGACGCACTTACCATTGCAAAAGAAGGCTTTATCGAAATTGGATACTCACATGAAGTTTTACAAGAACAATACACTTTTTCTGACTTTCTTGTTTCCAACCGACCTCTAAGACACGTTGACCTTGCTATTTTTGCACAGGAGCCTACATCATATCACAATTCATGTTTTGGATTTGTGACTCCTCAACGAAAAGGCCGCGAGGCGATTTTGGACTACAAAGCACTTGGTGCCCCCCAAATCTTTTCATTATATCCTGATGAAGATAAAGTTTATCGCTGGCAGGTCTTATCGAAGGGATTGCCTGAGTTTATCGAAACCATAGATTTATCTCTTTTAAGTAATGCTATCAGAGAAAATCAAGCTAAATGGAATCCACAAGAAGTTTTACGAGCTAAATCAATTCGTTTTACCGGCGAACCTACACAGCTAGATTTTTTTGATATAGGTTTAGTTCCAGCACTCGAAGATCGTGTACATGAGAAGTTAGGGAAACTTTTATCCGATGTAATTGCTAATTGTAAAATTATGTATGAGGAACATCGTAGCGAAGAACTAGATTATAAAAGTTTATTTCGTCTTATTTTTCGCCTTATAGCAGCTAAACTTCTTGCTGATAGACAGTATCCAGGAAACTGGTCGAGTGATAATGCTCAAGAGGTTATCAGTGCTGTTGAAAAATTTTATTCTCAATATACTTCACCGGCCTCCGTTTTGAATGATAAGAATATACAAAATATGGCTTGGAAGAAAATACGAACGGCTTTTTCTTTCCAAAATCTCTCGGTTGAAACATTAGCTTATGTCTACGAAAATACATTAGTAAGTAGTGACACGCGTAAAGCATATGGAACACATGCAACACCTCCACAATTAGCAGAATATATTGTACAAAACCTTCCATTAGAGGAACTGGCACAAGAAGAAAGATATATTTTTGAACCATTTTGTGGACACGCTCCTTTTTTGACTGCTGCCCTCGGAAAACTTCGTACACTTTTGCCTAGAGACATGGATGTAAGACAAAGACACGACTATTTTGTACACATGCTGGCAGGTATGGATAGTGATCCCTTTGCTTGTGAGGTTGCACGTTACTGCCTTATTCTTGCCGATTATCCTAATCCCAACGGCTGGCATATAGAAGATGTAGATATCTTTGATTTACCTTCTCTTTCGCGCCCATTAAGCAAGGCAAACGTAGTGCTTTGCAATCCTCCATATGAGGCTTTTACACAAAAAAATAGAAGACTGTACAATCTTTTGCAATCTAACAATAAAGCTGTTGAAGCTTTAAATCGTATTCTTCAAAATCCACCTAAAATGCTGGGACTTATTTTACCTCGAACCTTTATAAGTGGCTCAAATTATAGACAGACGAGAGAACAAATAGAAGCTCTTTATAATTACAAAACACAAATTGAACTGCCAGATAATGTGTTCAACTACTCCGATGCTGAGTCTGTTATGGTGATTGCTCATGATGTAAATTCAACACAGCGTACTACATGGCAGTCATTTAGTGTCAATAGGAATGAGTATAAACAGTTTGTTGAAGTAGGTCATCCAATTGCAAATAAAGTAAATACTAACCAACTGCAAAATATATGGGATGCTTTGGTGAGTTTCCCCAAACTAATGGATATTGCAGAAGTTCGTTTGGGTATCAGGTACAATATTCCCTTCGATGAAAATCGAGCAGAGCTTATTTCGGAAATGCCAAAAGTAGGTTTTGCTAAAGGGCTGATAGGTGTAAAAGCTAACGATTTTGAGCCGTACATCACTCAGCATGTTCATTATCTTAATATGGAACCGGAGAAGATGTATAGGAAGGCTTATAAACTAGCTTGGGAAAAGCCGAAAATCATCGTAAATGCAGGTCGTAAAAGCAGAGCTTCTTGGACTATTGTAGCTACAGTAGATGACCAAAAATTGGTGTGTTATCAAAATTTTCATGGTATTTGGCCTAGAAAAGATATGCCGTTAGAAGTAATTGCTGCAATAATAAATGGCCCTGTCGCTAATGCTTTTTTGAGTACACAGGAAGAAAAGCGGCATAACCAAATTATGTTTATAGAGCAGATTCCTATTCCTGAACTTGAACCCCGACAAATTCATTTGATTATGGCTCTTGTTCAGGAATATACAGTACAGCGTTCTCAATGGTTAAAAGAACTGGACCGCAAAGCGTATTTTGAGAAGCGTTGTCGTGGTCTTATAAAGCGTATAGACGGTGAAATACTTTCTGCTTATAACCTCGATTTGTCACTTGAGCAAGAACTTGTTGCGTATTTTGCTGGACAGAAGAGACCAGGACCAGTTGATATCATAGGAATAGAACTATCGCCTACCAAACGATTTTATACCTCTTTGATCAGAATTGAAGAGATCAGGAATGAACGTGAGGGGAAGGTTGTAGATGCAACGATAATGAACTGGAACCCCCATCAAATTGTGCATTTGCCAATTACACTAATTCCTGAAAGCATTCAATCTCAATTAGAACGCGATACTTGGTTGCTTGCAGAAGTTACAGCAGGCGCAAGTGTTGCTGATGCGCTCATTTTTCGAGACATTCAGTTGGCTCCGAAGTAGATGTAGAGGATGAACTTGCCTGAACTTTTCATTTTGGATGTGGGACATGGTAACTGTGCGATTGTACAAGACGATGATGTTGTGACTGTTATTGATTGCCCACCCAACACTGTTTTGATAGAGACCTTAGAGCAATTAGGTATTGACGTAGTTAATCAGGTTCTCATTTCGCATGCCGATGATGATCATGTAGGAGGCTTATCTAATCTTCTCGGAAAAGTCGTTGTAAAGTCGGTTTATGTAAATCCTGATCCTAGCAAAGGACGAAACTGGATTAGTGTACGAAAAGCATTAGAGTTAGCCGAATCACAAGGAACAAAAATTAACACATCTCTAAACTCTGGAGTGTCTGAAACGCTCTCTTGTAAAAAGGTAACGATAGAAATTCTCGCGCCTGCCGGTGTTGTAGCTTTAGGCGGGGTGCAAGGAAAAGATTTAGAAGGGCGCTCATTAAACTCTAATTCTATGTCTGCTGTTATTGGCTTAGTACACAATGATTACAGATTTGCGCTTCTTGCAGGAGACATCGGTGAGATTGGATTAGACAATCTTTTGAGAAAGCAAAAAAATATAGAGGCACAAATTTTAGTGTTCCCTCATCATGGTGGAAATGCTGATACTCAAAGCAATGAAGCTTTTGCTCAAAAGCTCTGCCAGCTTGTAAAGCCAAACTTGACTATATTTTCCTATGATAGAAATAAGCACGACAACCCACGTCTGGAAATCCTTCAAGGCGTCTTATCTGTTGTACCTAATACCCATATCCTTTGTACTCAATTATCTCAAAAATGTGCCTCTTCTCTGTCTGGCTCAAATTTTACTCACGTAACAACACTTCCTTCGCTAGGTATAAAAGAAGGAAAATGTTGTGGCGGGAGTATTCTTATTGAGATAGATGGAAAGCAAACAACATACTCCCCTACATTTGCTCGACACCGAGCATTTATTAACATGAATGCTCCTGATGCTATATGCGTGAAACAACTGGTGCAAGTTACTCCTCTTTCTTCTCTGCTTACTCCTAGACTAAAGAATTTAGATGGAGCTAACTGAATACCTCTTTTGATTTCTTGCTAGACACCAATACAAGCATTATAACAGATCATTTTTCTGTTACTCCTTGCTTGACATACATGGCTGTTCATGCAAAAATGCCTCTGTATTAAGCCAATATATATTACGAATAACGAGACGGGAGTAGCGATATGGAGCAGCGAGAGCAAGAGAGCGTGCTAGCCACGATTGAGCGGCAGCGTGTGCGCTTTGTCAATTTGGAGTTTACCGATGTGGTGGGTATGGCAAAAAGCGTCACGATTCCGGTGGAGCAGTTTCCCGATTGTCTGACGCATGGTAAGTGGTTCGATGGCTCATCGCTCGAAGGCTTTGCCCGTATCGCCGAGAGCGATATGTATCTCTTTCCCGATCTCTCGACCTTCGCCGTCCTACCAAGTAGTGTGCGTCCCTCCTCTTCGGCGCGTCTCAACGATATGCTACACGAAGACGACGGCGACGTAGTTGCACGCGTGATTTGCGATGTGCGTACACCTAATGGTGAGCGTTTCGACGGCGATCCCCGCGCGACTCTTGTGCAGTCCATTGAGATGGCACAGTCACTTGGTTACAGCTTTTCCGTTGCCCCTGAACTGGAATTTTTCCTGTTGCAGCTTGACGATAAAATGCCAACACCCTTGCCGCACGATAATGGTGGCTACTTCGACCTCTCGACAGACCTTGCCGCAACTGTACGGCGCCAGATGGTGCTTGCCCTGCAACAAATGGGCATTGTAATTGAGGCAAGCCATCATGAAGTCGCAGCAGGCCAGCATGAGATAGATTTCGAGGGAGCTGATGCTCTTGCTATCGCAGATGGCCTGATGAGCGCGAAATACGTTGTGAAGGCTATTGCCGCGCATCACGACCTGTATGCAACCTTCTTGCCGAAACCACTCTATGGTATCAACGGTTCCGGTTTACATATGCATCAACAGCTTATTCAGCTTGCAACAGGGCAAAATGCCTTTGTCGATGCGAAGGACGAATACGGACTCTCTGAGGTTGCGCACTATTTTATCGCGGGTCAGCTTGCTCATGCCCGTGCCCTATGTGCCATTCTTGCTCCACTGGTGAACTCGTATAAACGGCTTGTGCCCGGCTTCGAGGCTCCTTCGCACGTTAACTGGGGACGCGTCAATCGGCAAGCACTGATTCGTGTGCCCCGACCTGGAATCAACCCACAGACCTCCATGCGCGTCGAGTTGCGATGTAGTGATCCCAGTTGCAATCCCTACCTTGCGTTAGCGGTCATGTTACGTGCTGGCCTCGACGGAATCCGGCGCAAACTGACGCTCCCCGCGCCGATGGATGAGAGCCTATTTTTGCGTGACGAGAGCGAACGCCAGCGTTCGCGCACACGACTTCTGCCCGCTACACTTGGCGAGGCACTCGAAGCTCTGCGCGAAGACACTCTGCTTCGCGAAACGCTCGGTGACTCCATCTATGAAGGTTTCCTCGACGCCAAAACCATCGAGTGGACGGAATATAGTAAGCAGGTTCACGCATGGGAGCTTGAACGCTACCTGCCCGTGTTCTAGTTGATGCGTGTTGCTCGTCAAAGAGCAGTTCGCTCTAGTCCTGACCCTTGTTCTCAGCTTGAATATTCCCAGCGACAACGTATGTCACGGTATCCCAGGAGTTATGAATACCGATGAATAGAAGTAAAACCGTCGCAGCACCAACGACAAATAATACCGGTACTGGATTGTCCAGAAGCGCAATTGCTGCAACGACGAGTGCTATGTACGCGACGAGCGGTAATATTGTATGCCATAGCCAGTCTTCCATGACTGGTTTATAGCTCATTGTACGACGTATGCGACGTATAATGATGAAGATGTATGCAACCCCTCCTAGACCAATAAGGCCAAGCAGAAGACTGACATTCCAGAGTGTCTGCCAAGGCGCACTAATAATTGCTGCTATGAGGAGCGCACTGCAAAAATGCACAACTGTCGGTGTGCCGAAGGCCGAGTTGGTCTCGTCCGTCGTTTGCCGCCTAGTTCCCACGATTAATGTGAGTACTACAAACATCAACCCGGTTAACGAAGCAGCAGCAGCACCTATGATGACGTAGAAGTTTTCCCAGGTAGTAAGTATCGGCACCGCAGCCTCTTGCACGGTGAATTCCCCTTCAATTGTCAATCCGTTCTGGTATGTTCATTCTACATGCAGAAGCAACACATCAGAACGGATTGATATAGTTTACGAAATTACAAATTTTCCATTCTCATAGCACAGTTGTCCGTCGGCATAGACCTTGCCCTTGTGCAGGTCACATACCATGTCCCAGTGCAGCCCTGACTCGTTCTTCCCGCCCGTTTCAGGGTAGGATTCGCCCAACGCCATGTGCATCGTACCACCAATTTTTTCGTCGAACAGAATATCTTTGGTGAACTCTTTGACGTTGTAGTTGAGGCCGAATGCGACCTCACCAAGAAAACGCGAACCCGCATCCATGTCGAGCATCGCGTTCAGAAAGTCCAGGCCGCGACTCGCTGTAGCTTCGACAACCTTACCATCTTTGAACGTGAGCCGTACATCCTCGACCTCGTTGCCATTGTAGACAGCGGGATAGGTGAAGCGTACAGTACCGTTCACCGAGTCCTCGATGGGGCCAGTGAAAACCTCGCCATCGGGAAAATTGACGGTACCTGCACAACTCACCCATTTACGCCCACGCACATGATAGGTCAGGTCGGTGTCGGGGGCGACGATGTGAATTTCGTCGTGCTGTTCTAAGTATGATGCAATGCTCTGTTGCTCCTGGTCGATTTTGCGCCATGCCGCCGCCGGATCGCTCTGATCGAGCAGTCCAGCACCATACACAAAATCCTCGTAATCGCTTAGTGACATGCCGGCGTCCTGCGCGTGTGCCTGCGTGGGAAAGAGCGTGCCGCACCACTGTAGCTCGCCCTTTGCCGCCCGTTCTAAGAAGCGTTTGGTGATTTCGGCGTTTGCCTTGTCACGTAAAGCAATTCGCTCAGGGTTGACCTTACTCAAGGCGCGTGTGTTTTGTGATGCCCAAATATTCAGGTATTTATTCATATGCTCGGTCTCGAATACATCGAGTTCTGACACATATGTTAACTGCTCATCACTACCTTCGCGCAAGCGGATTTCGTATAGTTCGTCCATAGCGAAGCGGGGTGTGATGTGGGCACCGATGCGTAAGGCTTCTCGGTACACTTCGTACACAAGCGGAGCCGCAACCAATGGTGCCTGGATAATCAGTTTGTCACCTTTTTGTATGTTGAGTGAGTAGTGAACCAGCACCTGTGCCAGTTTCTGTTGTCTTGGATCTGCCATGATCGTTCCTCCTGTCGAATAACACATTGTTTTCATCTGTCACTCGTCGCTAGTGGCGAGTGACAGATGAAAACAATGTGTTACATAGTTGGACGCACGAGCCAGTAGCGTCCGTTTTCGCGCATCATAATGCTCTGATCAATCATATCACGGCGTAGGGTGGCGGTGTCATCGTGAAATATCTTGAGGATGGCATTGACCTCTTTCTCATCATAGATGCGTCCCCACTCGAACGATTCCGCAATTTTCTCCAATACGAACTTCCGTGCCTTTTTTTGTGGTGGAATACTTAGTAAGCGATTATCTTTGAAGTATGCATCCTGTGTCATTTTGCGATCATCGGCCTCCGTTGGAGCCGTGATTGTTGGGTCTTTTTGTAGACGCATAGCTTGCCCAATATTGCGTAGATGTTCAATGCTCAACATCTGCAGCATGTTTTGTAGCCCTTGCTCGTCAAAATGATAGTGGTGATAGTTGTTCTCACGCTCGACGCTGACCAGTCCCGCCGCCTTCAGAATGGCGATGTGATGTGAGATCGTTGGAGTTGCCACACTCAATGCCTCCGCTAGCTCTTGCCCATACATAGACTGCTCCGCTAGCAGCGCAAGTATGCGTATGCGCATTGGATCAGCGAAGGCTCGCCCCAAACGCGCCAGCGGCTCACCCTGTGACCACTCATATGTCATTCGCGCCACACCGTATTTGTGTGATGCCTCGATACGACCTTGACGTTCGTCCATGTTGACCTCTTTTTTGACATATTACAATTATACAATTGTCTAATTAGAGCGTAACGTAATTGGGAGTGTTTGTCAAGGGGATAAAGGCTCATACATGAAAAATGACATCTGTGAACCAAACTTGGTTCACAGATGTCATTTTTCATGTATGACCTCGAATTAGCCTGTAGGTAACAGGGGCAGAATCGCCTCTTTGAGTTGTTCCGCCATGAGTTCGACGGGCGTGCTGGCGTCGATAACGTGGAAATGAAATTCGCGCGTCATCTTCTCATATTCTGTGATGAGCCGCGTCTGATAGTTGATAAAGCTCTCGTAGAGATCAGCACCGAGGCGCATATCCATGCCCGATTCCCAGTAGTCGAAGCCGCCGCGTTGCAGGACGCGGGGAATGAGGTCGTCGAGGCCGATTTTCAGGTAGAAGATGGCGTCGGGTTTGAGGGCCAAGCCGTAAATAGAGCGTATCCAGTGGCGGTCGGCACCGCGCACAATCGCACGCGCCATTAGTGAATAGATATAGCGGTCGGTGAGTACCACGAAGCCCGCACGTAGGGCTGGCACAATCTGGTTCTCGAAGCGGTCCACAAAGTCGGTTGCATAGAACAAATTCAATGTGATGGGACCAAGTGTATGACCCTCTTTGGCCTGTTTGAGGCCAGAACCAGCCAGCACCGAGCGCGTCATCTCGGTATCGACAACCGCGTACCCGCTACTCTCAAGCCAAGGACGTAACAGACTCAATTGTGTCGAACGTCCAACGCCATCGGTTCCCTCTATGACGATCAGGCGTCCAGGTAAAAGCTCATCCCGCTCTTTGAGATGAATGGCATCAATGCCATAAAACGTTAAGTTCGACATAGACTCACGCTCCGTCCTAGAGGATGAATGTGCCGAGTATTTTCCTTTAGTCTCGTAGGTAGCCGTAGCATACGACCAACTGTCTCTTGCCATGTCTATCGCTCACTCTTCTTTTTCGCTTCAATGCCAACATCTTGTAGTTCACGTATCAACCCCGCCTGTGCTGCATCACGTGCCGACGAGTGTAAGCGGCGCACTCCTTCAAGATGGGGCTTGACCAATTTTCGCATTCGTCGCTGCTGCTCTGGAATAGGCAGCGTTGCGTCCATAACCGTCAGTCCGAACTCGTCAATCATTGACTCGTACTCGTTGACGATGCGTTGCTGAAACAGCTTGAAGCTCTCGTGAGGATCGGTACTCAAGCCCAGGTCCATCCCTGCTTCGTAGTGCTTCAACTCAGTACGACCCGTGAGGATGCGGCTCAGCGAAACCTCTAGCGGTACGCGATAGTAGAAGGCTATCGTTGGTTTTACCGCGAACTGGTATAATTCACGGACCCACTCACGGTCAACATTGCGTGCCACATCGCGTGCGAAGGCCGTATAGATGTAGCGGTCTGCCAGCACAATCGCGCCAGCCTTGAGCGGGGGAATGATGTCATGCTCTGTACGGTCAGCGAAGTCGGTTGAATGAATCAGGCTGAACGTCGTTGGTGTGAGCAATTGCTTCTTTTTGCCTTTGCTGGTCGTTTGTTTGACAAGAGCAGAAGAGTTCCACTCACTGAAAAACACGGTGTACCCCTCACTAATGAGCCATTGTCGCAGAAGGGCTATCTGAGTACTTTTTCCAGAACCATCGACGCCTTCGACGATGAAGAGGCGTCCGGGATATTGATGCCGTCCATATGTCTCCATAAAAAAAATAGGTCCTTCCACTACTAAGCCAAAAGGAAAGGTATAACGGAGATTATGCTTTATATTGCTGAATTTTGTCAAGGGCAATACAGGTTGTTTGTTTTGCAACTTATCCATTTGGCATGGTTTATTGAATATACTGTAGTATAGCGAAACCGAACAAATCGTAGGGCGATAATTCATTACGTCCTCGTCGCTATCTACAAATGGGGCGAGGCGTAATGAATTATCGCCCCTACGATTATTGAATGATTGGTGAGTCGAATCCCAATTGGTGCAGCAAGCCCGAAACGCCACCACCTGGAACGCGATGAACGGCCCAGCGCGAGATTTTATCGTTTTCGACCTCGAAGGTGACATCCTCAACAGGAAGGGAGATGCTACGCGCCATCTGTGGCACCGGAGGAAGGCTGAGTGGTGGAATGCTGAACGAGTCGCTCTGATAGCCCGCAATCTGAATACTGCCTGTCACTGTGCTGCCCTGCTCCGCCAGATTGTGCAGGTTGAACATCAGGCTGGGAATGCCCGACTTGAGTTCCTTCATAGTAGTCAAAAAGTCTTCTTTGTTGAGCGGTTTCGGTGTCCAGCCCGTGAACAGAAATTCATTGCTCAACGCATCTGCCGTTTCGTCGTTGCGCCTATCTTCCAATGCTGATACGAAGTTTTGCACCGTCTCTATTGTGCCCATATGCTCTTTCCTCTCGGTTTGCTTACTATTCTACAACATATTGCTTTTCAAGAATCGTGACCGATGGACACTCACAATTAGACCAACGGACGCCCACAAGGGGCGCATCCCTACTATACAACGTTCTTGCGTGCTTCGCACGCTCAGTATAGTAGGGATGCGCCCCTTGTGGGCGTCCGTCCTCGCTACACTTTATGTCGGTCGGTATCCTCCACATTCTGTTTTCGCGTGATGAGGTCGAGTAGAATGGGGTAGACGAAGGCGACTTGCTGCTGTGGATTTTTTGTGCCGATGATATCGTGCGGTAGAGAATGACTTGCGTCGAACTCATATACCTCGCAGTATTTTAGCCCGTTCTTCTGCCATCTCTGGACCAAACTCCGTATAATAGCATTGTTCATGGACGGATCAGCGGCATTGGCGACAACTAGTACTGACTGCACGGCAGGTTTGGTCTTGCGTGCAGCTTCGTAGACGGAAAAACCCAGGCGCATCATCACACCGAGACTACGCGTTGCGAAGCCTCGATAGCCAAAGGAAGAGCCATGACCTTGCCGAAAATTCTGCGTCATGAGGTTGGGGAGCAGATAGAGTAAGTACATTATCAGCTTGCTAATATTGACGCCGAGGTGCCGATCAATGGTGAAGGCAGGAGCGAAAAGAACTGTTCTATCGACATCAGCACGATACTGTGTCACCCATGCCGCCATCGTTCCGCCAACCGAGAGGCCAGCATATGTGATGCGTTCCCCCAGACCATGCGCGATATCAATCATGACTTCGCTACAATCGCGCAATTCATTGATTGTGAGCAATTTGAGCTTATCATTATCTAAGTCTGTGTAGCCATTATAAGGCATGCGCGGAATAAGCACATTATAACCTTGCTCGAAGAGCAGTGTGCCAAATTCAATAAATTGACGCGGACAACTGGTCATGCCATGCATCAAAATAATCGCCTGTTTTACCTTAGTGCCATGTGTCAACACAGTTGTGTGGCATATGTCTTGCAAAGGGAGCGTCTGCTCAAACTCCTGTGTACGGGCGATTTTTGTCATGGCAGAGTCATAATCAGTAACCTCATGAGATGGCAGAGCCTTCACTTCTTGCAGAAACGCATGACCAGCTACTCTTGCGGTAAGAGTACTTGTGACGGCGAGCGTAGTAGCTCCTAATGCAAGCTTAGGAATACGTTTGAGCCACGTTTCTTTACCATCCATAGGTACCAGCCCCGCCCTTAAATGGCCCCACGATGTCACCCGTGATCCATCCTCCATAAAAGTCGCCCTCTTGCGGTTGGACCTGCTCATCGTTGACATAACAAGCATCCATTTGTGACGGATAGATGGCGATATAGTTGGTAAGACTCTCGTAGCCCTTGCTCGGTTTGCGATAGTACCACGCGCCGTTAGGAAGCGTTTTGTCGCCGACCGTGAGAGTGTAGTACGATGCAGTGCCTTTGAACTCGCAATAGGTATTGCGAGAAGTTGGCGTAAAATACTCCATTTTCACATCTTCTGGTGGCAAATAGTAGACGGGCGGGTGGCTAGTTTCAAGGACACGTTTAGCCCGATGAGTGTCTGCGATTTCGACGCCATTCAGGATGACGCGAATATGTTTGTTGCTGTCCTCCACACGTGGTGGACGTGGATAGTCCCATACTGACTCTTGCCCTGGTCCTGGTACTGGTCCTCTACGTCTATTCATGAATCTTCATCCTTCCGCCGTATACGCCTGTGCTATGTATTTACGACGAATAGCCTTCATATTGCAGTTAGACATTCAATGAATCTCGTTCGTTAAAGCTACAACGTCATGGAATGAAACAAGAACTTTCTATCGTCTGTAAGTACTGTTCAGAAAAAGCTACTCGAAGTTAAGTTAGCACAAATTGATGAAGATGTCGAGAGGAAACCGAACTCCCAGCTTCCATTGATATGAGAACTGAGAAAGCATGCAAATGTGTGGTGTGCGATGTCTAAAGAATAGCTACAAAAATACAAAAGCTCAGGGGAGTAGTATAAAACCATAAAGCCATTGCTCCTGTTTCAAGTAGTACTATTCCGTACCAAGACTCTTGACAGAAACCGGTTTCTGGGTTACAGTTCTTGTAGTGAGATGTATGTGTTACGTATATTCACTGACAAGGATGTAAAAGCATATTTTCCTATTTAAATGCAAAGGAGCAAAGGGACAACATGTGCAATCATCTGATGATGCAGGATACGACACACTTTGTGAGTGCCTCGAAGGCAACGGCTTTGCTGGTTTTCAATTGCTATCCATCTATTTTTTTGTCGCATGCTACAACTGGGCAAAACCTACCCTCCTTCCTTTCGCAAAAATGTAGTATACAGGTTGTCCTGTTCGCTATAGAACAGGAACTGCTGCTATAGCCTTGTCGTGATAGTGCTTTGTTTCCATACTTTTGACACACTTCTCTGGAAACTGAAAGTAGGTTTCCACATGTATACCGGAGGTTAGGATGTCCTTACCTTACTACGTCTTGTTATGTTTTAGAAGGAGGTACCCAATGAAGCTCTTTCCTCTAGGGGATCAAGTAAACTCTCCCCGACATCGCCGTCCATCGCAGGTGCGGCGAATGGTCACATTCTTGTTGATTGTCACACTGATGATTGCAGGTTTCGGTGTCGTATCCTCATTTGTCACACGCAAAGCTCATGCTGCTACCACCTGGACTCCCGTCTGGAGTGAGGATTTCAATGGAGGGGCTGGTACAGGGGTCGATACATCAAACTGGCTCTATGATACTGGAACAGGTTGGGGCACGGGAGAGGTCGAGACCATGACCAATAGCACAGCCAATGTGCAGCAAGATGGAAATGGTCACCTGGATATTACTGCTCTGCGCGATGGTAATGGCAATTGGACCTCCGGGCGCATCGAGACTCAGCGTTCGGATTTTGCTGCACCAGTTGGTGGGCAGTTACAAGTGAGTGCCTCGATTCAGCAACCCAACGTGTCGGGTGCTGCGGCGGCTGGCTACTGGCCTGCTTTCTGGATGCTCGGCGCACAATATCGCGTGGACCACAACTGGCCCAACGACGGTGAAATCGACACAATGGAAGATGTCAATGGACTTAGCTCCGTGTTCGGTACGCTCCATTGTGGAGTCGATCCGGGCGGTCCTTGTAATGAAACAAACGGTATTGGCAGTGGACAACATGCCTGTCCTGGGTGTCAGACTGGTTTTCACACGTACTCGGTGATTGTCGATAGAAGTGTGTCGCCCGAACAAATTCGCTGGTATCTGGATGGGAACAACTACTTTACCATCAGTGCCAATCAAGTCGATGCCACGACGTGGGCGAATGCGGTGGATCACGGCTTCTTTATCATTCTCGATCTGGCGATGGGCGGAGGCTTTCCAGGCGCGTTTGGTGGTGGTCCAACTGGTGCAACTCAGTCTGGGGTCTCGATGATCGTGGATAATGTGCAAGTATCCACCTCCGGCGGCTCTGGTGGTACTACCAGTGGATATAACTATATAAAGAACCGCAA
>CAXUHG010000024.1:0-7004 GCA_964250805.1 uncultured Ktedonobacteraceae bacterium | reverse complement strand
TCAGGGCAATGGACAAGCCAATCAGGAATGGAGCATTACAGGTGCCTAAACTCCTTTTCTGAGGAGACGCAAGGAGAGTATAGTAGTTTGACGCTCCTGTACTCTCCCCTAGCGCACATGAACATCGTTTGTTTATCTTAATTGGAACAACCGAGAGAAGAGAAAACATCTCCCTCGATTGAACAGCACATGGAAGGAGCTATGCTGTGAAAAAACGTATTTTTGCCACGAGTTTCATCGCAACACTCGTCATTACACTGATTATCGCATTGAATTCTGCGACGGGTTTGAACGCCTTTGCCAGAGGTACCTCTTCCAGTTCGGTCACGACTGTCGCAAAGAAAACCTTCAAAAACGCATGCGGGCAAGCGCCCAAGGGATATGCTCATTGTCTCTCCCTTGTGTCAACCACAACGATTAAAGCTCCCTCACATGAGACGAACACCGCTCTTCGACCATTTGCGGCGGGGGCACCAGGGCAAAGTGCTCCATACGGCCCAGCAGCTTTACATGCCGCTTATAACCTGCCCAACACGACTGCGGGTACTCAGACTGTCGCCATCGTTGATGCCTATGATGATCCCAACGCCGAGAGTGATCTCGCTGTCTATCGCTCGAACTTTGGTCTACCAGCCTGCACTACAGGCAATGGCTGTTTCCGCAAAGTTGATCAGGGTGGTGGCACCAACTATCCTGCAGCTAATAGTGGCTGGGCTGGAGAAATATCGCTCGATGTCGATATGGTAAGTGCCATTTGTAACAATTGTCATATATTGCTCGTCGAAGCCAATTCCGCTAATTTTAGCGACCTTGGAACTGGCGTCAACACGGCAGTATCGTTGGGAGCAAACGAAGTAAGCAACAGCTATGGTGGTGGCGAATCCAGCGGTGTTGCATCGATTTGTGACTCATACTACAATCATTCAAATGTAGCTATTACCGCCAGTACTGGTGACGGTGGGCCTGGTGTAGATTCACCTGCCGATTGTTCAGGCGTCGTCGCAGTAGGTGGTACTACGCTCAATAGTGATGGCAGTGAAACGCCTTGGTCCGGTGCGGGCGGTGGTTGTAGCTCATTCATCTCAATTCCCTCATGGGAGAACAGTAGCGTCACTGGTTGCTCAAACCGTGCTGTTGCCGATGTTTCTGCGGTCGCCGATCCCAACACTGGAGTAAGTGTCTATAACACCTATCAGGCAAATGGCTGGTACCAATACGGAGGCACGAGCGCATCCTCGCCCATTATTGCAGCAACCTATGCATTAGCCGGAGGCGTCTCAGGAAATGCAGCCAGCGTTCCTTGGTCAAATTACACTAATGGCTGTCTCTCTAGCATCAATGGACGGACCTACAATTATCAAACAGGACTTGGCACGCCTAACGGTACAGGCTGCTTCGGGAGTGGTGGCAATGGCGGTAACGGGACATACTACTATATCCAGAACCGCAATAGCAGCAAAGTCCTCGACGTGACAGGCTGGTCTACTAGCGATGGCACTACCATTCAGCAGTGGGACTTAGGCAATGGGCAAGCCAACCAGGAGTGGACTCTGCTTCCTGCTAGTGATGGTTACTACTATATCCAGAACCGCAACAGCGGCAAAGTTCTCGACGATACCGGCTGGTCTACCGCCGATGGCACTACTATGCAACAGTGGGACTTAGGTAATGGACAGACCAACCAGGAATGGGGCTTCATCTCTACTGGCGATGGCTATTATTATATGCAGAACCGCTATAGTGGCAAAGCTCTCGATGATACAGGCTGGTCTACCGCCGATGGTACCGCTATAGAGCAGTGGGACCTGGGCAATGGACAAGCCAATCAGGAATGGAGCATTATCGGTGCCTAGTTGTGGAGATGGAGGCTCACTGAGCCTCCATCTTGCCCCATTTGTGCATTAATCAATGAAAGAATAGGTAGAGCGAACGCTAATATAAAGGATTGGTTACCATTTATGAAGAGCCGTTTCAATCGTCGCCGATTTCTGGAACTATCCGCTGGTGCCACTATAGCCGCCGCAGGTCTCGGTCCCCTCGCCGCTCACGCTCAGAATGCTGTTTCCACCTCGATTGCGCTTAATGGAAGTGGGAGTGGGCGTACATTCGACGGCATTGGTGCTATCAGTGGAGGGGGAGGCAACTCACGCCTCCTGATCGACTATCCCGAACCCTACCGTTCACAGATTCTCGATTATCTTTTCAAACCCAACTATGGAGCTAATCTACATATCTTAAAGGTCGAGGTTGGAGGAGACACCAACTCAACAGATGGCTCAGAGCCAAGCTTTATGCACACGGCCACCGACCAGAACTTTAATCGGGGCTATGAATGGTGGTTGATGGAGCAGGCCAAAGCACGCAACCCTAATATCAAGCTCTACGGTCTAGCCTGGGGCGCACCGGGATGGATTGGTACAACAGGTGCCCCAGTCTGGGATCCCAACAATTTGTTCTGGTCACAGGACATGGTCAACTACTATATTGCCTGGATCAAGGGTGCGAGTTCCCAGCATGGACTGACCATTGACTATATTGGAGGATGGAACGAGCGTGGTTACAACGAGTCGTTCTTTGAAGCACTCCATAGTGCCATTCAGTCCAATGGCCTTGCAACGAAAGTCGTCGGTGCTGATTCAGGCTGGGATGTTGCTGATGCAATGCTGAGCGATTCAGCCTTTAATGCTTCGATTGACATTGTTGGTTCCCACTATCCTTGTACGGGCGGTGATGGGGGTAGTGCCACCTCATGTACGAATACAGCCAACGCAAAAAGTTTGGGCAAGCCCTTGTGGGCTAGCGAAAATGGCTCGCAGGACGAGAATAGCGGCGCGATCCCTATGGCACGTGCAATCAATCGTGGGTATATTGATGGGGAGATGACTGCGTATATTAACTGGCCTTTGATTGCTGCAATTTATACGAATTTGCCCTACAACACGGTTGGACTGATGGCGGCAAATCAACCCTGGTCAGGCAACTACAGTGTCGGCAAGCAAACGTGGGTGACTGCCCACACGACGCAATTTGCTCAACCGGGGTGGCAGTACGTTGATGGTGCCTGTGGGTATCTGGGTGGGAGCAACAGCAACGGGAGCTATGTCACCCTCAAATCGACCAATGGCAATGACTATAGTGTGATCATCGAAACAGTCGATGCCACGACCAGCCAGACGGTCAGCTTCCAGACCAGCAATGGCCTCTCAACGGGAACAGTGTATGTCTGGGCGACCAACCTGAACTCCGGTAGTTCCGGTGACTACTTCGTGCAGCAGGCGAGTATCACACCGTCGGGTGGAGCCTACTCGCTTACCTTGCAGCCAGGATACATCTATACTCTCTCCACGACCACTGGTCAAGGGAAAGGAACCATTATTGGTCCGCCACCCACGACACTCAGCCTACCATATTCCGACAACTTCCAGGGGTACTCAGTGGGTCAGGAGGCACGCTACTTCTCAGATCAGAACGGTGCCTTTGAAATCGCCTCGGCGGGTGGCGGACGCAGTGGTCTAGTGATGCGTCAGATGGCTCCCATCGCGCCACATAACTGGGAGGACCCAAGCGATCCCTATACATTACTGGGAGACGTGACATGGAGCAATTATACTGTGACCAGTGATGTCTTGCTGGAGCAGGCCGGGTACGTCGAACTGATGGGTCGCATCGGGACAATCCAACGCTCTCCTGCAAACATTAACGCGTATTATTTGCGGGTTACAGATGGCGGTGCCTGGAGTATTCTGAAGAATAGTATCAGTGGGACTCTCACGACCCTCAATTCTGGCAGCATTGCTTCGTTGGGAATCAATACCTGGCATACCCTCGCGCTAGCCTTCCAGGGCAACACCATTACAGCGAACATCGATGAGACGACCATTGGCACTGCCACTGATGGCAGCTATAGCACGGGTCAGGTTGGAGTTGGCGTGAGCGGTTGGCAGAACGCGCAGTTTGCTAACTTCAGCGTGACGGCGAACGGTACAACGAATACAGGAACCTACTATACTCTGGTCAATGTGAACAGTGGTCTGGTGCTTGATGTTGCCGGTGCTTCGACCACTGCGGGCGGGTTAATCGTTCAGTCTACTAGTAGTGGCGCGACCAGCCAGCAGTGGCAACTGGTGCCTACGGGCAGTGGGTACTACACTGTGGTCAATCGTAAGAGTGGTCTGGTGCTTGATGTTCCCGCCTTGTCAACGTCTCCAGGCGCTCAGCTTGAGCAGTGGACTAATGATAGTGGGGCAAATCAGCAGTGGCAATTTATTGGCACCAATGGAGCCTATACAATTGTCAACAAGAATAGTGGTCTGCTCGTTGATGTGAGTGGCGGCTCAACTGCAAGTGGTGCAGAGGTGATCCAATGGACCGGCACTGGCGGGACGAACCAGCAATGGCAGCTCGTCGCTGTTCCATCTGCTGGAATGACGTATGAACTGGTGAATCGCCATAGTGGTCAGGTCATAGATGTCAATGCTGGCTCGACCTCCAACGGGGGGACGATTATTCAGTATCCCGATCATGGTGGTGCGAACCAGCAGTGGCAGTTTGTTGACGCGGGCGACGGATATCTCACTCTTGTCAATGGCAACAGTGGTCTGGCACTGGAGGTTCCTGGCTTTTCGACGGACACTAGTGTCCAGCTTGACCAGTGGACGCAGAACGGCGGTACAAATCAACAGTGGTTGTTTACCAGCGTTGGTGCTGGCTACTACACTATAACGAACCGTAACAGCGGTCAACTCGTTGCGGTCAGCGGAGCCTCAACCGCGAATGTCGCGGCTATTGTCCAGGAACCCGCTGATAACGGCGCGGAGCAACAGTGGTCACTGACGCTGATTTCGTAGGGCAGGTTTTATGCTAAAACTCGATCCACCCCGCCAACAGTTAGCTGGTAGGGGTGGGTTTGAGAGTCGAGTATGAATCGTAGCGTCTTTTCCTGGCGTTTTCACCATCTTCCATAGCTTAGGCATGAAGCTTACGTGTTGAAAGTACAAAGGAATGTATCATGATCACAAAACAACGTCCTAGCCGTATCACTATAATTGTTATTCTTTTCGCTCTCCTCGCGCTCGGTGTGGGGCTAGTCATGCGACCTACTACTCCGCACGCACATGGTGCTGCAGCGAGTACCTTGCCCTCAGCGGACACCGTGTTCCAAGCGTGGAACAACTCCTTCCTAGTGCAGAACGGCAGTACGGCCTACTACACCAACGAATTGAAGAGCATAGGTACCATGCGTGCTGGCACCTGGATCGCGGCACTGGACATCCAGGTCGCGCAGGACGACTACGAGCGCACCCACTCCCCGGAGGACCGACAGTTGGTCAGCAATCTGGTCACCACCTTCCTGGCGAACGAGGGCACGAACTGGACGGGGGACAGCTGGAACGACGACCTCGCCTGGATGGATATCGCGGTCCTGCGCGGCTACCAAGAGACCGGCAACACGTCCTGGCTGAACACGGCAATCGACCAGTGGAACCAGACGTACAACCGGGGATGGAGTTCAGACGGTGGTGGCGGCATCTGGGAAGAAATGAACTCGAAGTACAGTAAGTGTTCACTCAGCAACAACCCGATGGTCAGCACCGCGACATGGCTTTACCTGATCACCGGTGATGGCTCGTACCTGACGAAGGCGGAAGCAATCTACGCCTGGGTGCGTGCCAACATCGTCAACACCACGACCGGCGTGGTCAACGAGTGTATCGCCTTTCCCAACGGACCCGGCGGATCTACCATTCTGCAGGCATCCGACAACGCGTACAACGCCGGATCGTTCATCGAAGCCGCCAACAACCTGTACCGCATTACCGGAAACAGCCAGTACCACGACGACGCGATGCGGACCGCGGACCACTTCCTGAACACGGTGCCGGTCGTCGCGACCAACGCGGAGCGTGGAGCCTCCTACCAGTACTGGCTCTTTAAGGGAATGAGTGACTTCTGCACCGACAACAACCTGTGTAGCAAGTACGACGCTTACATGCTCTCCAATGCTACCCAAGCTTGGAGTGAGCGCAACAGTGCCGACCTCACCTGGAACGACTGGACAAATCCGACCAACGACTCCAATCCAGATGCGTTCGAGATGAACAGCATGGTGGGGCTTTTCGAGGCACTACCGACGACCGCCGCTTCACCTTTCTCCGGCAAGTACGAGATTCAGAACGTCGCCAGCAACATGTCGCTGGGCGTACAGGGCGATTCCACCGCCAACGCTGCACAGATCGTACAGAACACGGACAACGGCGACGATAGCGCCTCGTGGACGTTCGTACCGGAGAGCAACGGCTACTACGAGATTCAGAACGTCCGCAGTGGGCAGATCATGAACGTCTCAGATGTCTCTGGGGCACTTGGCGCACTCATCGTGCAATGGCCGGCTGGCGGCCTGCAGCCAGGTAACGACCAGTGGCTGCCTGTGCGGAACGCCGACGGCACGTACTCGTTCTACAACCGCAACAGTCAGCTTGCCCTCGACGACCCCGCCGCGAGCACCGCAGCTGGAACGCAGTACGAGCAGTGGGCACCGAACGATACCGCCGGGCAGAAGTTCAACGTGATCTCGCGCAATGGTTATGATTATATCCAGAACCGCAATAGTGGCAAAGTCCTCGATGATATCGGTTGGTCAGCTGATAATGGGACACAGATAGAGTAGTGGGATTTGGGCAATGGACAAGTCAACCAGGAATGGAGTCTTGTCTCTACTGGTGATGGCTACTATTATATTCAGAACCGCTATAGTGGCAAGGTGCTGGATGTTGCCGATTGGTCGACTAGCGATGGCACTATCATTGAACAATGGGATCTGGGCACTGCTCAGGCCAATCAGGAATGGAGCCTGAATCCGACTGGTGATGGGTATTACTACATCGTCAATCGCAATAGTGACAAGGTGTTGGATGTTACCGGTTGGTCGACCGACAATGGCACCACCATTGAGCAGTGGGACCTGGGCAATGGACAAGCCAATCAGGAATGGAGCATTATCGGTG
>CAXUHG010000023.1:38963-53395 GCA_964250805.1 uncultured Ktedonobacteraceae bacterium | reverse complement strand
GCAGCGACACTGAACAACTTGGCCTTGCTCTATTGGGACATGAGGCAGTACGAGCGAGCCTTACCCCTGTTTGAGCGTGCCCTTGCCATCAGTGAGAGGTTGCAAGGAGAGCATCCTGAGACAGCAGTGACGCTGGACAACTTGGCCTTGCTTTATCGGGACATGAGGCAGTACGAGCAAGCCTTACCTCTTCATGAACGTGCTCTTGCCATCAAGGAGAAACAGCTAGGAGAGCATCCCGATACAGCGACGACGCTAAACAACCTAGCCTTGCTCTATCAGGACATGGGGCAGTACGAGCAAGCCTTACCCCTCTATGAGCGGGCCCTTGCTATTAAGGAGAGGTTGCTAAGGGAACACTCTGGCACAGCAACCACACTAGAAAACTTGGCTTCGCTGTATAAGGAGATGGGACAACATGAGAAAGGGGAGCCGCTTCTCCACAGGGCGCAAGCGATAAGAGAAAAGTTTGAGCGTTGAGTTCTCTTTGCTTGATACGAGGAAATGGACATTGCTTCGCTCGTCCGAGGGCGTAATAATGCAATTGAACAAAATAAGAGGGACAGGGTAGAGACTCTTTCATTGCGTCCAAGGTGGGGCGGTGAGGCACACGCCAGATACCATCGTTGCCCACGCGTTCCGCCACCCCAACCCCACCTTGGACGCGATAAATCGGTCCCTACCAGTATGATACAATCTTGTTTTCAAGTAACTTACAAGAGGCTGGCGTATGACATATTTTCTTGCTAAGACCGAACCCAAAGAGTATTCGATTGAGCAGTTAGAGCGCGACAAAACGACGGTGTGGGATGGTGTTCGCAATCCGCAGGCGGTACACGTTATTCAGGCGATGAGACCGAATGATGACGTGTTGATTTATCATAGCTCGCCCGAAGCCGCGCTTGTGGGGCTTGGTCGTGTGACCTCGAAGCCGCGTCCCGATTTACAAGATGAGAAAAGTTGGGTGGTCGATGTGACGTTTGTGCGTCGCTTCGAGCAACCTGTAACGTTGCAAGAGATCAAGGCAACGCACAAATTCGATGATTGGAGCCTGATTCGCCAGGGGCGTCTTTCAATAATGGAGGTGCCAGCTTCCTTTATAGCATGGCTCAAAGAGAAAAAGGTTTTGTAGCAAGGAAAGAGGAGAGGTCAAGCTATGGATAACAACGCACTCTGGTATATCAACGGACGCTGGGTACACCCGAACGAAGGCACTATTTCGATCAATGATGTCGCCGTCTTACGTGGTTATAGTGCTTTTGAGTCGTTCCGCACCTATGATCGAAGACCATTTCATCTCGACGAGCATCTTCATCGGCTCTATCGCTCCGCCGCGTTGATCGAGTTAGACATCCCCTACACACGCGAATATATCACGAATATCATTTCAGAGGTCATTGAACGCAATCCCTATAAGCATGCATCCATCCGTATACTTGTCACAGGTGGTGAAACAGAGGATAGTGTTTTGCCCTCTGGCAGCCCTGTACTCGCGGTACTCATTACGCAACTTGCCGAACGCGACATGGAGCGTTTCGCACGCGGCGTCAAAGTGATTACCAGTCGTCTGCAACGCGTCTCGCCAGAGGCCAAGACGACCAGTTACGTAGAGGCCATACGCTCGCTCAAAGAGGCTGCGCGGCAGAATGCTGTGGATGCTCTTTTTGTCAATGAGCAGAGTCATGTGCTTGAGGGAACGCGTAGCAACTTTTTCGTCTTTAGAGGCGATACGTTGGTGACGCCACGAGCAGGGGTTTTAATCGGCGTCACACGCAACACGGTGTTAGAACTCGCGCATGGTATTTTTACCATCGAGGAACGGCCTATCTCTTTCGACGAATTAGCGAGCGTTGATGAGGCGTTCATCACCTCATCCTCGAAAGAAATCACACCCATTGTGCAGATTGACGAGCTTGTCATTGGCGATGGTAAGCCTGGACCGCGCACCTATAAGCTAGAGCAACGTTTCATCGAGATGATCGAGCAAGGAAACTTCTAATGTCTTCACTAGAGCAGTATCTTAAAGTCGCTCCCAAAGCCGAACTACACGTACATCTCGAAGGCTCGATACAACCTGCAACATTTTTAGAACTCGCGCGAAGAAATCATATTCCTCTACCCGTCAATTCAGTAGAGGAGGCGCGACGCTGGTTTGCCTATCGAGACTTTCATCATTTTGTAGAGATATTCGTAACGGTTACTCAATGTCTAAAGACTCGTGAAGACTATGAACAAATTGTATACGAGTTTGGCGCGACAATGGCACGCCAGAACGTGCGTTATGCAGAGGTAACATTTTCTGCCTGCACTCACCGTTTCACTCTAGGCATACTGCATGATGTCTACTTTGCTGGCCTCACGCGAGGGCGCGAACGTGCAAAGCAAGACTTCGGCGTCGAGATCAACTGGATATTCGACATTGTGCGTAACACGGCAGAAGGTTCTGGTATATCTCAACGCGCTGATTATACGCTTGCGGTGGCAAAAGAGAGCATGCATGATGGCGTAGTTGCGTTAGGGCTGGGCGGTGCTGAGGTTGGCTATCCTGCCGAGTGGTTTGCACGATGATTTGAGCAAGCGAAGGCGGCTGGCTTGCATAGCGCACCACATGCAGGAGAAACTGTTGGACCTACAAGCGTATGGAATGCTATTCGCATGTTGGGTGCGGAGCGTATTGGGCACGGAGTACGTGCCAGCGAAGACCCTAAACTTGTTGCCTATCTCGCAGAGAAACAGATACCGCTCGAAGTATGCCCAACAAGCAATATCTGTTTAGGCGTCTATCCTTCGCTGAGCCAACATCCCTTGTCACGCCTCTACGCTGCTGGCGTTCCGCTCACTATAAACTCAGACGATCCGCCCTTATTCAACACGACTCTGAACGATGAAGTAGCACTGCTAGCGAACACGTTCCACTTTGAGCGCGACACCATTAACGAAATACTGCTCAATGGTGTACGCTATAGCTTTTTGTCGGAAGAGAAGAAACAACTGTTAGAACAGCGTTTCCGCGAAGAAATGGAACAATAGTCGGTAGGGACCGATTTATCGCGTCCAGGGGGTGGGGTGGGGCATACGTCACCAAGCAGAATCGTTGCCAACGCGTTCCCCTTCCGCCCCACCCCTGGACGTGATAAATCAGTCCCTACTTTTTCTCATGCATTTTCGTAGCATGCGCTGCAAGAACGCTTGCTGTGCTACTGGGATTGGTGACGCGGTAGCCGTCATAGTTGGGGTAGAGCGTGCCATCGTCCTGAAGTCCTGTGAGAATCCAGAATTGGTCGCCGTTGCCGCCCTCGTTATACACAGTGTCGGTCCAGGATTGGTAGATAGCGTCACGAGTGGTCAGGTCGCGCCATCCGTATTCTTCAAGCACGACTGGTTTGTTAGCTGCATGCCCGTCTTGGATGTGGTCGGTAATCCACTGTGTACTCCAATCGGCGGTCTTGCCCCAATCGTTGGGGTAGAGGTGGAGCGTGCCATAGTCGATGTTGGGTAGGGCGATCAGGCGTTTCCAGTCTACACCACTGATACCAGCCCGTGCCCAATCGGGGTTGCCCGGATAGTTGTAAAAGCCCTCGTCGCCAACTGCAATAAGGTGTTGCTTATCCTTGTCTTTGATGTAATCGCTCATCTCACGCGCCCAATTGAGCAATGTATTACCAGAGGTGTCTGACTCACAACGCGGTTCGTTTGCCAACTCCCACGTCATGATTGCCGCCTCATTTTTCATCTTCTTGCCCGTGTAGCGGTTGTAGCGGTTCAAAAAGTTGTGAATGTAGCTCTTGTATGCCTGTTTGATGGATTCGTTGGTATAGAACGAGTCGTGTCCATTGCCGTTGAACCATTTCACGTACTGATCCATGCCCCCAAAGGCATCCCAGTTATTCGTCAATGCAACGACGAGCTTGAGTCCTAACTGCCCTGCTCGCCACACTGTGTAGTCGAAACGTTCGTAGCCCTCTTCTGGATAGACACCGGGGGTAGGTTGCATCACAAAACCATTTGAGCTTTGCCCATCCAGAAAGCCCCAGCAACGGATGACCGGTAGCCCCATTGCAACGGCATTCTGTAGTACATCGTCTATCATGAAATGCGAATTGTAATGAAGATAATAGTTGTTCGTGCCCGCAAAATAGAATTTGTCATCGTTCAACGTGAAGTTTTTGCCTTTTGTGCTGACAAAACTCTCTCTATCTGCTGCCATCGCCATTGTCGAGGTGAACGGATTGATAACCGCCGCTCCTGTGATACCGAGGCTAATAGCGGTAGCGTTGCGGATAAACGAGCGTCTGTTCATCAAGAATTGGATTGAGTTACGTCCTTGCATTATGCACACCTTTCTGTACGATTTGTACGAACGAATTACTTCACTTCAGCAATAGCGACACCACTGTCGATGTAGCGCTGTCCAATGGAATACAGAATGACGGGCACCACGAGCGCAATCAGCGTCGCCGCCATAAGCTGTGGGTCTACCGATTTGTAAGGGTTGGTAAATGCCAGCAAGCCGAGCGGTACCGTGCGGTTGCTATCGCTACTCAGATAAATGAGAGGACCCCATGCATCGCGCCAACTATTGAGGAAGGCGAAGACAGCGACGACAACAAGCACTGGTCTAGCCTGTGGCAAGATAATACTCCAGAAGATACGGAAACTTCCACAGCCATCGACACGCGCGGCATCATCTAACTCGCGCGGCAGATTCATAAAGAACTGGCGGAAGAGAAAGATACTGAATGCGTCTCCAAAGAGCTTGGGTACCATGAGGGGGAGAAACGTATCTATCCAGCCGAGGTTCTTGAAGGTAACGTAGAGTGCGATAATCAGTATCTGGCTCGGAATCATCATCGTTGCCAGTAGCACTATGAACCACGCTGTGCGTCCGGGGAAGCGGAAACGCGCGAAGCCGTAGGCTACGAACGCGGAGACGAAGGTGCTGGTGATCATGCTGTACACGGCGAGCCAGACACTGTTAAAGATGTAGTGAAAAAAGTTGTAGGTGGCGAAAACATCAACGTAGTTCGACCACATAAGCGGATTAGGTATCCACTGAATGGGAATGGCGTAGTATTGAAACTCGTTTTTCAATGAAGAGGTAAGCAGCCATACGAAAGGGAACAGAATGATAAGGCTCATGATAATCAGCACGGCGTAGGTCCAGAACATACTCATGCGTCTGTAGAAGAGACCGCGAGCGCGATAATCTATAGCACGAACTTGGCTGGCTTGAACGGTCTTCTCATTTGTTGGCTGTGTGTGCCTGTCGATAATGTCCATAACTCCTCCTGATCTTTGCTGTAAAATCTTAACTGTCTGTCTCGCCAGCATAGTGCGTGAAACGTTTCGCTCCCGTCAGCACAAACAGCGTCAACAGCATAGTGATGACAAAGAGTATGACCGCCAATGCAGAGGCATAGCCAAAATCGTTATAGACAAATGCTCGTGTGTAAATGTAGAGTAGATAGGTTGCGAGGTTGTTGTGATACCCCAAAGGATTGCCAGTGTTGCTACTGACGGCTCCTTGAGCAGCCGCGAATACCAAGGGTGTCTCGAATACTTGGATATTCCCGATGAGTGCTAGAATAGTGTTGAAGACAATAACTGGAGAGAGCAAGGGCAGCGTTACACTCCAAAACGTATACCATCTGCCAGCACCATCAATTTTCGCCGCCTCATAGTAGGTTGTGGAGATGCCCTTGAGACCTGCTATAAAAATAAGCATGCTTCCACCCATAAACCATATGTTGACAAGCAGCAATGCTATGATAGCGATGAATGGATGATTATAGTCTTTCAGCCAGTTAAAAGGACCGAGATGGAAGAGGCCGAGAAATTCGTTCGCCAATCCATTGTCGCCAGCCGCAAAAAGTTGCTTGAAGAGCAGACCAATCGCAATACCTACTAGCAAGCTTGGCACGTAGAAGATGACGCGAAAGATATGATTTCCCGGAAAACGACGATTGAGTAGGAGTGCCAGACCTAACCCACCACCAATGCTGATAATCGTCGCAAACACCACGTATAGAACCATATTCTGACTGGCCTGCACAAAAACAGGGTCTTTCGTAAAGATATCCTGATAGTTCTTGAGGCCAATCCATTGTGGATCTGTGAACAAATTGTACTTGGTGAAACTGTTGTAAAACGTATCCAGCAACGGATAGAGACCCAGGAATAGGAAGCCAACCAGCCACGGACTGATGAAAAGGTATCCCTTTAAGCTAGAACTACGCCGCAAGCGCGTGAAGAAACTTGGTCTCTTTTTCGCATTTTGTTGAATAGCAACTCTATCTTGGGTGGAAGATGTAATCATAGCGTGCCTCCTTCGGTAATGGATGGTCAATCTTCATTTATCACTCACCGCCAGAGACGGCGAGTGATAAATGAAGATTGACCATCCTTACAAGTGTTTACGATCCTGAAAGAACACTATTCCCCTGCTGCTGCATCTGTGCGGCAGCTTGTGCAGGTGTGATCTTGCCATGCACCATGTCGGTGATGATATCGCTAAACGTCGTAGGAAGTTGAGTCTTAGTGGTCATCAAGCTTGGCTGAAATTCCGCGAGTGAAGCTTGCAACGTCGGCACAAACTCTTTTGGCTGCACATAGGTATCCAGTTGCGAGATTGCGCTTTTGTCCGCTGGAATGTCGCTAAACTTGCCGAAGGAAATCTGTGGCTGTGTCTGTGCTGCCCACTTGAGGAACTGCCACGCCTCTTGCTTGTGTTTACTACCCGCATAAATCGCAAGGCTATTTACTCCGCCAGTGATGACGGGTTGCTTGATCGTAAAGATGGGAGCGACGCCGATATTGCCGCTTTTCTGTATATCGCTAAAGAGCCATGCACCAACGCGAGCGAAGGCGATCTTTCCCGTTTCGAGCGCACCGAGGTCAAAGGACCAGGGACCATTGCCGCCGATAACCTCGTCGTATGGGGGAGCCATATGCTGTGTGAAGAGGTCTCGGTAGTCGGTCAAACCTTGAATACCTTCAGGCGTGTTGACCGTGATTTTGGTTGGGTTCACAGGATTATCAAATACCTGTCCACCTTCCATGCGCACGAACATGTCATAGTCCAGAATGTCCAGAGGGTTGATCGCGTATTGAGTTCCCTTACCATTCTGAGATTTGTACAGCTTCTGCGCCATTGCCTTGAACTGATCGTAGGTCATGGGTTTCACCGGATCAGGATAAGGAATACCCGCCGCTTTGAGCAAGTTTTTGTTGTAGCCCATGAGAGAGACCGAGGTACCAACTGGAATGCCATAGGTTTTCCCATTCCAGGTATTGAGCTTGACGGTATCAGGAGAAAGGTTCTTGGCTGTGTCCTGATAATCAGAGAAGCTAGTGAGGTCAAGCATTGAGCCGCTATCGAAATAGGGAGCGGCGTTACAGGAGCAGAGTCCAACAATGTCGTAAGCATTGCCACCAGCAGTTGTCGTTTTGAGCTTATCCCAATAGTTGCCCCAGGGGATAATTTCAGGCTTGATCTTGATATTGGGATGTGAGCTTTCAAAGTTGGCTATCCATGCCTTCATGGAATCATCTTTGGCGGACGTGTTGCTCCACCAACCATATGTCAGGGTGACAGGACCAGAGGATGACGAGCTACTACTGCTACCACAAGCTGCAAATACAAAAGAAAAAACTACGAAGAGGGCGAGTAAAAATGGTAATGTCTGTTTCGATGTAGGACGTGTAACCTTGTTCCACAGAAATGGAAGAGAACGGTGTACCATAGTCTAATACTCCTTTTACCAACCTCTATGTTGGCATGACATATGCCCAACCGTACAAACGTATGTATGTATCGATATGACTAGGAAGAGCTATCAATGCTCTATCCGCTTCATCTCCTTTCTTCAATCTTTATGCGTAGCAACCGAGGCTCGCTTGATAAGCTCCACCTCTAACATGCTGGTCACGCTGACCGCATCAACATCGGCAGCGCGTGTGATCAAACTTTTGACAGCGGTAGACCCCAGTGCCTCCTTGTTGATACGCACAGTGGTAAGTGCAGGCGTAAGATGTTCGACCATTGCAATATCATCAAAGCCAACAAGAGAAACATCATCAGGCACGCTTCGTCCTGCTTCACGTAACGCCTTCATTGTTCCAATAGCAATTTCATCGTTTGCACAGAAGATTGCGCTGAAATCATGAGTGCTGCTCTGTTCTAAGAGACGCTTACATGCTTCATATCCTCCGTCGGTTGAGAGGTTTGTTGCTTCGTAAATCTCGTAGTTGACGCGTAGACCAGCATCGAGCAGGGCAGTTCGATAACCACTTGCTCTACGCTCTATCGTGTAAATCTTGTTGATCGGGCGTTGCCCATCCTCAACTAAGGGACCACCAATAAAAGCGATACGGCGATGTCCTTCGCTAATCAGGTAGTCAACGGCAGATCTTGCCCCCTCGAAGTTATCGCCTAGCACTGCGTTCACGGACAACCCCGGTACGTAGTTATCCACCAGCACAAGTGGTAATTTCATGTCTTGAATGAGACGAACCGTTTCTGGCTCGGATGGTCCTACCAGCAGAATGCCACCCAATTTCATCTCATATAGTGCCGTCAACAAGAGTTGTGGTGTCTGCACTAGATCGCCAAGAGTGCGATATGTCACCTTGATATTCGACTTACGCGCCTCGCTTTCGACACCATAGAGAATATGCGACCAGAAAGGATTGGCGGTGACAGATGTCGAATCAATGCTAGAAGAGAAGATAAATCCGATTTCTCTTAGCGAGCGACTATTCTCTCGTGTACGGGTATCTTGTCCTCGCGGTCCGAAATATCCGATTTTTGCCGCTGCCTCAAGCACGCGTTGTCGCACGTCCTCGGTAACATTCGCGTGATTATTGAAAACACGCGATACCGTTCCAACCGACACATCCGCCTGACGTGCAACATCTTTAACTGTAATTGTACCTGTCACCACGTACTTCTCTCCTAATGCATGCAATGAAATTGTCATCGTTTCAATGAAATTAACATATTTTTACGTAGATGTCAAGGCTTTTTTCTGTTATCTCCATAGTTCTAATTCTTTGCACTCTTCAAAGTGCGAAGAATTAGAACTATGGAGATAACTAACCGCTTATTTCGTGCATCTCTTGACAATCTTCTTGAAAAATGATAACAATTTATTCATTGAAACAATAACAATGCGGAAAGTCCATGACCATGAAAGGATGCCTTGCCCTAGCTTCCGATATCCCTTTCTCGCTGTATTTATTGGATATAATAAATATACGGGACAAATTATCAGTAAGGACAGAGAATACTTATGAAACGACTACCGCTTACAAACAACTGGCAATGCAAAAAACGTATCAACACGCGCTCGATTCTTGACGATAGTAGTGATGCCTCTGGCTGGTTTACGGCTAGTGTGCCTGGAACCGTACAACAGGCATTACTAGCAACTCATCAGATTGCCGACCCCTTCTATGGTCATAACGAAACGCTTGTGCAATGGGTTGGTGAAAGTGACTGGCTCTATCGTTGTAGATTCGAGCTACCAGAAGATTTTACGCAAGAGGAGTATCTTACGCTGTGCCTCGATGGTCTCGATACCTTCGCTACCGTCTGGTTGAATGGGCAGCAGATACACACGAGCGATAACATGTTCATACCGTATCGCATCCAGGTTCGCTCACTGCTACAAAAAGGGAAGAACGAACTGTTGCTTAGTTTCGAGTCGGCATTGCGACATGGGAAAGAGCGTGAGGCGAAATATGGCAAACACGGCTTATGGAATGGCGATGCTAGCCGTGTCTATGTGCGTAAGGCGCAGTACCACTACGGTTGGGACTGGGGGCCAATTCTAATGACGGCAGGTCCGTGGAAGCCCGTCTATATCGATGCGTATTCTCAACGTATTGCGGACTTGGAATGCACAACCGAGATTGCCGACGATCTTGATTCTGCTCAAATGCGCATCAGTGCAACGTGTGAGGGGAGTACCGCAGCACGAGCAACGAATATTTCATTACGTTTGGTACTGTATAACTCTGATGGCGAAAAAGTAGCTGAGCAAACCTTGCCGCTAGCCACAGACACACTACAACATACTTTCGAGCTAAAGCAGCCGCAATTGTGGTGGCCCCGTGGCTATGGTGAGCAACCGTTGTATCGTGTTGTCGCAACACTACATGACGATGCAGGTGAACTAGACCGGCGTGAGCAGCGTTTAGGAGTGCGTCGTCTCCAACTCGTACAGCAACCGCTTTCTAATGATGAAGGGACAACCTTCTTTTTTTCGGTCAATAATACTCCTGTTTACTGTGGTGGCGCGAACTGGATTCCCGCCGACTCGTTCTTGCCTGCTATTTCTCCAGACCGCTATCGCGCTTGGTTACAACTCGCCGCTAATGCACATATGACGATGCTGCGTGTCTGGGGTGGTGGTATCTACGAGGATGACGTATTCTATGATTCATGTGATGAGCTAGGTCTGCTTGTGTGGCAGGATTTTCTCTTTGGCTGTGGTATCTATCCCGCCCTTGATTGGTTTCAGCAAAGCGTACAGGCCGAGGTAGAGGCTGCTCTGCGTCGTCTCCGTCACCATCCCAGCATCGCTCTTTGGTGTGGCAATAACGAAGACTATTTGCTTGCTCAAAGTCTCGGTATCTATGATAGCTCCTTTCATGGTGATTTTACGAAGACAGCATTTCCTGCACGCGCCATTTACGAACAGCTTTTGCCCGAAATCTGTGCGCGACTTGATCCGCAACGTCCTTACTGTATCAGCAGTCCCTATGGTGGAAGTGATGCTAACGATATGCAGCAAGGTGACATGCACGTATGGGACATCTGGCAAAAATCTATTCCATATCAGGACTATCCCAAAAGAGCGGCGCGTTTCGTAAGCGAATTCGGCATAGAGAGTTTGCCAGAACTTGCTACTATCGAGAGCTTTGCGCCGTCGGAGGAGCTATATCCACAGAGTTCCACGCTAGATTTCCATAATAGAAGCGATGGGGGGCAGAGATTGCTAGCTGGCTACATTGTTGATAACATCCGTATGCCCGCAGACCTTGCGGGTTATATCTATGCAACACAATTCATTCAAGCCGAGGCGATGGGTGTGGCGATACGCGGCTGGCGTAGATATTGGGGACATCTCGATAGGCAGACGGGTGGCGCATTGCTCTGGCAGCTCAACGACTGTTGGCCTGTCACAAGCTGGGCGATTGTTGACTACTATCTGCGCCCAAAAGCGGCCTATTATGTTGTGCGGCGCGAACTTGCCCCCTTCGTTGTCGGATTGATGGCGACGCACGACAATCAGGTCGAACTATGGGCCGTCAATGGTACAACCGTCGCTATTGAAGGTGAGGTAGTGATAGATACATGGACACTTGATGGAACGCTTGTCGCCGAGGAACGTCATGATGTGACACTTGCTGCCAATCAGGGCACTGAACTAAAGAGTATACAACGTCAAGACATACAGGTCATTAGTGTACGGCTACTGAAAGATGGCGTGACGATAGCCCGTGCTGCGTCATGGCCTGAACCCTTCAAATATCTCTCATTGCCCGAACCGGAGATTACTATCGAGCGACAGGACGCGCAGACGCTGCATGTGAAAGTGCAACGACCCGCCAAAGGCGTCTGGCTCTCTGCTGGTGATGGAGTTCGTTGGAGTGATAATATGCTGGATGTGTTTCCGAACGATTCACAGATTATCAAGGTGCAAGAGTTAGGTGATGCAGAGGTACAGGTGCATTTTCTGAAATAAATGCATCTACTATATAGTTTGCTTGCCTCTTGCTTTTTCTCTTCACATAAGAAGAAGGAGCAAGAGGTAGGCTGTGTTACATCGTTATTGGAGAACAACATGCTACTGCTGGAGAATTTGCTGAACAGCAGTCTTTACAGTGTTTGATGAGATTGCGAAGCTGACACCATTCGCGGCAGTATTGGACTCGGTATTGACAGCGGACAGCGTTGGAATTCCTATCAGTTGCCCTTGTAAGTTAATCAAAGCTCCACCACTATTGCCGGGATTGAGTGCGGCGTCCGTTTGAATAGCATTAGAGAGAGTTGTTCCTGCTGACTCTGTTACGGTGCGGTTCAGGGCACTCACGATGCCCTTAGTAGCTGTCTCGGTAATACCCAGCGGATTGCCAATTGCCAGTACCTCCTGTCCCACCACGAGTTTTGAAGAGTCTCCTATCTGTATGACGGTCATATTCGCAAATGGAGCAATGCGAACTACCGCCAGGTCGTCACTAGCATTCGTACCTATAAGCTGCGCCTGTTCTGTTTTTCCATTGCTTAGAAGCACCTCAATACTTTGTTCGCCGCTGACAACATGATTATTGGTCACAATGTCTCCCTTTGCGTCAATAATGACTCCTGAGCCGATTTGTTCTCCTTGTGCCGTCGTCACTTCGATCTCGACAACGCCAGGCTCTACCTTTGCAATGGCGGACTCTTGTGCTGCTTCTACCGTCGCTGTACTGGAAACTGAAGCGGCTGTTGTCGTGACCTTCGTACTTGTGCTAGTGCTACTTGTACTCGCGAATACCCAACCCGCGAACAAACCCACACCCAGAACGAATATGAGGATGAGCGAGAGGAACAGGGTCGCTATTCCACGTCTCCGTCGCCGATGAGGGAGAGTCGGCGACGGAGCATTTGGCTCTCCAGGATTTGTAGGCGTAGGCGGTTGAGACATCTCCTGCTGCGGAGGAGCATCCATAACGCCTACTGATGAAGATGGTTGATAGTAATACGGAAGTGGAGAAGTGTCCCCAAGTGTATCTTGCTGTAACATATGCGTTCCTCTTAGTTTTCTCTTTGAACTGTGTATTAGCATTGCGCTATGCAATGTTCTTTGGTTACAGTTCTATGATAGAAGGAACGCATGTGAAACATATTGGAACTGCATGAGAAACTTCTCATGTATTGGCATTACTTGTTGGTCTTTATATAGCTGCGACTGCTCCTGCAACTTCGGCGAAGGCAGACTCGAGTATGCCTGCCGCTTGCTCTAGTTGCTCATCGGTGACGCAGAGAGGGACGAGGACGCGAATTACGTTGTCGTACATGCCAGCTTTGATCAGTACCAGGCCGCGTTTGTGTGCCTCTGCTAGCACCGCGTTCGTGGTCTGACCGTCGGGTTCCTTGGTGTCGCGATCCTTGACCAATTCGATTGCGAGCATGCCACCAACGCCACGAATATCGCCGATGCACTGATAGCGTTCCTGTAAGCGTGTGAAGTGTTGTATGAGCTGTGTACCAATTTCGCGTGATCGGGTAGCGAAGTCCTCTTTCTCGTAGAGGTCGAGAACCGCTAAGGCGGCGGCACAGGCGACGGGATTGCCGCTATACGTACCACCCAGCGTTCCCGGTGGTGGCGCATCCATAATATCGGCGCGTCCAATCACGCCGCTGATTGGCATACCAGCACCCATTGATTTTGCGATGGTAAGCATATCGGGTACGACGCCATCGCGCTCAACCATGAACATCGTACCAGTGCGACAGAAGCCAGTTTGAATTTCGTCGGCGATGAAGAGGATGCCGTGTTTCTCACATACTGCTTTCAGGTCGCGCAAAAAGCCAGCAGGGGCGGGAATGAAGCCACCTTCGCCCTGTAGCGGCTCGATAACCACAGCCGCAATCTGATCTGGTGCCACCTCGCCGACAAACATGCGCTCTAGCTCTTGGATACAGGTACGCGATGCCTCTTCTGGCGACATATTCATGCGATAGGCATAGGGGAAGGGGGCGCGATACACCTCAGGCGCGTAGGGACCGAAGCGATGTTTATACGGCTTGACCTTCGCCGTCATAGTCATGGTCATAAGTGTGCGCCCATGATAGGCGTTATCAAAGACGACAATCGCGGGTCGCCCTGTGGCGTAACGCGCAATCTTGACCGCGTTCTCTACCGCCTCGGCACCACTATTGAAAAAGATAGCCTTCTTAGCAAAGTCGCCTGGGGTAATCTTCGCAAGCCGTTCAGCAAGTTCGACGTATGGCTCATACATCATCACGCTGAAACAGGTATGCGTAAACTTCTCGGTTTGCTCAATAATGGCTTTCGTTACCTCTGGACGTGCATGTCCGACATTCATCACGCCAATACCGCCCGCGAAATCAATAAAGCGGTTGCCATCCACGTCCTCGATGATCGCGCCATCCGCCTTTGCCGCGAACACGTTCATCGTCGAACTCACACCGCGTGGTACCGCCTGTTGACGACGTGCCAGCAACTCCTGCGATCTGGGACCTGGAATGTTCAAATATTCTTGAGTGTCGGACATAGAAGCCTCCTGCTTAATGAAGTATCAAGGAAATGGTGATATGTGGACTATGCTATTATGTCTATTTTATCATAGATATGAATGGTGGGGGGTTTTTTTAAAAAAAAAAAAAAAAGAAAAAAAAAAAAAAATTATTTTTTTTGGGG
>CAXUHG010000023.1:33418-38953 GCA_964250805.1 uncultured Ktedonobacteraceae bacterium | reverse complement strand
AAACCACTCACCCCAAACCCCCCCCCCTTGATTTTTGAGAAAAATTCGCACTTGTGACTTCCTAGCTTTACGCCACATTCGCCATTGGCGAATGCACGCCCCCTTTAATAAATGGCTCCAGCCCTTGCCTAATGCGCTCCTCACTACGGACTCCGAAGCCGGGGAGGGTACGAATACGATGCTGTTGTACTGCACTCCAAAGTTTGTCAATCGTGTCGATACCTAGCTCCTCGTGTAGGCGAATCGCGGTGATGGGACCGATATGCTCGACCTCCATCAGAGAGCGTACATCTTCTGGTAGAGATTGTAGGAAGATGCCATCGTGGAAGGTCATGGTGCCACCATCCACCAGTTCCGCGATACGTGTGCGTAAGCGATAGCCAAGTCCTGGAACGGGTAGTTGTTCGCCCCGCTGAATAATGTCGGCGGCTGGCTCAGAGAGTTCTAGTACGCCGCGTGCTGCATTACGATAAGCCTGAATACGATACGGATTACCATTTTGATAGTCTAAGAGGTCGGCAATTTTAGAAAGCACCTCGGCAATCTGACGATTCGTCACCTGCACTGGCTCTTCAGCCTCCGCTAGCTCCATTCCTGGTAGCTGTGGCTGTTGCACGGGACGCCGCATTGGATGACTTTGTGCTGAGGGAACAAGATGAATAGTTTGGGTAAGCTGCAGAATACTCATGCGCGACAACCCCTTTCCCTTCACGGAACCATTGGTCTATATTTAGATGTATGAAACATTGAATAACTACGAAAAACGCCTTGCAAGAATTTAAATTCGTAGGGACCAGATTTATTGCGTCCGAGGCTCAATTTATTGAGCGAAATCGTGACGAACTATGTTTACAAGTTGTCTCGGATGTAATCTCGTGTGATTTATCACACGACGGACGCGATAAATCTGGTCCCTACGAAAATGTTGTTGGTTATGTACAAAACGGCCTACTTAGTGTACAAAGTACATTGAAATCTTGTTCTAATTATACCATATAAAATGTGTAACGTCAAATGCTTTCAACTGTCTCTGCAAGCAAGATGAGGGGCAAATTCGCTAGCGAATTTGCCCCTCATCCTAAGCTCTTTATTGTCGCGTTATTGATGAATTCATCAGTTACCCCACACGTCCACAAGGTAGCGTCTTTCGCTGGTCAATGTGTTCAACCATTGCTCTGCTTCCTGAGAGGATGCGCCCGTCTTTTCCTGATAGATCGCTGCGAATGTTCTTCTGACATCGGGTGCCATTTTGCTAGCATCACCACAGACGTAGACATTTGCGCCATCCTGAAGCAGTTGCCAGACCTTCTCTTTCTGCTCCCAGATTTTGTCTTGCACATAGACCTTCTCTTGCAGATTTTCGCGCGAGAACGCAACGGATAGGTCTGTGATGCCTTACTCGACAAACGCTTCAAGCTCCTGTTGATAGAGGAAGTCTTGCTGTGGGTGACGACACCCGAAGAATAGTAGCGACTTACCAACCTGCATGCCCTGTGCTTTTTGAGCGGCGCGTTCCTGTAAGAAGCCCCGATATGGAGCAACGCCAGTACCAGGACCTACTAGAATAAGCGGTGTTGCGGCGTTCTCTGGCAAGCGGAAGGACGATTTGGTGTCACGGACAAAGCCATAGATGACATCGCCGACCCTCTGTTGTGCAAGGTACGTCGAACACAGACCCTCGAATGTGCCATGTCCCGATTTCGCTGGTGCCTCGACCACGCCTACTGTGATGCTACAATGTCCCGACTCCTGCAATGGTGACGAGGAGATCGAGTAGTAGCGTGGGCGAATGGGCGAGAGTAGTTCCAGGTAGACGTTGAACGTTACCTCACATGCCAGGAACTCTTCGAGCAGGTCGATCAGCGATTTACGTTTCTCCAATACCTCTTCGCGGTACCGTGCTATGCTCGACTCGTCGTCGCCAGAGAGTGCAAGTAGCTTCTTTTTGTCGGGCGGACACTGCGTATGCTCTGCTAGCACCTTAATTTGTGTGCGTGTTGCGACATCTTGTAACTCCACGTAGTCCGAGAGCAGATCGAAGACTAGAATTGGCTCATCAATCGGCAAATTCGTTTTGCGTGTATCGTTGCGATGCAGACGAATCTTTGTGTTGCGCTCAAAGCCGAAGCGTCTCAACACGCGTTGTACCTGCCGCTCGTTGTTGCGCCCAATTACGCCGAGGTGGTCGCCCGCGCTATACACCACGCCTTCTGGTAAAGCCAACTCGATATGGCGTGTCGAGCGTTCAGAAGGGTAAGGACCATCCTTGATGTTTAACTCTGAATTGGCGACAACTCTCATTGCATGTGCCCCGAATGAGGCAACAAATGGATTGAGCGGTGCTGCACCACTGATTACCTCGACCTCAAGTGCTGGACCGAGTGCTTGCGGCGTGCTTGTGCCAAGATCAAGCGTCAATGCTTGTGCCAGCGCATTCCATAGGTGTTGATACCACGCTTGGAATTGACCATCGAAGTCGTCGCTCGCGTCGCCCTCTCCACGCTGATAGATGCGCTTGGCTCCGTGCTTCTCCAACTCGCTATCAACTAAACGCGGAATAGCCTGGAAGGTCGAAGCCCACTCGCGGTTGCCACAGCCGAACACGGTGTAATTCACGCTCTCTAGCGCATTCGCTTCCAAATTCGTGTTCTTAATCCACGATACAAATTGAGCCGCATTATCAGGCGGTGTACCATTATACGAAGCTGTGACAACTACAACTGCCCCCTGTTTTGGCAACTTATTTACATAGTCGTCTAGTGGTGCAACTGTTGACGCAAAGCCCTTCGCGTTGCCATCTTCAGCAATATGATGCGCGATATCCTCGGATGCACCGAGATTTGAGCCAAAGAGAACAAGCAACGGGGTGTTGTGAGAATTGACCATCGTTGGTGTTATACTCTTGCTCTCAATTTCAACAGCCTGTTCGCGCTGTATAGGAGCTAGTATGGTGCGGTCGGCATCTGTGCGCTCTTTCACCTTGATAGTGAAGTTTTCGGGTTTGAGCGTCAGAGTCTCTTTGATTTTTAGTTCGTAGTTACTGTAGTCGATTAGTTTGAAGCGTTGCAGAAGCATACCAAGTACCAGCGTTGCCTCTTGCATAGCGAATTGACGCCCAATGCATGCACGTTGTCCATTGCCAAAAGGTTTGTACGCATTAGCTGGTCGCGCCTGTTCTGCCTCGACTGTAAAGTGGTCGGGATTGAACTCATCAGCATCCTCACCCCATACGCTCTTGTCGCGGTGCAGCATTGGTATCAAGACTGCCCAGTCCTGCTCTTTGCTCATGCGGTACTTGCCACCGACGGTAGTTTCGTCCTCATACGGATAGACAGAGAACATTGGGGCAGTAGGCCAGAGGCGCAAGCTCTCTTTAAGTATCTGTGAGACATATTTCAAGCGATTGATTTGTGCAAATGTTGGTGTCGCTGCGAGATTGGGACCAAGTACGCGGTCAACCTCCTCGTATGCCTTTGCCAATACCTCTGGATGATGCAACAGGAAGTAGAGAGCAAACGAGAGTAGGCCACTGGTTGTTTCATGTCCGGCAATGAGAAAGGTGATGATCTGGTAGCGAATGTTTACATCATCAAGCTGTTCGCCGCTCTGTTTATCCAGGCCCGAAAGCATGTAGCTCAATAGGTCTTTTTTATCCGCGTTCTGTTCGCCGTTCGCTTTGCGCTCCTGAATAATACGGTCCACTACGCTATTCATATAGTCAATGTCTACTTGCATTTGTTGGTGTTCTGCAAGTGCTAGCTTATTCTGAATAGGCAGACGGCTCGAACTCTTCATAGCTTCACCTAATGCGCCAACCATGCTCTGTACGAAGGGATGATTGTTCTCACGGTAGAACGAGTTGAAACGGTAATCAAATCCGCATAGGCCGATGGTATCAAGCGTCAAGCGAGTCATATCATCGGGTACGTCGATGACTTCATTGGGATTGAGCCGCGCCCACTTCTCTGTCAGTTGCTTGGCGATATCGAGCATCATAGGAAAGTAGCCTTGCATCGCCTTCGTGCTGAAATTTGGCATGAGAATATTGTGGGCTTTATGCCAGTTCGGTTCCTGCGTCTCAGCAGTAAAGAGACCATCGCCAGCAAACTGACGAACTTTTCGTAGTGGCGACCACACTTTCTTGTCGAAGCGGCTCTCATCTGAAAGCTCGTCAACCAGATCGAAGCCAGAGACAAGCACCAGTTGTCGCCCAGGAAAGTCTAATTGTACAATTGGGCCATACTCTTGCGCGATTCTCATAAAATTTTGCACATGGCTATCAGCACCAATATCAGGTAGATTGCCAACGAGGAGTTTCTTCGGTGGCTGAGGAATGGCCTCGAAACGGGTATCTGTTTTTGAATTTCTATATTTTACGGTCATGATGACATCCTCTGAAATGGAACATTTCTTTGATGCAATTGGAGCGATCTTCAATTGTATCCGTTTTCTTATTTGTGATACGATGTGTTCAATGTTGTACACAGTGTCTAACAATAAGTATAGGAGAGCTATTCCGTGAAGTCAAGAGAAAACAGGGCTTTTTGGTGATATTTTGAGGCAATGGAACGAACACAGACACTCGCATACGTTTTGTCTAATATTGGAATGTTTCTAATGGGAAATAATGAGGAGAGTGTGAAATATGCGTGAGAAACGCGAGGTAGACCGTCGCATTCAGAGGACGCGCAACATGTTGAGTGAGGCACTCTTCGCGTTGATTGTCGAGAAGGGATATGACGACATTACTGTACAAGATATTACTGAGCGTGCCAATGTGGGACGCGCGACATTTTATCTGCACTATAAAGACAAAGAGGCGTTGCTTGCCGAGAGTTTGAAGCAACTGGTCAACGAGTTGATGCAAGATGTAGAGCCACAGAGTGACTCGCCTTCGACATATAAGACGCTCAGTATTCGTGCGTTTCAACACGTAGCACAACATCACGAACTGTATCATGTATTGCTGGGCGAGGGAGGACCGCCAATCATTGCCATCCGTATGAGACGCTATCTCGCGGAGTTGATACAAAAATATGTCATTATCCCACTGATTGAGAGAGGTACAGCCCTTGTCGAGCCTGAATTGCTTGCCACGCATGCAGCAGGCTCATTGTTAGCATTGATTACATGGTGGCTTGACTCCAAACTTGTGCAATCAGCCGAGGAGATGGGCGACCTGTTCTGGCGACTGATAACGCCAGGGGTGCAGGATGTGTTGGGGTTGCCACATGCACAGGATATGGAATAGAAAGACTTCCCCTCTTAGAAAAAGCTATTGGGAACCTTTTGTTGCTTAAATGGATACTACTCAATGAAAAGTGCTTTTCAAACAACAATAAAAAATGAGTAGTACGAAATAGATGGAGATATGTTTATGGATGACATTCTTCTCAAGCATGCACAACAAGGGGACCAGCAAGCATTTCAGCGTCTTGTCGAAATGTATTCACCACTTGCTTGGCGGACTGCCTGTGCTTTGCTGAGTGATCGCTTGCTAGCAGAAGATGCCCTACAAGAGTCCTGGCTAGATGT
>CAXUHG010000023.1:0-33318 GCA_964250805.1 uncultured Ktedonobacteraceae bacterium | reverse complement strand
TCTCATTTGCATCAAGTACGTACCATTGGGAAGACTACCTTTACACTGGAAGAGGCATCCGAAAATGCAAAATCGGTGATTGTAGGAGTCACCATTGCTCAACCCGTAAATAAGAGTTCCTATGAACTTGGAGCAGCGACGTTAACCATCAAAGGTACAGCTTTACACTTACAAGAAGCTGTTGGTGATACTATTCCTGTGAAACTCCAACAAGGTATGGTAGGAGACTCCTATGTCTCGTACTTTCAGACAAAGGACATTCCTGCAAATCTGAAAGAGTTGCACCTACACTATGTGACTCCTTTGCTCAAGAATGGACAGAACACCGGACAGAGCATTGAGTTCGACTTTACCATTCCTGCCTATCACTCCTAGCTTTACATAAGCAATTAAAGATTTCCGACCATAAGCAGAAGGACTGAAGCAAAATATTGTTTTGCTTCAGTCCTTCTGCTTATGGTCGGAAATCTTATCAATGGGCATATATTGCACTTTGAACTGTTGAACACGTACCGAGAGGCAGCAAAGCTTGGACCTTGTTTTCCCCCCGCACTGGTTTTATCAGGTATGGACATGGCTTTTTTATTATGTACGGGTACAAGTCCCTTGTCGAGAATGGATGCTACGATGTGGGTGTGAGTTGGATAAAGCCATGAATGCATAGTTTTGATGAGAAAATGAGAACACTATCCAGCGTTCTCATTTTCTCATCAAAACTATCTCGCTCTTTTCTTTGCTCTAGTTCCGTGCATAATACGGGCGTAAGAACGGTGCAGGCTTATACGGGATGAACGCGGGTGGTACAGGATTCAGACTTGGACCGAACGAAGCCGCTTCGAGATTTAGCAGCGTTGGGTCTGTCGAATCATCCCATTTTCCGGTGTTGAGGCGGTTAATGAGTGTTGCGAAGGCCGTCAACTTCTCAGCAGGAGTGAATGTGCAGTGACCTGCGCGATGCACGAAAGTTTGACGGAGCAGATTGGAGTCGCCGTTTGCCTTGACGACGCTCTTGTACGCTTGCTCCTCTTCAGTGACGACGAGGCCGTCGCCAGTAGTGTGAAGAGTGAGTACGGGAATATCCAGGTCGCCGTTGAACGAAATGTACTTGTTCAGATACTTTTTCGCTCCTGAGTCGGCCTTGATACGTGGTGCTTTGTTGAGGGCGTTCAAGTCTGCATTCAGGCTTAACCCAGCTTGTTTGTAGAGTGCTTTGACCTCGCTATTGTCCACAGAAAGCTTCAATTGCTTGTAGTAATCGACGCCGATATTCCAGGAAGGATTCCCACCTGCGCGATACTCAAGTTCGGCACGCGCACCGAAGGCAAACGCAAAGTCTACCTGACTCTCCCACAAGTATTGATTTTGCTCGCGTGTTGCGTAGTCTTGTGGTGCTGGCTCTGGTGATGCTGGATTGAACCAGCCTGGTATGTCACCCAGTGCTGCGAGAAGAGCTACACGCGCACGGCTTTGAGGTGTGTTCTGTGCTGCCTGTAGAATAGCTTCTGCCTGGTTGAGAGTTGCGCTGGGGTTGGTTATATGTACGACTGGTAGTTTTCCACCAGCTAAGAGAACATTGAAGGCAAAAGCACTATCGAGAGCTTGATTCCATGTTCCAATGCCGCCCGCAACCACGCCACACATAGGTAGTGCGCCCGTGAAGCGGTTGGGATACAATTGTGTCAAGCCTGCTGTGATAATGCCGCCGAGTGAATCGCCCCATGCAACGGTACGCGAAGGCTTGCCACAGGTTTTGCTGAAATAATCGAGCAAAGCAATTTGATCGTGAAATGCCTGTTGAATAGCCCAACCATTTTGACTGTATGAAGAGCCTGCTAGTGCATAGCCCTGACTTAGAAGTGCCGCACCACTTGCAGGATCGCTAGCATCGGGTGCTGGATTAAGCAACGGTTGAGTAGGAAATACGTAGCCGTGACTGTAGAGCGCAAGTGACCTATTCCAGTTCGATGGGACTGCGATAGTATAGTTTGCTCCCTGAATCGTTCCCTGTAACGTATTGGTGCCGCTTGCCTGTACACATGTACTCTTACTATGAGCATATGTCGTGCTAGAAGAGGTGATCGCAAATCCGCTCATCAGCGCGAACAGTGCGAGAAGGAGGAGAAGGCGTCGTTGCATACTGGTTATCCTCGGTTCTTCACAAATATTGTATCGACTAAGAAAAGTGTTCGTGCTAAGTGTAGCACACAGCATGTCTTGTATGCTATAGGTAAGAGCGTGTCGCGTAACATACTTTACGCCGTTGGGGACTCCAAGTTGACCAAGCATCTTGCGTTCTGTGCAATCATTTCCTACACTAGTCTTTGACAAGCAAGCGACTCAGCGAGGATTGCATGCTCTGAAAGAAATTCGTGTAGGAGAAAAACACTATGCTCAACATCAATGATGACCGGTGCTTCCATTCTTCCTTGTACGAACAGAGATACCTTACAGGTTGTAAACGTATCCAATCGCTGTGATGATGAGAAACGCGATGTAAAAGAGTGCAACGCATACCCTGGTATCTAGACATCAATCGAGTCGACGATTGTGTCAAAGAGTGTGGACGAGCCGAGTTCGCGCCACATCTCGAGTTCATCGCGAACACGGGTGAGCTTGGCTTCGACCATCGCTATGGCATCCGGCCCGACCTGGAAGCGTGTGGGTGGGTTTCCTGCCGTTACCGCGGCGTAGATCGCAGCAGCTCCCTTGACCGGGTCGTTGACCTGCTGACCGTTGCTTTTCGCGGCGGCTTGGCGCACTCGACCAGCGGTAGCAGCATAGTCCGGAATCTGCGTCTCGATCATGTGCAGCGAGCTGCTATCGAGGAAATTGGTGCGGAAGCTTCCTGGCTCGACGATGGTGATCTTGATACCAAGTGGAGACAGCTCTGCCTGCATGGCTTCGCTAAGGCCCTCGACGGCGAACTTGGTCGCTCCGTAGACCCCCCAGCCAGCCACCTGCGCGAAGCCGCCCATCGAAGTGATATTGACGATGTGCCCGGAGTGCTTCGCTCTCATGTGCGGAAGAACGGCCCGCGTCACGTTCAGAAGCCCGAAAACGTTCGTCGCAAAAACCGTTTCGACCTCAGCGGCAGACGCTTCTTCGACCGCGCCGAGCAATCCGCGCCCAGCGTTGTTGACCAGGATGTCGATGGAGCCGAACCTCGCGATTGCAGAGTCAACAGCGGCTGTTGCCTGCCTCTCGTCGGTGACGTCGAGAGCAATCGGCAGGAGCCGTTCGGACAGCTCCGGTGCGCCAGCGAACGCACTCTCGACCTGATTCAGGCCCCGTGCAGTCGCTGCGACATTCGCTCCAGCCTCGAGAGCGTGAAGTGCCATCTCGTAGCCCAGTCCCCGCGCTGCACCTGTGATAAACCAAGTTGCCATACCTGTCTCCCAATCAAACTTGTACTGTACGCACACTATATCACCCAGTGTGTGACTATGCAACGCGCCGCTTCGCGAAGGTTGCGACGACCTTCCTTTTAGCAACACGCTCTCGTCCGAGAAGGCTTCCTATGCCCGATGTCGAAACAACTTCATCCGCCGCTGAGACTGACATTTCCAGTCGAGGCTCCTCTGAAAGCGAAGTCATTCGCTCGTCGGACCAATCTGCCTCCTTTAGTAGAGAGAGTCGATCTCAATGGAAGACACTCACTCATGACGTTTTCTTGTTGAGGTGATATGCATCCTCATAGGCAACGAAGTAGTATATGCAAATTGACCATATAGACCGTAAAAATTACAATCGCGTAAACCTTGACAAAGTGGATATCACTCGGTATACTAACTACTAACAAAGCAACAGCACTTTACAATTTAATAGTGGCAGCAATAACTGTTCTCATCACGAGAGGTGGAGGGATAAGGCCCTGTGAAACCCGGCAACCCATCTGCGCAGTGCAGAAAGGGTGCCAATTCCGGCGAAACATAGAAAATTTCGCAAGATGAGGGGAAAGCACCAAACGCTCACACCCCTACATCGTAGGGGCTTTTTTATTGCTACTCACTATTGTATACGACGATGTATTATGCAAGAAGAACGGTGAAGAGGACGAGTATGTATGTCGGGCAGTTACAGAAAGTTGGTGACGATGAGATACCGACACTGCTCATGTACAGAATGCACCTCTGAGTTGCAGGTCGAACAACCCACAAGGTTTGTAGGCTGTGCCGTGTAGCCCCGTTACAGGCTAGAGTCGAATACGAACGCTCTGTTTGTGTCTCGACTCAATAAGTTTGACATCGTGAGGTGTCGATAAATCAGGGTGGTACCGCGAAGACCTGCTATTCCTCGCCCCTGTCAGGGGGAACGAGGGATTTTTTTTGCTCAAAATGGGCGATGAGACGAAAGGATGCAGTAATGCCTGACGACGAAAAAGGAGTTGACAACTCACTTATATCTTTGGGTGAGGGTGTAGGAAGTAAAGTAGAGCGAATCAAGCTAGAAAGCGATTATCTGCGCGGACAGATTGCCGAAGAGATTGCACAGGGCGGAAGTCATTTCTCTGGCGACGATGTGCAACTACTCAAATTTCACGGTACCTATCAGCAAGAGAATCGCGATGTGCGTCAGGCGCGAAAGGCGAGCGGAGTCGAGAAAGAGTACAGTTTCATGATTCGTTCACGTATTCCTGGCGGTACTTTGACACCGGAACAATATCTTGCGGAGGACGACATCGCAGGACGTTACGCCAATGGCACGCTGCGTATCACCACACGTCAAGCTTTCCAGTTGCATGGTGTGCTGAAGGGCGACTTACGCTCGACAATTCACGATATCAATGAAGGATTGTCATCGACGCTAGCGGCTTGTGGTGATGTGAACCGCAACGTGATGGCTTGTCCCGCTCCCGTTATCAATTCCGCGCATGAGCAGATACAGGAACTCGCCAATCGTGTCGCCCTTCACCTTGCACCCCATACGCACGCCTATCATGAAATCTGGGTGGATGGTGAGCAGATTGAGACTGTGAAGCATGCAGAGGAGGAAGATGTCGAACCAATTTACGGCAAGACATACCTGCCGCGTAAATTCAAAATCGGTGTTGCCTATCCCGGCGACAACTGCATTGATGTATACACACAGGATATTGGATTGATCGCGTCGCTCAAGGGTGAAGAGTTAGAGGGCTTTACCGTCATTATCGGTGGCGGCATGGGCATGACGCATGGCAAAACCGAGACCTACCCACGCCTTGCAAACCCGCTATGTTTCGTGACGCCCGAAGAGGTAATACAGGTCGTGGAGACGATTGTGACGGTGCAGCGCGACTATGGAGACCGCCAGAATCGCAAACATGCACGCATGAAATATGTCGTTGAAGAGCGCGGTATCGCATGGTTCCGTAACGAGCTTGAGACTCGGCTCGGACGCACCCTGCAAGACCCATACGAAGTGACGTGGCAAGCTGCTGAGGATCATCTAGGCTGGCAGAAGCAGCGCGATGGTCGTTGGACGCTCGGCATCTATGTCGAAAACGGACGCATCAAAGATGAGGGAACATTGCATCTGCGTAGTGGTCTGCGCCATGTCGTGGCAGAGTTCGCGCCAGGAGTTCGTCTGACCGCACAGCAAAATATCTTGCTCACCGATATCAGCGAGGAACAGCGGACTCCACTTGCAGCATCGCTAGCTGCACATAATATCGTGATCGACCCTGCTGCCATTGGAACGCGCCGCCTCGCAATGGCCTGTCCTGCCTTGCCCACCTGTGGACAAGCTCTAGCTGAGGCTGAACGTGTATTGCCAACACTCATCCGAGAGATCGAGGTGGAGCTACGCGCATTGGAATTGGACGATGAGCCGTTGAGCGTGCGTATGACGGGCTGCCCCAATGGCTGCGCTCGTCCGTTTATGGGCGATATTGGCATCGTTGGTCGCTCAAAAGACATCTACAACATTTACGTTGGTGGCGATCTTGTGAATACTCGCATGAATGCACTATACGCGCCATCTATTCACACCGATAAGATTATCGCTACGATACAGCCTCTGCTTGCTCTATGGCGGAATGAGCGAGACGGAGACGAAGCCTTTGGAGATTTCTGTTATCGTGTTGGTATGGACTACCTGCACGAACGCGCAACAGTTTCGTAGAGACCAGATGTATCGCGTCCGAGGCGGAATTTATCACGCGAGATCAGGTCCAAGATTGCTTTAGGCGCGGGTTCACGAGAATCTCCCTCAATGAATTGAGCAACGGACGCGATACATCTGGTCTCTACGAAATACTGGCGAATCAACAGGGGAAAGACAACATGCCAAAATACTATCCGATTATGCTTGATATACGAGGCCGCTTGGCTCTTGTAATCGGCGGAGACCACATAGCCGCTGAGAAAGCTGCTGCACTTTTCGCAAGTGGTGCGAATGTGACTGTTATGAGTCCAACTTTCTGTGATGAATTGCGCCAACAGGCAGAGCGACGGGAGGTGATGTTATGGCACAAAGCCTACGAGAAAGGCGATCTGGCAGATGCTTTTGTTGTCATTGCCGCGACGAATGACCAGACTCTGATAGATGCATTGTGTGCCGAAACGCAGGAGCGCGGTCAACTGTTGAATATTGTCGATGTGCCTAAGTATTGTTCGTTCATTATCCCTTCCATTTTGCGGCGTGGACAACTGACCATCGCTGTCTCTACGGAAGGGGCGAGTCCAGGGCTGGCAAAGCGTATTCGTCAGAGCCTCGAAGACCTGTTTCCGCAAGCATATGATATCTACTTACAACTTGCCGTGCTTGCTCGTGTACGGCTACGCAAGCAGGGTGTATCGTATGCACGGCGCGACGATTTTTTCGGAGATTACTACGCCTCGACCATCCTAGCAAAACTTGCCGAGGGAGATGTCGAGGCGGCAACGAGAGAAACTTCTGGCATTTTACAAACCTACGATGTTTTTGTATCCAGTAGTACCCTGCGAGCAGGGCTTGAGGAGGAAAACTATGTCCACCACGCTACGAAATCGAGCGAGTGACAATGATGGCAGAGAGCCGATTCGTCTTTGTGTTGTCGAGAACTCCAAAACCCCTGCACGGGGCAGAGTTTTTCTTGTCGGCGCAGGTCCCGGCGATTACGAGCTTATTACGGTGAAGGGGTTGAACGCTCTTCGTATAGCCGATGTCGTCATCTATGATCGGCTTGTCAATCCTGACCTGCTTGATGAGGCACCACTACAGGCGATTCGCATCTTTGTCGGCAAAGAATCGGGGCGACAGGGCGTCAAGCAAGAGGATATTAACGCGCTACTCGTGAACTATGCTCAACAGGGCTATACAGTGGTTCGTTTGAAAGGCGGCGATCCCTTCGTCTTTGGGCGCGGTGGCGAAGAGGCATTAGCACTAGCGAAGGTCGATATTCCATTCGAGATTGTGCCAGGAGTGAGTTCAGCTATCGCTGTTCCTGCTTATGCTGGCATACCCGTAACGCATCGCGGCATGGCCTCTTCGGTCATGATCGTAACGGGGCACGAGGAAGATTCTTCCGAGCATTCAAAGGTAAACTGGGAGGCGGCTGCGCTCTCAGTTGCATCTGGTGGAACGCTCGTCGTTCTTATGGGAGTGAAGGCGTTGCCACGTATTGCCAAACTTTTGGTACGCTACGCTCTTGCCCCCAACACACCAGCAGCGGTGATTCAGCAAGGCACAACTCAGGATCAGCGCGTGATTGTGAACACGCTGGACAAAATCGCTGATTCCGCGAAAGCTGCGAAGATAAAGTCGCCCGCTATCACAATTGTTGGTTCAGTTGTTGACCTAAACGAGCCGCTAGCATGGTTCGATGAGGTAAGTGCTGAGATGCCCGAACTCGTGGCAATCTAGGGAATTCATATAGACTCGACGGACGCCCACAAGGGGCTACCCTACTATACAACGTTTGCCGCGCTTCGCGCGTGGGGTATAGTAGGGACTCGCCCCTTGTGGGCGTTCGTCCTGTTCCTCACTCGCTCATGTTTGCCTTATTTTAAGTGTATTGCCCCTTGCGGGCACCCGTTGGATTCCTATATTATTTCGTAGATGTACATCAATAGGCTATGCTTGCAAACTGCCTCCAATACGTGCATAATCTTGTTGTGACAGGAGTCATTATGTAGGAGGATATAAAAGCATGGCCTATCGTGCCATTCATGTTAGCGATGATCCATTAAATTACTTCTTGCAGACGAACGATGAAGGACCGTTTCTGCGTGTCGCTGATGTTGTGCTGCGGGCAAATCAGGACCCAAAAGAAGTGTTTGCACATATGATACGCATTGGTACAGGGAGTAAATGGAGCCACTCGGCGATTCTCTATCTGCTGAGCGATCCTGAAAAAGGATTTAACAATACGTTTCTCATTGAGGCGAAGACAAAAGGAGTGCATCTTGCTAGTTGGCGCAATGAGGTTGTGCCGTTTGAGCAATTCAATGTTGGCATTAAACGACCTCGGCTCGATTGGTACAGCGAGACGCCCTATGAGCGCGTGCGCCATGACCCAAGCGACCCGGAAGATGTTCATGGTATCCGTTACTTGCGACATGTGCGCGGTATCGCGTTAGACCAGATCAATGGTCTGTACGACCATAAAACGGTGATAGAACTGGCAGGACTCTACGCCGCTCGCGCCGCACGTCGGCATCTTGGTGGATTGCCCATTGTTGCAGATACAGCGCAGGGTATCGCCGACGTTTTCAAGAAATGGGATGAGTCGCAATCGGATGCAACGCACATACTACAATTTATCTGTAGCGGCATTATTCAGTATAGCTACTTCGAGGCTTTACGACGCCGTATTATGCACGATATCGACATTCCAGAGCATCGTCAGGCCGCCGAACACAACCTCAGTAATATGGAATGCGTAATTTTTCGTCCAGACCCCGATAAGTTGATGAAGAATTATATTCACAAGGTGCAAAGCGGCGAGTTAGATATTCACAATCCCGCACCAGATGATGTACTTGACCTACTCAAGACAGCGACTCCTGCTGACTTCAACAATAACGATAAGCTGGAGTGGCGTTACGTTATCGTTAAAGGAACGGTGTGGCACATCGAAGACGCTCCTGATGATTACAAACCGCAAAGTCAGGATGAGGAGAATGTGCTGGAACAGATGAATCCAGAACATAGGAGCTAGGGCTGTTATGAAAAACTCCACGGCACTATTGAAGGATGAACGGAATATTTGCTCCTTTTGCGCTCTATCGTGAGGGAAAAGTGCTACTTGCTGGCAGATTTTGAGCAACTTTTGTGCCATACTACGCTCATTTTTGAGCGTAGTAACAAAACCCTATGATTACAGTAGGAGTTTTCTTCTTCGTTCTTGGGCTGTTGTATGGTATACTTGGCGTGCGAGACAGAAGCATGGGTGATGCACAAAAATGTTGTAACGAGGTGGCGACATGGCAAAAAAGGTCGAGGAAAGTCTCTATCCCAACTACATCAAGCATGTGATTAAGCAAAAAGGCTATACTATTCAAGCGGTTGCCGATGCAGTTGGCATTCCGCGTCGCACCATCTCGGATTACACGACGGGGAATCGACCTGTGCCGAGGGAGAGCCTGAAAAAATTGGCTCGTTATCTCAAGTGTTCCGTCAACGAGTTGATGGCAGAGCCTGAACATTCATCTTTGTCTCTTGAGCAGCAGAAGAGGAACTCTACTGCACTTTTGAGAGAAGACAGCGCACCGTTGGTGCTACAACTAGGAAGCTACGAAATGGATACTTTGCGCCGCCAGATGCTTCAGCAGGTGCTAGGCACAACTGGTCTTCTGCTTACCACACCCTTATATGATGCGCTCCGTGCCGTTGAAACGTCTTTAGATTCACCGCCTCAAAAACAGGCGAACACGATGAGCAATGGAGAGCGCGAAGAGTTCCTGGTCCAATGTGCCGCGAGTATCACTGCTTGCTGGCATCTGATGCGTGGCAACCAGCTAGCCATCATCGAGCAGGTTCTTGCACCCTATCTTCCTCGGTTGCTAGCTCTTGTACAGCAATCTTCGGCTCATCGGAAGGTCGCGGCAAGTCTTTTAACGCAAGTATATAGATTGTATGCGATACTTGCAACTCACACAAAGAACATGCATGTACGCGAAATCTATTGTCAACAAGCAGCATATTATAGCGGAGTAGCGGAAGATGCGAATTTACAGGCTTCTGCGTTCTTAATGTGGGCAAACACTTTTCGCTACAATCAAAATCCCACAAGGGCAATTCAGATATACCAAAAAGCGTTCATTCACGAAAGAAGCATTTCTCCTCTGCTCCTCTCAAAGCTTCACGGTGAACTATCTGTAGTCCACGCGCAACAAAAACAAGTGCAAGAGGCATTGCGCTCTCTCGCTTTGGCTCAAGAACTCTATCCTGAACAGCCCGAAAACGATCCGAGTTTCTTATATGCTGATTTTAACCCTTCGTCTCTTCTTTTAAGAGAAGGACTTACACATCTCGCTCTAGCACAGCATGTTCGTGATGGTTCCAATGTATACGCGCTTCAAGCTCAAACGATTTTCTCTTATGTCGAGAGCGGTCAAAAGAAGATAGTCATATCAGAGCGTGAACGTATCGAAATTATTAACGGTCAGGCAGGAACTTCGCTTGCTCTATCCGAGCGTGATGAATTTTGTTCCTACGTAGAAATGGGAGTACATGGCGCGAGAGAATTAGGGAGCCAGAAACGGCTGGAAGAGGCCGTAAACATCTATAAAGCGGGAAGAAAAAAGTGGCCTGATGAAACACCTATCAAAGAACTAGCCGAATTGTTCCTATAACGTTTGCATCTTATCAGGCAATCATCTTAGTGATAAAATATATACGCGCTCTTGAATGACTAAGCAAAGGTAGGGTACGATTTATCCTTAGAGAAGATATGCACATTGCCGAAAACGAACCTATTGTAGCCTTCACATTGGCACGGTATCCCAAACGTGCTAGCCTAAGAGCATTATCGCATCTAGGGCTAGATCGCCTTCCCCTTACTTTTACATCTGGCCTACGCTTCTGGCGTCTGCTAGGTGTGGGCAAGGGGCGTGTATTCGACCCACACGCTGATTTACAACGCTATGCATTGTTCACGGTGTGGGACTCTTACTCTGCCCTCAAGCAATTCGAGGAGCATTCAGGGGTTATGCGCCGTATTCAGCGACGTGCCGATGAAGCGTGGACGGTGCATATGCGCCCTGTGAAATGGCACGGCAAGTGGGGCGGACGCGATCCACTTGCTGGTATGACACCTGTAGAGCCGCCAGAATCTGGTCCGTGGGTTGTGCTGACTCGCGCCGCGCTACACCCGACAAAGATACGCTCGTTTCTTAATGCTGTTCCCACCGTCGCTGAACATCTGCTACAGCAAACCGACCTTATAAACTCGGTTGGTGTAGGCGAGGCACCACTGATATATCAAGCTACCGTGAGCCTGTGGCGCACGCTACCCTCCTTCACCACTTTCGCTTACGGCCCCGCACAGCATATTGACGTGATACGGCGCACACGGCAGGAGCGATGGTATCGAGAGGAATTGTTCGCGCGTTTCCGTCCACTCGCCTCTACAGGTACATGGGATGGGGTGAATCCTTTTGCCTCAAGTTTGCTCTAACAAATTGTCTCTTTGGGTTAGGTTTTGCTCATTTTAGTGAAACAGTGGACGGATGTAATTTAGATGTATAGACAGTTCAGGTACAAGGAATGGTACTATCAACTCCTTGCTCATAGAAGACCCGTGAATTACCATTTGCCTCGCCTGTTCTATGGCTTCTAAAATATGAAGTTGCAGCCGATGCTGAAAACGAAAGACGAGTTGATACTTCTGGCTTGTTTGACTTTGACCATCCTTTGTCGCTTCATTCGTACATATCACACTCAGCAGTAAAAAGGTCTCACTTACTTCGTGTGTAGCGGAGATAAACGTACACCACGTAGGCCATTGTTCCACCTGTCCATATTCTGCATGACCGAACGGTGTGGAGAGAGATGTCTCTTCATCAAGGATGAGGGTAGGAATCGATCCAGATATATCCTGTTGAAAGGGTAATGCCTCTTGTTGTAACATGGCAATTTGTTCTTGCCAGAAGTGGCTCAAGGTCGTCTCACCAACCGCAAAATTGCTTAGGATATGAAGTATAGCTTGTTCTTGCCTTTCGCTTGTCTTGGTGAAGGAGGGAATCATATACGTGTTCCTTTCATCTGTTAGTCGGCGACATATGCACTTTTTGCGACATTAGATTTGGTCAATGAAGTAAGCCTTCCTGTGCTGTCGTTTGTTGGGATAGACGTATCCATGCGAGATGCTCTTGGATATCTGAAGCATTGCACGAGAGCGTGACTAACATACCACCATCACGTACCACTGCTAGTTGCCCTGTCTGTGCAATTGCTTCAAGGACTGGCAGATGCCTGAAGTGTCCAAAACGTAGACGTATTGAAGACTTAGGGTGTGTGATAAGCAGGAAGGTTTCGCCTATGCTTCCATCAGTGACAAAAAAGGTTTGCCAAGCTAGCGATAGCGATGAATTGGTGCCATTCGTAAACAATATCTCTAGCAAAGTTGGAAGGATTCCGCTTCGTCGGCGTTCGATAGAGAGACTGAGTATTGGGCTTGGGGTGGTCTGTAGGGCGAGTATTGGTAGCGAGTCGTGAGCTAGTGTGTGAATGTGTGCCTGCCAAGAGGCATCAAAAGGCATCGTTTCCTGTGAATGTCCATTTAGCACGAGTAAGGATGGCTTCATGTGTTCTCTTCTCCTCTGCCAATGCATCCTTGTCCTGCTTACTGGCAGGACAAGGATGCGTTTCTTTAACGCGTTTCGTCTTCACCTTGAGCACGTGTGAATCCTGCCTCGCCGTCAAATTCGGGCAGTTTTTCGACATGCATCCAGCGATAAGATGAGCCAATGCGTGTCAACAAAGCGAGAATAGTTTCGTCTATGAGGGTTGTTGTATCTTCGTTGAGGACAAAACGACAACGCCAGTGATCGACACAATCGGGTATCGCTCCTACAGAGGGGTACACTTTGGTGCCACGATTGGAGACCATTTTGAGGTGAATTGGTAAGCCCTCAACTAGTGTAGTGAGGTGTTGACCTAATGTCTCTGGTGTGCCATCAAACTCCACAAAAACATCCACGCCAATTTCTCGACGCTGTGTCACTGTGAACGAATCTTGCTCCTTTGTCAAAGTAGGAACGACAATGGGCTTGTATGAGCGTACAAGAGTCTGAGCGGGACGTTTTCCTAGATTGTTGATGATCGCATCTGTAAACGCACTAGTCGATGCAGCAGCGTGTTCATCAGGTGCTGTATCACGCGTTTGGATACCAGATTCTAGCGTGACCATTACCGCATTTTCAATCGCTGTGGCCTCTTCGAGTAGACCGAGGAAGCGCAGCATCATTGCCCCCGTGAGAATAAGTGCCGTCGGATTGATAACATCCTTTCCTGCATATTTGGGGGCTGAACCGTGAACAGCCTCAAAAATAGCTACCTCGCTACCTAAATTGGCGGATGGTGCGAAGCCGAGACCGCCAATCAGACCAGAGGTGAGGTCGCTCAAAATATCGCCATTCATGTTCGTCGTCACCAATACCTGGAACTGTTCAGGACGGCGTACCAGTTGATGAGCGCAGTTATCAACGATCATATGCTGCGCCTCAATGTCTGGATACTCTCTGGCAACCTCTTCAAAGACGCGTTTGAGCATGCCTTCTGTCAGCTTCATGATGTTGGACTTGGTGACGCAGGTAACGCGAGTGCGTCCCTCCGCACGCGCCACCTCGAACGCTAGACGCGCAATCTTCTCACAACCTTTGTGTGAAATCAGCTTCAAACACTGTGCAACTGAGGGTGTTTGCATATGTTCAATGCCAGCGTAGAGGTCTTCGACATTTTCTCGAACGACGACCAGATCGATTCCTCGTCCACTGAAAGGAGTACGCACACCTGGAAATTCGCGCACTGGACGAATGTTACCGTAGGTCTCGAAGAGTTTGCGGAGCGTGACATTCGCGCTCTTCTCCCCAAAGCCAATCGGCGTTTCCAACGGCCCTTTGAGGACGACGCGAGTCTTTGTGATCGACTCAATGGTTTCCTGTGGAACACCAGAGGCAATTCCTCGCTCAAAGACTTTCTTGCCTGCTTCGCGCTCTTCCCAGAGAATCGGCACACGCGTCGCCTCGATTACGCGTTGCGTGGCCCGCACTACTTCTGGACCGATGCCATCACCAGGGATGACGGTGACTGTGCGTGCCTGATTGTTGTCGTGCATAGCTTTCCCTTTCTCAGAAAAGAAATATTTATCACGACAATTATAACACGACATGTATGTCGTATGTCAAGGGAAAAGAGAGTGAATGTGGTGTGTGCAACACAAGTTATTCAGATGAGGGCATATTTTGTGGTGATTGTTCGAGGAGAAGTGCTAGTAGGTCGCGAACAGGTTGACCGTGTTGTGCAGGGTGTCGCAGAGGTTTATCAAGGGCGGTATGGTAGCGATTGCGACGACCCTCTCGGAAACGCTGGATGTAGCCCTCTTGCTCTAAGTCGTCGAGGATACGTTGAACTGCTCGCTCAGTAATGCCTACGACAGCCGCAATATCTCTGCTGGTAATTTGCTCATTTTGCGCTACGCACAAAAGCACCTGAGCGTGATTGGTCAAAAAAGTCCACTCTGGTTTCGACATCATTTCTCCCTGACACACGACAAACTTTTCGCGTCTTCATACTACCGCATTGAGAAGTACGCTTTCTAAGTTATGCTTATTATGCCACAAAAGGAGGGAGACCTAAAGCTCTTTAAGATGAGGTATGGGGTCTTGATGAGTAGGCTGCTCTCATACCTCATTTTTTATTGATAGAGTTCCGTTAGTGAAACTGATTTGTGTTAAGATCGAATGTTCCTATAGCCTTTGTGCTATCTGTAAATGTCAACGCATTTTTCTGTATCGTAAGAATTGTTAAAGCCCCTCTCTCTTGCGGTGCTTGATACATTGTTATATGCATCTGCCCTGTCGTAGTGTCTTCACGCAGAACACACAAGATGCCTATCGATGGATTATGTGTCATAGAGCCAGCGTAAATCGAAATGAGCGTCGAGTTGAGCATTACACGCGCGATGTTGGTCGGATGCAACACCGTTTCAGGAACCGGAATGGGACCGCCTGTAGATAAGGGAAAGACACCATATTGCGTTTGTTGTGGCGTCGATGCGATGAGCGTTGGCGTCGCGGGAACGGATGTAGGAGTTACAGGTACGCCGCGTGTAGGCGTGCTTGTTGGTTTAACTGATGCTGCTGAATTACTCGATTGTTGCGGTACTTGCGTAGGAACCGCTGTGGCTTCTGGAGTCTGCGCTTGCTGCTGATTGGTGCTAACAGTAGAAACAGCGTGCTGTGCTTGTAAGGTCTGTGAGCGAAATGTCAAAGTGACACATATGCTAAACAGAACAAGGACAAGTGCTGACACTGTAAGTAGCAAGGGAAGGTGAAAGCGAGTACGTCGAGTTGAGATAGCGTTTTTCTGGCTTGTACTGTGTTTGGACATGATAAATAGTTCCTTCATGAGAGAACCTTGAGCGGAGAGTTTATCATGAACTCTTGCCGCTCAAGACGTAAACAGTTTTTTATTGAATGTAGGTGGAGAACGTCATCCACGGCAGCGTTTTCGCGGTACAGCTATTGGAGGCGGTGGCGTTATACATTGCCGACCATGCCTGTGCTGGAGAGTTGCCAATCGTGGTAGCCATGACACCTCGAATATACATGGGACCTCCCATGTTGGCACAAGCCCAGTTGTTCAATATCTGCCAGTCATAGGTGGCGTCGGCATTGTAGTAGATTTCAGGCAAGGGTAAGTTATCGGGCGCACCATAGGCCACATACCACGTCTGATAGCTCGTCCAGTAGCCTGGAGCATCGTCGCCGAAGTCGAAGTAGACGCGCGATGATGCGTAGTTATAGCCATTCACAAGGCTACTAGTGAGTGTGAAGCCTTCCCATCCCATCTCAAGATCACCCGCGCCGTAAATGCCAAGTACCGAGGTAAGGTGGTTGCTGACGACGTAACTATTGAGACTATTGACGAGATAGCCCCACTGTTGCCCATCGGCATACCATGCGCTGGTTGTGAGTGGAAGCGCGTTGCCCGAATAATAGTTGCTCTCGCCAAGTGCAAGCGCGATATTGGTGGATGACGTGCGGCATGCCCATACGCCGAGTGCGAAGTTCGCTGCCGCATGCAGAATAGATGTATCTGAGTCGTCATGTCCGCCAAAGTCGTAAGTTCCATAAACATTGTTACCAAGATATACTGGCTGTCCCCAATCCAGAATAAGCAAACCCGCCGCCGCATGTGCTGCATTGCAACCCTGATTGTACATAGTGGTAGCATCGGTTGTTGCCTCATAAAGCGAGGTCGTCGTTGGCACGCTACTCCACGCATGCGTTGAAAGATTATTTGCATGACGTTGTAGAGGCAGTGTCTTGGGAAGAATTTGTGATGTTCCTTTTGTTGAAGTGCTTTGTAGCTTTGAATGCATTGCTGATGACGGCAAAAGCATGTGGCCCGCCAGCAAACCTAGCACTGCTATTCCAACTAAGAAGAGACTCGAAAGATATTTCAATCGCATTCCTTGAAACCTCATATCCTCTAAAAGATGTGTGTCGATGTCTGCACAGATGCAGTGTTCTACTGTGACTTATCGGCACAAGAGATGAGAAGAAAAGAGGAAATGCAGGTTGTGGGAGATAGTTAGAAGTATTGATATGCGTGTATTGTTTTGTTTTTGTTGTACAATACACGCATGAATAGTGAATACGCTTCGTTTGTGTGAGTCAACGTTCCTCGGACTATCCTCTGATTGGCGACGCAGGAATGCTGTCCACGAACTCTTTCACGATAGTAAGCACGCGCTCAGGCTGATCGAGCTGTGCTAGATGACCAGCTTCTGGAATAAGTTCAAAGCGAGCATTTGGAAACGATTGAGCGTAGGCTCGTCCGTAGTCAGGAGTCACAATGCTATCGTTCTCACCCCAGATACACAGGGTAGGAATCCTCACACGTCCAAGTCGGCGGCGCAACTTGGGATTACTCAACCCGTTCGGTCCTATGTAGGCCCGTAGTGGCTGTGGACCCGCAGGTCCCCTATTAGATGCTGGTGCTTGGTCAGATGATGGAGGGCGCATCATGTTGATTGGGTGTTCATCGACCTGGATACCAGCAGCATCAATCAGGATTAGGCTGCTCAGACGCGACGTATTAAGCACTGCTAGTTCGGCGGAAATCCAGCCACCAAACGAGAGGCCGATGACGACCACCTCTTGTAGGTCGAGCCGTTCGAGGAGGTCGAGGTAGGTGAACGCAAGGTCTTCAACGCTATTGAACCATTCAGGTCGTGGCTCATCCTCAAATCCGGGATGAGTGGGAACATACACATGTGCCTGTGTTGCTAATCCCTCTGCAAGGCCAGAGACGCTTCGCGGACCGGCAGCACCATGCAAAATCAAAATGGGACGACCACTTCCTCGCTCATCAATACGCACTTCTAGGCCATCGGCGAACGACTCTCGGCGCGTTGTGGGAGGAAAAGAAGGAAACGTGTTCATGAAATTCATCCTTATTGTGTAGGCTCAGCAGTCAATTCACGAAGGAGGGCAAGTGTATGTGCGGGCGCGTCAGGAGCAATGGCTCCCTTCAAACCCTCATCAGCACCCCTTGCGGCAATTTCTGCGCGTGGAAACATCTTTTCCTCGTAGCTGCGCACGGCCTCCTCAAGGGTAGTGCATTCGCTGATAGCACGAGCAAGGTCAGCACCATCGGTCATTGCAAGGTTCACACCTTCACCGGAGAAAGGCGACATCAGATGTGCTGCATCACCCAGCAACGTCACTCCTGCGCGGAAATCCCACCGATGACCAACGGGAAGCATGTAGAGCGGTCTGACCGCAAAACGATCATTACTTTCCTGGATCAATGCAAGCAAGCTTTGATTCCAGTCAGAGAACTGATCGAGCAACCAAGCACGCGCCGTTTGGGGACTCTTGGCATCAAAGCCTGCTGCCGTTTCCCATCCTTCGGGCTTACGCATACCAGCATACACCCGAATATGAGCATGACCGTTGCGCTGAGCAATCAGACCTTTGTTATTTGCCAAGGCAAACATCGAGCCATGTCCAACTAGCCGAGCTAGAGCAGGATGTTGCTGATCCACATCATCCAGGCCAAATTCAATAAACGTCACTCCTGTATACATGGGTGTGGTATCCGACAGAAGGGGACGAACACGCGACCATGCTCCATCCGCCCCAACCACTAGGTCGAAGGTTTCGGGCTGGTCATGCTCAAATGACAGCTCATATGTGCCATTCTCCATCTGACGGACGGAGCGGAGATTTCGTCCCCAACGGACTACTCCTGGAGCCAGCGAGTCCAGCAACATCGCACGCAGCGCGGTGCGGTCAACCTCTGGACGGTCTCCCGTCTCCTGGTTCTGTGCATCTTCAAGCAGAACCTGTCCCTCCTTGTTGAGGAGACGGCCTCCCTGATCTTCGTAGCGTGCGATAGCACGAAATTGCTCATCAAGGCCGGCTAGATGCACAGCCAATTTACCCGTTTCTGGGTGCAAATCCAGTGTTCCTCCCTGTGGCCTCTCATCAGGATGGCTTTCCCGTTCAAAGACCACTGTGGGAATATTGCGTACCTGAAGCACGCGTGCAAGCGTCAAGCCACCAGGACCAGCACCAATAATGGCGATACGAGGGATTTTGTTCGTTGTCATAGGAATTATTTCCTCCTGTCCAAAAGGATAGAATTCATATAATTAGAATTCTATCTATATCATCAAAAAAAACAGCGTGCCTAGTGTTCTAAGTTGGAAGCCATCAGTTCGAGTGCCTGAACTAGTACCTGTTGTTGCTCTGGAGTGAGACCCTGTACCATTTTCTCATCCATTTCACGAAAAGCAGTCTCAAACTCGCTCATCAACTGCTCACCCTTGGGGAGAACGGTCACAAACTTTCTGCGTTCATCAGAAGCATCGGAGCGACGCGTGATAAAGCCCTTGCGTTCAAGCCCCTGCAACAAGCTGGTAATAGACGAACCTTTGAGTTCAAACGCCTCCTCAATATCCTTTTGATAGATGACTTTTCCTTGTCTTTGCTCAGAACACACAAAGCCAATGATACGCGACTGTTGAGAGGTAATATCATAAGGAAGCAGTCGCTCATTGAGAAGTTGCTTCATCCGTTGACCAATCAGCATCACATATGTCCTGATTCCGCAATCGAGAATATCCATACGACCTGCCTTCTTCGTTCTGAAGCACTTTGATGTTTAATTAGAATTCTAACTAATCAAAGTATACTTAGAATTCTAACGAATGTCAAGGGGTTGCATTGCCTAATTCTTACGATTTCCGCCTCACATGTTTTTGGTCATAATCATGCGGCAAGAGCTATGTATGAGAAACTTGGGTATGTAACGACGAATGTGCAGATGTCGAAGACAATAGAGTAAACAAACGTAAGTGAGTTACTGCCCTCTGATATGCTACAATAGCCTTAGCTCTCGATTGAGAACAATATCCACATCCTGCAAATAATTTTTACGGGTGTGTGCGAAAAATAGGAAACAAGGGTTAAACAAGAGCATGACAGAAGCGTATGATGTGTTAATTGTGGGTGGTGGGCCTGCTGGCTTGGCGGCGGCAGAGGCGGCGGCGAAGCAGGGTGTTCGCACGCTGGTATTAGAGCGGCAGAACGAGATTGGCTATCCAGTGCATACGAGTGGTGGGAGTTGGGTCAGCGATATGAAGGCACTCAATATACCGGAGCATTTGTATCATCCCATCACAAGAGTTGTATTTCTCTCACCTAAGCGCGAGGTTCCCCTACACTACAATCCCGCCGTGGCCTGTGTGATTGATGTACGTGGCGTCTACCAGCATCTCGCGGGTAAGGCTATTGCCGCAGGTGCAGAGTTACGTATGCGTCATACCGTCGAGCAGACGCTACTAGAGAATGATTACGTGACAGGTGTCACAGCAAAGAATCATGTGAGTGAGCGACTTACATTTACGGCTCCTGTGACGATTGACGCCAGTGGCTTCTCGCGTCATATCGGAGTGCGTACCGAGATGGGCAAGGCATTTCATCGCTATGGCTATGGGGCAGAGTACGACATGTATGCGCCCAACTATCCACAGGATGAACTATATCTCATCATGGGCAGTGCCTTCGCGCCGCGTGGTTATGCATGGGTATTTCCGCGTGGCAACGGGCGTGTACGTCTCGGTGTTGGCGTGTTGCATCCCGATAGTGACGACGATGCACGTGTCTATCTCGATAGCATTGTGCGCGACATTCCACAATTGACCGAGAAGTTCAAAGGTGCTAGTCCTGTCGAGTATCATACAGGTCTCTTTCCATCTGAGGGTGCGTTGGAACGCTTCTCACGCAACGGGCTGTTGCTGGCAGGAGATGCAGGTGGTCACGGCTCAACGCTGGTAGGTGAGGGCATTCGTTTCGCCATCTACTCCGGTCAAATGGCTGGCAAAGTGGCAGCGAATGCGGTCAAAGCTGGTGATACATCGGCGAACTATTTGCAACGTTTTGACAAGCAATGGCGTGCTAGATTTGGGCGCGACATGGATATCTCCTACATGATTAACAAGCGTATCGCCAACTATAGCGATGAACAGTGGGACGGCTCGCTCGACTTGATGAAGCGATTAACACCAACTCAGATGGCGCAAGCCCTTCGTGGCGACTTTAACGCGAGCCTTGTCATGGGCATTCTTGCGCGTAACCCAGGTCTTGTCGCAGCAGGTGGCAAGAAGTTTCTCGATTTGTTGCTCGAACGCATCAACAAGCCCTCACTGGTGCCAGCCGAGGGATAGTTCCTACGAGGGAAAATCAGCTATTTCCCTTGATGTTTACATATTCTAATAAAGTGGAGGTATACACACATGTCCGTAGAAAACCCATCTAAACCTACTCCTAGAACACCACCGAAATTGCTGAATCAGATAATGTCGTTGCTCCTGCGCTTTCCTGGACCGTTGAGCAAGCAGTTGACATTACTCACGTTTACTGGTCGGAAGAGTGGTAAAACCTTTACAACGCCACTGGGCTTTACGAGACAAGGCAATACTGTAGTGTTATTTACCGATCATGGCTGGTGGAAGAACCTGCGCGATAATCCATCAGTTACACTGCACTTGCAAGGCAAAAAGGTACAAGGCAATGCAGAGGTGATTCATGATGACCGAGAGAAAATCACGCAGGAACTTCTCGACTTTGTGAGACAGCGACCAAATGGAGCAAGAGCATATCATGTAACGCTCGATGCCTCTGGACAGCCTACGCTTGAATCGGCACAGCGGTCGGCGCAATGGTTTACATTGATATATGTTCATCTTGTGCCGAACAATGCGTAGATGCATCACGAGAGAGTGGGAATACTTGCCCATGAAACTGTGTTGAAGTAAGTAGAGATTGTTTTCAAATTACTTTATATACAGCAGGAGCTTATCGTGAGCGAATCTACAATACAAACACCACGAACTGGAGAGAAAGTCGTCATGTACGCCACCACATGGTGTGGCGATTGCCGCATGGCGAAACGTTGGCTTGACTCACACGGCATTGCCTACGACTATGTAAACATAGAGGAAGACGATGACGCCGCCGAATACGTTGTAAAGGTCAACAATGGGGCGCGTAGCGTGCCGACTCTCGTATTCCCTGATGGTTCCGTCCTTGTCGAGCCAAGCGCACGTGAACTTGCCGCTAAGTTCTCAGCATAACCATTCCCTTTGTAAACACAAGAAAATAGCTTGGAGCTACTGGATAGCTCCAAGCTATTTTCTTGTGTTTTTTCTTTCTAATAGTTCTTATAGTCCAAGTATACATCGTCTTATGAAGCCATTTGCAGCACTCTTGTACCTTCTCTCTCCTTTTTAAGAAGTCGTTCCAATGCCTCAACGATTGCAGGATCAAATTGTGTGCCAGCACAACAACATATCTCTCGCAATGCCTCTTCACTTGTACGCTCACGCTGGTAGGGTCTTCTCTCGGTCATTGCTGTGTAAGCGTCCACAACGGCAACAATGCGTGCCCCAAGTGGAATGTGATCTTGTCCTGCTTTATCGGGATAGCCGGTTCCATCCCAACGTTCGTGATGCGCACGAATAATAGGCGCAAGGGCGCGTAGTGAGGGTACCTGGCTGACGATCTCAGCTCCTATCTCAGAATGCGTCCTCATGATTATCCATTCTGCCTCATCTAATTTTCCCGGCTTCCGCAAGATCGCATCTGGTATTGCGACTTTCCCGATATCATGCAACCAACCTGCTAAGGCCAGCATGTGTGCCTCCTGCTCATCAAGCCCAACTTCCAGTGCAACTTGCTTCATCATATCTGCCACACCTTGAGCGTGAGTACCTGTCGCCTGATCTCGTTTTTCCACTAACATTGCTAGTGCTTTCACCGTCCCCATCATAGCCTTCTCTTCGCGCCCACCTTCGGTCTTTTGTGCATTCAATAACTCGTGTACTACTGGATCATCCGCCCTGCGAACTTGGTTGCGTCCCAAGTGCTTCGCCGCATACATCGCACCATCCACAACCGCCATCAATTCCTCACGTCCAAACCCATGTTCGGGATACCATGCCGCGCCTATCGAGCAGGTCAATCTAAGGCCGCCGCCGACACCAAAGATATTCTCAGCTACTGCCGAGCGTATACGTTCTGCGATTTGCACCACATCCCCTGCGGCTGCTATATCCGGCAGCAGCACCACAAACTCCTCACCCCCCCAACGTCCAACGGTATCTATACTTCTCAGTTCCTGTTTTATCAAGCGTCCAAACTCACGTAGTACATTGTCCCCAGCTGGATGACCATATCCATCGTTTAAGGCTTTGAAATGATCTATATCCAGAAACAACAGCCCACATCCCTTTTTAGACCGTTGAGACCGTGCCAATTCCTTATCGATGGCCTCTACCAATGCACGATGATTAGGTAGTTCAGTGATCGGATCAAACGTTGCAAGTGCCTCAAGCTGCGTATTCAGACGCTCTAAATCGCTATTTTTAGCCTGTAAATCATCATGGGCACTTTGTAATTGATCGTGGGCACGCGATAACTGTGTAGCCATATGAAAGAACTGGCCTACGACTGCAGTGACCAGCAATCCTCCAATTGTGCCAAAGATATAGGAACTGGTAGCATCTACGGGCCAACTCAATCTATACTGTAGAAACATGATGATATACATCATCAACGTAAGCAATCCAAAGGAGATAAATGCACCCTTTCTGCCACGAAAAATCCCTACAAGCACCGTTGGTACTAGTGCTAGCATACGATATGCCTGTAACTGGCTTGGCGGTCCATATGAGATTTGGATATAGGGGACAAAATAGAGAATGATCATGCCCAGCAATAGACACCATACTAGTGGTCCTTTCTTCAACGGACGATAGTTTAGAAACCGCCGTAAGGAGCGCAAAAAGTGTGTATAATAGATACTCATGAAAGGCTCTTTTCTCGTTACACAGTATTCCAGCCATGATGCAGAAGAATTTGTCGCTCTACAACGAGGAATCTTCTGTCCACTTCTTTGTATCGGCAGTTCTCCTGTAAGCAAGAGAGTCAGAGAGATGGTTGCCGCTTTTGACGACGAGGCAAAGAAGATATTGCTCAAAGAGTATCCCGATGGGACCATGTCGTTTCAGGTTGTAGGGAATGTGATATGGGGCGTGCCGAAGCGCCCTTAGTGTATGCAAGAGGGAGAGAAGACAAGTTATGACAACGCATTCAGGGCTACACAATAACCCAATTTATCTTGATTACAACGCGACAACGCCCGTTGACCCTAGAGTTGTCGATGCGATGTTGCCGTACCTCTCGGTGTATTTCGGCAATCCCTCAAGTGGTCATAGTTATGCTTCACCAACAAGACAGGCTATTGGAGTTGCACGCGAACGAGTTGCTCAATTATTGCATTGTCAGCCAAACGAGGTAATCTTTACGGGTGGCGGCTCCGAGAGTGATACGTTAGCAATTCGTGGTGTAGCCCTTGCCTCTCGGCATCGTGGCAATCATATTATCACACAGGTAACAGAGCATCCTGCGGTGTTGAATGTATGTAATGCCCTCGAACGCCTGCATGGTTTTCGCGTGACCTATCTTCCCGTGAATGCACAGGGACGTGTGAGTACTGAGGATGTCGAGGCTGCGATAACCGATCAGACGGTGCTGATAACGATTATGCATGCGAACAACGAAACGGGAACGCTGCAACCTATCGCCGAGATTGCACGAATAGCGCACCAGCACAATGTACTAATACATACTGACGCATCGCAATCTGTCGGTAAGATTGTCACGGATGTCAAGGCGTTGGATGTGGATTTGTTGACGTTGGCAGGGCACAAGCTATACGCGCCTAAAGGTATTGGTGCCTCGTATGCTCGCACTGAACTAATGCTTGAGCCAACAATCTACGGTGGAGGGCAGGAGCAGGGGCGTAGGGCTGGTACAGAGAATACAGCGTATATAGTAGGTCTAGGTGTGGCGTGTGAGCTAGCACTTGAGCAGCTAGAGGTAAGTCAACCGCATATGAGATTGCTCCGCGATTTATTGCAACATCAACTCGAACAGCATTTACCAAATCTCGTTCATCTCAATGGACATGTTACGGAGCGGTTGCCAAACACGTTAAATATAAGCATTGATGGCATTGTAGGTGAAGAGGTACTTGCCGCTACACCGGAAATAGCTAGCTCAACGGGTTCAGCATGCCACGAAGGTAGTACAGAGCCTTCATCAGTACTTATGGCAATGGGGCTACTTCGCGAACGTGCGCTTAGTGCCTTGCGTTTAACGCTTGGACGTTGGTCTACTGCCGACGAAATAGAACAAGCGTCTGTTTTGCTCGCCAAAAGTGTAGACGCATTGCGCCAGAAGCGTTACAATAGAGCGTGATAGTGAGAGAAATTTTTCATCCCTTATCTCAAGGAGGAATTCTATGAAATGTCCTGAATGCAACGCAAAGATTACGAAAGATGACATTTATTGCAGCAAATGCGGAGCAGACCTTGCAATTTCCACAACGGGACTTGTGACCGTAGAAAAAAATCTCCCTGCTCTTCCTTATAACTTACCAGTAGCGCGGGGTGTGGCTGCCAGCGTAGGTGCAGTTGCCGCTGGTGTAGGGCTAGAATTGCTACGACGTGGATTACTTGCACGCCTCTCGAAGCCATCACGCTCTGTCGAGGGCGCACTGCCCACACTTACAGGTATCAAAGACCTGCTGATGCCACAGAATAACAAGAAACTTCCCAAAGGCTATGAGGTTCACGAAACAGTTGTGTATATGCGCCGCGTGATTCGACGCGAGGAGTAGGGGCGCAAGAAGTGTAGAGTGTTGATATGGCGTTGATCGTGCGTGAAAAACAGGTACGAGACTTACTGACTATGCGCGACACCGTATCGGTGTTGGAGGATGCGTTTTACGCTCAGGCGCAGGGGCAAGTAAAGAATCAACCTCGTACTCGACTTTCGTTTGCTAACGGCGTATTGACTATTCTAGCGGCAGCCGCACCAGCCTTTGGCGTTTTTGGCTTTAAGACGTATACCGCATTTCGTGAAGGCGTGCGCTTCGTGGTGATGCTTTTTAGCGCGACGAACGGCGAACTGCTGGCGATTGTCGAGGCTGACCGCCTGGGGGCAATGCGTACAGGTGGCACCAGTGCGGTTGCTACCAAATTCCTTGCGCGGACGAATGCGCAAAATGTCGGTCTGATTGGTGCTGGTCAACAAGCAGTAACACAACTTATGGGCGTTTGTGCTGTACGTCCTATCAAGTCTGTTCATGTCTACAGCCGCCGCGAACCGGAACGCGCACTGTTTTGCCATGAGATGGCGCGCTTACTTGGTATCGAGGTAACACCCGTTCCCGACGCGCGTGAAGCGGTCGAAGGTGCCGATATTTTGATTACGGCAACACCTGCACGCGATCCCGTTCTGCATGGTGAGTGGCTCAAGCCAGGATGTCATATCAATGCTATTGGCTCGAACTGGTCGCAACGACGCGAAATAGACCTTTCAACGCTACAACGAAGCGCACTCATCGTAACCGACTCACTCGAACAGGCCCACACTGAAGCGGGAGACTTTATCATTCCGGCAGACGAGTACCTGTTTCAGTGGGATAGCGTCCACGAATTGCAAGAGATTGTCGCGGACGAAGGATTACAACGCGAGTCGCCAGAAGAGATTACGCTATACAAAGGACTGGGTATCGCGCTAGAGGATGTTGTAATTGCAGCCCATGTCTATGATTTAGCCAGGAAACAGGGCACAGGCGAAGAGATAGAATTGCTTTCTTGACGTTGTAAGGATGTTATGAGGAAAACACAACATAGTAAATCTTTATGCTCGATAGTAAAGCGTATAGTGGCGAAACGCTCATATCTCCTTCTATTTGTCTTGCTGACTTTGCTTTTTTCTGCTTGCGCTCCAGATGCGAATCTCTTAGGTGCTGGTAGCTGGCAAGCATCGACCCTTCCGCAACAACACATTCATGCTCTTGCTGTAGACCCTGTGCATTCACAGACACTCTACGCAGGAAATGTAGATGGTACTACCTATAGAAGCAGTGATGCAGGACAGCATTGGACGAAGCAAAGTAGGACTTCGGACACTACCACATCTTTATCCTTTCTCATCATGACACTCTCTGGAAAGACGCTTTATGCGCTCGCGGATAATGGCTTGTTTGCGAGTAATGATACCGCGCAAACGTGGCAACGTGTAAATACATCGTCTTCTGGTTTGCCTATCGATAGTTATACGACGCTGGTTTTTAATGGGCAAAAACGCTTGTACCTTGGAACGTTGCATCATGGTGTGTTTACGAGTAGCGATGGCATTCAATGGAAGTCAAGCAATACCGCATTGCCGAGCAACGTTACGATTAACGAGTTAGCATATGATAGTCTCCAAAATCGTCTGTGGGCTGCAACCTCACAAGGGGTGTATCGCTCTGATAACGGAGGAGCTTGGATAGCTCTGAATAATGGATTGAATGTAGCTGATGGCGTGACGACAATCCAACCAGCCGAGAATGCTGGTGGGGCAGCAACATTTGTGTATGTTGGAACAAAGCATGGTATTTTTCGCTCAACCAACTCAGGCTCTCATTGGGAAGCAGCAGGACAATTGTTGCAGGGCGTACCTGTTCAGCATATCTTAGTGGACTTCCGTAGTGCGAATGCTGCCACGTTGTACGTTGGAACTCCATTTGGAGCCTTCCGCAGTGATGATAGTGGGCAAAACTGGCGTGGTGTCGCGGGCGGTCTTCCCGAACACACATCCGTCTACGCATTGGTGATTGGAGCAAACAACGCTTCACAACTATTTGCCGCCGTCAATAATGTGTACGCCTATCCAGGCACGGGTAGCAGTATTACTCCCACCCGTATTATAACGCTACTCCTTGTTGTGCTTCTGTTCGTGATGCTCTTCCTGATTGCGCGACGTAGTATACGAGCGCGAAAGACTCTGTTCAAGCTTACAAATGATGCTACTGCAAATGCAAAAAGCAACTAATGATGCGCTCCTATATACGCAACGACGAAGTATAGGACCGAGAGGAACGCGCAAATTAGCAGGAAAGAGCCGTAGCAGGTGAGTGTCCACGCGCGTTTCGTATTAAGGGCTTGTCGCAACTGCTCGCCCATATCGGGGGGATCAAGTTGAATCTCTGGTCGTAGTTCGAGCAGGCGTGGCAGCATAGCACGGAAATCTTTGGCGTTGCTCATTCCCTCAACCAAAATGATAGTGTTGCCATCATCCAAATCAGCCATCAGGATAAGTTTGCCAGGATTAGGGTCCCCTGGAATCAGAGTGAGCTGCTTGATGGCGTCAAGCTGTACGCGTGTTTCCATGTCTTCCTCTTGCCCTGTTACCACCAGTTCATCTTGGTAGAGTTGTATCTGTTTTCCCATGCCAAAGCGTACAACGCTAATGGGATATCTTCTTGTCGTTTCGTTTTCGCTCATGTGGTTAAGTATCCATCTTTTTTGTTCGTAATCAAAATCAACATATCTATTGTACGGCATCATGGAATGGGCGTCGAGGTGCCTTGCTCCTGTCATGTCTATGCTTGACATTTCTTGCCCTGACACACTACAATCCTATTTGGGATACATACATGGGGTTCAAGAAAAGGTTTTCATATGACACGCGTCGGTCTACTGGAAGACAATGTTCGTATCGCAAAAATGTGTGCAACAATGTTGCAATTCGCTGGATACTCTGTCGATATCTTTGAACATCCCCAAAAGTGCTTGAATGCTTTCACGCAATCTACAGCCGAGGGGAAGGTCTCCACATTGACTACTGCACCTGCCACCGCCCCAATAGAACTACTAATTCTCGATCTGCAACTCCCTGGCATGTCAGGTATCGAAGTATTATACCAGTTACAAAGACTGCCACAAGCGCAGCAACTTCCTCTTATCTTTTGCACCGCCGCGAATCCTAGAGATATTGTGCAAGCTTTACGAATTGCCCCTCATGCGCGTGTTATCGAGAAACCTTTCAAGCTTGATGCACTCGTCGCAGCTGTTGCCACTACTCTAAATGCTCAGATTTTGTAGGGACCGATTTATCGCGTCCTCCGGGCGATCAACTGCTGACAAGGACGTGATAAATCGGCCTCTACAGAATGAATAGCCAACTTTGGCCTAATTGTATCTCTTCATTGACATAGCTTTCTCTAAATTCTTATACTGCTATGGGGCAGCATATGTTTGTCGTCATCGAGATGGTAAGTAAGGTAATAGGGAGAGGAAAGCGCATGTCTTTTACACAAAGCGAACTTCAGTCGTTCAGTCTATTATTAGACCAGAAACTTGCACAGCAGAGGCGCGAACTAGAGCGTAGTTTTGACCAACGTATGCATATCTTCAAACGTGATATAGAGCAGCGCTTGGCATATACGCAGCAAGAGCTTACCCGCACACTGGCACAAAATCTTTCCGAGCAACAGAGGAAACTTAAAGAAACGCTCGTCCAAAGGTTGGATACATCGACGCGTCACGCTTCGCCATCTACAAATGGAACGGGGATGAAGCAGCAGATCGAAGAGACCATTGAAAATGCTCTTGATACACAACTTGTCTCACTCGATCAACTGATTAGCCAGCGTTTTGCCGTTGCGGATGAAACGACCGCTCTCTCAGTTGATGGAACTCCTGATTTCACAGGTATCGAGGTGCAGACCGAAATTCCGTGGGATGAACTCGCTGATGCCGTCAATAAAGCCCTCGATGAGCGGTTTATCTCTTTACAAGAGTCGCTCAAAAGTTCAGTACGCGCTATAGAGCAATATCTCGCTGAAAAGCTGTCACAACTTCAAGGAGGGGCTGTACAGCAATATGGGAATACAGGTTTTGAGGAGCCTATTTTGTCGTCTGGAACCTCAGACATGAGTAACGGCACAGTAACAACCATACAGGATGTTTTTACCAGCATAGAGCGGCTAGAACATATTATAGAGTCTATGCAGGTAACAATGACCTCGAATCATGCCTTACTTTCTAATCGTATCTATCATCACCAACAGTTACCACTTGAACGCGCTCATGTGCGAGGGCAGGAAGTGCTTCCGCAAAATGTGCCAACGACAAGAGGATTACAACCTGCTCAAAAAGAGAGCGATACGCAGTAGCTGATGTACGCATTGTCATGTTTTGTAACGCATGTGGTGAAACTTCAGCCAGTTTGTTCCGTGTCATAAACAGAGCCTTATTTTGTTGTGGCTCGTAGTTTGTGTTGCAAACACGGAAAGATAGGTAAAATATATGCAGTTAGAGCAAAAAGTAGCTATTGTTACAGGTTCGGATAGTGGTATTGGACGTGCAATTGCGATTCAGCTTGCGAAAGAGGGAGCGTCGGTTGTCGTCAACTACGCGCATGCACAGGACAAAGCCGAAGAGGTGCTACAGACGATTCAAAAGAATAACGGTCAGGCGTTTGTCATTCAGGCCGATGTCTCGCAATATGAGCAAGCTATGGGACTGATTCAGCAGACAGTAGCGCACTTTGGCAAGCTGGATATTATGGTGAACAATGCAGGCATGGAAATTCACAGCCCGTTTCTGGACGTAACGGAACAGCAGTTTGATCGTGTATTGGGCGTTGATCTCAAAGGAACGTTTTTTTGCTCTCAGGCTGCTGCACGCGAAATGGTCAAGAACAAAACTGCTGGACGCATCATTAATATTTCCTCGGTTCATGAAGACCTTGCCATGCCGCAGAATGTGCCATACTGTTGTGCCAAAGGCGGCATGCGCATGTTGACGCGCACCATCTGTCTTGAACTCGCCCCACATAATATCACTGTCAATAATATCGGCCCTGGTGCTGTTGATACTCCAATTGATGCGGACGTGAAGGCCGACCCTCAAAAATGGAACGCCCTCCTCTCCGAAATTCCTCTACACCGCATGGGGCAACCAGAAGAGATCGCGGGGCTTGCGGTATACTTAGCTTCAGATGCTGCATCATATGTCACAGGTTCAACCTTCTTTATCGACGGCGGCCTGATGCGTAACACTGGCGCGGTATAGGCAGTTACTTGATACACTTGGCTCTTCCTACGAAAAACTCTGGTAAATTCATTGATGCTCGTGGGAAGAGTCGCTTTTGTCTACAAGCGCAAAGAGCCTGCTAAATAGGTCTGCAATCTCCTCATTTTCTAGGTCGAGCGACGCATTCCCAACCGTTAACTCGAATTTTGACCAATGCGGCACAATAGTTGAAGAGAGCCGTGCAAAGAGTAGTGTCTTCGTTTCGCGCGCGATTTGGAAGGATGAGTCTAGCAACAGCTCGTGATCTCCTTGCACAAACACATGCATCATATTCGTTTGTGGTGGGTTTGGTAAAATCTCGATGCGTGGAAAGGATGAGAGGACTTTCGCAATCTCTTTTGCTTTTTCGTGATAGGTACTCATTTTGCCTAATCGCTCTGTGAGTCCTTTGCGCGCTGCAAGCACAAATGGATAGAGGTGAACAAGATTTCCACCTTGTCTTCGTTGCCATATACGTGCCTCCGCAATAAAATCAGCTGGTCCAGCGAGTATAGACCCCGCGATACCGCCTAACACCTTATAGAAGGAGACATAGACGCTATCAAATAGACCTGCAATCTCGGCATACTCGCGCTTGTAGAAGGGTTGACATTCCCATAACCTCGCGCCGTCGAGATGAACTGCAATACCTTTTTCTCGCGCCCAAGCGATTATTGCGTTTAGCTCTTCCCAATTAGGCAACTGACCGCCGATTTCACGCTGAGGGAGTTCAAGCAACAACGCTCCGATTGGCTCTGCAATCGCCTTCAAATCTTCGAGTGTGAGCATACGGTATGCAGGTCCGACAAGTGTACTTTCCAGGTTGTGTAGTCTACGGTACGCTTGCTGCTCATGAATTTCGAGATGGCACGTTGGATGAAAGGCCACACGCGGAAGCCTGCGTCGATCTGTCCAAATACGGAGCGCAATTTGTTGGCACATCGTTCCGCTCGGCATAAATACTGCCGCCTCTTTGCCCAATAGCTTTGCTACATCCGCTTCAAACGATGTGATGAGTTCTCCTTCGCCATAGCGGTCAAAGTCGGCATCTACGTCAGTATACGAAGCTAGCTCGCTCAATTGCTGTTTTGGAGTCTGAGGATACCAGTAGCCCAAAAAGCGTACACATGTTTTTGTAAGTTCCTGAATTTCTTTTTCGTTCATCATTTCCTCTCATCTTATGACCCGAACTTAGGAGCCTAGCCAGTATAAGATATTTGGGAGGTGATGTAAATGAGCATAAGCAATAAAGAAAGCAAAAAAGTGTCTGAGCAATAGAAAAATCTATCAGTACAGCCTTTACCTGCTTGATAAATATATTCATCTCTTGTATGCTTTCTTGAGTAATCTATAGGGAACGTAGTTGATATTCTTATAGTCATGGGATACATAGAAAATGATAGCAAAGAAACTCATCGAAAATCGCATTTCAAACAACTACAGAAGACCAGTAGGCTTCTTCGGACGTATTGCTGGAAATCGTATGGCACAGCAACATGAGCCAGAAAATACCTGGACGGTTTCACTACTTGACGTGCAGCCGAAGGATAGTATTCTCGAACTAGGGTTTGGGGCCGGGGCAACAATTCAACAGATTGCTACTCTTGCGACAGAAGGGCATGTGACAGGTGTTGATTTCTCCCACACAATGGTACGTGCTGCGCGCAAGCGTAACGCCGCGGCGGTAAAAGCAGGGCGTGTCGAACTCAAGTATGGAGATGCTTCAACATTGCCCTTTGCAGATAGCACGTTCGACAAAGTAGTAAGTATCCATTCACTCTATTTCTGGCCTGATGCAACAAAAGCCTTCGCCGAGATACTACGCGTCCTCAAACCAGGAGGCATAGTAGTTTTGACGTTGCTGCCGAAAGAGCGATGGCTCGGCAACGACGAGAGTACAGAGGAATGCCGCATTTATCGGGGGGAAGACGTTGCCGCAATGCTGACAGAGGTAGGTTTTACCAGTACGCATATCAAACCGGGGAATATCGAACTTTTTCGAGAACTCGCTGTGATTGGCATAAGATGAAGTGAGAGGAGATGAGTATGGATAGGACACAATGGAAACAAGAGCGTCGCCTGTGGAACGAAGTACGTATGGATACTCTTAATGAATACGTGGAACTATCGGGTCAATTTTTCTTCCAATACTCTCTGCAACATCTGTACCGTTTTTGATTGGCTACGTGAGAAGAGCTTGTTGCGAACATTTGCAATTTGCACGTACATTACTGCGACATTCCTTTTCAGGAGAAAGACGTGAGAAAACTAGTTGCTTCGATGCTCATGGCTCTGGATGGTGTTGTTGAAAATCCTCATCTGTGGACTGTTCAATTTCGGAGTGAAGAATCACAACAATATAAATTCGATGAGCTTTTTGCCAGCGATGCACTCCTTCTGGGGCGCAGAACCTATCAGGGATTGGCAGCCGCCTGGCCTGGTGCTATAGGTGCATATGGCGAAAGAATAAACAGGATGCCCAAGTATGTTCCAACCACAACGTTGCAGGACGCTGAGTGGAATGCCACCCTTCTCAAGGACACTGTTGGAGAGGAAGTGACCAGATTGAAACAGGAGTCTGGTCAGGACATCTTGATCTTTGGGAGCGTTGAACTCATTCACTCGCTCATGCAAGAGGATCTCATTGATGAATACCGTCTCATGGTCTTTCCCATTGTCGTAGGAAACGGGAAGCGGCTTTTTCA
>CAXUHG010000022.1:37290-54857 GCA_964250805.1 uncultured Ktedonobacteraceae bacterium | reverse complement strand
TTGAGCAACTCATAACAACCGCTACTGAAGCGGCACAACGAGGCGTCACGCGTCGAGGAGACACATGGGGACCGCGTGAGATCGTCGCCCATCTAGCAGGCTGGGAAGTCATGGCAACGGTACGCATTCCCAGAATTGTTGCTGGCATGTCTCCTCTTGAAGAGGTTGACGAGGCACGGCAAGAGGTCATGAACGATGCGATCAACGCGACGATTGTCACGATGATTGGCGATCAATCATTCGATGCTGTATGTGGCATCTTGCGTAAGGCGTACCAGCGCGACATCGAGCTATTGGAAACGTTGGACGAATCATTCTTTCAGCCTGGGCAGTATGTCTATGAGCGCACAAACGGCGTCATTGAACATTGCCAAGAACACCTTGAGATGCTTATGCTCGGTTATGCTTGATTTTTATATGTCCGCATTATTGAAATGAGTTTCACGCATTTTATAACCTCGCCCATATCCATTGTGCAACTTCTTGTGTCGTCTCCAAAATTGATGTATGACTACTATCATACAGGGTCATGGGCGGGTGAGTAACAGTCGCGTGATCTTTGAGCCAACCATTAAATTGCAGCATCTGCTCAACAAAATCCTTTGACCCTGACGCTCGCCATTGTGGTCGTGCTTCGAGACGGTCTTTCAAGATAGCATCATCACATACCATTGCTAGATAGTAGATGGTCGAGAAATACCTACGCTCCGCACACGTTTCAAGTTGCTCTGGAAGAGTTGTCCCGCAGAGTACCACTGGACGACCAGCCTGACCAATGTTTTTGGCTACCCGTAGCCACATATTGCGATAGTCTTGATCGCCATGCTCCTCAGTAGCTGGAACTGTGCCCCAGAGAATATCCGACTCCATGACCACACACTCTTTCAGTAGTGAAACCAGAGAAAGGCACATTGTTGTTTTTCCTGAGCCACTTGCACCAGTAATAATGAATAGCGGTTGTTGTAAGAAAGGATGGGCATAATGGCAAAATGGACAGATAGCATAGGAGCCAGAGGGATCGATAGTCTTTTCAACGGCATATTCACCACATTGCGGACACACGTTAAACATAAACGTTCTCCTGATAGCTATTGGATAGGTGGATAAAACTATTCGTCAGGTATAACTTCTATAAGCTCTGAAATATCAACCCTCAGAGCTTTTGCAATCTTCTCAAGAGTACTCACCGTTACGTCCTTCGTCTCATTATCCCAAATGGCTCGAACCGTGTTATAGTTTATGTCCGCCATGCGGCTAAGTTTAGACATATTTATTTTTTTTGCCTCCGCGATTCCGCGTATTTTTAATCTTACCATGAGTGCCTCCTTAAAATAGTAGTACCATTCTATCATTGACTTGAAATTATGCCTATGATAATCTATAGATTATATTAGAGATACTAAGATAGTACTATAAAAATGCAATTCGCAGGAGAAGTAAGATATGGCATTCAAAGACGACGAAGAGCGCAGAGCATATTTTCGCGAGTACAACAAAGGATGGTATCAAAAACATAGGGGGCGACTATTAGAAAAGCGTAAACAGCATAACGAGGAACTGAGACAGTGGCTCAAGCGATATAAGAGCAAATTATACTGTGTAGAGTGTGGTGAAAATCATCCTGCATGCCTTCAGTTTCATCATCGTGACAAAGAAGACAAAAGTTTTGGTATTGGTGGCATTATTGGGAGAACGCATACATCTATTAAGCGATTAGAAAAAGAGATTAGCAAATGCGAGGTGCTGTGTGGTAATTGTCATGCGCTGCACCATTGGCGAGAGACTCATGATTTCGATGATTGGAGAGAAATTCTATCATAGTTGAACTGAGCTTATTAGGAGGATTTATGCCGTACAAAGACAAGGAAAAGGCGAAAGAATATCAGAAAGAGAATAATAGAAGATGGTATCAAGAGCATAAGGAAGTGGTAATAGAAAGAAAAAAACAACGCCAGCTAGAAATACGAGATTGGTTCAGGAGATACAAAAGTAGCCTTTATTGTATAGATTGTGGTATAAGTCATCCTGCTTTATTGCACTTTCATCATCGAGATAGAGCAGAAAAAAGCTTTACTATTTCCAAAATCATATCGAGAGCTGCAAGTGTCAAACAAATAACCGACGAAATGGCAAAGTGTGATGTTGTTTGTGTGAACTGTCATGCGAAGCGACATTGGCGGGAAACTCATGAAACTGATAATTGGTTAGAGGTGATACCGTTAGATGAATAGAAAAAGAGGCTTTAAGTTAAAGAACTCGAAGCCTCTTGTAAAAGCCGATGAAGAGAGTCGAACTCTTGACCGTTCGCTTACGAAGCGAATGCTCTACCACTGAGCTACATCGGCAAATTTTTAATTCACTCTGATCGCTTACGCCATATCGTGTGAACGCACAGATTATACCCTCAACCCCCTCATCCTGTCAAGCACTTTTTGTAGCACAAACAATTTACAACCAGGAGCATGACAGTGGCGAAGCCACTGTCATGCTCCTGGTTGTAAATTGTTTGTGCTAACACCCAAAAACAGCGAAGCTGTAATCTCGACAAGCTACGGGCGGTATGGTAAGATAGGGCTAGTTATTTCACATCTCTATCTGTTGTAGCTGTTTAGTTTGGAGACCCACCTGCATGCGTTCCCTGTTACTGGCAACGACCAACCCTCACAAAATCGAGGAGTTTCGCGCCATATTTACCGACCTACCCTTTCAACTCCTCTCCCTCGCGGACGTTTCCCTCGCCGACATGGATGTCGAGGAAACAGGAACCACCTTTCAACAGAATGCCGAACTCAAAGCCCTTGCGTATGCGAAGGCGTCCAACATGCTTGTCCTCTCCGATGATTCTGGTATAGAAATAGATGCCCTCAATGGTGGCCCTGGTGTCTACTCTGCTCGTTTCCTAGGAGTAAAAACATCTTACCCAGAACGATTCCGCGTCATTCTTGAGCAACTGCAGGGGCTTGAAGGTAGGCAACGCGCCGCTCGCTATCGCTGTGTAATTTGTATTGCAGAACCATCGGGCTATCAGCAAAGCGTCGAAGGCACACTGGAAGGCTATATCGCGGATGCGCCGCGTGGTACAGGCGGTTTTGGCTATGACCCGATCTTTCTGGTGCCAGAATTCGGCAAAACGGCGGCGGAGTTACCGCCAGAGGTCAAAAATCGTATCAGTCATCGTGGACGAGCTGCCCACCTTGCGCGTCCATTGCTCGAAGCGTGGCCTGTTTCCGCACAAAAATAAAATATAAACGTCCTATAATTGGAGTAGTTGAGAGATGTAAGGAACGCACTATATGGCGAAAAAGCTCCCCGTCCGTGTCGCCCTCGATCTGGAAACAACGGGTCTGCATGCCGAGCAAGACGCTATTCTTGAGGTTGCTGCGATCAAATTCCAGGGGTCCGAGGTGCTGGACATCTTTGAGTCGTTTGTTGCCCCAGGTCGTCCTATTCCATATCGTGTGCAACGTCTCACAAACATCACTACCAGCTTGCTCACAGATGCACCTCTTTTCGAGGCCGTCGCCCCGAAACTGCAGGACTTTCTTGGCGACTTGCCCATTGTGGGTCATAGTATTCCCTTTGATGCGGGCTTTCTACGCAAGCGTGGGCTTGCCTATAGCAACCCGCTCATTGACACCTTTGAACTGGCCTCGGTCTTGCTTCCATCCCTCAAAAGCTACAGCCTTGGTCAGGTTGCTGAGGCTCTGGACATACATGTGCCACCGGGGAGACACCGCGCGATGGTGGATACCGTTCTTGCGAAGGATGTATTTCTCGCGCTATATCAGCGTCTGCAAACGATTGATAGTGCGCTTCTCAAAGACTTAGCGAACCTTGATGCACCGCGCTCTTGGCCTCTGCTCGGCTTTTTCCGCCAGGAACTACGTAATAGACAGGAGCAAGAGGGGACGCAATTGACGCGGGGCAGCCTTGGCGACCTGTTCGCATCGCAGTTAGGCGTAGACCCACGTATTCTATCGTTTGCAATTGCACGTGAGAGCGAGGCGAACAATCCTCTTCAGACTTCAACACCTAACGAGCAGGCAATAGGGAGTATAGAAGCGTCTCCTCTGCCTGAGCAAACACAGATAGAGGTTATTCCAGAGCAAGCGGCAGAAGTGGTGGCACACAAAGGTTATCAGACGGCTCGCGCGGCTGTGCAAAATGCATTCGAGCAACATACGCCGCTCTTCTTAGAAGTCACTATTGGCAGAAACGATTATACTCCCGCGCTTTTACCTGCTCTGGAATGGCTTGCAATGCCTGCACAAGAGGGCGAGCAACCGAAACGGCTGATTCTCGCCTGTGGCAATTCACTGCATGCGCGTCGTCTGCTGGAGCAAACTTTACCCCGTCTGCAAACGCATCTCCTCCATCCACTTTCCGTGGCATATCTCGCGGAACGCGGTGGCTACCTGTGCCTACATCGCTGGTTTGGTGCGGCACTACGGCGCACAAGCGGTGAGCTAAGCGCGGAGCAAGCGCGAGGACTTGCGAAGGTGGGACTGTGGGCGCAACAAACGCTGACAGGTGAACGGAGCGAACTTACACTTCTGCAACAGGAGAATGCTGCATGGGAACGCATTTGTTCTGGCGTAGAGCGTATTCCCTCATCAGATAAACGTTCCGGTACGATGTATGAACGTTGTGCCTATCGTAAACGTGGCTATTGTTTCCTGAGTCGTGCGGAAGAACGCGTAAAAGACGCGCAGGTCATCGTGACAACGCATATGGGGCTGTTCGATGATCTCTCTAGCTCGCATTCTTTACTTGACTCCATCGACTATCGTTTGATTCTTGATGCGGATATGCTTGAAGAGGAAAATGCACGCTGGAGCAGTGCCGATCTCGATTCAACGCGTCTGCTCACAATCTTGAATACCATAGGCACAGAGCTTCCTAATGGGCGTTATCAAGGTCTGCTTGCCCTTGCAGCTCCATCGTTGCGGGATCGCGGACCAGGAGGACTATCCTCGACTTCAACCATTGCTAAGAACGAACTCGATACGCGTATGCTGACCTGGTTTCAAGCTCTACGTCAAGCACGAAGTGCCGTAGAGAAATTGTTTACTAGCTATACCCGCTTGATAGAAGAATTTATACAGCAAGGCAGTAACGGACGCGAGAAGGGCAAGGGGAGTGAGGGGTCAGGAAGAGACAAAAACAAGAGTGAGACATCGGGACGTACTCATGGCGGTGGACGCGCGAACGAGCGCCCTGATCTTCCAATGCGTCTCACTGCCCAGGCCCGTACACTAAGTTCTTGGTCTGATGCAGAACATGCATGGCAACAGGTGGCATCACGTTTACAGACGATAATTGATATTGTATATGAGGCTGAGAAAACAATGCTCACAACGCAACGGAGCCGTCATCGTCTCGATGTCGGTAGCGGTGAAGACAGTTCTGTTGCAGCTGAGCTTGTGACGGCGGCGCAGCAACTGCTCGACCAGAAAAAACTAGGACAGCAGGCGATGATGCTTAGCGATAGTGACATCGTGTACTGGTTACGGATGCCACAAATTCCCTATCCGCAAAATACAACACGTTCAGGCGAAACGAGCGAGGAAATACAAACGCCTGTGCTATACTCACAACTGGTGCAGTCCTCTGTCTTCATAAAGCGTTACCTCATGAAAGAGCAGTCCAGTACTCTCTTTGTAGGCTCGGCACTCTCTGTCGATAACTCGTTTTCATATTACCGGAGGCGTTTCGGTCTCGAAGACGAGACTAGTCCTGCATTTTCCGTTGCCACCGAGCATCATGAGCAAACTCTGCTCTATCTACCAAATGATGTACCGGAGCCAAATATGCCGCAGTATCAGCGTCATCTTGAGGAGTCACTGATACAGCTTGTGACGGCTCTTAAAGGGCAAACCGTTGTACTATTTACCTCACATGCCGCACTCCGTAGTTCGTATTTCGCGATAAAGCAGGTGCTTGAGTCGCGCGGTATCCTGGTGCTAGGACAGGGCATGGATGGTTCGCCACGTCAATTGTGGCAGCTTGTGCAAGAACAAGAACATATTGTGCTATTGGCAACAAGTAGCTTCTGGGATACTGTTGAGGATATGCAGTTTTCGCCAACATGTATTGTACTAACGCGCCTTCCTATGCCGGTACTCAACGATCCTCCTATTGCAGCGCGTGTAGAACACTACTCAGACCAACTCCATCAGCTAACTGTTCCAGTAGCTGCCCTACGTATGCGTCGCATACTTAATAGACTGGCTTGGAACCAGGCGAAGCGTAATGCTATTGTTTTGTTTGATCGTCGTATCACCTCAAAAGAATATGGTGCGATGATTCTACATAGCCTACCACGTTGTTCGCAACGCCAGTCGCCAGCGTCTCATATGTCCGAGACCATTCTTGAATGGCTCGCGGGAATGGGTACGTGGGAAGATGCCTAGCTTGTAAATACAAGGAAAAACAGTATGTCGTTAGAGCTATCCGCAAAGGAGCGTAACCTTCGCGTTGTGCATGGAGCCTGTCCACACGATTGTCCCGATACCTGTGCATTAGAAACGCTTGTTGATGCAGAGGGACGAGCCGTATCTGTGCGTGGTCGTAAGGATCATCCCGTGACACAGGGCTGGTTGTGCGTCAAGGTCAATCGTTATTTAGAGCGTGTCTATCATCCCGAACGGTTGCTCTATCCACTGAAACGGGTCGGTCCTAAAGGGAGTGGAAATTTTGAACGTATCTCCTGGGATGAGGCTATTGCGGAGATTACGACGCACTGGAACGCTATTAGAACCCAACATGGGGCGCAGTGCATCCTCCCTTATAGCTATGCAGGCACACTTGGGCTTGTGCAAGGAAAGGTAATAGATACACGCCTCTGGAATCGTCTCGGTGCATGTCGTTTAGAACGTGCGATTTGTGGACATGCAGCCGAAGAAGCAGTGAAGCTGACAATCGGTGGTAGCTTCGCTCTATCGCCAGAAACCTTGCCACAGAGCAATCTCATTCTCATCTGGGGGAGTAATCCGGCAAGTACCGCGCCACATATCATGCCCTATTTGCGTAAGGCACAACACGCGGGTACACGCGTTATCGTTATTGATCCTATCCGAACCTTGACTGCTCGTTCTGCTGATCAGCATATTCAGCCGCTTCCTGGGAGCGATGCCGCTCTTGCCCTAGCCATGATGCATGTTATGGTTACTGAAAATCTGCATAACCGGACATGGATTGCGGAACATACGATAGGATGGGAACACCTCTTGGAGCGCATTTTGGCGATGCCGCCCGAACGTGCCGCCGAGATTACTGGGCTGGCAGTTGAAACAATTGTTGAACTCGCGCGAGAGTATGCCACAACGACACCTGCTCTGTTACGTATCAGTGATGGAATCAACCGTCATACGAATGGCGGTCAGACCGTGAGAACGCTTGCCTGTCTACCCGCTATCGTTGGGCAATATGGCCTTCTTGGTGGTGGACTGATGTACAGCACCAGCGATTGGTTCAAGTGGAATAAAGCTGCTATAGAGCATGATGCTGAGAGCGTATGCCCTCCTGCACCGCGCACCTTGAACATGAATAGGCTAGGAGCAATTCTCACTGGTGAGGCCAACCCTCCTGTATACTCACTGTACGTTTATAATGCGAATCCAGTGGCCTCGACGCCGAATGCTGGCAAGATTGTCGAGGGTCTGCAACGCGATGACCTGTTCACCGTTGTCCATGAACTCTTCATGACGGATACCGCCCGCTACGCCGACATTGTGCTACCAGCCACAAGCCAGCTAGAGCAGGTCGATGTTCACAAGCCATACGGTCATCTCTCTCTACAATACAATGCACAAGCTATCACTCCACTTGGTGAGGCACGAAGCAACTGGGATGTGATGCGTGCATTAGCGGCTGCCCTCGGCTTTTCCGAATCCTGGTTACAGGACGATGCCGAGATAGTTATACGCGAAATTCTTGACGCGACCGCTGCCGTCAATCCTTTTGTGAAAGGCTTAACATTAGAACAGTTGCAAACAGAAGGGATGTATACATTTGTTATTCCAGAGGATGAGCGCATTCCGTTTGCGAATGGTGTTTTCCGTACTCCTTCTGGCAAGGTCGAACTCTACTCTGCACAAGCGGTAGAACGAGGCTATGACCCCGTGCCCAATTGGGTACCAGAGGTCGAGACGAGAAAACCGAGGAAGAGGCACTCCGTTAGCACAACAGACACGTTAGAAACGCTATCGTCTCCAGAAGCCCTACCATTGCTGTGTCCTGCGGCTCATCATTTTGTGAGTTCGACGTTCGCCAACCTCGACACAATGAAAATGAAGGAACATGCGCCAACGCTCCGCATTCATCCCGATGATGCCGCGTTGCGTAACATTCGTAGTGGGCAAAGAGTGCGTATCAGCAATGAACGTGGTTCATGTCAACTCGTTGCCTCTGTCACCGAAGATGTGCGTTCAGGCATGCTCGCAACCACCACAGTTTGGTGGCCTCAGTATAGCCCCGATTTCCGCAACGTCAACTGGACAACCTCTGATAGGCTCGCCGATTTTGCCGGTGGTAGCACCTTCTACACCAATCTTGTGCATGTCGAGCCGTTATAACATTGATCATGTTACATTGCGTTTTGATGAAAGATTTCATACAGAACAATTCCTGTTGCGACAGCGAGATTGAGCGAATCGCTACGTCCCACCATTGGAATGCTTACCATCGTATCGCATACAGCTTGTTGCTCGTCCGATAAACCTTCGCGCTCACTACCCATGAGCAGCACAAGCGGACGAGGATACGTTGCGCGTCGATATGGAACAGAGGCGGAGTCGGAGGTACCTATAATATGTAGCGAATGTTGTTTTGCCCATTGCGTGAATTGGGCGAAGCTTGCTTTGACGAGACGTTGTGAGAAAATCGCGCCCATGCTGGCTCTCAACGCACCCGCGTCGTAGGGGTCTGCCGATTGTCCCAGTAATATCAGCCCCGCGCTCCCTACCGCGTCTGCGGTGCGTAGTATTGTTCCAATATTGCCTGGGTCCTGGGCGGCATCGAGGGCAATCCAGCATAAGTCCTCGTTTCCTTGTATCTGTTCCAGAGTTTGCCAGCGTTGCTGCACCACCGCTCCTAGACCTTGCGGACCGTCCTTGACTGAAAGGCTTTTGAAGACATCGGCAGAAACTTCAAGTATAGTAACGCCTTGTGCTTGCTGTTGCTGCACTAATTCCAGACCAAACTGGCTTTTGAGAAGAGTAGGTGCATAGAGAAGCGTGTGTATCTCGGCATGAAGCTGTATTGCCTCTGCAACGATACGAATCCCCTCGATAAAAAAAAGCTGTGCCCGCTCTCGTTCATGACGTTGACTAAGACTGCGTATTTGCTTGATACGTGCGTTGGCTAAACTAGAAATAATCATTGCCATCCGTTATTTATATAGAAAAAGAAAAGTGCTTAGGTCGTGAGTATACTTATAAGGAGTGTACATTGTCAAGGAAGGACATTTTTGTCTGATTTGAAAAATGCGATAGCAAAAACGGATAAAAATAGCCAAAAGAGGTTATATATTTGTGTATGATATGGTACAATAGCATGCATAAAGGCAGGGAATAAACGCGAGGTTGCAAAAGTAGTATATGGCACAAAATTTTACGCAGAATACGGACACAGCCCATTTCCCTTCAAACATGCTACGCCAGCAAAAAGTACTTGAGTATGTAACCGATATAGGCTCCTCTTTACACCTGCAAATGGATGTCAGGACGCTACTTAACCGCGTTGTACTTGCTACTTGCGAGGCATTAAGGTTTCGTCATTGTGCCTTGTATTTATTATCCAACGTGGATGGACACTTTCACGTCGAGGCGACATATGGTATCTCGTCTGAAGAAGAAATGTATCTGAAGCGGCATGCTCTACCAAATGAGGTGGTTGCGTTGCTCATAGATGAAGCCTATCGCATTAGCCACTCCTATTTCATTCCAACTGAATCGCTCCTCTGGCAAAATGAGCTTTTTTCCAACTATTTTCTTATTATTGACGAAGAGCAACCGATAACAACAACGAAGTATGCTAGCACTGAATGGCAGCCAACGGACTTAATCGTCATTCCATTGGTAAGTGCTGACAATACCCTGTTAGGCTTGTTGACGCCGGATGCGCCACTAGATGGTATACGTCCAGATATAGAGCTAATGACTAGTCTCGAACTGCTTGCCAATCAAGCGGCGATTGTGATCGAAGGCTCGCGCTTGTATGAAGAGGCAAAGCAAAATAGTGAAGAGCGTGCAGCCCTGATAAAAATTGGACAGGCACTTTTCTTGCCCGATGCATTGCGCGATCTGCGCTCGGTCTACGAGACTATTTATGAGCAGGTACAACGGGTCATGCCAACAGATGCTTTCTTAGTCATACGTTACGCTTCAGAAGAAAATAGAATCTTTTTGGACTACGTTGTTGATGAAGGTATTGTGTATTCGCCAAAACAATATGACGAGATACCCACCTGGGTGTCAAAACTCATATTGGCGAAACACACATCAATCGTGCTGAATAAGAAAGAGGAGTATGAAGCTTTTATTGATGTGGCAGCACAAAGTTCGCCCAATGACTATTTAGGCAGTATGAAGCCTTCGGAGTCGTTGCTCTTCGTACCCATTCACTTTGGAGAGACAATACTTGGTACGCTTTCCGTACAAAGCTATACGCCTCATGTCTACACTCAGCGTCATGTCGAGATGCTGCAAGAGATTAGCGTACAGGCAGGTATTGCCATTATGAACGCGCGTCTCTACACGGAATTGCGTGATGCGGTGAAACGCGCTCAAGAGTCCGAACAGTTAAAGAATCACTTCCTCATGATTGCTTCTCATGAATTGCGTACTCCTCTCACCGCCATTCAGGGCTATTTAGAACTGCTGAGCATTCACGGCTCATCGCTAAGCGAAAAGGATCGCACACGTTTCGTCTCGAATGCACGTCGCGCATCTGAGGAAGTCATCTTGCTGCTAGGAAACGTCATGGATACCAGTCGCATTAACCAGAAAGAGATCGCGCTGAATCTGAAAAAAGTACAACTTCATCAGACACTTCTTCCTGTGCTCGATATCTTAGAACCCACATTGGTGCGCCAGAAGCGTGAGGTGGATGATGTACTGGATGATACGCTCTCTGTGCATGCTGACGAGGCGCGTTTGCGTCAAATTCTGCTCAATATCCTCAATAATGCCATTAAGTACACGCCAACAGGTACCAATATTCGTATCAGTGCTGAAGTAAGGCTGTCTCCTTCGCTACCGAAAGCCTTTCAAACCAGCCAGCCTGATGCACAGTTCGTTGTTCTCGCCATTCGTGATTGGGGCAATGGCATTGCTGCAGAAGATTTGGAGCGGCTTTTTACCAAGTTTGTGCGTCTCCCTTCCGCTGTCGATAGCATGCAGCATGGTTCTGGTCTGGGACTATACTTGTGTCGTCAGCTTGTCGAGGCAATGAAGGGAGCAATCTGGGCGGAGAGTGCTGGCATTGAAGGCGAAGGGACAATCTTCTTTATTGCCTTGCCACAGGTACTATCATAAATAGAGCCATGATAATTTGACGCTATGCATGACCTATGCTACGATACTGCTAGCACGAAACAGGACAGTTTCAGTGGTAAGGAGGAATCATTATGAACCTGTATGAGCAATTATTGATGGTACGCGAACGTCTTGAAGGTATCGGCGCACATGATGATAGTATGGACCTTGTAGAAATGTTGTTGAAGCGGGCAGTGCCTGCGAAAAACGATAGAACAAACACAACGCAAATCCAGGTACTCCGTCACATGCTACGTATGCGTGAGGTGAGCGATAACTACAATATCTACAATGATTTGCAGATATTGGTGAGTGAGCGTGATGATGCCGAGGTTGCCGCGCACGAGGATGCTGCACCAGCGGCGTATGAAGACGTTGAGCATCGTCCAAAACCAAAATCGTTTTATAAGGAGCGTAAGGCACAACAGGAAAAGGCAAAAAAGAAGGACTAGCTTTCTTAGCGAAAGACTAGTCCTTTCTACTTTTGAATTTTCAAAGGTTCTGCAAGGCCATTTGGTTTTGCAGAACTGCTGCAAAAATTCTTGACTTTTTCCTATCCATCGGCTATACTCATTTTCGTCAACAAGTAACATATGCGGGTTTGGTGTAGCGGTAACATGCGACTTTCCCAAAGTTGAGACCACGGGTTCAAATCCCGTAACCCGCTTTTTGGAAAAGAAGTCCTCTTCCAGCGAGAGGACTTCTTTTCGTTTACACTCCATGTTCTTGCTCGTGCTTCATATGCAAGTATTCTTGCATGCGTTGCATATCACGTGCGACTGTTCGTAATCCAATCAAGCATACAATGCCTGCTAATGCGAGGCAGACAGGGGCTGTTGTAAGTAGGGCTAGCCCTAATGCCTGTGCCTTCTCCACTCCGTGTGCGTGAAAGTTGTCGGATAATGCTCCAATCAACGTTGGTGCTGAGGCGTCTCCTAATAGGTGTGCCAATAGGAGTGCGAGACCAAATGCAGTTGCGCGTACCTCTGGCACAATCACATCCTGTATAATCGCGTTCAATGGTCCCAGGCATAGGCTGAGGCAGATAACCGCGATGAAGAAGCTGACAATGAATGGCACAAGTTCGTGTAGTGATAGCGCAAACCATATTATAGGCGCACCCACGAGAAAAGAAAAGGTCACGACAATCATGCGTCCTTGAGGACGACGATGTTGCAGATAGTCCGCAACTAAGCCACCTCCTAACGTTCCAATCAGGCTTCCTCCTGCCAGTACCGCCCCTGAGATCGAGGCGGCTTGACCTACTGAGAGGGAAAATGCCTTGTGAAAGTAGGTTGGTATCCAGGCCGATGCTCCTCCGACTGTGAAGAAACTGAAGATAAACGCACCCAGGATAATCCAGTAGGTTGGAATGCGGAAGAGATGTCTGACAGCACCCCAAAAATCTTTTCCTAAACCTCCATGTGTTACGCTCGTATCGTCGCCATCTTCTTGCTCGTAAATGCCTCGCGCTGGTTCAGTAGCACGCCAGATGAGGAAGGCGGCGATGAGACCCGGAATGCCAACAATGAAGAAGGCCCAATGCCAGCCGAAGGCGTCCGCGACTAGTCCCCCCATGACCAGTCCAAACGCAGTTCCTATCAAGTTGCCGATAGAATAGAATGAAAGGATGCGTCCGCGACTCTCCTTTGGGAAATAATCACCGAGTAGTGAAAGCGTCGCTGGTGCGTAGCCTGCTTCACCAATGCCAAGTACAGTACGGCTGATGAAAAGCTGAATAAAGTTGGTGGTAAAACCCGCTAGAGTTGTCGCAACACTCCACACGCTTACGCAGATGGCAATTATGTTCTTACGAGTACTTCTATCAGCCCAAACGCCAAGCGGTAGGGTTGTAAGTGCGTAAACAAGCAAAAATGCCGATGATAAGAGGCCAAGCTCTGTATCATTCAGCGATAGGTCCACCTGGATTTTTGGCAGAACCGCCGAAAGTACATAGCGGTCTGAGTAGTTAAGGATATTGATAATGAGCAAAACAGTAAACGCAAAACGTGCCTGGAAGCGAGTTGGTTTCAGCGACTCCCTCTCAACAGGCGATTGTGTAGTCGTAGCCATATCTCTCTTGTTCTCTCTCTTCTCTGTAAGGCGATACAACACCTTGTACGCTATAACCTGTATATAGTTGCAGAGACTACAACGATATAGCCCTTTGAGTTGTCACTTGCAACCAATGATAAGCATTATTCGTTTAGTATAACGAGATGAGAGAAAACATGTTTTTGCTTGAACACAAATAAGCAAATTTATATAGCCATAAACGGGGAAGAGGTTGTCGTGCATCCTTTTGTACATACACTATTACATACAAGTCCATTACTCATTTACCTGCTGGTAGCGATTATTCTGTGCTTGGAAAGCACGGGTGTACCACTTGTAAACAATACGCTTTTGTTGCTTACAGGGGCGTTCGCTTCAATGGGCTATCTCAATATAGAAGTATTGATTATCTCCGCAACTATCGGAAGTATTGTGGGAGCTTGTTGTGCCTACTGGCTTGGCATGCGCGGAGGACGACGCATTCTGTTACGTTTTGCTGCAATCTTTCATGTCCATAGACACAAGATACAGGCTATGGATAACTGGTTTCAGCGGTCGGGCTTCTGGATGATTTTCCTTTCGCGCATGGCTCCCTACATCCGCCCCTTCGCTTGCATTCCTGCTGGCATCACACACATGGAGCGCAAGAAATTTCTGCTTGCAGCTTCGGCAGGATCAATTCTCTGGTGTATCGCTCTACCAAGCATTGGTTGGGCATTAGGTCGTCGCTGGACAATCGCCCTCTACTTCTTACAGCAATATACTCTGCCCACATTGCTCGTCGTTGCGGCCTTCATAGTTCTGTATGTCCTTGTCATGCGGAGAGTGAAACACAACGTGAATGCTAGACTACATTCGTCCCCACATTATAGTAGATAACCAAATTCCTCTTCCCGAAAAGGAAGAGGAATTTGGTTATCTACTATGATTGTTCCGCATGTTCGCGTCGTTCGGCTTCGCGGCGTAAACGTTCTTGCTCGCGTCGCTCTTTCTGTAAACGACGCTTCTCCTCAGCCTGTCGCTGTGCCTCCGGGTCTGCGTTGATTTCGTTCATAGTGATTGCAACACCTTGCTTGATGATGAGCGGTATCGCCTGTGCCGCCCGCTCTTCGCCCGTCGCAAGTGTAATGCGCTCGTCGAGTGGTGGAATACCCAGTACATAACTAATGGTCTCTACGCGCGTATTCGTAGGGCGTCCAATGCCAATGCGTAAACGTGGAATCTGATTCGTGTGTAGGTGACGAATAATATTGTCCATGCCATTGTGTCCAGCCGCGCTTCCATTGCTTTTCAAGCGTACTCTTCCCACCGGTAGATCAAGTTCGTCGTAGACCACCAGCACGTCTTCGGGCAACACCTTATACCAGTGTGCCAGCGCGCCGACCGCTTCTCCACTATTGTTCATGAAGGTAATGGGCTTAACCAAAACCACTTTATCAGAGCCGAGAGTGCCACTTGCCAGAATTGCTCGACTGCGTTGCTCTGCCCAATTCCAGCCAAGCGATTTCGCTAACATGTCAACCACGCGAAAACCAACGTTATGTCGTGTCTGTTCGTATTGTTGCCCCGGGTTGCCGAGGCCAACGATAAGTTTCATCTATGTTATCGACCATAGCCGAGGCGTGCCGCTAGATAGGGAGGCAAGCCCGCCTGAATGATCTTCTCCTGTGTTTTCTCATAGTCATAGTGGATACGGTAGAACGTGAAACCACGCTCACTATCGTAAATCATGAATGCAGCGCGTGGGTCTCCATCTCTTGGTTGCCCAACACCACCTGGATTGACGATAGCACGGTAATCTTTGGGAGCTGTCCATGCTCCCTCTGGCGGAACAAGCATCTCGTTTGTCACCTGAATCATGCTCTGGCTCAACCCCAGCAAGGCTAATAGCTCTTCTATCTCACTATTAAGACGCTCTTCAGCATTCGCAATACTTTCTTCCTGTGAAGACTTTTCCTTATTCGTTATGGTCTCAACGTTCGTATAGCCGTTTAATGAAGTTTCTTGCGCATCTGGTTCGCTTGCGTCCTGAGTCTCTACAAGGTCTATAGAAACGGTAGTATTATCCTCAATGCTTTTTTCAAGTTGTTCTTGTGATAGCTGTGTGCCAGTTGTCGCGGATAATTCAGACTCAATAAGTGCTTCTTCGGTACGCGACACATCCTGCATATTTTGTTGCGCGGGTCGTATTGCGACAACTTTCTGTGTCTCTTCCTCATCGTCCTCATCGAGCATCTCGGTTTCTTTGTCGGATGTGATAGCTTCGCGTTGCTCTGTTTCCGAGAGTGGAGCAGTTGGGGTTTGTGTTATAGTATCAGGCTGCTGAAAGATAACGGGAACGTGTGTGTGTCCCACGAAGCAAAAGCGGCTGGTGAAGTGTTGAAAGCTTCGTTCCGCTAGAACTTCGGACGTGAGATACTCCCATAATGGTCCGTAGGGACTACCGTGTACAAGTGTACAGTCTCGTAGCACGATGCGCTCTGGCAAATTCGCCAGGAAGTCGCGATGCTCTTCAGTAAGCTGCTCCGCCGTCCATTCTGCGGAGATGCGAGCGGCAGCACTAAAATCGTCGAGATCAATTTTGCCAACCGCCGCCCAATCATGGTTGCCAGCAATAATCATATCGGTGCGGTCACGAAGTTTTGTAATGCATTCGTTTGGATTGGGGCCATAACCTACAAGATCACCGAGAAACCATATTTGGTCGATAGGCTCTTGCTGGGCCAACTCATCAATTTTTGCCAGAACTGCTTCAAGTGCTTCAAGATTGGCATGAATATCAGTAAATATAGCGTAGCGCATTGTTGTATACTCTATTCAAACTATATAGTATAAGGTAAGTGGGTATATTTTATCATGTTTACCATTTCCTTACTAGTACCATTTCAACCACAAGAAGGAGAAACGGAATGTCACGACCTATCACCTTATTTACTGGTCAGTGGGCTGATTTGCCATTGGAAGAGTTAGCAAAGAAAGTGAGCGCGTGGGGCTTTGATGGACTTGAGTTAGCATGTTGGGGCGATCACTTTGACGTACAACGCGCCTTGAACGAGCCGGACTATGTGCAGTCGCTCCACGATATTCTCAACCGCAACAATCTACAATGTTTTGCCATTGCCAACCATCTTGTTGGACAGGCGGTATGCGATCCGATAGATGCACGTCACAAAGCAATTGTGCCGCTTCATGTATGGGGCGATGGCGAGCCAGAGGGTGTACGGCGTCGCGCTGCACAGGAAATTGCCGATACAGCGCGTGCGGCTGCCAAGTTCGGTGTTACACAGGTCAACGGCTTTACTGGTTCTAGCATCTGGCATTTCCTCTACTCCTTTCCTCCCAACGACTTAGCAGAAATCGAGCGTGGCTACGAAGATTTCGCGCACCGTTGGAATCCAATTCTCGACGTATTCGAGCGCGAAGGAGTCAAGTACGGTCTGGAAGTGCATCCTACCGAAATCGCCTACGACTTTGTGACAACTCGCAAAACGCTTGATGCCATCAATAATCGTCCGAGCTTTGGCGTTAACTTTGATCCGAGTCATCTAGTACATCAATTCCTCGACTCAGCCGCCTTTCTTGAAGAGTTCGCGGACCGTATCTATCATGTGCATGTCAAAGACTCGAAACTTCGCCTAAACGGACGGAGAAGCATTCTCGGCTCTCACCTCAACTTTGGCGAGGCGCAGCGTGGCTGGGACTTCGTATCACCTGGGCATGGCGACGTTGACTTCGAGTCCATTTTCCGCGTCCTCAATCGTATTGGCTATCAAGGACCGCTCTCCATCGAGTGGGAAGACTCCGGCATGGACCGCGAATGGGGAGCGCAGGACGCTGTAAACTTCGTGCGTCGTACCGATTTTGCACCCTCGTCGGTTGCCTTCGACGCCGCGTTCAGCAGATAAACAACTATAATATTTGTCGTGGGGGGGGTATGTTTGTGGGGTGGGGGGGAGGAGGGCCGCCCAAAAAAAA
>CAXUHG010000022.1:0-37280 GCA_964250805.1 uncultured Ktedonobacteraceae bacterium | reverse complement strand
GGCTACGCCACTCAATCTGACCACGACAAATATTATGATAAGTTATTGTGATGGAGGCAAGACAGGCAACCCGAAGCCCCAATCGAGCAACGTCTTCGCATCGCTAAAGCGATTCAGCGACGTGTCATCATGCAACACCACGCCTAAGAGGTGATGTCCATCTCTTGTCGCTGCAAACATTAAACACCAGCCTGCTTCAACCGTATGACCTGTTTTGATGCCAGTCATCCCTTTGTATGTACTCAGTAGATCGTTTGTCGTCTTCCATGTGTACGTATGGTGCTTTCCCGTCGCTTTAAGTATGTAAGTTGGCGTTTGTACAATCTGTGCGAAGAGGGGAAGTGACATGGCATATTGTGCGAGATGTGCAAGGTCGGCTGGTGTTGTGTAGTGATTGGGGTTTGTCTCGTTATCAGGCGTCAAGCCGTCAGGATTCGTATAGTGTGTCTGATAGAGGTGCAGACGGTGCGCGAAGAGATTCATTCTCTGCACAAATTGGGTAGGTGTACCAGCGAGACCATCTGCAATCGCAATTGCGGCATCATCACCTGATGGTAACATCAATCCATAGAGCAAATCTTTGAGCGAGACAACATCGCCGACCTGTAAATCCGCGCTGCTTCCATTATGTAATGTTACTTCATCAACTGCATCCTGTTTGATGGTTATACCTTGATCGAGGTTGCCTGTTTGTATGGCGATAACTGCGGTCATCACTTTGGTGATACTTGCCATCGGTAGCGGCTTCTCGCCATTTACATTGACAAGAACATTCCCCGTATCGGTATCTTCAAGATAAGCAGCAGTCGCACTAAGTGCTGGCGGCGTTCCTTTAACGGTCAGCACAGGTGATGGAGATGGAGCAAGAGTTGGTACGAAGGGAACAGGAGTAGGTGTTGGTGTCGGTGCGATCAAGCCTACTGAGGAGCCTAAACTGTGTCCAGCAGGTGTGAATACCAGAATAGGTACAAAAACAAGCACCAGTAGTACGACAACAATGAGCGAAAGAACGAATACGCGCCGCGCCATTTTCTGCACTTCCCTGTTCTTAATTGGTGTAATTGAAATGAAATTTTGCGCGTGCTGGGAACGCAAAGTCTCAGCACACGCAAAATTTCATTTTCTAGAGATTCTTAGGCCATTGTGTATGATAGTCTGTTTCGCGCTCGAAGGCGTCGGCAATGCGTAGAATCGTCTCTTCACCGAACGCAGGCCCCAACAATTGCAGACCAACAGGTAAACCATTACTGAACCCACCGGGGATTGAGATGCCACTGATACCCGCAAGGTTTGCTGGAATAGTAAACACGTCTTGTAGGTACATTTGATAGGGGTCGGATATCTCACCGAGCTTGAAGGCAACAGTTGGCGAAGCAGGACTCACCAGCGCATCCACCTTTTCAAACGCCTGCTGAAAATCGCGCGTAATCAGCGAGCGTACCTTCTCAGCTTGCTTGTAGTAGGCATCGTAATAACCAGATGAGAGCGCGTAGGTGCCAAGCATAATGCGGCGTTTCACCTCTGCTCCGAAGCCGTACTGACGTGTCTTCTCCATCGCCTCCCACATATCATCGGTGTCGCGGTAGGAGTAACCATATTTGACGCCATCGTAGCGTGCAAGGTTCGCGCTTGCCTCGGCGGGTGCGATGATATAGTATGCCGAGACGCCATATTTTGTGTGAGGAAGCGAGACATCAATAATTTCTGCCCCCATTGCCCGTAACTTCTCGATATTTTCGCGCACAATCTTGACGACTTCTGGTTGTGTGCCCTCAACCCAGTATTCTTCGGGTACACCAAGCTTCATACCCTTGATGCTACCGTTCATACCAGCAGTGTAATCAGGCACTGGATTGGGTGAACTCGTGGAGTCGCGTGAATCGATTCCTGCGATAGCTTGGAGCAGAAGTGCGGTATCGCGTGCATCGCGTGCGAATGGACCAATCTGATCGAGCGAAGAGCCGAAAGCGATCAAGCCAAAGCGTGAAACACGTCCGTAGGTTGGTTTCAGGCCGAGTACATTGCAGAGCGACGCTGGTTGACGAATCGAGCCACCTGTATCGCTCCCATATGAACCCATAGCCATACCCGCCGCAACCACTGCAGCGGAACCACCGCTACTACCCCCTGGTGTACGTTCCAAATCCCACGGATTATGTGTATTGAAAAAGGCCGAGTTCTCAGTCGAAGATCCCATCGCAAACTCGTCCATATTTGTCTTGCCTACCATCACAATGCCAGCCGCATGAAGTTTTTTCATCACAGTTGCGTCATAGGGCGGCTTGAAATGCTCCAACATACGCGAACCAGCGGTGGTTGTGATGTTTTTGGTAGATATCACGTCTTTAATTGCAATCGGAATACCTGTGAGTGGAGAAAGATTCTCGCCGCTTGCGAAACGGTGATCCGCCTCCTCAGCTTGTTGTAATGCCAGTTCGTCCGTTATCAGTGTGAACGCCTTTACCTTGTCCTCTACCGCACGAATACGATCAAGGTGCGCCTTCGTAAGTTCGACTGAGGAGATTTTTCTTTGGCGCAGCAGTTCTCCAGCCTCATATATAGTAAGTGTGTACAATTCTGTCATTGGAATTACTCGCCCTCCAACACTGCATTGACCTTCAAGTAGTTATCTTCCTGATCGGGAGCGTTCGCCAAGAGTACTTCCGGTGGAAACGATGGCTGTGGTGTATCGGCACGCATAACACTGGTCAAGCGTGAAGCATGGTCGGTTGGTGAAACGCCGCTCACATCGGCTTCCTGGAGTATTTTGATGTTTTCTAGAATAACGGAAAGCTGCTGCTGAAAGGTGGTAATATCTTCTTCTGTCATGCCCAGTCGTGCAAGTTTAGCTACGTTTTCTACCGTCTTGCGATCAATCATCGTCCCAATCCTTCAATGTTATTGTATTAGTATCGAATGGAGAAGTTCCTGAAATGTTCATTCGGTTCGCGCCACGTCGTCTCGACCTCATCAACTTCTCCCGCTGATGGTCCCTGTCGTAAGGCGACAAGCAGATTTTCCAGTGCGCTTCGAGTTCCCTGAGCCACAACCTCTACACTGCCATCGCCTCTATTACGGGTATAGCCACGTATACCCAGCGAAGTCGCTTTGCGAGAGGCAAAGTCACGAAAGCCAACGCCTTGCACATACCCATGCACCACTGCATGAAGTTCTTCTATGGTCTTTTCTTGGTCATTCTTCTGGCTCATGCCGCCTATAATAGCATACTCGCTCGTATGAGTACAGGGCTTGCTGTGCTAGTTATTCGCATCGGGTTTATCAATATCGAGGAGATACTCTCGAGCATCAGCCTCATTTTGGGCAATGCTTATGTAAACAATCAGGTCTTGTAGTTTGTCTTTGTCCGTGATTACCTCAGTCTTTCCGATTGTCAGACGTGCAAGCTTGGGAAATTTCGTCTGTACGATGCGTTGGATTGCGGCACGCTGTTCCTGTAATATTTTCTGCAGATTTTGTTGGGCACTTTGCTGAATGCCTTGTTGGATACCTTGTTGAATACCTTGTTGGATACCTTGCTGAATGCCTTGTTGAATACCTTTTTCGCGTCCCTCTTCTAAAATCAATTGGTAAAGTGGAGTATCACTTAGTAGATCGTGTTGCATTTTGAACCTCCTGATAAGCCAGTTTTGCTCTTCCTTTTTTCCAAGAAATGCAAGTGATGCTAATGACAGTGTGAGAGAAACAAGGTCTCTCTTTATGTTCTCGTCTTCTACGAGACTTTCTATGTTATCAACAGTCTCTTCTACAACCTCGTGGTTTGCTCCATCATGCGTTAATGGTAGTAATGGTAACAATGCTACAAGTCCAAATCGTTTCAACAACTCTGTCGGAATTTCCCATAGCTTTACATTTGTGAAAGAGAAGCGATGAATGTCCGCTGAGTCATATGGATGCTCTCGAACATATGGTGATTCTGCTACTACACCATCGTTTTTCAGGTAAATAACATAAGAAATAACTGAGTAATCAAGAAAGCAAGTTGCTAAAACATTATACTCCCAGACACGCTTCGCCATATCCGTTGGTGCGCGTCTCTGAAACTCTATATGTAGCGCGTATGGTTTGCCGTTGAGTGTCACCCCGAACAATGCATCCATATCCAGACTACGATTCAGGTGTGGCGATAGTTCGCCGACGTAATGCGCTCCCTCTAATAGCCACGAGACAAAATGTTGTGGATTGATTTTGACAAGTTGTTTGAGTGCGCTGTCCCACTTGTTTGCCATAGTTCACCTGCCCTCCTCCCAATAGTATCACTAGTGTAGCATAGCAGTAGGGTACTGTCGAGATATGAGGCAGAAAATAGAACGTTTTTTCGCATTTGGTAGTACAAAGTGTTATACTTTTTTATGAGTAGAGTACTTTCGTGAAATCAGCAACAAAAGAACGTGTAATAGCGTATTGATAGACAAAGGGAAGTGCATTGTACTATGCTACTCGTACTCTTTATGGTTTTGTGGTAACATAGTAGCCTACCATATACTATGTGTGCTAATACGTCGATATTGAAACCTCCAATTTCACCTCGTTGGGGAGATAATGTATGCAGTCAGTACAGGACTTGGCAACCGCAGTACAGCGTGTGGTTGGCAACGTTGAACGAGTCATTGTTGGTAAGGCTGATTCGGTTGCATTCAGCCTGATTGCGGTTATTTGTCGTGGGCATATCTTGATTGAGGATGTTCCAGGTGTTGGAAAAACGGTTCTCACGAAAGCTATTGCCCGCTCTATTGGATGTACCTTTAAGCGTATTCAGTTTACACCCGACCTGCTACCGAGTGATGTGTCGGGTGTCTCCGTCTATAATCAAAAGACGGGAAATTTCGAGTTCCGCCCTGGTCCGATTATGGCACAAATTGTGCTAGCCGACGAAATCAATCGCGCCACCCCCAAGACACAATCAGCTCTTTTAGAGGCGATGGAAGAGGCGCAGGTGACGGTCGATGGTATCTCACATCGCCTACCAGAGCCGTTTATGGTGATGGCGACGCAAAATCCTATCGAATATGAAGGAACCTTTCCTCTACCAGAAGCGCAGCTAGATCGCTTCATGATGAATATTAGTCTGGGGTATCCTAAAGCTGCTGACGAGATCAATATTCTGGATAGTCATCAACACCATCATCCACTCGAAGACCTTGCACAAATTATGACAGCAGACGAGTTAGTGAATATTCAGCAACAGATTCGCTCTATTCATGTTGATCCCTCAATTCGCGAATATATCGTCGCCATTTCTAACGCCACTCGTAACCATCAAAATATCTATCTTGGCGTAAGTCCACGTGGTTCGCTGGCCCTGTTTCGTGCCTCACAAGCTCTGGCAGCTATGCGGAGTCGTGGCTATGTTATTCCCGATGATATTAAGCTCCTGGCAAAACCAACGCTCGCACACCGTATTATTGTAACGCCAGCAGCTCGTGTACGTGCGATCACATCGACAATTATTCTCGACGAAATTTTGCAAAGTATTCCCGTGCCTAATGCATGGGTTGGTGGCGGAAGAGGACGCTAGCATATGCGACCTTGGCAAGCAGTTCTACTCATTATTATCTTGGCCTTTCTCTCCGTCAGCAGCGGCTGGAAGGTGCTGTATGTCTTGACGTATGTCTTGTTTATGCTGTTTGTGCTTTCCTGGTTCTGGGCACGGTACAGTTTGCGCAAAATTATCTTTCGTCGTGCTGTCACAAGTGGACGTGTGCAGGTTGGCGAGGTATTCGATGAGCGTCTTATGCTCGACAACCTAAGCGTGTTGCCGAAATTATGGGTACAGATTGCCGATGGTTCAACGCTTCCTGGTCATCGCGCTGGCTACGTCGCGAGTATGGGTGGCCGCAAGCGTGCTATGTGGCGGGCGCGAAGTACGTGTAAGCGGCGCGGTCGTTTTCAACTAGGACCAGTGAGTGCGACTAGCGGTGATCCCTTTGGCCTGTTCCGAAGACGTATCATGTTATCGGCGTCACGTGAAATCATGGTGTTGCCGCGTATTCTGCCGATTACTTCGTTCGCGCTTTTCACGGGTGGTTTGCCGGGGCGAGGACGAAGTTCGCGTCGTGCATTACAAGCTACGACAAACGCAACCACGATACGCGAGTACGTCGATGGCGATGCACTTAGTCGGATACATTGGCGTTCGAGTGCTCACTATAATAAATTGATGGTAAAGGAATTCGATCTCGACCCAGCGGTCGATGCCTGGATTTTCCTTGATCTACATGATACTGTACAGGGAGGCGATGGCGATGCATCAACTGAAGAGTATGGTGTGTCAATTGCTGCCACCGTTGCAAACTATCTCTTGCATCAAGACCTTTCTGTTGGTATGATTGTCAATGGGCAGCAACGCGAGTTTTTGAATGTGGATCGTGGCGAACGACAAGTTGAGCGCATACTAGAACTCCTTGCCGTTGTCACTGCTGGACCAGGGCCAGACTTGAAAGAGGCATTGGCACTCGATGCATTGCACTTTGGACGAAATACAGTAGCTATTATTATCACTCCGTCGAACTCACGCGACTGGCATGAAGGTTTGCGCCATTTACAACGACGAGGAGTCCAGGTTGCTGTAGTAGGTCTGAATGCCGCATCCTTTGAAGACAAACCTTCCGATGAAGACTCACTCGCTTTGTTAGAAGGCGCGGGTATACCTGTAGTGCGTGTAAAATGCGATGAAGACATTTCTTCTATTCTTGAAAGCGGTCCCAATGCTCGTCATGTACAACGGAGGTAAGGACGATGCGCGATGCTACAGTCGATAAACTAACCAAACTTATTACTGATAAGCCGAAATACAATTCTAATTCTCCATCTTCTAAAACTCCACGTGAAGTGCATGTCGGGTTAGCGGAAGGTTGGTTTTCACTTATCATGCTCGCAATAGTCGTCTATAGCACAGTGTGGTGCGTTCAGGCGGCTGGTTGGGTCGATCATCTCAACATCCTTACAGTAATAACGGGCATTGGGTTGATCTTTGGCGTGATAGCCTCGAAACAACAACGCTTTCCGCGCATTGCTGTGCATGTAGTTGCGCTCTGTGTCGGGTTGCTTCTCGCTTTCTGGCAAACTGTTGGTGCCTTTTATCAGGGGCATGCAGGACTATTTGTTACAAGTATTCAACATTGGCTCTCCGCCGCGCTTACAGGTGGAACCGGCAATGACGACTCGATTTTTCTCTTCTTCATTTTGACGCTCGGTTTTGTGCTTGCATATGCAAGTGCATGGTTTGTCTATCGCACACGCAATCCGTGGTTGACCATCATGGCGAACGCAGTGGTACTCTTGATTAACTTGAGCAGTGTAGACGCTGGCTATATCTTCTTCCTTGTCATTTTTCTTATGGCCTCATTGCTACTCCTCCTACGTTTTAACCTGTATGAGTCGTTGAGGCGCTGGCGTAAGCAAGGGTTGCGCTATCCTGATGACATCGGTTGGGATGTGATGCAGGCGGGGGCAATTATCTCGGTATGCATTCTCATTTTTTCGTGGGTACTCCCTGGTACCTATACCAACGATGCTGCTGCACAAATCTGGAATTCTAGTAGTAATCCTTGGCAACAGGCGGAAAATACATGGAACCGTATCATTTCTTTGAATGGAGGCGTCAACCCTTCTAATCATGGCAATTTTAGAGACTCGTTGGCACTGGGTGGCAATCCAAACCTCAACCACGATATTGTATTGACGGTAGACAGCACGGATGGTTCAGTGTATTACGAAACCCTGAGCTATGACACCTACGATGCTCATAGAAGTAGCTGGAGTAATGGACCTACCGAGACGTTTGCGTGGCGTGCCAACGATACGTATGAGTCTGATGCGATAGCAATGGTGCATGCAGTCACGCAAAAAATTACCGTCGTCAGTGCTTTAAGCGAACAGTATCCATACGTTCTTGGAGCTGCCGACATCGGTGCTTATAACGCGAATGCGTCGATCATGAGAAGTAAGTCGGATGGTTCTGTGATTGCGTGGCTGAACAAGAGTGGTAATTTAGGAGCTGGTACACGCTACGATGTCACCTCTTACGTGTCATCTGCTGATGTGCAAACACTACGCGGCGTGCCGATGCCTGCTGATGCCCCTGCTCCTCCGCCGCCAGAATATGAGGGACAGCAAGACCCAAATGTGTATAGCAAACCTATAGTGGATGCTTACACACAACTTCCGAGTGGCCTCGATCCACGCATTTTTGCTAAAGCGAAACAGATTGTCAAAGACGCTCATGCAACAACGATGTATGATAAAGTCGTCGCGCTTGAGTCTTACTTCCGTGACAACTACTCGTATAGCACAAATATTCAGTTACCTTCGGGTGAAGAGGGCGTCTCGTGGTTTCTCTTTGATAACGATAGTCACAAGGGGTTCTGCAATTACTTCTCAACTTCTATGACGGTGCTAGCACGTTCACTCGGCATTCCAGCTCGCGTGGTTGCTGGCTATACCAATGGTGAATACGACGCAAAGACTCATCAGCGAGTTGTGCGTGGGACTGATGCCCACAGTTGGGTTCAGGTATACTTCGCAGGTTATGGTTGGGTCAATTTCGAGCCTTCCGCCAGTTTTGCCAGTTTTACACGTCCACTTCCCAACCAGTTTGGCAAAGGTAGCACAAGTGTTGGCAGTGCTGGTTCGATTGGAAGTGGCGGAGTCGTTCCTCCCGGAGGTCGTGGACGTACAGGACGTAGTGCTGCCGATGACTCGTCCAGCGCAAGTACTAACACGGCATCTACGCAGTCGCAGGTGCATCAACAGGTCTTTATGACAGTGAGTGGAGTTGTATTATTACTGCTCTTTGGCCTTTTGCTCTTCATGCTCTGGTGGCGGCGTCTCTTCCGTCACTACAGCCTTTCGGAGCAGTTGTACGGGCGCATATGTTTGCTGGCGAACTGGGCTGGAATACAGCTTAAACCGTCACAAACTCCCTACGAGTACTTGCAAGGTGTCGCTGCATCAGCACCACAAGATGCGCTGATAATAGAGCGTCTGGGTGATATCTATGTACGCGATAAATGGGCTGATCCCGAAAGCTCTGAACATCCGTTGCGTTCGGGCGAAATTGACGAATTACCTTCGCTCTGGCGTAGAATTCAACCGCATCTCTTCCTCTACGTGTTGCGCCATCCATCCTTTTTACGCTGGCTGCCACGACGCGTAGGTAAGTCTGTAGCAACACTACGAAGAAAAAGGCGTATACGCAAGATGTTCAATGAGGACTTGTAGCGCGTTTTTGGCATGACAAGGGCTGCCACTACTACAGACGCGCAAGCGGCGTAACGGAATATAGTAGTAACGGGGCATGCCCCTGTCACGCCTTCTTACATACTCGAACGGGCTTGACCAGCATGCTACACTTACTACAGAATATGCAGTCGAGAAGACTGCATATTTGATTGCTTGCATCTACGAGGAGTACTACATCATGTCTGAAAATACCATTGCCAATGAAGATTTGCCAACGCTTGCACTGACTCCCATTCCAGAGAGAAGAATCATCGACATACCGAACTCATCTCCTGTACTACTACAAACGCTGGATATTGCCCGTCACGTCGCAATCGCTCCTAATGGCAAACGCTATGTTGTAGCAACCTACGACGACTCACTGCTGGGACACGACTTTGTGACCGATATCTACCCTCAGCAGAATGAATATCTGACGCTCGTGCGTATGACTATACGGCAGTTCCAAAGTAGCACTATCGACCAGGCGATTCAACGCCATGTTTCTACCGTGCAAGCGATTCAGCAAGGCCGAATAAACGAGTTGAAAAGCGGAACGGCAAAGTAGCCCAATTTTCCCTTGACAAATAGCTAAACTATCCCGTATACTTTGTTTGAAGGCAACTGTAAGAACAGCTTGTCTACTCGTGTAAAAATCAGTCTACAAAGACAACTCAGAAAAATCTTATGGAAGGAGAGCATAACATGCCATTCAACGCCTTGCACCACAGCATGACTCGTTTACGCGATTTCGGCGCGAACTTGAAGTTGAACTGTAGGGATGCTATGCTCTTTGACCTGCTCCCCAACATCGCTTATGGTACTGGCGGCTCTTGCGTACATACGCTTGCACCCACGACTAGCATGGCCCAAGGGATCAGTGTGTTCACGTTCATGGGAGGCCCACCTATTTTTAACGAATAGGCATGGCGAAAAGAACTCTCTCAACCGTGAGCACTGGCAAAAATTTCATCCAGTCTCACGGTTTTTTTGTCGCTCTTTTCTCTTGCCGAAAAGCTACCGTCCCTTTCAGCGAAAGGAAGAATAAGCATATACACACATACATCACCGTAGAATATTGTACCGATGTACAGGGATAAGCCTGTTCGCATGTCCGGTATATAGTTGAGAATAGTACGCTATGCTCTACGAAAAGCATATTTGTATTGCTCAAAAATTGGAAGGAGAAACACTCTTGGCTGTTCATGAGAGTCCTGATTTGACTATAAACTCACACTTATTAGAAAACACGGTGATCGACACGACAAAAGATGCTGTTGTCATCGAAGGTGTCTCAAAAATATTCAAAAAAGATCGCCCCTTGTTTCGCTGGTCTCGCAAGAAAAATGAGGAGCAGGAAAAAAATAAAAAAAGCGAAGTGCGAGCTGTTGACGATATAACACTCACAGTCAAGCATCGTGAGATTGTAGGTATTCTTGGAGCAAATGGTTCTGGAAAGTCAACACTCATTCGTATTCTCTCAACGTTGCTCTTGCCAGATACGGGCACCGTTCGCATCTTTGGCTATGATGTCGTGAAGGATGAACGCACGGTGCAACGTCTGATCAATCGCGTGAGCGTCGAAGCTTCCTTCTTCAAAAAGCTATCACCGATGGAGAACTTGATCTATGCTGCCCGCTTGTACAATATGCCGGCGGCTGAGGCGCGTGCGAAGATCACTAGCATTCTGATACGCTTGGGTATCAAGCCAGATCGCATTGGGAAGCCGCTCGAAAATATGTCGCGCGGCATGCAGCAAAAAGTGGCAATCGCTCGTGCATTTCTGACATCGCCGATTGTGTTGCTGCTTGATGAGCCGACAACGGGACTCGACCCACGCTCAAAGATTGATGTACAGCGTTTTGTCGAGGAATTACGCGAACAACACGATGCGACCATTTTGATCACGACTCACGACATGGATGAGGCCGAGGCACTGTGTGATAGAGTTGCTATCATTGTGCAAGGAAAGATTGTTGCATTAGGAACAACGAACGAACTCAAACGCACCGTTGCTGACCTGATGGGACGCGAAGGACTTGTGTCGATGAACGAAGTATTCATGCACTATACAGCGTCACACCGTATCACACCAGAAGATATCGAGCGTTATGGTAGCTGGGAAAAGGCATTCGAGGCTATTGAAGCCGCCCGCGAGGAAGAAGACTAACACAAGGAAGGATTACATACATGTCTAGTTTAATGCATCAGGGGCGTGCAACGTATGCGTTTTTCGAGCGCAACTGGAACCTTACCAAACGCTATTGGGCGTGGGAGGCTGTCTGGCTGGTCTATAGCGTAGTAAACGCTATGTCCGTGACCTATATTGGTGTAGGTTCGCACGTTCCAAACTTCATTCTCTACCTCGTTATTGGAACGGCGGTCTGGACCTACCTGAGCGTGACGTTCGACGGTGTGACCGACATTATCAACATGGAACGCTGGGAAGGCACCATTGAATACACCTTCATGGCACCAATCTCGCGTTTCACGCACATGGTTGGTAGCTGTCTTTACGCAGTTGCACATGGCATGCTCTTTACAATCTTGCAGTTGGCGGTGATGGCGATTTTCTTTCATATCGACCTGAGCCACGCCAACTACTTTACCGCATTCTTGATTCTGTTGCTCGGTAGCGTCTCATTCATTGGCTTTGGCATCGCAACGGCCTCGCTACCCTTGCTCTACACGGAGAAGGGCATGCAGATGTCCTTTATCGTGCGAGCAATTATCCTGCTCGTGTCGGGCGTGTACTATCCAATCACGGTGCTACCCATCTGGATGCAACCACTCGCTCGCGTCTCGCCTGCGACCTACGTCCTGGACGGTTTGCGAGAAGGACTGATGAATGGCAGACCGCTCTGGTCTCCCGAAGTCTGGAGCATCACGTGGCCTCTGCTATTGACGGGCATCGTAAGCGTACCGCTAGGTATATACATCTTTGGTATGGCAGAACGCTATGCCAAGCGCACCGGCAAATTGAAACGTAACGGCTAAATCTGACGACTTCGTAGGGACCACATTTATGGCGTCCGAAGCGTGATGTATCACGCGAGATCAGGTACAAGACGTTTTGTAGACAGGGTTTACGAGAATCTGGCTCAATGAATTGAGCGATGGACGCGATAAATCTGATCCCTACGAAATTATCAAACGAAGATGAAAAGATGACCTTATAAGCTACCTATTTAGCGGAAAGGGCAAAGAATATGATTACAGACACACTACCGCGTGGTTTTGTACTACGTCGCCCGACGATGGACGACCTGCAAGCTGCTCTGGAACTTATACAAACTGGTGAGATCGAGCGCGAAGGCAAGCCAGAGACAACGGCTCATGAAATGCGCCTCTGGTGGGAGTCACCCGACTTCTCGCTTGCCACCGACTCATGGATAGTGTTTTCGCCGGAAGGCAAAGCAGTTGGTCTCGCCAATGTCGAGCATCGCCAGCATGCCCGCATCTTTATCAATGGCGATGTACACCCCGACTATCGCAAACGTGGTATTGGGACGCATCTCTTGAAGCTGAACGAGCAACGCGCACTGCAGCATCTTGCCGAAGCAGAGCCAGATGTACGAGTCTCGATATTGTCATGGATTGACGAAAAGAATGCGGCTGCAAAGCATCTACTTGAGCAGCATAGTTATAGCTATATCCGTTCGCACTGGCGCATGAAGATCGAGTTGAACGAGGCACCACCCACGCCAAAGTGGGCTGATGGTATTACTGTACAGACGCTTGCCGACAATCCCAGTTTGTTTCGTGCTGTGTATGAAGCCGATGACGAAGCCTTTCAAGACCATTGGGGCTATGTTTCGCACACTTTCGAGGAATGGGAACGCTGGATGAGCAAGCGCGAGAGCTTTGATCCATCTCTCTGGTTTCTTGCAATGGACGGCAACCAGATCGCTGGCCTCTCGCTCTGTGCAGACGAAAAAGAGCAGGGTGGGTGGGTGCATATTCTCGGTGTTCGCCGCCAGTGGCGACGTAAAGGTATAGGAGAGGCACTTCTCTATCAGTCCTTTGGCGAATTTTACAAACGAGGCATACACGAAGTCAAACTCGGCGTCGATGCATCGAGCTTGACTGGTGCCACGCGGCTCTACAAGCGTGTTGGCATGCACGTTCATCGGAGAGCCGACACGTACGAAAAAGAATTACGGGCAGGGAGGGAAATCAGTACACAGTCTGTCGAAGTTTAGAGAGCTTGTGTCCTAGCCTTCCTCTTCCTCAGCTCGAAAATAGAGGGTATGTACGTGAAATGTGCATGCTTTCAAATGGAGAGCAAACGGTCATGATAGTACGTCTACACAATCTTTCGGCACGCGTCCCGACGTTACAGGATGCACAGGCCGTAACCGAACTAATGCAAGCATGTGATATTGCCAACTTTGGCAGTATTAACAGCACAAGAGAGGACGTAGTGAAGGCATGGCATACACCATTCTTCAATCTCAAAACCGATGCATGGGCTATCGTCACGCGTCAGGGAAAGCTTGTTGGGTATGCTGATGTGCGGCAGAGTCGTTGTCATGAACAACTTGTCTGTTTCGTGCGTATTCATCCCAACTACCGCGGACGCGGTATCGGGACTCTATTCACCTTGCTCATCGAAGAGCGAGCGCGTCAGCTTGCCTGTAACGCGCATCCACGAAGACGTGTTACTCTGAGCGTCACCGTATGTGTTTGTAATCGTAGCGCACAACAACTTCTTGAAAGAGAGGGCTACATGTCAGTAAACCGCTTCTGGCGTCTGTCCATCACCGATGGCGACACCCAAGAGACCATTACCGCCGATCTGAACGTCGAGGCACAGGACCTGTTCGACGAGTCGAACCTCGTTGAGCGCACAGGTTTCTATGTCGCGCGGCAGTACGAAGTCTTCGAGAAAGAGTTGCGTCCTGACGCCGACGAGTGTAGCGATAGCGACGAATCAGAGTCTCATGTTACAATGGAACCGCTAACAGTGTAAACAAATAAACCGCATTCGTTCTCCCTTCCAGTCACGCATGCCTGGAAGGGAGAACGAATGCAGTTTAGAAAGAGTAATTATATGTCTTCAATCCTAATCACAGGTGCGAACGGTAACGTTGGCAGCGAAGTCGCCAAACAACTTACTACACAAAACGTCCCTTTTCTTGTCACAACGCATCGGCGGGAGGAAGTGAACGCACAAAAAATCTATTTCGATATCGAGAAACCCGAAACGTTTTTGCCCGCGTTTGCAGGTATCGACAAGCTTTTTCTCATTCGACCACCGGAGATATCCGACGCTAAGAAATATTTCCTGCCGCTTGCACAAGCAGCACAACAACAAGGCATTCAACAGATTGTATTTTTATCGGTACTAGGCGTCGAAAACATCAAATTTGTGCCCCATGCCAAAATCGAGCAGTATATTCAAGAAGCGCACATTCCTTACACCTTTCTTCGCCCAAGTTTCTTCATTCAGAATATTGGAAACCAGCATGGCGATGAATTGCGCAAGGACAATACGATTTATGTGCCAGCGGGAAACGGCAAGACGAGTTTTATAGACGTGCGTGATATTGGCGAGGTTGGCGCAAAGTGTCTTGTAGAGGATGGGCACCAGAACAGAGCCTACACCTTGACTGGAAGCGAAGCCCTTACCTACTACGATGTTGCCAGAATATTCTCAGAGGAGACGGGCCGTACCATCACGTATGCACATCCCTCTCTATGGCAATTTAGGAGGCATATGCTTGCGAAAGGCGTTCCATCCGCGTTTGTTACGGTGATGTCTGTAATTTATCTGACCACTTTATTAGGATTCGCCAAAAAAGTGACACAAGAGCTAGCCCTGCTGCTAGGCCGTTCGCCAAGAACTGTACGCGACTATGCACGAGATTACCGTGAGCAACTTTGAGTTTTTGTTCTCCTATATACTTTCTCGTCTGTTATGATAGCAAGAGTAGCATAATAGGCGTTTAGCAGAAAGTAGAGAGCTTGTAGCGTATGCTTCGTCGTCCATCGGTGGCTCCACTGCTTATAGGTACGTTGATCCAGCGCATAAACTCAGGCGCGGGAACAATTATCTATGGCTTGCTGCTGGTGCATATCTCGTCTCACTCAAAGCACGGGATTACGAGTTTACAGGTGGGCTTGTTGCCTGTTGTGTACTACATTACAGAACTATCGCTGGCACCACTTATGGGCAGCTTGAGCGACTCCTTTGGACGGCGCAAATTTCTCGTGAGTGGTCCGTTAATCGGATTGCTTCAAGCTTTCTTACTGATTTTTACACCAATCGAAGGTGCTTTGCCGTATCTTCTCTTGCTACAAGTTCTCGCAGGAATATCGAGCGCGATTCTTACGCCGGTAGTTCTCAGCTATCTTGCTGACTTGACCGCGCTCAATTTAGGGCATCGCATGCGTGCCATGAGTTTTTACGAGCTTGCTACCAGTGGCGGCATTGCTATTGGTACCGTTGTGGGTGGTATTGCGTGGGATCATTTCGGGCGCGACGCATATGTCCTGCTTGCAGTACTGTATTTCATCGTTGCCGTATGTATGTTTGTCGCGCCTGTCGTCAATCGAGTTATTGAGCAAAATACGTTTATTAGCATCACCAAACGCTATTGGGTCATTTTATGCACGCCACGCCTCTTCATCTTTATGCCAGCATGGATATGTATCTCTGCTCTGGTTGGTGTATGGTTTGGCTCACAACTCACTTTTATCCTCTCGAATCCTGTTCACAATTCGCAACAGATTCTCATGGGTAGCACCAGTGGTCCTGGAGGTGGGCATCGTCTCAGCTTGATACTTGGTGGCTATGTCCTTTTCTTTGGTCTATGTCTTCTCTTCTGGGCGTTTTTCCTCAATCGTGTACCACGTCTACGATTGATGTTGACCTCAATTGCAGGTGTCTTTCTCGCATGCATCGCTCTCGCATGCATAAATCATCGTGGAAGCGACACACTCCTCTGGCTCTGGACTCCTCTGCTCATGATCGGTGTATTTGCAGAAACCAGTTTTGCCCCAGCAGCCCTTGCCTATCTCGCGGATATCTCAGAGGAGGCAGCGAAAGATCGCGGTCTCCTGATGGGTCTCTATTCAATTTTTCTCGGCTTGGGACAAATCATTGGTGGCGGCTTTGGCGGCCTCTTCGCACATGACTTTGGCTTCGATGGCCTGATTTATTTGACTGTAATACTTGCTTGTGTCGCCCTTCCTTCGTTGCTCTGGTTGGCGTGGTTTGAGCGAAAATCCGCACGGACGTATACAGTAAAGGCTACACTGCCTGAATAAACTCCACCCTGTTCCCAAATGGATCGCGTATCTCGAATCTCTCAAATCCTGCAAACGGTATTGAGTCGCCAATCTCAATACCATTTTCCTGTAGTCGAGTGCGCCATACCTCGATATCGTCAACCTGATAGGCGATGTGTGCTTTTGTTGCTGCACGGTGTATGCCATCTTCCACGCCGACATGTACCTGTTGACTTCCCACTTGTAGCCAGAAGCCCCCACGTCCTTGTAGCGATTCTGGCTTTGTCACCTCAAGTAGTCCTAGTATGTCACAGTAGAATTGGCGTCCCTGTGCTTCAGCCCCGCGTGGAATGGTGATTTGTGCATGATGGATGCCTAGAATTGTCATGACTGCGATTCCTGTTGGGGGAGTGTAGGTTTAGCGGTGGAGATATGGAATGTGCCCAGTACACGCGCCACAAGCACTCTCTCTTCGCCTTGAGTGTTGTAGATTGTTGACTCCATAACCGCCGTAGAGCGTCCCCGATGCACAATAACCCCTTCAGCGAAAAGCTCGCCCATCACAACAGGCGCAATGTAATTGATTTTTGCCTCTATAGTGCTGAAGCGCGTTCCAGGCGGTAGCACTGAGAGCAATGCCATCGACATCGCGGTATCGGCGAGCGTGAAGATAACACCACCATGTACAATCTGTTGCGGATGCATCAAGCGAGCATCGACGGAGATACGTACCTCACCTGTGCCATTCTCGGCGTTTTCGACGTGCATACCAAGCAATTGAAAGAAGCCAGAGCGAGCGGTATTTTCGCGTATCGCTTCTAAGGTCATCAATGGCTCTTCGGTTTGTGCCATTTTATCTCCCCCGAATTATGCGCTCGATATCGCGTTTGGCATCGCGTTCCGCCAGTGCATCGCGCTTGTCGTACAATTTTTTACCGCGACACAGGCCAAGCTCAATCTTTGCCTTCCCGCCTTTGAGATACAGTTTAAGTGGAACGAGCGTTAAGCCCTTTGTCTCGACTCTTGCGAGCAATTGATTTATTTCTTTTCTATGGAGCAAGAGCTTACGATTGCGCGTTGGCTCGTGATTATAGCGATTGCCCTGCTCATAAATTGCGATATGGGCGTTCTCCAGCCATATCTCGTCCTTGCGTGCCATCGCATATGAGCCGCGCAAGTTCACCTTACCATCGCGAATAGACTTGATTTCAGTCCCCACAAGCGAGATACCGACCTCCAAAGTGCGCTCGACAAAGTAGTCATGATACGCCTGTCGATTGACGGTAATAACCTTGATGGCAGCATCTTTATTCGCATTGTCTGTATGTTTCTGTTCTGTTTTTGTCGCTGCTGACTTTGCCATAAAAAACTCCTTACAACCTTGCAATTATGCGTAGTTGCTCTATGATTACATTATATGATAATTCTTATCCAAACAGAACAGATTCGAGGCAAAGAAGTACCCCATGCACTGGAAATTGGCGTCATAGCTTACGGAACGATGTTTATTTGCGTCATTGCTTGCTCTCTCAATGCAAAGATTTCTGTTTTGTTTCTATAGAAAGGCATTTCGATGTTCTATCATCTTGGCAAGATAGCCACCCGCTTTCGCTGGTTGATTGTGGGCTTGTGGATGGTTGCGGTTGCCATTGCACTCCCTTTTGCTCCACAGGCCAGTCAGGTGTTGCAATCGGGCGGGTTCATCAGCCCCGATGCGGAATCACAACGTGCCATTGATGTACTGACGCAAAAGCTTCACCTCGATCAGACCATTGTGCAAGTCATTTTTACCAGCAATGCATATACTGCCGATGACCCACGTTTTATACAGCAATCACAACAGGCTCTTATACAAGTAAAGAACTGGTCGCAGGTCGCACAAATCATATCCTTTACCGATAACCCGCGCCAGATATCACTAGACCGTCACGCAGCCTATGCAAACGTGCTACTTAGACCCGATCCCGACACTGCTGCAAAGCTTTTGCCACAACTGAGCCAGAAACTTCAAAAAGTGCCGGACCTGCAATACAAAGTAGGTGGTGGACCTGTCTTTTATGAGGATATCCAGTCTGTAAGCGAGGATGACTTGCGACGCGCGGAACTGCTCGCGTTTCCATTTGCCATTATCGCGCTTTTATTCGTTTTCCGTTCAGTTATTGCAGCGGTGCTACCAGCCTTTGTCGGTGGGTTCGCTGTTGTCATTGCGCTTGCACTTATCTTTGGTTTAGGTCATCTTACGCCGCTATCTATCTTTGTGCTAAATATCACTACTCTATTTGGACTAGGGCTTGGTGTAGACTACTCGCTCTTCATGGTGAGCCGTTTCCGTGAAGAGATTGCACATGGGCGCAGTATCGAGGAGGCGGTGACGCTAACCGTTGCGACTGCTGGACGTGCCGTTGCCTTCTCTGGTCTCACCGTGTCCATTGGTCTCTTAGGACTCGTCTTTTTCCATATCAACATGCTTCACTCAGTTGGTCTCGGTGGTATGCTCGTCGTGCTACTTGCTGTGCTAGCCGCATTGACGCTGCTTCCTGCTTTACTCTCCATCATTGGCTTGAACGTTAATCGCTGGCCTGTGCGCTTACCACGACTCCGTAAGGCGGCTCCTGCTACAACGGTTAATGGTGTTGCTGCTCAGCATCATGGCTTCTGGTATCGTCTTTCGCATTTTGTAATGCGCTATCCTGTGCGTGTATTGGTTCCCGTCTTACTCATACTCATCGGCTTCGGTTTGCCTTTCCTGGGTGTACGCTTCTCGGCACCAGATGCCTCTATCCTGCCTAAAGATGTTCCGTCGCGTCAAGCGTATGACTTATTGGCAAAACGCTTCAATGATCGTGAGACGACACCCATCTTGATGGCGGTGCAAACAAAAGGCGATGTGATGACACCGCAGAATATCAGTAACCTGTACTATTATGTACAGCGCATTCAGGCAGACCCGAATGTTGCACGCGTCGATAGCATTGTCAGTGCCGACCCGCGCTACACGCTTGAGCAATACCAGTTGCTCTATACTCATCCGCAGTTAATCGCCGATCCCTACATTGCTGCGTTGGTGAAATCATCGGTTGCGGGCAATACAACCTTTGTGCAGGTCATCAGCAAGTATGGCATGCTCGACCCACACTCACAGACATTGGTACAAACCATTCGCAACACTAAGCCCGGAAACGGTATTACGACGCTTGTTGATGGCGGTACGGCGGGCGATATGGATTACGTCAGTTCTCTCTATAGTGACTTTCCCTATGTAATCCTAGTAATCGCGCTCACAACGTATATCGCGTTACTGTTCTTGTTCCGCTCGGTGGTGTTGCCGCTCAAGGCAATTATCATGAACACGCTGTCTATTGCGGCATGTTATGGAGCCTTAGTCGTTATCTTCCAGAACGGCTTTTTGCATCAATTGCTTAACTTCACGCCGCTGGGCTTTGTCGAGGCGTCGAGTCCCATTCTCTTATTCTGCACCATCTTTGGCCTCTCGATGGATTACGAGGTCTTTCTTCTCTCGCGTGTGCAGGAGGCGTTCTGGCAGACGGGCAACAACACACGAGCCGTTGCGCTTGGCCTACAGCGCAGCGGTGGCATCATCACGAGCGCGGCGGTGATCGTGATTGTGGTTAGCTCCTGTTTCATTACCGCTAACATGATTATTGTCAAGGCTCTCGGTCTGGGAATGGCACTTGCGGTACTGATTGACGCTACATTAGTACGCGGCCTGTTAGTACCAGCAACGATGCGTCTCCTTGGCGACCTGAACTGGTGGCTACCATTCTCAGGTGTGCAGCGTCACCCACCCACGCTTGCTGAATATATGGTGACGGAAGAGTCGGCACCAGAGGATGATGCTTTCCCTGATACAACAAAAACAAATGCGAGTGTTGGGGGAAAGTAATGCATAAAAAAGGTATACACATAGTAATGTTACAAGCATACAAAAAAACACTTACAGGAGGCTTGCTTCTGTGTGTATTGTTCGTTCTAGCATCATGCGGCTTTCCTGGCATCGTCTCCACAACGGCGCAGTTGCCAACTCTTAGTAAAACGGCGACACCTGTTGTACTCCCGCCTGTGCGTTTCCCACAGGATGAGGCCGCACATAGCGATTTGACCGAGTGGTGGTATTACACTGGACATATGAACGCTACCGATGCCAACGGGAAGCCGCATACCTACGGCTTTGAACTCGTCATTTTCCAGGCGTTACGCAACGGCTTTCCGCCCGTCTATGCCGCGCACTTCGCCATTAGCGATGTGACGCGTGGCGAATTTCATTATGACCAGCGACGCATTCTCGCGCCAAACGCCAACATCCCCAATGGCAGTTCAACAAAAGGCATCGACGAACAGGTCGGTAATTGGACGATTCAGGGTTTGAACGGACTCGACCATCTCTCGGCAACAATGGCGAACTATACAATACATCTTGATCTACACGGCCTCAAACCTGCCACACTTCACAATGGAAACGGTCTCATCACCTATGGTCCTGGCGGTTTCTCGTACTACTACTCACGCACACGTATGGCAGTCTCTGGTACGCTCATTGACCATAACCAGTCAAAAACGGTAACTGGTGAGGCATGGATGGATCATCAATGGGGCAATTTCCTCTCGCTCGGCAATGGTGGCTGGGACTGGTATAGCCTCCAATTGAACAACAACACTGAGATGATGATCTACTTTATTCACGATTCCTCTGGTACGACAACATCAACCTATGTAAGTTATGTTGATGCTCAAGGAAATGAGCATCTGATTCCTTCATCTTCTCTGCATTCGACTGTGTTAGGTCATTGGCAAAGTCCTGTAACGAAGGCAAACTATCCCTCTGGCTGGCAACTGACCATTTCCGATCCGCAGGTCAACGTTGCGCTAACGATCACGCCGCAATTGAAAGATCAGGAACTGGTTGTCTATCAGTCAACGGGCAACAGTTATTGGGAGGGTGCGGTAAACATCCAGGGACAGAGTAGCGGGAAACCGATTCAAGGGCAAGGATATATCGAACTGACGGGTTATACTCATGGTTAGTAGTCCGCCACCCTTGATTCGGCGATTTTCGTAGGGACTACATTTATGGCGTCCGTTGCTCAATTCATTGAGCGACATCTTGACGAATCCTATCTACAAGTCGTATCAGACCTGATCTCGTGTGATAAATCACGCCTCTGACGCCATAAATGTGGTCCCTACGGAATATCGTCAAATGAAAGTGGTCAGACTAGTAACATTCGCTCATTCTCCACAATAAGATAGTCTAGCTCTGACAAAATATTCTTACAGAAGACATACAGAAGACTCCTTTTATTACAACCTATAGGTAGCGGAAAATCCTTGCTTTACATTTCGTTGTATTTCGATCATTAGAGGCAAAAATGTATTGTAAAAGGTTATTGACATCCACAGAAAAGCAATATACCATACTATTGACGAAATAAATAGTATTTCAATGGGTCTGTTGTACATTCGTATTGCTGTATACGAATGGAAGAGATATGTACGTGGCGACCTGTATACTATGACCAAGTTTGTTATAATGACGGAACTCAGCGAAAATTTGTTGACGAACCTGCACAATGATATGGTATACTTCCTTGCAACGTGTAAATTGAAACTTTTGTATGTTAATTTGTAATAAAAAACATACCATTTGGCAGAACATTGTACATACATGTACAAGAAAAATGAACAAAATTTTCTTCTACAATTCTTTGTAAGCTTTGTGTGGGCGTAGACTTACAAATTGGGGAACTGTTAGCACATGAGAGAAGCAGAAACAAATGTACTGCCGAGTCCAGAGGACAGGCTTCATTCAACTGAAGATTTTGCTATTGTGGAGCGTGTGGCCCGTATCGGTTCTAGCGTATATGGAGCCAAACCCGACTACACGCGCTTAGCTACTGAGTTGGAGCAAGCAATCTCTTTTGATGTCTTTGGTATTATCCTGCTTCAACATGATCACAAGGCTGTTCGTGTGACGGTATGCCAACGTGATGAAAGTTCGGTTGGTGAGGCGCGGTGGGTGCCACACTATTCTCAACATCCTTTTGCCGGTTCAATGCTAGAACAACTTCTCCACAGCAGTACCTTAATTGTCAAAGAATATCCACATGGTCTCGATGGTCCTCCCGCTACAACTGGCGATGCGCTCAGTAAGTATCCTCATGTACGCTCAACATGCATTGTTCCTTTGCGAACCAAAGAGCGTGTGTTGGGAACGCTCGAACTTGGGAGTACCTTATCCGAAACCTATGCAAATCCAAAGGTACAGCGCTTGATTGACGCGGTTGCTCAAGTTCTTGCAACAGCTATTGAGCGCACTCAGCTTGAAGGTAGTGCAGAAATTCAAAATCGGCAACGGCAGGCATTGAAGGATGTCTCGCGTGCCCTCACCTCGAAAATGGACCTTGGCAGCATCCTCACACATATAACAGATGGTGTTGCGAAAGCATTGAACGTCGCCTCGGCTATTGTGACGCTCGATCAGCGCAGTTCTCGCCTTCATCTGGACGCTCAAACTGGCTTGGACGCAACGATTTTAGATGAGATTGTGCAGAGAGAGGCGGCCTTGACCAATCAATGCATTCTCGGTAGCACGTTGCGTCACAGGCAATCATATATCTCTAATGATATTGAACACGATGAGCAATTCCCAGCCAGTCATGTCCTGACATCTGCTCTTGCTATACGTTCGATTCTCACCTATCCTCTGCTTATTGATAATGTTATATATGGTGTGTTGCTACTTGGATCCCAGGAGCCAGGAGGGTTCACGCCGCTCAAAGCTGACATCGTTGCCCTCTTCGCGACTCAGGCAACGATTGCGATACACAACGGTCTGTTACTAGAGGCCGCACGCCAACGACACCGATTTCAGGATACGATTGAGCAGTTGGAGCGCGTATCATCTTCACATCCGGCTTCTTTACAAGATGAGTATGCATTATTCGCTCACGTGCGTGAAGAGGCTCAACGTACCTTTGGTGTGAGCTTGAGCAGTATCTTGCGCTTGATAAGCGACAATCTGCTTACGGATAATGAACGGTCTGTACAAACCTACAACAATCATCAAAATGAAGATACGGATGCTTATTCTCCTGCACGAGAGATACAACGGAAAGATTTTCTTTTCCTTTTGAATAATGGTATCTCTCATGACAATGGCGAGGAACGAGAGTCTCTTGCGAGAGATACTCTCTCTCATCTTACACAAACTACCGAGGCCGCTCTCGCTCGTACAGGCGTAGTAAGCGAACTTAGCAAGTTACTAATACAACTACAACAACCAACAAATAGCATAAAGGATGCGTGGTTTGTGACTGATTTGGATGGCATCTGTTTGTACATGAATCCAATTGCCGAACTGTTTTGCGGTTCGCGCTTTATAGATGATGAGCATGTGGCGATTCAGGATATTTTCGCTAGTGTGTTGCTCCGTATACGCAACCGTGAAGAGGTGCAACGCTATTTACAGGACTTGACCTCTAACAATCGTTATAAACAAACACTACGCTTCACTGTCGCGTTAGAGACTCTCAATGAGTCATCGAGTAGTGCTGATCTACAGAATATAGCTGTCGAGAATGATATAATTCCTAAGATTCATAACTACGAGCAAGAGCGGAGTCACACAACTCTACTTCGCACTATGTTGCGCGAGAACGCCCCGTCTGACACTCATTATCAGTGCATCAGTCATGCTTTACATGACCAGCAGGGACACATTACCGCCTATGCGCTACAAATATGTGATATCACTACGCAAGTGCGAGACGAAAAAAACAAGTCTGCTCTTCTCTCATCTGTATCGCACGATCTTCGCACGCCGTTAACCACGATCAAAGCTGCTGTCACAGGCTTGTTGCAGAAAGACATTCCCTGGGATGAACAGATGCGACAGGAAATGCTAGAGGACATAGATGTCGAAACCGATCATTTAACTGTGTTGGTCAACTCGCTTGTGGAGATGTCACGTATAGAAATGGGCGCGTTACTGCTTGAAAAAGAGTGGTGCGATATGGTTGAAGTTATCAATGAAGTACTTGCGAGAACAAGACGTGTGCTGGGAGAGCGTAAGGTGCAACTGAATGTACCTGTCGAACTGCCACTTTTATACATTGATCGTGTGCAAATCGGGCGCGTCTTGTACAATCTTATTGAGAATGCGGCAAGATATAGTCCTGAGCAATCAGAAATTGTTCTAAAAATAGACATTGATTTTGAGGGGAAAATAGCGACAATGGCACGTATTTCTCTCCTTGACGAGGGGCGAGGTATTCCACAATACGAACACGAACGTATCTTTAAGGCGTTTTATGGTTTGCACTCACATGGAAGTGGGCTTGGATTAGCTATCTGTAAAGGCATCATTGAAGCTCATCAGGGGCGTATCTGGGTTGAGAATGCTGAAAAAGGCTCTTGTTTTATCTTTACGTTACCAGTAGAAGCATCTTTAACGAGGTAGTAGATGTCAAGTAAAAAAATGATGCCGCGAAAGGAAGAAGTTTTGGCAAAGGCAAACGGCAAGCGCATTCTTGTTGTTGATGATGAACCGCCAATTCAACGTATCCTTCGTCGTAATCTCATGATGAACGGCTACGAAGTATTGGTTGCGGAAGATGGCAAACAAGCGGTGGAAATAGCTCTACATCAACAGCCAGATCTTATTCTCCTCGATCTCTGTCTACCCGGCGATCTTGATGGGCTGGACGTATGTAAGCAAATCCGCACTGCCATGTATAAGACGCCAATTATTGTGCTTTCTGCTGTTACAGAGGAAAAACAAAAAGTGCGTGCCCTTGATATGGGAGCCGACGACTACCTGACGAAACCATTTAGCAATGAAGAACTGCAAGCTCGTGTACGTGCCTGTCTACGGCGTGCTACAGCCGATTCTCTCATAGACGAACGTAACATAGAAGTATTAAGTAGTGAAGATGGACATATCTCCATGAATATTGTTCGTCGGCAGGTTCTCGTTGGCGGACAGGAGGTGCGCCTGACACCAACAGAGTTTGAATTATTACATCAACTGCTGTTATATGCAGGAAGAGTTCTTACTCATCGTTCTTTATTACAAGCCGTTTGGGGACCAGAGTATGGTGAAGAGGCGGATTATCTGCGTGTCTACGTGAGACAACTCAGGTTAAAGGTAGAGGTAGATCCCTCACGACCTAAGTACATTCTTACCGAGGCTGGTGTTGGATATGTTTTCCGCTCACCTGCCGAACTTTCGGCAGTTTAATAAAATCTTAATGCCTTTTTATGGGCATTTGACGTTTTTTGAAGTACACTATAGAAGTGTAGAGACATACATATATTGACAATGTTAGGATATTGTATTATTTTCTGTTGGGTATCTTACAAGCTATACCTCTCCTGGGGAAAAGGTATTGGAAGAAAGTAACGAGGAGAAGTAGAGCGTATGAAGATAGTATCCTATTTTTGTAAATTTGTCGGAAAAAGGAACTGATGAACATGGAGTCACAAGACCGTATCATGGACGGAGACCTGCAAACATTAGGTCTTCAATCCATCTTGAAGATGCTTGCCCTCAGTGGTAAGACGGGCAAACTACTTGTCTATTCAGGGCCTGAGACGCTTTCCGTCAACTTGCGCCGTGGACAAATCCTCTCGCTCCACGAAGAAGGCACTGTTCAACCTGATATTCTTAGCATGCTATGTCTGCTTGGAAAACTGAAGCCACAGAATGCACAAGCTATCTATGAGCTATCGCAACGAGACCCACAGATAGCTCTCTCGATGCTCGTCGAGCGTGGCTGGATGAGTTCAGCAGAGATGCAGCAACGACTGGAATTTGGCGTAACGCAAGCCATTAGCCACGCTCTACGGTGGGTAAATGGTCGCTTTGCGTTTCATCGGCTTTTGCCCATAGATAGTTCGATGCGTCCATTGGATGTTGACTCTGTGCTACTAGAGGCATTACGCCAAGCTGATGAGTGGGAGGAGGTCGTCGCCGAAGGTGTCAATTATCTCACGCGTACTACTGTAGCACGCTGGCAACCCGAAGTGTCGAAAGATGTGCAAAGCCTCGGTTTGACGCATGAAGAGGTCTCTGTACTGTGCCTCTCAAATGGTGAGATTCCCTTACAAGCAGCGGCACAAGTACTGATGATACCGGAGGCACGTGTTGCACGTGCTCTTGCTCGTCTTATCGAGTTGAACTTGATAGAAGTTGTGAACACCACTTTAGAGACTGAGTTACAGAGCGATCTTTCCAATATCATCATCAAATGTCAGTACACGCTCGCGCATCAAAGACAATCTCCAACTCCAGAGCAGCATCTACTTGGACTTATCAAAACCCTGTCTGATTGTATCAATGGTTTGCTTATCCATCATGGAAAATATGCAAGAATGCTGCGTGGACGTGGGCAAGTCCCCACAGCAGAAGTGATGCGCTACCTCGAACGACGTTTCGCACCGCCGTTACAGAATTTAGCGCACCAGCGCTATCCCATTCTGGAGACGGCAAACTTTGTTGATGGACAACTGGATTGCGAAGAAATCCTCGACCTCAATAAGTTGGTACGTGGCGAGCAATTGGAAGAGTTTTACTGGGAGGCAGTGCAGGGGCTAGCAGCGTTTCTACGCATGGTCTTTGACTTGTTGCTGCGTGACGAGGTGGGGAATTCGCATACGGGGCGTCAATTAAATGTCGCGTGGAAAATTTTCCTTTCCGAGATTGACCAGGAAATACAACACTATCAAACATACCGTGCCTACCGCAATGCTCAAGCGACGCGGGGACGTGAGGTAACTCATCAGCCCCCAATGGGCGTTCTTCCACGTATGAACAATTCATCAAGGGACGAAGGAATACAACAGGAAGGTAATCCTTCCTGGTCATTTGATACAAGGAGGTCAATCTAAGATGGCAGAACCAACAGTACTTGTGGTTGATGATAGCCCAACGGTACGCAAAATTGTCCAGATGACTTTGCAACGGGAACACATTCGGGTGATTACGGCGGGGGATGGCTTGAGTGCCCTTACCTCTGTTGCAGATGAAATGCCCGCTGTTATTCTGCTTGACATTCAACTTCCACGGATGGATGGGTACCATATTTGCCAGATAATACGAAAAAACTTGCAGTTTCGGCAGATTCCAATTATTATGCTAAGTGGGAAGGACGGATTGTTCGATAAGATGCGTGGTCGCCTTGCCGGTTCGACTGAATATCTTACAAAACCCTTTGACTCAGTAGAACTGGTACAGACGGTGAAAAAGCATCTTGCGAACTGGGAAGAGCGTAGGGCTGAGCATATGCCTGTTCAACAGGAAGGTATACGCCACCGCTTACGCTACCGAGGCTAGGTATGTCCAAATTCTCTATAGATATGTGTCTACCTAGAGAACATCACCAGGAAGATAGCCCACCTTTCCCATCTCTCTGGTGTGTCACAACAGGAAAGGTATAATGGGATGTCGGGGCAGAAGATACTCGTCGTAGACGATAGTTGGACGGAATTGACCATGATTGTTACACCTCTACGCAATAGCGGCTTTGAGGTGATTACGGCGGTCGATGGTGATGAAGCCGTAGAGAAAGTTTTCAAAGAGCGTCCAAATTGTATTGTGTTGGACGTTGTTCTACCTAAGCAGAATGGTTTCCAACTGTGTCGTAAGCTAAAAAACTACGAAGCAAGTAAACATATTCCAATAATTTTATTGACCAGCAAAAGCACTCCTCTTGACCGCTCTTGGGGCCTGAGACAAGGGGCTGATCTCTATATGACGAAACCATTTAATACAGACGAATTAGTCGCGAATGTACGAAGTCTCGTGTAAATGTTTGAAACTTTCGATGAGAGCTATACTACGACCTCTTCATTGAGGAATGGGTCGTAGTGTACCATTTTTGCTGTCTATGATATGTCTGGCGAAAAGATACACTCCCTATCTTTTTGTATTTCCTACCCTACATACGTTGTTGGAGGTACTTTTGGGCTATAGGGCAGTTAGGAGTACTTAGGATGAAAGACTTGAAAAGCACTCAAGAGAATTCAAGATTGGCTCTTGCCGCAAGTCAACAACAGCGAATCCTGGCTGCTACTGCACAATTGCAACGTATGCAGAGTGGTCAACTTGCTGATGATGACTCTGTAGAGCAAGTGCTTGCAGCTATCGGCGAGCAATATTTGGTTTTCTCGTTACAGAACCGCGAATTTGCAGTAAAAGCAGAAGCAATACAAGGGGTCGAACGGCCTATGTATATCACTCCTGTCCCGAATGTAGTATCATGGGTGCAAGGTGTGGTAAACTTGCGAGGTGCTATCGCTTCGGTGGTGAACTTCAGAGCCTTTTTGGAGCTAGAGCAGATTCCTACCGATACACGCACTCGCTTGCTATCAGTGCAGGCGAACGAAATGGTGATTTGTCTGACGGTAGATAGCGTAAGCGACATGGTACAGATTCCTCTCGCTGCTGTTGTGAGTGGAAGTGTACAACCGACGACAATTCCACAGTGGATAGCTCCTTATGCTTCAACTTATGCGGTGGTTGGTAATCGTATCATAGTGTTACTGGATGTAACCCGCCTCCTCTTCTCTGATAAAATGCAGCACTACTCACAGTGAGGAGGCGCAAGCCATGTTGAGTGAAACATATTTGACTTATTGTAGATTTCTCTTTTTAATTAGGAGGTCTGGCGAATGAACCCTGACCGCAATAAGAGTGGCACGACCGTAAATGCACTCTTGCTCACAGGTATGGCAGCTTCTGTTGGGATTCCTGTCCTGCTTTTCGCAGTGCTTGGCATTGTATTTGCCAACGTGCCATCCAAGCCTATGTCTTTGGGATTGGCAATTATTGTTTGTGCGCTTGCGTCACTACTTCTCGTATTTACTGTCTATTATTTTATGCAACGTCGAATAAAAGATAAGTTAATTGGACTTACAGAAGTTTGTCGTGATTATAGCAATGGAGACCGTTCAGCTCGTGCCACTTTCAGTGGCGAAGACGAGTTCGCAATGCTCGCCGGTGCCGTCAACACCGTGCTAGATGGCTCTACAGGAAGTTCTGGTCCTGCTCTCGGTGGTACTGGTACTGACGCTGCGGCTCTCCAAGCTCAAATCGAGAAGCTTTTGCAAGAGGTGAGTGCCGTTGGCGATGGAGACCTACGTGTGCAAGCCGAGGTGACTCCTGACACGCTTGGCGTGCTAGCTGACTCCTTCAACTATATGATCGAAGAACTGGCGAAGGTCGTGGGTCGCGTGCAAGCGACCGCTGTACAAGTGACGAACGCGACCCGTCGTATTCTTGACCGCTCAGCAGACCTTGCTCAAGCCTCTGACTCACAGGTAGAGCAAATCTCTCAAACCTCTCAAGCTGTTGAAGCTCTTGCTATCTTCATCCAAAATGTCGCTCAAAATGCTATGACGAGCGTGGAGGTGGCGCAAGAAGCACTGGAGAGTGCTACCAGCGGTCAGCAGTCGGTAAAGCAGACTATTGATGGCATGATGGTGATTCGTGAGAACGTGCAGGAAACATCGAAAAAGATCAAACGTTTGGGCGAACGCTCGAATGAAATTGGTGAAATTGTACGTATCATCGAAGATATCGCCGACCAGACAAACTTACTTGCCTTGAACGCCGCTATTCAGTCCGCAATGGCTGGTGAGCATGGACGCGGTTTTGCCGTTGTCGCAGATGAAATTCGTCTCCTTGCAGAGCGTTCTACGGAATCAACAAAACGTATCGGTCACCTCGTGAAAAGTATTCAAGGTGACACTTACGACGCGGTTGTTGCTATGGAAGATAGCACACAAGAAGTAGTGAAGGGATCACAACTGGCTGATGAAGCTGGTCGTGCGCTTAACTCAATTTACAGTGCCGTGGAGCGACAGGCGAAGATGATTGAAAGCATAGCACGTTCTGCGAACGAGCAGTCGCCCGTTTCGGAAGCTGTTGCCGTCACAATGTCCCAGATTTCTGAAGTGATTCGTCAAACTGATGCAGGTACTCAGGAAGCAGCTATCAGCGTAAGTTATCTCGCGGAACTCTCTGAACAACTGCGTGCTTCGGTCTCGACGTTCCGATTGCCAGAGCGTGGAAATGATACCTCTGATACGTTCTCTCATTTGACATCTGTTACTGAGATGAACAATGAAGGGCAAATGTTCCCACCAGCCTTGAACCCTGGTCAATCATCCGCAGAGGCCGAGGATTGGGGACAGAACTTTGCAGGCAACTTTCCACCTTTACCAGAGCCTGGAAATTCTGGCTCCCTAGTAGCTTTATCGTCCAATTCTGGTCAGTACAATTTTAACGATCAACAAGAATATGCAACCTCTTCGAGCTTTGGTGGGCAGCAATACGGAAACAATGGTCAGCAAGACTTCGCTTTCCAGTCTCAATTCGCGAGTCAGCCGAATTTTGGCGACCCTCAATTTTCGGATTTTTCGAGCTTTGATGACAATCAGTTCTCAAATCAACCGGGTTTTGGGCAATTTGATGGTCAGCAAGGTTTTGGTGATAACGGCAATCAGCAATTTGGTAATCCGCAGTATGGTAACAATCAGTATAGTACTCCACAAGACTTTGGCAATATGAATGGTTTTGGTGGCTTCGAGAGCCAGCCAAACCAGAATGGAGGAAGGGGACAGGAGGAAAGACGAGGGTTCAATGGGCAAAATCAGGCGTTTTTTCCGCCTTTGAGTCATTTGCCCTCTAATCCATCCTCACAGCCCCTTCCACAAGCACAACCGCGCCAACGACGGTCAAATGGCTCACAATCAGGCCAGAGGCAATCATCGCCGTTCAATCAAGACCAAGTTCCCTTCTCCAATAACGAAGACTTTGGTCGCTAGCAAGCCAGTGTTATGGTACACATACCAGAAGGATATGTGTACCATCATACTAGAAGAGTGAGTGTCTGCAACATGTCGAATACGTTTGACAAAATGTCTGTCCTCGATTCTTTTATTGAAGAGGTGAATAGCTATTTACCGGATATCGAAACGAATCTCGATCATCTGGCTCAATTAGCGCAAGAAACGCAAGCAACAAGCGATATGGACGCTATCGAGGAGACGTATCGCCGCACTCACACTATCGGTGGCTCTGCGTCTATGATGGATTTCCCCGGCCTTGCACATGTAGCTCGTGGTATGGAAGACATTCTTGGTGATGCGTTGGAAAGCATTATTGTTCTCGATACCCCCACTATCGCATTGCTGCAGCGTTCTCTCCGTAGGCTACATCGACTCCTTGATGGTATTCGTAATGGTATTAATGAAGAAGCGGTAGTTACCGAAGACGATGACGATTATATGCAGTATCGTGCTTCGATTGATGCTTCAACGGCAGTCCCCCAGCAAAACGCGCCTATTGCTTCACATAATGCCGTTGCTGAAAACCCTCCAGAACTGTCACAGCAACCGACAGAAGCGTTTCCAACGTCTTCTATGCCTTCGTTCGATGAGGTGCTTGCGTCGTTTCGTACCTCCGCATCTTCAGAAGGAGACGATACTGTCTGGCCCGAAGAGCCAATACAGCCCGAAGTTGTGCCAACTCTAACACAGGAAGAACTGCAACCTGTCGCGCAATTGGCTGAACCTGAAGTAGAGCCGACATCGGTCACAACAAGCGCGCTGGATGCACTCGTTGCTTCTACACGTCAGTCATCCTCTCTCTATTTCGCCCCTGTGGAAAATGGCTCACAAGCATACGCTAATGCTGCTGCCACTAACTTCCCTAGTGAGCAGGAAATACCAATGACTGATCCGAATCAGTCGATTGAGGCATCCATTGAGCAATCGCTTGTGGTGCAAGAGCAAGAGTATACATTGCCAACAGTTTATGAGAATGTACAGGATGAGACGCGTACACTAGTATCATATGCATCATCACTTAGGAATGTAAGCTCACAGTTGCATAGCGCGATAACCATTATCGAAGAGCAGCGGAGTGAGTTTAAAGGTTTTCTGGATGGCTCGAAAGATGCACTTGATCGTATGGAGGAATGGGCGGGTCAGGCAATGGGCCTCAACCTCAAAAACAGTCCTGAGCAAGTGCGACGCTACCTGCCTCTCTCCGTTATGTGGGTCTCGAACAGTAAGCTGAAGAAAATCCTCGAATTGCTCAAACAGATTACAAGTGGTGTCGAACTGACAGATGAGCAGATGCATGCCGTTCTCGCACAATTGACCAGCTCGATTGTCTCATTTGGTGAAGCCTTCCAACAGGTGGAGCAGGCAAAATCACAACAATCAGCATGGACTCCCTGGGAGGAGCAAACTCCACAGGAGGCAGAACAAGGTATTCAGGAGCGGGTCACGTTCGAGCGGCGCGGCAATATGGATGTGCTACGCGCGGAGATCGAAGCAAGTGTACGCGAAGAAATGCGGCGCGAATATGAAGACCGCTCAATCGCTACTGCCGCTGCACGCGCTGAGTTAGAGCAACAACTTCGCAACGAGATTCGTCAGGAATTTGAAGAGAAGCAGCGTTTGCAGGTGCGAACTGCTAATATCGGTACAGCAGATGAATTGCGTTCCGAATTGGAAGAACAGCTACGTGATGAAATTGAGATTAAGGTACGTCAGGAATTTTTGAGCCAGATTGCTGAAAATGCTGATACAGGATATGGTTCACTTGCTCTTCCTCCATCACCTGCTCCAACAACCTCGAACTTCGCGGATAGAGCGCGTCAATCATCAGATGTAAGTGAACGAGAAGAGCCTCCTGTACACAAGGATTCAGCAAAGTTAGTATCTCCTGTAGAGAATGTTGCACTAACTACGCCATCACCTTCATCGGCAGACGTGCAAAAAGTAGCACTACCGACACAACCTGTGAACGCTGCTGCTTCCGCACAATCTGCTTCGTCGGCATCAGCAGCGCTGAGTGGAGATTTTGGTGAGGAGGCAACTGAGATTTTCCGTTTAGAGGCGGAAGAACATCTGCAAACAATCAGTACCTATGTGGCAGCACTTGAGAAAGACCCGACCAATCGCGAATTTATTCAGGGTATTCGACGTGCCACTCACACTCTAAAAGGTGCTGCTGCTATGATGGGATTCCGTGCCATTGCTGAACTGAGTCACGTCTCCGAAGACCTGCTTGATAGCATTATGGAAGGAAAGACGCCTGCTTCTGCCGATGCCGTTGGTCTTATCCTGGATACTGCTGAAACGCTCGATGTGCTTATCACAGGTGACAGGACGGATGCTCTTTCTGACGAGGCAAGAGTTCAGGTTTTGCGTGTACGTTACGCGAATTTGCTTAGTGGGCATGGAGTTGCTTTAAGCACAGTTAATGAAGACATCGACGAAGAGAGCGATGAGCCTGCTACCGACTCGGCTATGGTGGCTGGTACAGTGTCAGAGATGCCAGAAACAAACGCGCAACGTGCAAGTCGAGGTGATTTGAGTGTTCGCGTTCGTTTGCAAAAACTGGATGAGCTAGTAAACCTTTTTGGCGAACTCCTCGTGAACCGTAGTGTGTTAGAGGAGCGCATCGAGCGACTTGTGCGCCTTGTTGCGGACGTTGGCATCAGTAGTAATCGACTGCGTGATGTCGGTCAAAAGTTGGAGAGTCGTTTTGAAGCTGCAACTCTTCCCAGTGGTCGTTCCGTAACCGTTATGCCTGGCGATGGAAGTCAACCCAGTACAAACGGCAGGAATGGCAAAAATGAAGAACCTTCTCACCTTGCGGATTTCGACGCACTGGAAATGGATCGCTATACAGAGTTTCATCAAGTGGCACGTGGCTTGAGTGAGGGTATCTCAGACATGTCAACACTGAGCGCAGAAATGGATGCAATCATCCGTGAATGCGAAGGTGTGTTTGCTCGTGAAAACCGTCTCAGCACTACCGTTCAGGATCGCTTGATGAAGACACGCCTCGTGCCGCTCTCGACAATGACGCCTCGTCTCTACCGTGCTGCACGATCCGTTGCGCTGAAACAGCATAAAGAATTCGAGTTTTTGCTTGAAGGTGAGGAAACCGAAATCGACCGCACTGTGTTTGAGGAAATTGCTGGTCCTCTTCTGCACCTTGTGCGTAACGCTGTCAATCATGGTATCGAGACCGAAGAGGAGCGTATAGCACACGGCAAGTCACCAAAGGGTCAATTGACGCTCTCGGCTTCCTACGAGGGAAACCAAGTTGTAATAACCGTGCGTGAAGATGGAAGAGGCATCGAGCCTGAACAGGTGCGGCAAGTTGCTATTGCTCACGGCCTTATTCGTCCAGAACATACACTTAGTGAGAACGAACTGATTGAATTGATTTTCCGTCCAGGCTTCTCTACCGCCGAGGTTTTGAGCGAAGAGAGTGGACGTGGTGTTGGGCTCGACGTAGTACGCGACAGCGTTTCGCGTTTGCGCGGAACGATAGAGGTTGAGTCCACTCCTGGTAAGGGAACGGCCTTTACCATGAAGTTCCCGACCAGTCTAGCAATCCAGAGTGCCATGATGGTACGTGTCAGCGATCAGCAATTTGCCGTGCCGATTGTGATGGTCGAGTCGATTGGACGACTAGATACGTTCAAGCGTACTACTGTTGCTGGACAGCCTGCTGTCGTTGTACGTAACGATCTCTATCCATTGAATGTGCTTGCTCAATATCTTTCGTTGCCGCAAACACCAATTGATGAAAAATCGCATGTCTTGCTGGTGAATACAGGTGGAAACCGTGTCGCACTCGTCATAGACGAGGTAAAAGGGAAACTTGACATCGTGATGAAAAACCTCGGCCCACATTTGCGTCATGTCTATGGTGTTGCCGGTGGCACTGTGTTAGGCAATGGGCAGGTGGTGTTGGTGCTTGAGTTGACGGAGTTGCTCTCGACACGCAATCGGCTTCTCTCGAATATAACTGGTGGTATTCCGGCGCAGGAGATTGCCGCGTCCGTTCCACAGATGCCAGCATCGAGAACTCGTATTGAAGGCAGCCCTGTGCAGCAGACAAGCGGTTTCGCAAAGGTTCCCACAACTACGCCGAAACAGGAGCGTGGTAAACACGTTCTGATCGTTGACGATAGCCCCAGCGTGCGCCGTGTCGTTGGTAATATGCTCAAACAGCATGGGTGGGAGACTCAGATGGCACGCGATGGCGTGGAGGCACTAGAGATGATCGGTCGCGAGACGCCTGCCGCCGTATTGCTTGACGTTGAGATGCCGCGTATGGATGGCTACGAACTGATCGCTACCGTTCGCGCTCAAGAGCAATATCGCACATTGCCGCTCGTTATGCTGACTTCGAGAGCAGCAGCGAAGCATCAGCAGCGTGCAATGCAGCTAGGTGCCACAGCTTATCTTGTCAAACCTTATCAGGATGAAGAACTGCTAAACATTCTGAACTCACATGTGTATGGTGCGGTGGCTGGATAGGAAATCTGGTATGAGGAGTCGCAACATGGGTGTTGAACGGGCTGTGACGCGCTGGTATGTGCAACGGCAATTGCTGTTGGACGAAATCGCGACCTTAGAAACACAAATGGCATCATCGTCAGCCGACGATGATGCCACACTATCCAACATTGATGGCGATGTTGTACAAAAACTGGCTCAGGCTCAGAAGAAACTTCGCGTCCTCGGTTCTTGTCCTAGACCGATGATGGGCTAGACTACCGCAAGATGTTTCAATACGCTATTTCCTATCTCACTTGTTCCCACTACCTCTTTCCCCCCCTCGTGTATGTCTTCTGTTCGATAGCCCTCATCTATAGTGCGCTCAACAGCAACCTCAACCGCCTCTGCCTCATGCGTCAAGCCTAGCGAATGGCGGAGCAGCATTGCCGCCGATAGAATAGCCGCGAAAGGATTAGCCTTACCCTGCCCTGCTATATCTGGCGCGGAGCCGTGAATTGGCTCGTAGAGACCAAAGACTCCGTGTTCAGTTCGTCGTGTACCAAGACTCGCCGAGGGTAGCATACCCATCGAACCAGCGAGCATAGAGGCTTCGTCCGTCAAAATATCGCCAAACATATTTTCAGTGACAATCACATCAAAGCTGGTTGGTCGCCGAATAAGATGCATTGCACACGCATCTACAAGCAAATGTTCTAGCGTCACATCTGGATACTCGCTTGCAACGCGGTCGGCAACACGCCGCCACAATACCGACGAACTCAAAATGTTGGCCTTATCAACAGAGGTAACGCGCTTGCGTCGTCCTCGCGCGATATCAAACGCCGCACGCACAATACGCTCGATTTCACCCTCTGTATACAGTAGCGTATCAATAGCTTCTATACCACGCTCAGTGGGACGGATCGCGCTAGGTTTGCTCTCTAATGGCTCTAAAATGCCATAGTAGAGACCACCTGTAAGTTCGCGTACCACAATAAAATCTGTGCCCTGCAAGTATTCGCGCTTAATGCTAGAAGCATCCAGGAGCGCGTTAAACGGGCGTATCGGTCGCAAATTGGCGAAAAGCTGTAACCCCTTACGCAAACGAAAAAGCGCACGTTCCGGCCTCACACTTGAGTTCGCCATATCCTGTGGCAAGCCGCCAACCGCACCAAATAAAATCGCATCGCTCTGCTGGCAAAGCTCCATCGTCGCATCCGAGATAGCATCACCCTCCGCCTGAATAGCCGCGACACCGACTAATCCCTCATGAAAGGTAAAGCTATGCCCATAACGTTCTCCCACCGCTTGCAGGACGCGTAGAGCCTGCTCTGTCACCTCTGGTCCAATGCCATCCCCCGGCAAAACCATGATTGTGTATGTTCCCATAAATTATTCACTTTCTAAGCAGCAACGCTAATCGTAATCATTTGTGGACGTTCAATTTCTTCGGGTACTGCCATGCCATCCATAAC
>CAXUHG010000021.1:37056-56608 GCA_964250805.1 uncultured Ktedonobacteraceae bacterium | reverse complement strand
GAGCAACGGACGCGATCAATCTGGTCCCTACGAAAAACCGACACATGTAGCTTGATTGTGTACTACCAATACAAAAAGAGAATAAAGAAAGGCATACCGACATGAGCAACACAGGTCGCTTCGACAAATTCAACGATCAGGCCAGACGCGTCTTTGCCTACGCACAGGAAGAGGCGCAAAACCTCAAACATCACTACGTCGGTACCGAACATCTGCTACTCGGCCTCATCCGTGATGAAAACAATACGGCGGTTATCCTGTTGCGTACTATGGATGTTGAGCCTCTGGAAATACGTACTGCCGTTGAATTTATTATTGAGCAAGGAGACCCAAATTTTTCACAACCACAAATTGGACTCACCTCCCGCTCTAAAAAAGCGATTGAGCTAGCCGTTGATGAGGCGCATCGCCTCGGACATTCCTACATTGGTACCGAACACATACTGCTAGGTATGATGCGTGAAGGTGAGGGTATCGCGGCTGGTGTTCTTGAAAGTGAGGGCATTACACTAGAAAAAGTTGATACTGCATTGCCTCAAATACTTTTAGAAGCACAACAAAATTCCTCAGAGCAAGCACAAGAGGCAACTGAGTCAACATCCTCACGGAAATCTCCGATAACAAAACCGCGTGCCACTGCAATTCTCCAAACGCAAAGCACAAGACCATATGCAGGCTACCCCTTTACGGATCAAGCACACAAGGTAATCGAGGTGGCACGCGAAGAGGCGTTGAGCTTTCAACACAACTATGTTGGTACAGAGCATCTTCTGCTCGGCCTTCTTCATCAGAGCGATAGTGTTGCGGGTGCCGTTTTGCAAAATCTTGGCGTCGAATTGAATTCTGTGCGCCGAGCTGTCGAGTTCATTATCGGACGTGGCGATATTGTTGTACCAAATGAAATTGGCTTAACTCCACGCGCCAAAAAGACAATCGAACTGGCCTCAGAAGAGGCAAAACAAATGCACAACGCCTATCTTGGCACAGAGCATCTTTTATTAGGTACCGTCGTCGAAGGTGGAGGTATTGCGGTAGGTGTTCTCGAAAGCCTCAACATCAGCCTTGACATGGTTCGCGCCGAAACCACCCGCGTCTTACAATACGCCCAACGTGAAAATTCTTAAAGGAGGTGGTGACTGGTATACCGTGCCGATAACACGGTATACCAGTCACCACCTCCTTTAACCTCTAATCCGATACCGTTGCGGCGGTAGACTCCGCTTGCCCTGTTGCTACATCCTCTACTGTCCCACTACCCTTTGGAGTTTGTACCGGATTCTTTCCACGTAACAGCGAGGCGAGAGCCGCTACAAGACACATCGCCATTGCAAGGTAAAAGACGCCGCGTAGACCTGTCATAAACGGAGGCGAGATCAAATTCGGAAAGAAGTTTCTCCCCAGCAAGTTGGCCTGATCTCCCTTCGACAACGCGTTGAGTACATTTCCTGGAATCAACGTTGCCATTGGATTGTAGCCCAGGAAGGCGGCAAAGAGTGCCGACGTTGGTGGCAGGTGTGCAATCTTATCTGCAACCGTAGCAGGAACTCCAGCTTTCGTTAGCCCACTGAAAAGTGTTATAGGCAGCGATGATGCTAAGCCAGCCGTGATGATGCTGAAGAAGACACCGATACTCACGAGCGAACCTGAGTTCTGGAAGGTAGCACGCATGCCCGACGCCACACCGCGCTGGTCGGCTGGTACACTGCCCATCACCGACGATGTGTTTGGTGAAGAGAACATTCCTTGCCCGATGCCGAGCATAAACAGGATGATCGCGAACCACATGTAGTCGAAGTTCGCTGGCAGAAATGTCAGTAGCAGAAAGCCCAGTGCCTGAATGAGCATTCCCGTTGTCGAGAAGACTCGTGCCCCGAAGCGGTCCGAGAGCCAGCCACTGAGCGGACCCATCACCACGAAACCAATCAATAAAGGCAACAGATAGATGCCAGCCCACAATGGCGTTACGTCATAACTATAGCCATGCAACGGTAGCCAGATGCCCTGTAACCAGATAATCAGCATGAACTGCAATCCCCCGCGAGCAATGCTTGCCAGAAAACTGCTTGCATTGCCTGCAGCGAACATACGTCGCCTAAATAATTCCAGGCGGAACATCGGATCCTCCACGTGCATCTCAATCCAAATGAAGAGTGCCAGCAGAAGAACGCCGATGCTCAATGCAGCAATCACAAGAGGGTTGCCCCAGCCAATCGGTGAACCCCCGTATGGCTCGATCCCGTAAGTGATACCAAGCAGCAGAATTGTTGCACCTAACGCGAAGGTAATATTGCCGGGCCAGTCCAGTTTCTGATGTGCGCGAATCGTCGCCACCTCGCGCAGCATGAGATACGCCCACACCGTACCGACAAGACCGACCGGCACACTGACGAGAAAGACGAGTCGCCAGCTAAAGTACGACAGGATGCCGCCCAGAATAAGCCCAATCACGGAGCCGAGAATAGCGGCAATCTGGTTAATACCAAGTGCAAGGCCACGCTGATTTTCTGGAAAAGCATCGGTTAGAATAGCGGCACTATTGGAGAAGAGAAAACCCGCACCAACGCCCTGCACAAGGCGAAACAGAATAAGTTCCAACGCGCCTGTATTGCCCGTCCCCGGCGTCAGCCATAGGAGGATACTGCCAACTGTAAAGATTGCGAAGCCTAAGTTATAGAGTTTGACGCGCCCGAACATGTCCGAGATGCGTCCAAACGTGACAAGTAACGTCGCCGTTACCACCATGTACCCAAGCAGCATCCAGAGAAAATAGTTTGTTTCTCCTGGTGCCAGTGGATTGATATGAATACCGTTGAAGATTGCAGGTAAAGAAATCAGCACGATACTGGCGTCGATACTTGCCATAAGAACGCCCAATGTCGTATTTGTCAGGGCAATCCATTTGTAGTGTGGTCCAACTGGTCTATTCGCCCTTGAGGTGCGCCGAGCCTCGTCATGCGCTATCGCTGTTTTCACTGTTTCACCTTCCGTAAGTTTCTCAGAACATTCCTTCTTTGTGATACCACACTATACCGTTCACGTCAACGTGAACCTTAAACGGTTATGACCTCTCCGTACAATGTACAGAAAGAGCAGCTTTGTAATGGAAGGAAACATGAACATATGAACAGCCAGGAAATTAAACACGAGGAGAGTGCTATGATTATTGTGCCGCAAAGCGTGGAGACAGGTTTACTCCTTCTGTTAGAACGCATCCCTGAATACTTCAAAGGGCGTGCGGAGCAGGATGATATTGAGACGCTTGTCTTCTGTCTGCATCGCCTATATAACTGTGCCAATATGCTGTATCAGCGCATTCTTCCTGATGTAGTCCACGCAACCTCGCTACAGGATACGCCGCCGCATAGTGGCTTCGCATGTCGCCACGCGATCTGGGAGCAACTGCAGGCTCTACAACAGCTTTTAGAGCGTGTCGAGTCGCATTGTCATCTCTTGCTCAGCACGACGACAAGCGTCCTTGCCGTTCTTAACTTCACCGAAGAAACTTCTCCTGATGCAGAGATGCCTACTCATGTTGGCACAGATCAATGGCAACACGCCTATGAACGACTCTCAACCTCTCTCAGCGAATGGCAGGAAAACAACAAGACGCATCCCTCTTTCACCGCAATGTTTATAGAGCCTGCCGCCGCTCTTCCCGCGTCATCTCTCTCGCAAGTGGATAGCTCCCTCGCATTACTCTTCGATAGCGCGAACGCGATCTTTGGCGACATCATCCCCGATATACAACTGGTGGCACAGGGTGATGATGGAGTCGTCGCAACCTTGCTCTTCGACCTCATGCAGCAAAACGACCTCTTGCTCATGCAAATCGGCAAATTGGTTGAGCCAATCCAACTCCTCATCAAACACTACGAGGTGACAGAATGAGTTATTATCTTAACCACAATAGAGAAGTCTTAACGCAAACATAACCGAAAAGTAGTATCGTTTCCTATTGTGTAGCACGTACTATACATACAATGATTGTATAACTATTGTTCTTAATAACAGGAGCCGCGAGATGGGCAACGAGGCTACTTCTCTTATAGCATATCAAAATGTTGTGCAACGACCACTGTACAAAGTCGCGCACACAATACAATGCATAGAAAATTCTCTACAGACCAATATCACAGCATGTATTCCACGCGTTGCGCTCGTAACTATTACACTTCAGTTTACTACGGATGATGGTAGGGCATTATTGAGTTCCGATATGTTGTCACAAAGCATTGCCTACTATTTCGAGAGTTTACGTTGTCTTGTACGTAAAACAGATGTAGCGTATATTCTGAATTCGACCTTCTACTTTTTGCTGCTCAACGCAAATAGTGAAGGTGGAAGTATCGTGCAGACGCGGCTGTGGGATGCCTTGCTCTGGCGTGTTCATAATACGAATGAGCAAGAAATCTTGCGTCCATGTATGATAACCATTGGACATGCCGCCTATCCCGACCCTTTTAGTGATGCGGCTGAATGTGTCGCGGCTGCTACTAGTCCGCACTACAGCTTGGACCTGCAACCCGAAAAAGTCAAGCGTAAAGCACCTCTATCTAAAGCATCGACGTCTCAGGAAGTTCCTACGGACATAGAAACCTCTGGACAAGAAGAGGATTTGACCGCTCTCGCCCGTAAGCTTGGTGTACCTTATCTTTCACTGTTGCCGCGCAAAAAAGCACAACAGGTGCAGAGACTAGTGGCTCTTCAACTGATGCACGAACTCCAATGCTACCCGCTTGGACGTGAGCGTGGTGTGCTTACCGTCGCCCTCGCAAATCCTGAGGATAGTAGTGTGCTTACACGTTTACAGGAGGCTACTGGCCTGCGCATTTTTCCCGTTCTTACGCACCCACAAGAGCTACAGGCGGCACTCAGTCAGCTCATGTGATACATGAAAATGATGAACATGCAGGGAGACCGCAAGGGTCTCCCCTCTACGTAGACCCTGATTCCATTGCGCCTTGTTTGGTAATGTAGAATGTATGCGAGGGTTGAAAAACGTATTTCCATCCCTGGTTTGTCGCCAAAAGGTGTGATAAAATCAGACCCGTACACAAAAATCAGACTCGCACATATACATCAGGCTCTTATTGGCGGTTCAAATCTCCAACAATATTTGGAATTGTTACGGATTATCAAATTTATGGCGAGAGAGGATACATTTTATCATGAAGGTTCTGGTTACAGGTGGAGCTGGCTTCATTGGCTCACACATCGTCGATCAACTATTAGCGGCGAACCACGAAGTTGCCGTTGTCGATAGCTTATGGTCCGAGGGTGGTGGCAAACAAAGCAACCTCAATCCGCAGGCGAAGTTCTATCACGCCGATATCACTGATGAAGCGGCACTGGCGCGGGTATTCGATGAGGTCAAGCCAGAGATAGTAAGCCATCAGGCGGCGCAGGCGAGTGTGGCAATCTCTACGAAAAATCCACAACTAGATGCACGCTTCAATGTGATTGGCCTGCTCAATGTGTTGACCAATTGCACACGCGTCGGTGTCAAGAAAATCATCTTCGCCTCGTCAGGCGCGACCTATGGTACTCCTGTTCGTTTGCCCGTCGATGAAGAGGTTCCTCAGCACCCAGAGGCACCTTATGGTATCACTAAAATGGTTGCCGAATACTACCTGCGCTACTGGCACGAGGCCAACGAGCTAAACTTTACTGCCCTCCGCTACGGGAACGTCTATGGACCACGGCAGGACCCTAACGGCGAAGCCGGAGTTATCGCCATCTTCGCCAAACGTTTCCTCAACCATGAGGGTGTACGTATCGACTGGGACGGTGAGCAGCGCAAGGACTACGTGTATGTAGAAGATGTGGCGCGTGCCAACCTGCTTGCCATCGAACATGGCAACAACGAAATTTTCTGTATTGGTGCTGGCAACCCCGTCTCCGTCAATGAGATTTACAACATCCTGGCAAACATCACCGACTACAAACCGGAGATCACTCACGCTCCTAAACGCCCCGGCGACATCTACTTGTCCTACTTCAACTATAGCAAGGCCGAGCGTATTCTAAGTTGGAAGCCCCAGGTTAGTTTTGAAGATGGTGTAAAAGCAACCATAGACTTTTTCAAGAAATAAAATTTGTTTGTCCACGAAACTCCACCTACAGATGGAGTTTCGTGGACAAACAAATCTACCTTCGTATCAATAAGCCAAGAATGGTTGCTCCGGCTAATCCAAGACAGAACCACGCAGGAACCATCAGATGTGCCGTTGTAAGATAGACGCCTCCGGCAACGGCAGCAATAAACATGAGCGACCACGAGAGTCCACCACTGCCCGATGCCATACCGCTACTCCCTCCACCATTGCGCCCAAAGCGGAAGCGAATTCGGTCTCTTGAACGTTGACCCGCCAGCTTGACCTCGATTTGTCCCGTCTCGATCTTCGTGATGACCTGTTCGAGCGCACGAGGCAAGGCCAGCAATGTACGCCCTGTATCGAGTGCCTGATTCAGATATTCCTGTACAGTCTGTCCGATGCCCTCACTATCAAGTCCCAGGAATTTACGTGCATAAGGCGTCGCCACCTCAACAAAGTTGAATTCTGGTGCAAGGCCAGTTGAGACGCCGCCTAACGTACTGATAGCGCGACCTGTGAAGGCGAACTGTGCCGGTATCTGGAAAGGTTGTCCGTAAAGAAGCTTCTCAACGTCCTGTGCCACTTCTGGAATATCGAGGCCACGCGCTTCACCGAGGCTCATCCCGTAGTATTGCTCCATCATAAGCGACATGCCGCGCTCGATCACGCTGATATTCGCCCCCTGTCCCACAAAGCCAAGCTTAACCAGCGCGTTGACGAGGGAGCGTGAATTACGCGATAGAAAGCCAACAAACAAATCTTTGAGCGATTGCTTCATGCTCTTGTTAAGCGAACCCACCATCCCAAAGTCGATAAAGGCAATGACAGGACCACCATCCTCCGTCTTGACGCCTCTTTTGACGAAGATATTGCCAGGGTGCGGGTCGGCATGAAAGAAGCCCGCGACAAAGAACTGGTAGAAGTAAGCACTGACGGTACGCTTAGCAACCTCAAGACGGCTGATACCCGCCGCTTCGAGAGCCACATAGTCGTTCACCTTGATGCCGTCAATCCACTCAATAACCAACATATGTGGTGAGATGTACTCATCGTACATGCGCGGAATGTAGATGGTAGGGTCATCCTTGAACATTTCTTGAAAGCGTTTGGCGTTCGCCGCCTCCTTCGCATAGTCGATCTCTTCGTAGGTAGTGCGCTTGAACTCACGATAGATGCCCATGAGGTCGATAAAACCAGTTGTATCAACAAAAAAGTTGATGACACGAATCACGAATTTGAGCGTACTCAGGTCCATGCTCACCAGTTGATCAGTATTAGGACGCTGAATCTTGACCGCCACCGTTTCTCCTGTAGCACGTAACGTTGCCTTGTGAACCTGTGCGAGTGAGGCGGCAGCAGTGGCCTCATGCTCTATAAAGCTGAAGATATCCTTAACCTGCTTGCCCGTCTCGGACTCGATGACGCTCACCACATGCTCAAATGGCGCGGGTGGCACTTCATCTTGTAGCGAAGTCAACACGCTAATAGCCTCGTCCGGTAACAGGTCGGCACGCGAACTCAGGAATTGACCTAGCTTAATCATCAGCACGCCGAGCTTGACCGCTGTAACCCGAAAGGCCACCAAGACCTTAATAAGCACCTCTATATTCGGTTGTACCTCATAATTGCCACGCTCGCGTGCGCGAATCACGCGCCGACGCTCACGATATATGATCCATATAGTCCACAAAAGCAGACGGGAGACGCGAAAAAAGCGTACAGTCTGTGAAAAACGATTGACGCGGGGAATTGTTGTACGCATGATAGCCCTTTCTTGGACACGTAAGTCTATGTATACCATAGCATATTACGGGAAGGGCATGGGAGAGGTTGAAGGCGGGATGAGAAGGCTTACGCTCCTTATTTTCCTTCGTCGTAAAATCTTTACCGCTCTTCTCGTTTCTTCATACAATCATTACCTGTACTCACGAGTATCTACACTACGAAATGATACAATCGAAATACTTACAGAGAATAAGCATTGTGATCACATATATATAAAGATGAGTAGGAGAAAATATTAGTATGACCGTAACCACGAAGCGTGGGTTATTAGCAGAGGACGCTCCATCTAAAAATTTTTCAAATGAATCATCAATAGTCAAACAGTATAAAAATCAACCAATAACTACCGATGCTGAGACGGTTTGGGCAGAGAATGACATCAAAATTGGTGCTAATGAAGATAATACCCAACAGGATAAACAGCCTTCTCTATTCGAGGCATCTTTGCATCAGCAACGTCTCTGGTTACTTGAGCAGTTAGAGCCACACAATGTTTCCTACAATCTTCCTATATGCTTACGCTTGAATACTCGACTGAATGTGTTCGCGCTCGAACAAAGTCTCGATGCAATTCTCCAACGTCACGAAGTTCTACGCACGACTTTTGTAGCAGTGGAGGGGCGGCCTATGCAAGCAATTACGCCTACTCTTACTATGCCACTGCAAATGGTAGATATCCAGAACGTTGCTGAGAGAAATCGCGACGCGGAGTTGCTACGTTTGGTGACGGAAGATGTACGCCGCCCTTTCGACTTGACACAAGGACCTTTGCTGCGCGGACTCTTAGTTAGGCTGAGAGCAGAGGAGTATGTGCTTGCACTTACTGTGCATCACATCATCTTTGATGGATGGTCTATAAACGTTCTCTTGCAAGACCTTGCCTCGTTTTATACCGCGTTCTCGACTGGTCAAGCGGTGTCATTGCCAGATTTGCCCATGCAGTATAGAAATTTCGCCTCTCAGCAGCAAGAATATCTGCAAGGAGAAACATTCACAAACCAGCTTGCCTATTGGAAACGGCAGCTTACAGACGCTCCTGCTAGCCTGGAACTACCGACAGATCGTCCTCGTGCTGCAATGCAAACGTTTGAAGGAGCAACACACCGCATACAGTTGTCTCAACAGTTGAGCATAGCACTAAAAACTCTTAGCTACAAGGAGAAGGGGAGCCTGTATATGACTCTGGTAACAGCGTTCCAAACGCTGCTCCATCGTTACACAGGACAAAACGACATCGTGATTGGTACCGTGAGTGCAGGGCGTACACAAGAGAGTCAAGCACTGCTCGGTTTCTTTACGAACACACTTGTATTGAGAACTGATTTAGTGGGCAACCCTAGCTTTCATGAAGCGTTTAGGCGGGTAAGAGAGGTAGTTTTTGATGCCCTTGATTCTCAAGAGGTGCCATTCGAGTTAGTAGTCAAAGAGTTACAGCCGAATCGCTCGTTGAACTTGAATCCCTTCTTCCAAGTAATGTTGGCCTTTCAGCCTTCGCTTCCTACTCTGATACCAGGCTGGGAGCCTATTCCAATGGATATCGAGACAGGTGCCTCCAAATTCGATTTAACGCTTAACGTGGAGGACTTCTCTGATGGTATTGTTTGTAGCTTTGAGTACCGGACAGACTTGTTCGACGCCTCAACTATAGTGCGCATGGCAACACACTTTCAGACGCTGTTGGAAGCTATCGTGAAGAATCCTGACAGCTCTCTCGCTGATTTGCCTCTCCTGACAGAATCTGAACGCCATCAACTGCTTGTAGAATGGAATGATACAGCAACGCGATATCCAGAAGATATGTGTTTGCATTCACTGATAGAAGCCCAGGTTGAGCGCACGCCTGACAAGGTGGCAGTGATATTCGAGAAGGAACGCCTCACATATCGAGAGCTTGACTGTAAGGCGAACTCACTGGCGCACTCTTTGCAACAACGCGGCGTAGGGCCGGATGTGTTGGTGGGCGTTTGTATGGAGCGTTCGCTCGAAATGGTGATAAGCTTACTTGCGATACTGAAAGCTGGAGGTGCGTATGTGCCGCTAGACCCTACCTATCCTCCTGACCGACTCGCCTACATGTTGCAAGATGCTCAGATGCCGCTTCTCTTGACACAAGAGCGGTTCAAAGCAAATTTGATCGGACCAGAAGTAATCTGTGTGGATACAGAATGGCAAACGATAGCACTGCAACCAACTGATGCGCCAGTAAGTGAAATTCAACCTCATCATCTAGCCTACATGATTTATACATCAGGCTCTACGGGTAAGCCGAAAGGCGCACTAAACACGCATAAAGGCATTTGCAATCGACTCTTGTGGATGCAGGAGGCATATCAATTGCAAGTAGGCGAAGGCGTGATGCAGAAAACACCTTTCAGTTTTGATGTGTCTGTATGGGAGTTCTTTTGGCCTTTGATGGTAGGAGCGCGGCTCGTTGTGGCACGTCCTGATGGACATCGTGATACTGCTTACTTAGCTCAACTCATCGAAGAGCAGCGAATAACTACTATGCACTTTGTGCCTTCCATGCTACGCCTCTTTTTAGAGGAGCGAGACGTAGAGAGGTGCAAAAGCTTGAGGCGAGTCATTTGTAGTGGCGAGGCACTCCCATTTGAAGTACAGCAACGTTTCTTCGAGCGGCTGACTGCTGAGTTGCACAATCTGTATGGACCGACTGAGGCGGCTGTGGATGTAACCTATTGGCAGTGTGAGCGAAATGGGACGCGACGCTTGGTTCCTATCGGTCGGCCTATCGCAAATACTGATCTCTATATACTCGATGTATACCTCAACCCCGTACCTGTAGGCGTGCCCGGAGAACTTTATATTGGAGGTACTGGCTTAGGCAGAGGATACTTCAATCGTCCCGAATTGACCGCTGAACGCTTTATTCCTCATCCCTTTAGCAACCAATTCGATGCTCGGCTCTACAAAACAGGAGATTTGGTTCGCTACCTGAGTGATGGCAACATTGAGTACCTTGGTCGCCTTGACCATCAAGTAAAAATAAATGGCGTTCGTATCGAATTAGGGGAGATCGAAGCTGCTCTCGATTCGCATCCTGCTGTGCGGGAAGTTGTCGTTGTCGCCCAAGAGAATGCTGCTGGAAATAAAACTCTGGTCGCCTACGTCTCGCTCCACCAGGAACAGGTTGTGAGCGTGAGTGATCTACATAATTATATGAAGGCGCAGTTACCTGTCCATATGGTACCATCCGCATTTATTCTGCTTACAGCTCTTCCCTTGTTGCCTAATGGGAAGATAAACCGTCACGCTTTACCAAAGCTCGATGGAAGCGAAATAATGAAGGAAAGTACTTTTGTCGCTCCAAGTTCGATGGTGCAACAGCAACTTATACAGCTATGGGAAGAATTGTTGGATGTGCGACCCATTGGTATTCAGGACAACTTTTTTCATCTCGGCGGTCACTCCTTGCTTGCCGCTCGTCTGCTGAGTCGCATTCAGCAGGCTTTTGGAAAAAAACTTTCTCTCCCCACGCTTTTTGCTGAACCCACTATAGAACAACTTGCACGGGTGATTCAGCGGCAAAACGAGGGAAATACACGGTCTTCTCTAGTAGCAGTACAAAATGGTGGAGCTAAACAACCTTTGTTCTACCTACATGGAGCTTATCGCGGTGACGGCTTTTACTGTTTTCCATTAGCAAGTGACCTGGGCGCGGATCAACCATTTTACGCCCTAGACCCGTATCAGTTTGATAGTTCGCAAGTGCCACTTTCAGTAGAGGAGATAGCCGCAAGCCACATTCAGCAGATACGCGCCGTTCAACCAGAGGGACCGTACCTTCTGGGAGGGTTTTGTAACGGTGGCGTTTTCGTATACGAAATGGCTCGGCAGCTTACTGAGCAAGGGCAGAAGGTTGATTTACTGATCTCAATTGAACCTCCTACTATCGGCTACCATAAGAGGACACGTCAAGTTATTGAAGCCGTAAGTAAACTCATGGGTTTAAGTCGCGAAATGCAGGTAAACGAGTTTCTTATGTTACGGTATGTCTATAACTACCTACGGCATATGTATAGATATATATGCCTTCCTCAGTATAGGAAGTTAAAAACGGATTTAGACGTAGAGAAAGAAAATCAGGAGGAAGGTTTCATTCTTAGATGGAATGCGTTGTATGAACTAGAGCAGGTTCGAGGAACAGAGAACGGTCAAAGGAATAAACAGAATAAATTTCGACCGATAGGAAGCTATCTGGCTTCTCTAGTATCCAGCTTCAAAGCAATATTCCCCGACCCAATTTTTCCTGATGTTCGTCTTCTCCATCAAGATTGGGAAGGTCTATTCTTCTACGTGCTTTCTAAATACAAAGCAGGTTATTATTCTGGGAAGACTGCCTTCTTTTTCTCAGAGGCCAGCAAAGAGAGTCTTTATAAACAATGGCTCAAGGTTGCTAAGGAGAAGAGTAAAGATGTAGAAGCTCATTTCATTGATGGTACTCATCAAACTTGGAAGACTGAGTATCTACATGATTTTGCTGCACAGTTATATACGAGTATTAACAAAATATAAATAATAGCGTGAAAGTGGGAGAAATGACACACATGTACGACATTTCTGTAATCATCTGTGCTTATACGGAAGAGCGTTGGAATGACCTTGTTGCAGCAGTAGCCTCAGTCCAGCAACAGACAGTTCCATGTCGAGATATCATTATTGTTATAGATCATAACCCGCGCTTGTTGCAGCGAGCGCAGGAACAATGGCCTATGTTAATCGTGACAGAGAACACACAAGCGCAAGGGTTAAGAGGCGCACGTAATTGTGGGGTAGCTCTTGCACAAGGCGAGATTATTGCCTTTCTTGATGATGATGCAGTGGCTATACCGAATTGGTTGTTGTTTCTCACTGAGGGATACGCCGATGTACAGGTGTTAGGGACCGGGGGAGCAGTGACTCCTGCATGGGACAACAAACCCACTTGGTTTCCAGAAGAGTTTTATTGGGTTGTGGGGTGTACCTATCGAGGTATGCCCCAAACGAATGCAGTTCTACGAAATCCAATTGGTGCCAATATGTCTTTCCGCCGTGAAGTTTTCGACACAATCGGCGATTTTGGTGGCGATGCTATGAATATAGGCGCAGTACATGTGGGAGGATGTGAGGAGACAGAATTTTGTATTCGTGTGCATCAACATTGGCCTCAGCATAAAATTCTCTATTCTCCACAAGCCAACGTATTCCATCATGTGCCACAGAAACGCACCAATTGGCACTACTTCTGGTCACGCTGCCATGCCGAAGGTGTGGCGAAGGTGAGTTTAATGCAAAACGTCGGTGCGGATGATGCCCTTGCCTCTGAACGGAACTACACTCTACAAGCACTTCCCAAAGGCGTTATACGCGGCCTGTCTGACGCGGTTTTTCATCTTGATCCAGCAGGATTAGCGCGTGCGGAAGCCATCGTGGTCGGATTGACAGCCACACTAGCAGGCTATGTGAGAGGAACTGTCTGTCTCCGAGCGGCACAGGCAAAAGACAAGCTGATGGGAAAGAAATCTTTTGAAAAGAAAAGACTTACGCTTCATACGACGACCCAGTAAGGGCGTGTCAAGAGCGGTGAACATTATATTCAATTGGAGTCGATAGTTCATTCAGCTTCGTGTACTTGTTTGATTCGTAAGAGCAGAAAATATTTTCTGCTCTTACGAATCATTTTTTTAGTTATTTGTTTTCATTGCTGATACAACATTCCAAGTTAAGAAAAAATAACAGAGAAACTGTAAATCTTAACCGAAAAAACATAGATTTCCAGGTATTGATAGTATGCTGTACATGTTACTATGAAAATACATCAATACACCTCTTGGGTAAAACAGAACCCAAGTATTCCGGTAGAGATTTATACGTAGCTTATGCTTAATGATTTTCGGGGGAAATTACCTAATGGAAGAAATTTTATATAGAAATAGGACACTAAATGCCTATAACACTAATGCTTCTTTTCCGCATTTTACGAACTCCTTTCCCTCTACTTGTAGAGGTTGAAAGTTCTTAGTCACGAATAGGGACCTAAGTTCTTAAAGCGTGATATGCGTCTTTCTTGATAAAAAACAACATTTATTATACGAAGGAAACTTTTATGGAAGTGAAACAATGGGAGCCGGTCAGCAACGCGTCAGTTATGGAGCGTCAATATCCCCGTGTGAGTGTAGTTATTCCAGCACGCAACGAGGCCGATAACCTTCGACATGTCTTGCCTCTTATTCCATCTATTGTGAGCGAGGTGATTCTTGTTGATGGGCATTCCAGTGATGGCACCATTGCTGTCGCACAGGAGCTTGTACCTGATATACGTATCATCAGACAAACGGGCAAAGGCAAAGGCGATGCGCTCAGACTAGGTTTTGAGGCATGTACAGGGGATATTATTGTGATGTTAGATGCTGATGGCTCAGCACACCCCAACGAGATTCCACGCTTCGTAGAGGCACTCATGCAGGGAAGTGATTTCGCCAAGGGTTCGCGTTTTGTAGAAGGGGGTGGAAGCCATGATATCACTCCGCTCCGTCGCCTGGGTAATCTTGCACTGAGTAACTTAGTCAATCTCCTATTCCTGACAAAGTTTAGCGACTTGTGTTATGGCTACAATGCTTTCTGGCGACACTGCCTCAATCATGTTGAGGTTGATTGTGATGGCTTCGAGGTAGAGACGCTGATTAACCTGCGTATGCATAGGGCGAACCTTGCCATTGTTGAGGTTCCGAGCTTTGAGTATCCACGCATCTTTGGCGAGAGCAATTTGCGCACCTTTCGTGATGGTTGGCGCGTGCTGCAAACAATTATGAAAGAGCGGAACAAGAAAATCCTGCCAAAGCTCGTCGTACAGGAGTAACTTTTTAGTGTATTCTTGCTCACTAGCGAATTAGATGTATGCGGGAACGTCCTTCCCGCTTAAAAGATGTGATGTATATACCAAAGGAAATCTATCCTCGTGAAAGTATCGTTATCAAAGGTATCGTTATCAACCATAGTAGCTCAGTGGCTTAGGGCTAATAAGATTATGCTTATCAACTCAGGCTCATTGATAGCGACGACAGGAATAACCTCAATCCTCGGTTTTGCATATTGGTGGCTTGCGGCACGAAGATTTTCCCCTGAAGCTGTGGGTATTGCTTCTACATCTACATCGGCAATGATGCTGATTGGTGGCCTCTGTACGCTTGGGTTTAGTACACTACTGCTCACAGAATTGCCTCGCAAACCGAAACTGATAGGACCACTTATCAGTACAGCTTTGCTAGCAGTAGGAATTACATCGGTAGTTGCTAGTATTGCCTTTGCCTTTATCGCGTCGTCTATCTCGCCACAATATCAACCATTGCGTGCGAATATTACTGATGTGATAATACTCGCAATAGGAATTGCTCTGGCTGCAATGACGCTGGTATTCGATCAGGCGATGATCGGGCTGCTTCGTGGTGAGCTACAACTATGGCGTAACATTTTTTTCTCTGTCGTGAAAGTGTTAGGGCTTTTTGTCGTAGGGTTTTGGCTCTCGCGGTCGGATGGCATGAGCATCTATGCGGCTTGGGCCTTTAGTAGTCTTCTCTCAATAGTTGTTATTCTTGCATATGCCATATACAAAGGTGTATTGCATGTGAAGGAGTTAACTCCTCGTATAAGCCTACTAAAAAATCTTGGCGTCTCTGCTTTTCAACATCATTTGCTCAACACTACGTTGCAAGCACCTATGCAGATTCTGCCTCTACTTGTGACTGCTCTCCTGTCGGCTCATGTGACTGCTTGGTTCTTCACCGCTTGGCAAATCGCGAACTTTGTGTTTCTCGTTCCCAGCTCTCTTACAACTGTGTTACATGCAATGAATTCCGCGCAGCCAGAGGTGTTGGCGCGAAAGGCACGCTCAACCATTGGATTGGCTGTGCTGATTAGCGTCCTTGTCAATACCGTCTTGCTTTTCGCTCCAAGACTAGTCCTCAGCCCGTTTGGTGTCGATTATGCAATACATGCGGACTCGACGTTGCGTATTCTCTCCTTTGCCGCGTTTCCACTCATTATTAAGAGTCACTATATATCAATATGTCGTATTCAAGACCGGATAACACCGGCATTGCGTGGTATGGCACCAGGGAGTGTGTTTGAAATAGCGGCGGCGGCTGTAGGAGCGCATTTCGGTGGATTAACAGGATTAAGCCTAGGATGGGTGCTTGCTGTATCCTTTGAGTCGCTATTCATGATCAAGACGGTATACACCGCTGTCTGGCCTAGCGAGAAAGCACTCGCTACACATTCTGGACACGCAGCAAATTCTCAAGACATCTGGGCATTGGATACAATGAGTTCGCCTGCGCTCACCGTATTAGCTCAGTCGGAGCAAGGTTATGCTGGTTTAGAGTCGATTTGGCTCATGGAGACCGTGACAATGCCCGCTATCACTGAGACGATGAAAATGCGCAGAATCAAAAGTGTTCAAGAGGCAAGGCAGCAGATAATGGACTCACCGTTTGAGGAAAGGCAGCTAGATGATAAAACGGTGAAGTCACCTGACGATGCTTTTTCATCTATAAAGCGAACGCCGCGTTTGCAACATTATATTCCAATTGATCAACAACCTACAGAATATCGTCCTTGGACAAAATCAAGCAATACCTCGACTACAGTTTCTGCTGCTGGATACGATAGAGAAGAGAAAGTCAACAGGTGGGAGCAGGCTGATACGATTAAGGTACAGCGCATCGATAATAAAGAGCAATTTATACAAACTAAAAAGTAAATTCTTGAGATAATTAAGTGGAGTAATACATTGAGTATAGAGCTTAGAGATATACAATCAATGCATAAGATAACGGCTGCGCCTAAAGTCCTGATGGTAACACCGCGTTACTTCCCTTATATGGGTGGGATAGAGACGCATGTGCATGAGGTTGGGCGTCGTCTCGCACAGAATGGAACCGATGTAACGCTGCTGACATCCGCGCCATATAGTAGTGCTAAGCCACTGCCTAGAGAAGAAATGGTGGAAGGAATGCGAGTTATCCGTGTTCCTGTATGGCCGCCCCAGAGCGATTACTACATCTCGTCCGAATTCTACACTCTCATTAGTAAAGGGCCGTGGGATATTGTACATTGTCAGGGAGCGCATACGGCTGTTCCATTCCTAGCAATGCTCGCTGCCAAACGCGCCAAAATCCCTTATGTTGTCACCTTTCACACTGGTGGGCATCCATCGCACTTTCGGTCGGCAATGCGAGGTTTTCAATGGCAACTCTTGCGCCCTCTTTTCGCGGGAGCCGAAAAGTTAATAGGTGTATCACAGTTTGAAGCAGAGTATTTTCACTCTGTATTGCGTCTACCAGAGCAACGTTTCACTGTGATTCCAAATGGTGCAACTCTGCCTGAATTACCGAGAGATATGCCCGCGCGTCCAGTCGATCAGACACTCATCATTTCTACTGGTCGTCTCGAACGCTATAAGGGTCATCATCGCCTTATCGAAGCCTTACCAAAGATACGTGAGCAGATTCCCGATGCACGCCTTTTGATTATAGGGGCGGGTTCGTATGAGCCGACCTTACGAGAGCTAGTGCAAAAGACTGGTATGAATGAGTATGTAGAGATTCGCTCTATTGCTTCCAAAGACCGACAAGGAATGGCGATCACTCTTTCCCAGGCTTCGCTAGTAGCATTGTTGAGCGAGTATGAAGCTCATCCCATTGCAGTTATGGAGGCTCTTTCTCTTGGGCGTCCTGTACTCGTTGCTGATACATCAGGCTTACATGAACTAGCGGAGCAAGGTTTTGTTCGTGCTATCCCATTACATAGTACAAAAGAAGAGATCGCAAGAGCGGTTGTGCAGCAAGTAAAGAATCCTCTCATTCCTTCACAGATTTCCCTGCCCACATGGGAGAACTGTGTGCAAGACTTACAGGGCCTTTATACCTCAGTTACCCGGAGGAAACAATGCGCATTTTAATGCTAGCTCAATTTTACCTACCTACCGTTGGTGGGGAAGAACGGCATGTACATGATCTTAGCGTTGCACTGGCTGCGCGTGGACACGAAGTTTCGCTAGCAACACTGTGGCATGAAGGACAACCAGAGTTTGAGATTCAGCAGGGAGTACGTATTCATCGCATTCGTGGCTCGATGCAACGGTTAGGTATGCTGTTTAGCGAGAAAATACGTCAGCATGCGCCACCATTTCCCGATCCTGAAGTACTCATGGCACTTCGTCGTATTGTGAAGTTGGAAAAGCCTGAAATCGTTCACGCGCACAACTGGCTAGTACATTCCTTCTTGCCTTTGAAGTCATGGAGTAACGCGAAGCTAGTTGTTACTCTGCACGACACGAGTCTTGTGTGTACACAGAAACGCTACATGTATCATAAATCTGTGTGCAGTGGTCCTGCGTTAGGTAAGTGTCTATCGTGTTCTTCAGAACATTATGGGACAGTGAAAGGAGTAACGTCGGCACTTGCTAATGGTATAGGGCGGCAAATAGAGTATCGTATTGTGGACAAGTTTCTCCCTGTCAGTCAGGCGATGGCTGATATATCCCTGCTCGACAAGCATAGCGCATCCTATCGAGTTATACCAAATTTTGTTCCCGATGATGTAACTGAACTCCCTGCTGACGAGAATCCTTTGCTCGAACAGTTACCAAAGGGAGAGTTTCTGCTCTTCATCGGTGAAGTGAAGCGCGACAAAGGAGCCGATGTGCTTTTCCGCGCTTATGCTGAAATGAATACGCAAGTACCATTAGTGCTGATCGGGCGCCCTATAAATGATTTTGACACGCCGGTTCCACCTAACGTACAGATTTTTCAAAGCTGGCCTCATGACGCAGTTATGAGTGCCTGGAGCCGTTGTACAATCGCTATAGCTCCTTCAACCTGGTTAGAGGCGTTTGGCATTGTCGCGATTGAAGCAATGGCGATGGGACGCCCTCTTATTGCATCACATATTGGTGGCTTATCGGATATTGTTGTCGATGAACAAACAGGCTTGCTTATCCCACCAGGAGATGCCCAGGCACTACGAATAGCGATGCAACGCCTCCTCGCTGATCCTGAATTACGTAAGCGTATGGGAGATGCTGCAAAACAACGTGTAAATATGTTCAAAGCAAGTACTGTAGTGCCTCAAATCGAGCAGGTCTATCATGAATTACTCCATGAAGGTCTTCCTATTCACTCGTTGCTTTCTAATGAAAATGAGCCTTCTCATTCCTTGTCGAAACGCTAAGGCAAGGGACAATAGTCCTATCGTAGCATCTGTAGTACTGAAAACTCCTATCATTCGTCATAATTGGTGCGAAGAGTATATTGAGGATATAAGTTGAGAAGAGATTTTTCTAATAACCATAGATTAAGGAAGCGGGTCGAACAGCCGTGGAGCGCGAATTTAGAAACCAGCAAGCTCAGAACAATCAGCATTCGGAACAAGCGAGTGGAACAGGTGATATGCAGAATCTAGATAGCGGACAGCTTGATATGCTTGATACACAGGTACATTCAACACCGCCGCATCCTCAGCCACCATCTGTTAAGGGGAAATTTGGAAATCACCTTCCTCCTTTGATAAAACAACAGGATATTGTATCGGCAGCAGATACTCGCACGGTTAAGCAGCCACCCAGAAATGTAAGACTAGCGAAGGATATAGCCGATGCAGAGACTCGTACCATCAAG
>CAXUHG010000021.1:19140-36956 GCA_964250805.1 uncultured Ktedonobacteraceae bacterium | reverse complement strand
AAACACCGAAATATGCCGAGTTAGCGCAGGATATAGCTGATGTAGAGACTCACACAGTCGAGCAACCATCCAGAAATGCTCGGTTAGCGACCGATTCTCTTTGGCAGTCATCAATGGCAGAATTAGAGACTATGGTCGTAACTGCTCTATCCATAGTGTCAATACCTCCTCTGATGCGAAGATGCATTGGTTTTCTTCCTGCTCCTCTGCAACGGGTTGCTACTTCGACGTTTACACGTATATCAGAGCCTCATTCAGAGACGTTCGGTATGCCTGCTGTAAATCCTCAAGTAGCTGCCAATTCACAAGCACAGCGTATTCAACTGGGTTGGCTGCCGACTGTGACACTGATAAGTGCCATCGGTTTGCTCATCGTAAACTATGCTTATGGTATTTCACGTGTTTATGGTATGTCTATGCTGACGACCTTCTCGTTGGTAGAAGCTCTCTTCATGCTGGGCATACTGCTGATGTTTATTCCAGTTGTGGTGCGTCTTCTCTCTCCCAAATCGTTAAGGTTTGAGCGCATATGTCTGCTTTGCGTCGCGGGTCTCAGTCTTTACCTTGTTCAAGTAACAAACAGTCCCCTTCATTTTGTAGGATTCGATGAGTTTTTGCATTGGCGAACGGCGGAAGATATCGCCCAAACAGGACATTTTTATCAGGAGAATACACTGTTACCTGTCAGCCCATATTATCCAGGTCTTCAGATTGTGACCAACGCATTGAGTTCGCTGAGCGGATTACATATTTTCTATTCTGGTCTGATAGTGCTAGGGGTAGCACGTCTGTTGATAATGTTGTCACTCTTTTTATTGTTTGAGCAAGTGACACATTCAGCACGGATAGCAAGTATTGCTACGGCTATATACATGACCAATCCTCACTTTATTGGGTTTGACGTGCAATTTAGTTATGAGTCATTGTCATTGCCAATTGCTGCATTTATGCTGTTTATTTTGTCGCGCCTCGACACTATTCCATATAAGCATCGAGTAATGACACTTTTAGCGTGGCTTGTGCTTGTAGCTCTAGCTTTCACTCATCATGTAACAAATTACGTTTTTGATGGGTTTCTGCTACTCTGGAGTGTAACGTATCTATTTCAACGCCCAAATCGTACTCATCGCTGGGCACTGTTATGTACAGCTTTCTTTGGGGTTGTTATGGCGGTTACTGTAGCGTTTATTCCAGGTAGCCCTGTTATAACGTACCTCTCTTCCTACTTTGGAGGGTCTATAGCTGACCTTGCACATGTATTTGTGGGAACTAGTCAGGCACGCCCTTTGTTTGTGAATTACACGGGGTTGCCCTCACCGTTCTGGAACCGTTTGCTTATTGCCGCGAGCGTGGGCATTATTGCGATAACCTTGCCATTTGGCTTAGCCGTTGTGTGGCAACGTCATCGTTTCAATGGATTGGCACTCATGTTTTCTCTTGCAGTGCTTGCATATCCTCTCAGTCAGTTGTTTCGCTTCACAAGTTTTGGTGAGGAGATCGCGGATCGCTCGTCGGCCTTTCTTTTCATTCCTATTGCTTACATCCTAGCTACTTTTGTGACTCAGTACTGGTCAAGACGACGAATCAATTGGAAAAACATCTCTTTCATCACCTGCGCGTTGTCGTTAGTGTTTATAGGTGGAGTGATTTTACAGGCGGGACCAGGATTATCCTTCTTACCTGGTCCTTATCTGGTGTCGGCAGATAATCGCTCTGTCGAGCCACAAGGTATTCAGGATGCGCTCTGGACGTATTCGCATCTTAATCCTAATAATCGCGTCGCCACAGACCGCATCAATTCTTTGTTGACGAGTGTGTATGGACATCAATATGCAGTAACTCACCTTGCCGATAATGTAAATGTATCATCGCTGTTCTTGGACCCAAGTGTTGGTCCCAGTGATATACAACTAATGCAAACGGCTCATATTCGGTATCTAGTTGTCGATTTACGTCTGAGTACAGCCACACCGCTTGTAGGCATTTACTTTGAGTCTGGAGAACCTAACGCGGACCAGTATACAAAGCCTATTCCTCAATCTAGCTTGACAAAGTTCGATGCTGTGTCACCGCTCAATAGGGAGTTCGATAGCGGTGCCATTGTGATATATGACGTGAAGGAACTTACTGATGCGCCGTAGAAACCTTGATCTTGTTCTCGCTATAAGTATTGCCATCTTAAATATAGTTTTAGCGTTGCTTCCTGTTCATGAAAAGATTATACAGTTGATAATTGCATTACCTCTGGTTTTTATATTGCCAGGGTATATGTTGGTGGAGGCTATATTTCAAAAGCATGTGTTAGAGAAGATGAAACTGCCACAGTCTATTTTTCGTCCAGGTACAGTACAACCTCTTAACACATTAGAGCATTTCACACTTAGTATTGGCCTAAGTATTACAATCGATATACTTGGTGGTTTTCTCCTGAATCTGTTACCAATAGGCTTGACTACAACTTCATGGATAACGTTTTTTGGTATACTCACTCTTCTGCTAGCTCTGGTAATAGTGCCTCAGCGCTTTCGTCGTGTTCAGAATTCACAAAATAGTACAACTCGATTACCACGAGTACAACTATCTTTTGGTCAGATACTTTTGTTTGGATTAGCAGGCATCGTAGCAATCTTTGCTATCATTTTTTCCATTAATAGCGCAACGCAACAACCTTATCCAGGCTTCACACAGCTTTGGCTATTGCCTCCACAACGTGAGAGTAACTGTGTAGTGCAGCTTGGAATACAGAATTTTGAGGGAACCGACGTTACCTATCGTGTTACGATGCAGGTAAATGGAGTTTCGATGGCAACATGGGTACCGATTGCTTTAGCACCTCAACAGACATGGAATCGCTCCATACCTATTGCGTTTGACTCTACTACAAAACTTACAAAAAAAGCTATGGTTGAGGTACAGTTGTACAGAATGAATAACCCAACTGTGGTTTACAGGCACGTTCATGTGTTGCTTCTCGCTGTTGAAAAAAGTCAAAATGGAAAAACGCTTTCGTGTGCAACATCTCAGCAATAAGTTCATGTAAAACTGGTTAAAAGGGAAGTCATAATTTAGTTATTGCGTACAAGTAGAAATAAATAAAGATTTCTTAAAGAATTGTTGAAAGATTGTTTTAGTAAGTAGGATAAGTTTTTTATGAAAATAAGGGAAAAGATACACTTACGCGCATATATTGTAATTGGCATTGTCATAGTATTAGCGATTGTAATAGTTTTGAGTATGACGAACATTCTTCGTCCAATTACGTCCTTCTCTGGTATAGCAAAAAAACCTCAGCTTCCTGAGTTACAATTTGTAACGCGCTCTAATTCGCGGTTACTACTTAATAACCAACCTTTTCATTTTGTGGGTGCAAATATGCACTGGTTAGCTCTTGATGACTCAGGCAATTATACGTCACATGCTGAGGTGGAGGATGGCTTCGCTACTGCTAAAGCAATGGGATTGACTGTGGTGCGCTCGCACAGTTTAGGCATCTCTGTAGGTTGCCCAAATTGCATTGAGCCGAAGCTTGGAGTATTTAATTCAGACTCGTTTCAACACATTGACGACGCTATTAACGTTGCTAGAGCATATGGTATTCACCTAATTATTCCTTTGACAGATAACTACCATTATGCAACTGGCGGCAAACATACCTTTACCGACTGGCGGAGTATTTCCAACGAGAACGAGTTTTACACCAACGCGCAAGTGATTCAAGACTTTGAAACATACATTTCAGCTTTGCTCAACCACGTTAATGCGTATACAGGTATAGCATATAAAGATGAGCCAACCATTATGGCGTGGGAGACAGGAAACGAACTTACTCCCCCGACTAGTTGGACACAAAAGATATCAACATACATAAAAAGTATCGATAGTAGGCATCTTGTGATAGATGGTAAGCAGGGGATAGATCCGCAAGTAGCTAGCTTGAGCAACATTGATATCGTCTCAAATCACTACTATCCTATGAATTCTAAGAAGATGACGAGCGATGCGGAGAATGCACAAAAGGCAGGGAAAGTGTTTCTTGCGGGGGAGTTTCAATGGAATGATGCGTATGGTGGTGATGACCTTAAAACTTTTCTTTCTACTGTCCTGTCTCAACCTGCTATAAGTGGTGCGCTCTTTTGGGAGTTGTGGCCTCATAGAGACCCATATGGTTTTCTCAGCAACCAGCCTAAATTTACCCTGCACTATCCCGGTGATACATCCTCGATGCAGAGCCATGTGGACCTTTTACGTACCTATGCATTTGAAGTTGCTCACGTGTCACAACCTGCTGAAAGCGTTGTTGGAAGCCCCTTGCTTAGCACTGTTATAAGGACGGATTCGCAAAACACGTTGCTGTGGCGTGGAGTTGTAGGTGCTGCTTCCTATAGCGTTGAACGTTCTACTGATGGCCCAAACGGACCGTGGACAACCATTTGCGACAAATGTGCTACAGATATGGATGTTCCGTGGATAGATAGTTCACCACCCTCAAGTGCTACCTGGTATAAAGTTGTGCCATACGCTACTGCGGGTAGTGCTGGAAGTTCTTCAAACGTCTACCAAGCACGATCCGGGAATTTATTAGTTGATACTCTGGATAACTGGTCAAATACGTATGAACATAGCAGCAATCTTAGCTTTGATTCTTCAAACTCTCGGTATATGAGTAACGACTCCTCGGTTGTTACTAGGGCAACAGCGACGCAGGAACATATCACATGGCGAGAACAAGGAATAACGTCTTTCCAGGCGATTACCTACTTCTGGCCCAACGAACAAATTGACAACTTCTCTATTTACACATCAGCGGATGGAAATATCTGGACGCTGACACAGCCAGAAATTAGCGAAGTTGCTGGCAATTGGCCCAAATATGTTTACAGTGTAAATGGCCTATCGCATACAAACTACGTCAAGATAGTCTGGAACAACATTCACGGTAAGAAATGGAGTCCAACACTTGGCGAAATCAGTATCTCTTACACACAATAAGACTATTGGTGTGCAAAGAGAGATTACTATTGCGCATACATAGCTTATCGTGATTAGATATAGGTATCCCGCGCAACAAAAAATTGTGCCATATATCTTGCAGGAGGTGCCACTTGCACAGTTGTAATCGTAACAATCTCATCGACATGGGAGATGGCTATAGTCTCTCTTTTATGCATAGCAATATCGGGACGCCCGTTCCCAAGTCACGTTCGTTCGAGTTACCGGACGATACTCTACACTACGCGCCGGATCGACCCGCCGATGTGCGTCATCTCAAGCTCGTGTTGACGCTCGACTTCGAGCAGGAGACGGTGAGCGGAATAGCGTATACGACTCTTGCCGCCCTTTACGAAGAGGTGCGAACCGTGACCTTTGACGCGGTTGAACTTGCCATCGAGAGCGTGACCATCGACGGGAAACCCGTTGCCTACACCACAACCGATAAAAAACTGGTCGTGACGCTAGATCGCATCTATTTTCGTGACGAGACCTTCACCATCGCTATTGCCTATCATGCCAAGCCGCGCACTGGATTTCACTTCGTCAAGCCCGCGCCAGAAGATCCGACACGCCCAGTACAAGGCTTCTCATTTGGACAACCACGTTACGCAAGCTACTGGTTTCCTTGCCACGATGCACCTAATGAGCGCTCTACCACCGAGATTATTGTCACCGTGCCATCACAGTTCTTGACGGTCTCGAACGGCAATTTACTGGAAGTCACGGACAATGGCGTGACCAAAACGCATCACTGGTTGCATGATATTCCTCATGCAGCCTATCTCATCTCGCTCGTCGTTTGTGATTTTGCCGTAATCGAGGATAGCTACAATGGTAAGCCCGTCAACTATTACGTGCGTAAGGATCGCAAGGACGACGCCCCTCTTTATATGGGCAAGACGCCGCAGATGATGCAGTTCTTCTCGGAGTTCACTGGAACCGAGTATCCCTACGACAAATATGCCCAGACCGTCGTAGAGATATACACTGGAGCAATGGAACATACTACTGCAACCACACATGGTTTCACCTTGCTCATGGATAAAAAGGCTGCGTTGGATAGCGACATGGTGTCTGTTGTAGCGCATGAACTGGCGCATCAGTGGTTTGGCGACCTCGTGACTTGCCGTGACTGGTCGAATGGCTGGCTCAACGAAGGCTTCGCCACGTACTTTGAGAACATGTGGAACGAGCATGACATTGGGCGAGACTACTTCAAACAGACAATGCTACGTATGAAAGAATGGTACATGGATGAGGATAAACACTATCGTCGCCCGATTGTTTACCATGTCTTTCATGATGATGGTTTTGAGTTGTTCGATGGACATATGTACGGTAAGGGCGCGTGGGTCCTACATATGTTACGTCATCAACTTGGTGAGGCTGCATTTCGACGTGCCATCAAGACGTACCTTGCTCGGTATCGTGAGAAAGAGGTTATCACGGCGGACCTCGAACGCACTCTTGAGGAGTCAACAGGTCGTAGCCTTGCTCAGTACTTTCAGCAGTGGGTCTATAGCGGCGGTTATCCTGAGTTCGAGGTACACTATTCGTGGGATGCTGAGCATAAGCTGGCGAAAATCAAGCTGAAACAGACGCAGAAAGTCGATGAATTGACGCCTTGCTTTGTAACGCCCGTCGATCTCGATTTCACTATTCCCGTCTCCGATGAGGCCGCGCAGGATGAGAATACGAAGGCAACGATTACCGTGCCTTTGCATGTGATTGTGGGCGAAGATGGACAGGTCGAGCAAAGCTTCTACATACCGTTGGAGCGTGAGCCATTGATGGTTCGCTTCGACCCAGAAGGCTGGCTACTCAAGTCATTCACCTTCGAGCGATCTGTAAAGATGTTGCGCTATCAACTCGCCAACGACCCTGATACGCTTGGACGCAGCAATGCTGCTAATGAATTGGGGAAACAGATTACCGATGAGAGCCGTGAGGCACTCAAAGTCACCCTCAATAGCGATCCCTTCTGGGGAGTACGTGCCACTGCCGCTGCTGCACTGGGCAAGATGGGAACCGAGCAAGCGCAGACGGTGCTGATCGAGGCCCTTGCGCACCTCGACCAGAGAGAGTTTTCGCGTGTGCGTGTTGCCGTTGCCGATGCATTAGGTACCTTTCAGGCTCCGCAGCGTGTGGAACTGGCGCAACGCTCCGCACAAGCTCTACGTGCTGTTCTCGAAAACAGCGATGCCAGTTATCGCGTAGAGTCTACCGCTGCCGCCGCGCTTGGCAAGACTCGTGTCGAGGGGAGCGTCGAATTTCTTATACATAGAGTCGAGCAACCGTCATGGATGAGCGTCGTGCAGCGGGGCATCTTCGCTGGCCTCGGTGCGTCGGGTGATAATCGTGTTGTGGATATTCTAGCGGCCTATGTGCGTAATCCGAGCAATTACTTGACTCTACGGCACGCGGCGGCTAACGGGCTATGGACGGTTGGGCGGAACCGCATCGAGTATAGCGAGGACGCACGGGAGCGTGCCGTGACCGCCTTAATCGACGCGGTAGAGCAGGATACGTGGGCATCTGTGCGCGGCATCTCGGCTATAGCACTAGCCTCGTTTAATGACAAACGTGCGATTGAGCCGTTGGAGCGTGTTGCCAGCCGTGAGTTAGAGTCGGCACCACAACGTCAGATGCGTCTCTCCGCCCATGCCTTGCGTTCGAGCAACAAGGACGACGAGCAATTCAAGGAGTTACGCAAAGACCTCGATGAGATGCGCGAAGAGAATCGCAAGCTCAAAGAGCAACTCGCCGCCCTCGAAGCCAGAATTTCATAGAGAACAGTGTACACAGCATCAGCACACAACGTGTGCTGATGCTGTGTACACTGTTCTCTAATTATTATGAGTTTCTGCTGGCGCGTGAGATGAGATTGCTTGCTGCTGGACGAACTCCCTCTTCATAGAACGCGTTGACCTCGGCACCTAGTAGAATGATGAGCGCGAACAGGTAGAAGAAGGCGACAACCGCCAGAACGAGGCCAACTTGTCCCACATAGCCCTTTGTGAAGTAGCGCGTATAGAGTGGAAAGAATAAGAGCATGAGTTGTAGTACGACTGCCGCAACCACTGCGCCCTTCCAGCTTGTGCCGAAGCGATGCATCACACTCTGTACATTCTCTGTTCGGTTAGGAATGAAGACGTAGAAAACTTCAAAGAGCAAGAACGACACAATCAAGCTAGTAACAACGCCGAAGACGTTGGTGACGGTGTTGCTGTCGCCAATAGCAGTATTTTGTAGGATAGACAACACAAGTCCTGGAACCGTTGAGGCTAGCACCAGAAAAGGTATCAGTATCATAAATAGAACGAGCATGCCAATGGCAATCAGATTTTTTTGCATAAACGAACGTGGTTGCAGACGGTAAATGACATCAAAGCACATTTCCATAAGGGCGAAGAGGCGTGACCCGAAGATGATTGCTACAACGATAGCGACGAATATTAACAGACCAGATGCGCTATGTAATCTGTCGAGTGCTGACCGAACAATATCCCCCGACGAAAGGGGGCTACCCTTTAGTGCCTGTGTGAGATGATTAGTAAGTTGTGCTGATGCGCTCTTACTCAAGTTGCCCAAAAATATGCCGAAAATGCCGAGGAGCAGCACAGCAATCGGCACGAGCGCGGTCAATAGACTGAATGCAAGAGCCTGTGCGAGATGTACTACCCAATCGTTCTGTATTTTTTTTGCAAAGTCTTTGGCTGATCCTACGCTACGTGTCGTTGCATGTGCCGCTTGGGACGCGCCCCGTTGCGCAGTATCGACAGCCTGTCTTCTTATTGACATTGTGATCCCTCGCTTATCGTCTTGAATAATTATTGATGCTATGTATAGGTAAAGTACGGGATAACTCGACAGAACGTTTCATTATGTGTGTTGCAGGATACTCACCGCCTTCAGGGGTGGGAGGAATGCCGCTCTCCTTTCGTATAACTATACCCATCACCATGATGGAGTATTGTACAATCCGTGTGTTTTATCCCTTGCACTACTTCTTTCCATATAGTGATATTAAAGTAGCCGTTGGAACGGATCGCGACACGACCTGTATAGGTTCCGATCTTTTTCCCTTTGTTCACGCGAGCACGAACGATATCTCCGGTTTGAAAGCCTCTGATGGATTTCTTTTGCTTTGGCCTTGTGCGTGGGAAACCACGTTTGCTCATTAAACACATCTGTCTCCTCCCATGTCCTTCTGCAGTAATAAGCAAAGGGATCACATCTGAAACCTGAATCTGTTCAGGAGTGCTTTTCCCAACAGTTGCAGCATCTATCCAGTGTTTTTTAGGGAGTCTTTGCCTCGTTCGATTGTATTTGGTCAGCCCTCCACTTCCACACTCGACAGGCATCCCCAACCTTTTCAGATGTTCAAAGAGCTTCCATCGGGTGGTATTGACTGCTGCTGCATCCTTCAACGGTGCTTTTGCCATTGTAAGAAGACGTTTGAGGACATCGGGCTTCTGCGTCAGGAAGCTGGTGATCTCCTGCGTGCCTTTGGCTCTGTTACACGGCTCACACGCCAGAGTAAGATTCGCAAGTCTGTTGGTTCCACCCCTGGAGCGAGGATAGATGTGTTCTACCTGCAACGGAACATTCTCTGTCCCACAATAGGCACATTGTCTATTCCATTTCTCCAAGAGATATTCGCGCGTCTCATAGCCTTGGAGTGTGCCCTGCTGATACTCCACGCCTGAAATGTCTGGATTGTCCAGTTTCTGCAGGTCGAACTTGACGAGTTCCATACTGATGTCGGTCAGATGGCAGACCTTACGCAGTCGTTCTACCCACGTTCGGATGTTGGCGACCCGACTGCTCAGTGAAGGTGCTAGCCATCCTGCTGTCCTGCGTCGATTGTCAAATTTGGGCTTGCGGTATCGAGTTTTGCGGTGACGCCGTGAACGACGCACGGCTCTGCGATCATCAAGTGCGTGTTTGATAGCGTGTCCTCGATGGGTGAGTTCAGCCGCAAAGACCACTTCGCCCGAAACATCATTGACAATGGCGATCCCAGTGGTCTTTGAGCCAGGATCAAGTTTGATGCGTAAGGGGTGGACATGTGCTTGCTCTATCGTGTCTTTGAGAACGAGAGTAAAAGGAAAGCGTTTGAGGACAGCCGCCTTTCCTTGAGACAGCAAAAGACGCGCTCTGCCTGGATGGACAGGATTTAACGGCCTTCTCTGGTGATCAACTACAAAAACATTGCTCATATTGCTCCTTTCAGAGCCTCTGCTTGTGCAGGTAATGTTTGCCTCGACAAGGTTCAGGAAAGGTTTGACGCAAACCACACTGGCTTCACCCTCTACACCTGTTTAATGATTTGCCGTAGAGCAGCAGGCTGGCAAGCACCCACTGGTACCTAATTTCTTTCCGAACGGAGTTCCTAAGAACGGAGTCTGGTCAAATTCAGGCTTCCGAAGAAGCCTCCGGCCTGAGCCGAGGGTATTTGACAAAGCCTTTTCAAGATGTCTCTCGCACAGTAAAAGGGAAGAGCTATCGTTGTCTTGCCTCTTTGAACGTTTTGCTTATTATTCTATCTCTGCACCTACTACGATAGTAGCAGATACTTCCGTCCCATCGACAAGCACCAGTCCATGCGTAAGTTTTAGCACATCTTCGTACTGCTTGTCTCCCTCTCGTTCAGCAGGAAGCGCATTGATGCAATCATTCGCCTCTTCCTCATCAGCCGCATAGAACAAGAAGCCTTGCCGCCCAACGATGGTGTCGTGGGTGTCTACCAGCACGTAGAGGGCAAAATACAACTGTTTGGTGTTCGGCACTCTCTCTTGTTCCTCGACAAAGCCTAAAAACACGAGATTGTCACTGAGGGAAGTACTGGTCAATCTGATTGCACGCTGGTCGTGCTGTGCGATGTCCTCACACAGATTTGCACTCTTGCGTGCCACCTCTTCCAAGAGTTGCAGATATAACACCGCTTCTGGTGAAAGCTGCGGCATCGCCTTGATGCGCTCCCGATCCTCCTTAGAAAAGCGTACTTGTTTCTTTAGGTCGTCCATTGAAATTCACTCCCGTTATTGACTAAGACTGTCTGTACGTCTGAGTTTTCGACATGAACAGCAAGATCAGTTTTGCCATCATGGTTGACACCTACGAGTTCTAGGGTCACTACCAAGTTAGTACTTGCAAGCTGCGGCTCTTTGTAGACTGCTGGATTTTTGCTCTTGTCTGGAAATATTTCTATCACGGTTGCGTAGCCATGCAGGTCAAGGGACAGAAAGGTACTTATTTCTCCATGCCCGACGTTGGCTTGCAGTTTCGAGACGCGCCCGTACCCTGTCGTGTACTGGTCATTGACGTTCTGTGCAGCAGGAATAACGACAAGGTACCACGAGAATATCAGTGCGAGAAAACAAACAGCACCACTCACGAGAAGACACCCTACTGGCAGCCCACACCCTTTCGGGCGGGGGCTTTCCAGTTGAATAGTCTTCGGTGCTGGTTTAGGTGCTGCTTTGAAATTATCGGTGTTTCTTGTCTTCAATGGTGCCTTTGGTGGATAATGTTTGCTCGCGCGTGGCGGAATATCTGTTATTTGTGGCGGGTTGTGCTGCATCATCGTCCTCTTTCAGTCTAAATGTGCATCCATTCAACAAACCAAGAAGATAGCCAATATGAGTACGATACAATTGCTCGGTCAACTGCTGTTTCTGCAACCGTTGGAGGAAGAGAAAATTCAACATCCTGGCGCATTGGGCTTCCGAACTGAACTGCAAGCATTTGACCTCTTTGCCTTTTGCGTTTCCCTCTTCAAAGCCACGACGAAACGCATCGCTCACGCCGATGAACTCGACAAAGAACTCTGTGATGGGTGAGGTGTTCATTCGCTACTCCTTCGGGCGTGTAGCTGGCTCAACTTAGCAAGGGTGATCGGGTTGCTGATTTCTCCGAGCGTGGTATGCAAAGCGGGACCAGCAATGTAGGTGCCATCGGGAAGATACGGGAGAGCAAGGGCAGTGGCCTCGTCATTCTTGGGAAGCCCGATAGCGTAGGCGTCTTCGTTCACGACGAACACGCCCTCGTCTCCCATATCAATGAGGTCTATCGTTCCGTCGCACAGGTGGTGTAGCTCGCTGTTGGCAAAATGTGTTCCTTGTAGAGGGAACATAGGAATTGCTGTTCCGTCCTCACCATAGTAGGTTGCCACGTTGTTTTCTCCTTTCCAGATATGGCTAGCGGACTTCTGCTGGTGTCTGCTTGTACTGTTCATGCAGAGACAGGAAGAGCCGATAGGTTTCATCGCTATCCAGCGTGAGCGCGTTGTCGGGGAGGTAGGGCGTGTGTTCATCATTGGCAAGCAGATCAATACTGCCGTTGCTCATGATGCAGAGGGTATGTTGTCCTAAATTCGCTTCGTGTAGGACAGATACAAGTTCAGAAGAGGAGTCATGTTCCATTGCATTCCCTTTCTGACATAATACAATGCTCATGTCCTGAAGTCACTACTCAGGGTCGGGCTTGGGCAAGATTCCAGCTTGCGCTAAGCCACGTAGATATGTCATACCTCATGCTCTTCCCTTCATAGGTTGCTTTCTGTAGCGATGTCAACCTCAAAGGGTAGAAGCATAATGGTCTATTGAAAGAATAACACGAAGAAACTAAATTGTTAACCTAATAAAAAACCGAAATAAACCGAATGAGAAAACAAATAAAACTAATAGCGCATGGTATAGCCCGTTTTAAGGAGAGACTCGTGAGTCGAAATAAATAAGTTCACAAAAAGGCATTTCCTTGTTACAATACACTGAGTAAATCCAAACCAAACCTAAAGGGGGGAGAGTATCTATGCGTAAAAGGGGAAGAACTCCGAAGACAGATGCTCCGCCAGGATATGTTCGCTTTAGCAAGGCACTGGAATTGTTTCAGCCGCTAGGTAAGAACAAACTAAATTATCGTGCGAGGATGGGTGATATCAAAACGGATAAGGATGAACGAGGCAAGTTGTATGAAGTAGACAGCATCCTGAAAGTACGAGACGTGCTGATCGAGGAACAATTCAAAGAGACTGCTAAGCAATGCAATATTCCCGACGTAACACTGAGTTGGGTCAAGCCAGAAGATGTCCCATCTGGACTTGCCCTCGATCAAATTGTCTATCATGAAATGTTTCTTGCGAATATAGAGCTATATATGGCGTGGCGACGGAAAAATCCAAGGATATCAATGGGAGCGTTCGATGCAAAGGATCGCCGCATACGCTACGGCTACATTGGACTCGTTCCACTTCCAGAACCGATCATTCTTGACATCCTTATGGGAAAAAAGAACGAAAAAGAGATTACACCCGATGAAATTCTCACCTATGATGAGCCTGGAGAATATACGTTGCTTGCCAATAGTGCGGTGATCCATCCTGACTATCCTGAACTTGCAAATAAAATTATTCACGAGATAATGAAATACTGGATTGAGCAATATCCTGAAAAGCGCATTAAGCGCATCTACGCACAAACGGTCTCAGATCAGGGACGCACTTTAGCAAAGAAACTCTATCTAGGCCCTTTGTACATTATGGGAAAGGATGGTCTAACCAGAGTAGAAGATGCTTATGTACTTGACATGCAAGAGGAAGCTGTTTCTAAAGTTATCCGACAATTCCAGGCAAGCTTAAAGGCAAAAGACCAACAGCGTAGAGAAAAATAGTTCATGAATTTTATACGCATTTTTGCGTCTTCAATAATGTTCTAGTTATCAATATAGTTTTAATAGGATAATTATTACATGGAGTACGGGTTATCTCAGCAGAACGTTTTAGAGAGTCTTTTCAAGATGCTTCTAGCACGTTATAATGGGAACAGTTCTCTAGCTTTTTTGGTCGTGGTAGGAGTTTATATTCATGTCGAGTCGTTTTCTTGTGCGCTTCTGGGGAGTGCGAGGAAGTTATCCAACACCAGGAATAGAGACTCTTCGTCATGGTGGAAATACCTCGTGTGTCGAGGTTCAGGTGGGAGATGGCGCGGGTCACACGTTGATCTTCGACGCTGGTAGCGGCATTATTCGGCTAGGTGAGTCGTTGATGCAGCGTTCTGAAGAGCAAGAGACACTTGATGTAGCCCTCTTCATCACGCACGGACACGGTGATCATCTGATTGGCTTCCCATTTTTTTCTCCCCTCTTTGCTCCCACTACACTGCTACACACCTTTGGACCACATCTTGTGGACTATGATATCGAGCAACTCGTAACCCAACTGATGTCTCCACCGTATTTTCCAGTAGACATGCGTAATTTGCCATCGCATCGTACCTTTCATACCATTGCACATGAACAAAGTATCGTGTGGCATGGTACGAACAATACCCCGCGTGTTGGCACTCGACCTCATACGTTGAAACAGAGTGATGTATGTGTAAGTGCGATGTTCACACAGAGTCATCCCAAAGATGGAGCCGTAATCTATCGTGTTGAGTATGCGCGCAAGAGCGTCGTCTATGCAACTGATGTTGAGTGGGATGATGGCTGCGATGACGATTTTCTTGCGTTCATCGAGGGGGCAGATTTGCTAATTCATGATGCACAATATACGAGGCATGACTATCAACACAGAAAGCATGGCTTTGGACACAGCACGGTAGAAATGGCAACCAGTGCGGCTCGCTTAGCCCATGTGGACGAATTACTACTTTTTCATCATGAGCCAACCTATAACGATGCACAACTGGATCGTATGGAGGCGGAGGCGCAAAAATATTTCTTACGCACCCGTTCGGCATGCGAAGGTATGGAGATTGACCTTCTTCAATAAGTAAAGAATCGAGTGAAAATAGCTATGAGTCCAATAAACGTTTTACTGGCATTTATGATTGTCGGCTCGTTCCTCCTGGCTATCCCGCTACACGAATTTGGGCATGCAATTGTAGCGCGTTGGCTTGGCGATTCTACGCCACGGGCTGAGGGGAGACAGTCACTCAGTCTGCGTTCACATATCGACCCTGTAGGACTGCTCATATGTGTTATTCTTGCATTCCAGCCTGTTCTGGCGTATCCAGTTGGTTTTGGTTGGGGCAAACCTGTGAAGGCTGATCCCTGGAAAATGAAAGTTGGTGCCAATCTTGGCCTCTTCCTGGTGGCGATAGCTGGACCCTTGTTCAGTTTGCTTATAGGATTACTCGTTGCTGTAATCATACGCTTCACCGATGGTTATCTACTACAAAACGTCTATGTTTTACGCGTATTACAGTTGCTGATTGTCTTTGCCAGCGTCAATATCAGCCTGACGCTCTTCAACCTGATACCACTGTATCCACTTGACGGCTATCAAATCGTTTATACGCTCTTGCCTAGCAAGCAGGCTGTACAATTTGCAAAGTCAGCACCCTATGGCCCGTTTATTATTCTCGCTATCTTTTTCTTTTTGCCTTTCCTTGCACGCCTGTCTGGACTTGGCTCCTTTCCCCTTTTCCAACTGGCATACTACATTCTGCAAGGGTCGCTCAATATCATTGCCTTAGTATTGGGAACCTTTCCTGAGAGTTCTCTATTCGTCCAACAGATATACCTGATCTAAATGTACAAGAGCATGCAGGGAATGAGTACATGGGTGCGAAGCGTCGTTTATCGTCTGAGACAGGGAAGGCAGCAACTGGGCTTCGTACATCCGCTCTCATGTGAGGATGAGCAAGAGGTACAGCGTTGGCTACCAACCTCTGCGTTGTCACTTTTCGCCACTATGTCGAATGCCGATAAGCAGCACAGTCTGCGCGTCTGTCGTGGACTACAGGCACAAGGTTGTGTCGAACATGATATGCTCGCTGCAGCACTCCTTCATGATGTTGGCAAGGCAGAGGGGCGCGTACCATTCTGGACACGTCCCGTTGTCGTGCTGGGGAAACTGCTTGTGCCACGCCTCCTAACACGCATCGTCGTTGCACCTTCGTTTGTGGAAATTGATGTATTACACCCTCACGATAACGATTTCTTCGTAGGGACCAGATGTATCGCGTCCGTCGCTCAATTTATTGAGCGAAATCTGTACCGACCTTGTGTACAAATTATCTCAACCATGATCTCGCGTGATAAATCACGCAACGGACGCGATACATCTGGTCCCTACGAAAATTGTCACATCAACAATGGATGCTTCCAATCGCTTCCCACATGGCGACGCTCTCTTAGCTATGCCTGGTTTCACGCTGATGTCGGTGCCGACCTTGCCGCTAACGTTGGCCTCTCCGAACGTACTGTACTCTATATCCGCACGCACCATGACCCGCACGGACCCGCTGCAGCTTTACATCGCGTTGATGAGGTGTCATAACTATGACCGAACAGATGATTGATGAAGAGATTCAGGAGACAGCAAACCAGCAAGTACGCTATGTAGTCCATCTACCAGTATTCGAGGGACCACTCGATCTCCTGCTTCACTTGATTGAGAAGCGGCAGATGGAGATTACGACCATCTCGCTTGTCACCGTCACCGACCAGTACCTTGCCTACCTGCAACAGTGGGAAACCGAGGCGTTGCCATTAGCAAATATGGCGGCGTTCGTGGCTATTGCTGCACGACTGCTCTTTATTAAATCACAAAGTCTTTTGCCGCACTCAACGAAAGAGGAGGTCAATCAGGAGGTCGAGAGCGCCGTTGCGATGGCGGAAGAACTTCAACGTCACCTGATCGAATACAAGCTAGCAAAAGAAGTTGCTTCGTATCTACGCCAGCGTGAAGAGCAGGGTCTACAAACGCATGCCCGCTCAGGTTTGCTTGCGGGTATTGAGGCGCAACTTGCATGGACTCCACCGACGCTCATCGGGCTTGAGCCGCAATCGCTCACGCGTGCCCTGCAACGTCTGCTCGACCTACAGACGAAAGAGGTTGCCGAAAACAACGCATCTCTGCTACCGACCGCGCGTGTACGCGTGAGCGAACGCATCGCCGAAATCGTCAACTTCTTACAGGAGCGCGAACAAGTACCTCTCGCTGAAATCTTGGAGAACGAGCAGTCGCGCTTCGTCATCATCGTCACCTTCCTCGCCGTCCTCGAACTCTGGAAATGGCAACGCATCAACGTCCTCCAAAACGAACTGATGGGACCAATTGTATTAGAGCGTGGCGAGAAGTGGGATGAGAAGATGGAGGGCGTGGAGATTGAGGAGTGAAAAATATTACGTCGATAGGTGTCTATAGGTTTTATGCTTGACATTGAGGTTTTCAGTGCATATACTATTGCTGAGGTAGGGAAAACGAAAGGGCTGGTTGTACAATGTATGAAAGTAAGAGATGTTATCAAGATCGTTGAGGACGATGGATGGTATCAGGCAAGAGTCAAGGGCGATCATAGATAATACAAACATCCGGTAAAGCAGGGGCTTGTTACCATTGCAGGACATTTTAGCGATGAAGTTCATCCGCGAACGTTGGTTAGTATTTTTAGACAGGCACAAATTAGCAGACCGAAACGTTTACGTGAAGAAAGTGTTCCATTTGTATATTTGGAGTCGGATGAGCAATCAGAAGGGTAAGCAATAATGTACCGTTTTCTTATAATTATCGAGCAAGGCAACCGAAATTATAGCGCATATGTTCCTGATTTGCCAGGATGTATCGCTACTGGCAAGACAGTCGAAGAGGTCGAGGCAAATATGCGTGGTGCTATCGAAATGCATATAGAAGGTATGATCGAAGAGGGTTTGTCTATTCCTGCACCTAGCCTCACTGCAGAATATCTTGAGGTTTCTGTGCCCAATTCTGCAGCGTAAGCTAATTTTAGGATGAGAGTGAATGAGTGGTGGGGGGGGGGGGGGGGGGGGGGGGGGGGGGGGGGCCCCCGCGGCGCGGGGGGTATTTTAATTAT
>CAXUHG010000021.1:0-19130 GCA_964250805.1 uncultured Ktedonobacteraceae bacterium | reverse complement strand
TTTATTTTTTGTTTTATTTTTATTTTGTGTTTATTTTATTGCGCATCCCCTCCCCCCCCCCACCACTCATTCACTCTCATAATTTTTCATATTGCAGAATCTAAAGTCTGTGATGTATGCTTACTCTGGGTTCCACACCTGAAATAAACGGAGGTCTCATGAGCATACATAGCTGTGTTATTGCTCCCAATCTGAAAATGTCCCTTTCGCAGGGGGCTGATGGTAAATATGGTCGCATGTTTCCCAATCAACCCACTCCTGATGATAATGAGACGCTGCTACTCGCGGTTAGTCGTGTTGGTTCTATGATGGATGATGTTGTGAAGATAGACGATGCTAGCACGGCATCCGACAATCCGCGTATCCCTGCAGGCTTCCCCATCTTTGGGCAATTCATTGCTCACGATATTACTGCCGACCGCAGCCTATTGATTCATCATGCGCGTATCGAAGAGATACGCAATTTTCGCACGCCGAGCCTCAATCTCGAAGCGGTGTATGGCGCAGGACCAACGGGTGAACCCTTTTTGTACGATCTCAACGATGGCGACAAGTTCTTGCTTGGCATCAATGATATTGGCAAATCGGACGATGTGCCGCGCAATCAGCAGGGACGCGCACTTGTTAGCGACCCGCGCAACGATGTTCACCTGCTCATATCACAGTTACACCTTGCCTTTCTCAAGTTCCACAATCGCATCGTCGATATGTTACGAGAGCAAGGTGTGCCAGCGGCGCAGGTATTTCGGGAGGCGCGTCGCCTCGTCACATGGCACTATCAATGGATTGCTCTGCATGAGTTCTTACCATTGAGCGTGGGTGAAGACTTGATGAGCGACGTATTGGCGAATGGACCCAAGTTCTACTCCTACAATGAACGTCCTTACATTCCGGTGGAGTTTGCCGACGCCGCCTATCGCTTCGGGCATAGCCAAATTCGCCCTTACTATGTGTTAAATGCTAGCGGTGTACGCGGACAAATCTTTCCTGATTGCGCTGGTACCTGTCCTGTGAAGCATGACCGCGTACTGGACTGGACATACTTCTTTGCCGTTGATGCCGCACGACCGCCACAGCCGAGCAAACGCATAGATACATTGATTGCTCACAGCCTGATCGATCTCCCAACCTCTGTCGTTGGCGACACCGAGATTCCCGAAGAGCATTCGATAGCCTACCGTGACCTTGAGCGTGGTCGTGCCCTCGACCTACCTTCTGGCGAAGCACTCGCAAGAGTGATGGGGGTTGAACCGCTCAAGCAAGAGGAATTGGGCCTCGACAAGTTTCACCTGCAAGGTGAAACGCCGTTATGGTACTACATTCTGAAAGAGGCGGAGGTACGGCATGGAGGGCAATATCTCGGCGAGGTTGGAGGACGTATCGTTGCCGAGGTACTCGTTGGCCTTGTCAATGGCGACCCCGATTCGTATCGCAACGCTGAGCAAGAGTGGAAACCAACGCTACCATCTACACAGAACGGACAGTTTACAATAGCTGATCTGCTACGCTTCGCGCAGACCGTCTAAGAGATTTGAGCTAAAAACGATCAGGAGCGATGCACATATGCATCGCTCCTGGTCGTTTTTAGCTCAAATCTTTTAACGAAAATAAAAACTTGACAGCAAGTGACTCAAGTTTTATACTAGAACGACAATAAATCTTGTATATACTCCGTCTTTATGATGGATGACATAAGGAGAAAATCGACTATGGAGGATGCACAGGGAATGTCTGCTGAACAACAGAACCCTAACAATATGGTATCAATCGAGGCGGCCCGTATCGCGGAACTAGAGGCGCAGCTTGCACAGGTGCGCCAGGAGTCTTCGGACAACTGGAACAAGTTTTTGCGCGAACGTGCCGATATGGATAACTTCCGCAAACGTCAAGAGCGCGTGTTGACAGACCGCGTAAATAACCAGAAGAAAGCACTTATTCATAAATTTCTTGGTGTGGTTGACAACGTGGACCGCGCTATGCTGTATCAGGAAACGATGAGCCGCCAGGACTTGCAGCAGGCTCTACGCATGGTGCAGTGGCAGATGGGCGAGGTGATGCGAAGCGAAGGGCTGAATGTTGTTCCAACGGTGGGCGAGCCGTTCAACCCCTATCTGCATGAGGCCATTGAAGCGGTTGAGAATAGCGACCAGCCAGAGGGAACAATTGTTGAAGAGGTTCTCAAAGGCTACACGTTTGGCGATGAGACGCTTCGTCCCGCTCGTGTGAAGGTGAGTATGGGCAATAAGTAATTCGTACCCAAACCGAGGAGGGGCAACGTTTGCCTCTCCATTCCAACTAAGAGGGCTGGCAAATGGAATACAAAGATTATTACAAAATACTCGGTGTGGCGCGTGGCTCTAGCGCGGATGAAATCAAAAAGGCTTTTCGTAAGCTGGCCCGTAAGTATCATCCCGACGTAAATCCAGGCGATAAGAAGGCAGAAGCAAAGTTCAAAGAGATTAACGAAGCTTACGAAGTGCTTTCAGACGCCGACAAGCGCAAAAAGTACGATACCCTCGGACCCAACTGGCAAGAGCAATTTGGTCCCAGCACATCAGGCAGTCGCCGTACCTATAGCTATGGCAATGGAAGTCGTACACAGCAACAATTCGATTTTGACCAGGGCAACTTCTCCGATTTCTTCGAGACGCTCTTTGGACGTAGTAGCGGCTTTGGGCCAACAGGCGCAGCAGGGACACGTAGCAATGGCACGCGCAATGATATGCGTAGAAGGACAGGAGACGATATCGAGCAACCTGTTGATGTAACGCTGCAAGAAGCGTATGCAGGCGGCACGCGTACATTTAATATTCAATCGACAGAGGTATGCCCGACCTGCCAGGGAACAGGTGAGGTTGGAAACAAAGTTTGCTCGACCTGTGGTGGACAAGGTATGGTGCCGCGCAACAAGCGTATTCAAGTGAAGATTCCGGCAGGCGTGGATAACGGCTCGAAAATTCGTGTTGGCGGTGAAGGTCAACCTGGTATTGGTGGCGGACCAAGAGGCGACCTATACCTAATTATCAGCGTGAAGCCCGATTCAACGTTCGAGCGCAAGGGCGATGACCTCTATGTTGATGTGAATGTTGACCTCGTAACCGCTCTACTCGGCGGCGAGGTTCCTGTTCCTCTGCTCGACGGACGCAAAGTTGCCCTCACTATTCCAGCCGAGACACAGAACAATCGTGTGTTCCGACTCGCGGGCAAAGGGATGCCGCGTTTACGTGCCGAGGGTAGCGGCAATCTCTATGCACAAATTCAAGTGTTACTTCCCACCCATCTTTCACAGACAGAGCGGAATCTCTTCGAGCAATTCGCACACGGACGTAGTGCCGAGGTGCATTCATAGCGCGAAAGGAGATGAGATACATGCCTGAGAAGAGTGATGGCGCGTGGTATGTCATTAGTGTCGCGGCACAGCGAGCAGATGTGCATGAACAAACGCTCCGTCATTACGAACGCTTGGGACTCATCGCACCCGCTCGCAAAGGCGAAAGCCCGCATAGTCCACGCCTCTATACAGACCGAGATATCGAGCGCGTGGTGCAGATACGTGGCCTAATGCGCGATCTGGGTGTCAATCTAGCCGGAGTCGAGGCCATTTTGCATATGAAAGACCGTATGGAAGTTTTGCAAGGTAGCTTAGAGCAAGAAATGCAAAAAATGCAGATACATCATGAAGCTGAGATACGACGCCTCAAAGATATCATTGAACGCTTACAGCGTGGATCGTAACCATCTCAAAGTTTCAATTGATAATGAAAGGAGCAGGAGCATGAACAGCGTTCGCGCTTCTGCTCCTTTCATTATCTTTAGTCCTAGCAAGCTTGCCAATCAAGTATGAAGTAGGTAAAATAGCTTCGCAACAGTCGAAGACATTATATACCTAATATACGAAAAACAAACGGTGCCAGCGTGTTTAGTGCAAGGAGAACTATCTTTTCAGACTGTTAAGAAAGGATTATACCGCATTGAACTTTCACAAACTCTTTATACCTCTTCAAAAAATTCGGATAAATCTCTATGAGCTTTGCGCGTTTCTTATTATTCTAGCCTCTGCCTCTCTCCGTCTCACACTCATTACGCTTGGCTGGCCTGTAATGAATGGCGATGAAGCTATGATGACTGTTATGGCGCAGCATATTAGCGAGGGAAAAGAACATCCCATATTCTACTATGGTCAATACTATCTTGGCACTATTGAAGCCTACACGGGCGCGGTTCTGTTCAAGTTTTTTGGATACTCGGCATGGTCAATGCGCCTGGGTAGCGTTCTGTTCTACACGGGTTTTCTGATATGTATGTACTTCATCACTTCCCGTATCTTCACAAAGTCACTGGCTCTCGTTGTTCTATTATTGCTTAGCCTTGGATCATTGTTTGTCTTTTCCTATCAAATTTCACCAGTAGGATATACAGAGCTTTCATTTCTTTGTGCTTTATTATTTTTGCTTTCCTATATACTTGCAGCCAGTAATCCTGCTTATGGACGCTGGTTACGTTCTGTAGGCTTTCTTTGCTGGGGAATACTTGCAGGATTGCTGGTATGGGAACAACTCGTTACAGTGCCTTATATTCTGGTATCAGGTTTACTCCTGTTGATTTGTTGTTGGCGTTCTCTATTGAAAGGCTCGGTTGTACTTGTTGCACTTGGGCTTATAATTGGAGCATGGCCTCTCATCTCCTTCAATTTGCATGCCGCCCCCGGTACGGATTCGCTGCATACCTTTCTTAGCACGAGTAACCTTGGTTCGGGAAACTCCTATCATTGGTACGACTACATTACCAGTACACTTTTCATCATCTTACCAGCTTCTCTTGGATTATTTCCACAATGCTATATTCGGAATGTCCCGTTCAAACCTGATTCTCAAGTGCCACACTCACATCTTTGTTTTGCTCTCCAGGCAACCTATGGCATAAGTTATCTCATATTGTTTCTTGCCTCTGCCATTTTAATTGGCATAGGACTGCTGATAGCATGGCGTGTTCGTGTTCGTAGTCGTAACGCTGAAACTGAAGAAAAGCCTAATCTTCCGCGTTACTATGCTCAATTTCTCCTGCTACTTGGAGCGGGATTGACATTAGTGGTCTTTGCACGAAATACAACCTCCGTCTATGCTGGTGTACTCGGAGTGCGTTATATCGTTTGTGTCGCTATTTCTCTGCCTGCTGTCTTATGGCCTCTCTGGTGTCTTGGGAGTATATCACGCTCTCCGAAGTTGCTGCAAAAAACGCTTTTAGCGTTTCGTTTCGGTATTCTTATTCTCCTTTTAGCGGTAAGTGCTAAAGCTACATTAGATATAGTTCACTTAGTACCCGAAACACAGACAGCGAACACGCAACGTATGCAGCTTGTGGAAAAGTTAGAGCAGATGCACATAACGCGTTTTTATTCAGAGTACTGGACCTGCAATCCGCTCATCGCTGTTTCTCATGAAGAACTCATTTGTGGGGACTCATGGACGTCTAACGATACTCTCGTGCATGGCTATGATCGTTATTATCCTTATCGCCTCATGGTGCAAGGAAGTGCCAATCCTGGTTTCGTCTATCCACACGGGAATTCTCAGATTGACGTACTCACGAAACTGCTCAAGGACTCAGGCATATCCTATCAGCACATCTCGTTCGAGGGCTACGAAATTTATCAGCCATCTCGCCCAATACCAGCGTTGATGCCAGGGATGATAAATCCTGGTTCGACATCTTCTATTGGCTCTAGTGTTACATAAGTTGCTAGCGAGTGCAGTTTAGCGAGCGATGCATGCGAATGTGCATTAAATGAGAGAAGCTATCCAGCGGCTTTTTAGTTGGAAGTATTACAGAGGAAATCCTTTCAAGAAGTCACAGAGAAGCCTTCCCACTCTTAAAGAGTGGAAAGGCTTCTCTGTGACTTTATTTATACCTGTGGTGGCGTAGCTGGCATGAGGTGATATTGCATCTTGAGCGTGATAATGCGTGTTGCGGCTTCGTCAACGCGGGCTTTTGAGAGCGTGCCATTTTTCAGGGCCGCCCGTAATCCGTCTAGCATGGCGATCATCTGATCGGAGCCAGTGGGACCGAGCAGCATATCGTCGCCAGCATTCAAGGCGAGTACAGCCGCCTGTGGCATACTCCATGTCTTTGAGATACCTTGCATGTAGAGGGCGTCGGTTAAGACTACGCCATCGTAGCCGAACTGTTTACGCAAAATATCGGTCATGAAGGTGTGCGAAAGTTCTGCTGGCATGGTTGGGTCGATGGCGGGCATGAGTACGTCGGTGGGCATAATCATGCCAGGGTTATCAAGTTTGTTCTGCGACTGAATAAAGTGCTTGAAGGGAGCGAGTTCAACGGAGTAGAGTTGGTCGCGGGTACGATTGACAACGGGTAGTCCGAAGTGTGCGTCGATGTTGGCATCGCCCAACCCTGGATAATGCTTGATGCATGCTATGATGCCGTCGCTCTGCATCGCTCGCATGTAGGGACCGGCATACTGAATAACCGAGTCGGTGGTAAAGCCATAGGTGCGCGTCACCTGATCGGGGGCATCAGGAATGAGCGCGACATCTACATCAGGAGCAAGATTTTCGTTGATGCCGATGGCTTTGAGGTCGTGCGCGACAAGATGCCCTTGTTGTGCTGCGTAGTTGGGATTGCCACTCTGATAGACCGAGAGAGCTGAAGGGCGCGGCGGATAGATGTTAATCAGACGATGCACAATACCGCCTTCCTCATCGGTTGAGATGAGTAGCGGAATTTTTGCGTGGGCTTGCATCTGCCCGATATCGTGCGCGGTCTGCTGGGCGGTCTGCATTTGAAATTCATACATGATGACGCCGCCCGCATGTAGCTTGTTCACCATCATGTCGAGGTCGGGCGAGTAATCGGTATCGTCGTACTCGACCATGATAAGCTGCCCCAATTCCTCATCAAGGCTCATGTGTGAGACATAGAGGCTGGCAAGCTGCTTGTATTGCATATGACTGACGAGATGATGCAAGTTATAAATTTGCGCGGCACTGAGGGGTTGACTCACAAATGCACCATTCACCGTCGCACTCCCTCCAAGCGTCGCTGGAATTGAACCATCCAACACATGCTGCCCAAGAATGCCACTGACAACGATTAACGCAATCAAACAGCCTGAAACGACAAGGGCTATCATGCCACGATGTCTACGCCGCTGAGGAGGCTTTGCTGCCGTGAGTGAGTGTGGTTGTTCGGGAGCCGCTTGCTCTCCATCGGGTACAGACGAATTGCGTATAGTCATGAACGATAACTCCCTGAATTATTTTCTTCCCTTGTGCCTGTTCTTAGAACGTTGCTTGCTAGGGTTCATTGCTTTTGTAGTCTTCGCTGTGTATAACGCTTGAGCGGATGAGTTCATCGCAACATCTTTTTCAGGTACTTCTTCCGTCTGCTCTTCATTTGGAGTGTATTCCTCAACGGATATATCCTGATTGATATCTGCAAAGTCGTCCGTCCGAAAATCGGATAGCGGTTCCCTCTCATACTGCAAATCCTGCAATGTGGAAGCATCTTCATAAGGGTCATCGACAAATGTATGTTCTTCTGTGCTGGGAAGTTGCTGCTCCTCTTGTACAGTCTGAACTTCTGGATGCTCTGTATCGGATTGCTCCTCATTTTCGTCGGAGAGCGTTATGATAGATGTATCAGTGTCGGTTTGAGGTTCCATTCCGTCCTGTGCTACAACAGGGAAAACCTCGGCTGATTGAGTTTCCTGCTCATTTTGTGCTGTAGGAGTAGGCGACGGCATATTGGTTGATTGCTCAGGAGCCACAATAGCAGTTTCTTGCAGCGTCTCCTCAGCTGCTATGATGTCGAGCCATTCAAGTTCGTCCAGTGGTGCCTCTTCAGTAATCTCACCCCCGACTGCTTCTGGCTGTTCGGAAACAGAAGGAGTTGTAAGTGTGTCCTCTTCAGAAATAGAGGGGACAGCCTCTATAACTTCGCTATGAATGGAAGGAACGGGTTCGGTAGTCTCATTATGAATGGAAGGTACAGCTTCGGTAGCTTCGTTATACATAGAAAGGGCATCAGTAGCTTCACTGTGGACAGGTGGAACAGCTTCAGCGGCCTCTTCGGAAAGAGAGGGGGCTGTTTGTGCCGTTGCGCTCTCGACAATGGGAACAGATTGCGTCGCTACGTCGTAGGTTGAAGGGACAGACTGAATTGCCACGCTCTCAACAGCGGGAACAGTTTGTGCATCTTCCTCCCTCAGTACATCGACAGCATTCTCTCGCTCGAAAACCTCGTGCTGCTCCGTCTCTTGCAGAGAAATGTCGTTGGTAGGAATGGGACGCACAACCACTGGCCTTATCTCTGTTGGCTCCTGAAGCTCCTGCTCAGGCTCGACGATACGTACTTTCTGTGTCGCATCGAGATATTGTGCCGTTTCATGTACAGGGGCAAGCGTTGGCGCATCAACCAGTTCAGTCTCGTCTTGCGCTGTTTGGGAGTGTGGCACTATGGGAATAGCTTGCTTTTCCCATGTAGCACCGCCTGTAGAGAGAAGTGCCGGTACAGGTTGTAGCGGCTTCTCTTCCTCCACGACATCTTGCTGTATGTTTGAAGTAACAGGTTTACGCTGGCGAGCAGAGGCACGGACATTCGGCACAACCGATGCTGGTAGTAGCGAGTAGTCGAAGATCACTTTGATGGCACGTTGCTCGCGTTTATCCATTGCAGTCATCAGTGCCTGCCGATAGTTATTCAAGGCGAAGTGATGTGTGATAAGCTGTTCTGGTTTCAGAATTCCTTGCATAATCAAGTCTGCTGTAATCGCGAAGGTGGAGCGTTGTTCATTGGAACCGAGAGGCCATGTTTCCGTGCCTTGTCCCATTGTGCCAATAAGATTGACCTCCTGATACCAGACGGGAGTAAGATCGAGATGCATCATATGTAGGCTCAAGCCGACCAGGACAACAGTTCCTTTGGCACGTGCCCAGCGTAGGGAGTTGTGAACAGTCTTCTGTGTTCCTATAGTGTCGTAAATAGTATCGTAGCCGCCGAGCAGCATTTGGTTTCCCAGCATACCCTTGTACAGTTTGGCCTGTGTCGCTTGCTGTACACCGCTGTAGCTATCCTGTGGGTAGATGATGTGTGTCGCGCCCATACGTGTTGCCTTCTCAACCTGAAATGGATAGCGTGCAAGGACACTAATCTCTGCTTGTGGAGAGAGCGCGCGAACGACTTGAAGCGTTAACAGCCCAATCGTACCCGCCCCGATGATAAGCACGCGCTCGCCCGCCTGTGGCACATGGCGTAGCACTGTGTGAATTGCAACCGCGCTTGGCTCCAGTAGTACGGCCTGTGAGTCTGACATATTAGAAGGCACACGGAAAAGTTGTTGTTCGTGCAGCAGCATCTCCTCGCTCCAACCACCACCGATAGGGTCAGGCCCCGGCAAAACGCCGCGTTCGCACAGGCCATAATTTCCTGCCGCACACGAGCGGCAAGGCGGCTCTACACCGGAAGAGAGACAGTTTTTGCCATGTTGTAACACAACGCGGTTTCCCACTTGCAACTGGTCCACGTCGTCGCCGATTTCGATAACCTCGCCAACAACCTCGTGACCGAGATAGGTCTGAGCATGGCCCGGTAGGGCGGCGGGAGCAATGCGCATATCGCCATCAGCGGAAACAAGATGCAGGTCGCTACCACAAATACCCGCGAGCCGATTCCGCACTCGTACCCAGTGCGTACCAGGGAGGGCTTGACGTGGTACATTCTGCACCTGCAATGGCGCGAAAGAGGAGAAGTATGCGCCGCGCCAGAACCGTCCAAGCAAGTTTGTGAGAATCACTCTTCGGGGGCTGAGGTCTATTATCGAAGTCCACACAGTTTTATCTCACCTTCGCTAGAGCAAGAAGTTACATACTATTTGCCATTATAACTATCAATATAATAAGAAAAACATCTATACCATAAGCTTTTGACGCAGTGTAGCATGAGTGGCTTGGCTGGTCAATGTCACTAGGAGTTATTCGACACGGGCAATTTGACTGTGAAGGTTGTCCCTTTGCCGGGTTCACTATAGACCGAGATTGTGCCGGAATGGGCACGTACTATTGCTGACGCAATAGTGAGTCCCAATCCTGTCCCTGCTGGATTTGTGCCATTGGAGTTTGCCGACCGTTTGGGCTGAACGCGATAGAAGGCATCGAAAATGTGGGCCAGGTCATTGTGCGCAATGCCTTCTCCATTGTCGATGACGCGCATAACTGAATATTCGTCTTCGCGGTCCAGCTCTATTCGTATGGTTCCTTCAGGAAATGGACGACCATAGCGCAAGGCATTGTCCAGTAAGACAAAGAAAAGTTGGTGTATGCGTTCTGGATCGCCTTTTAAGTCAAGACGTTTCTCTGTAAGAATGGAGAGCGAGATGGAACGAGCATCTTTCGCACGTAATCGCGTTTTCTCGATCTCTTCGGTTGCCAGCGCGAGCAGGTCGATATACTCTTTTTTTATGGGACGGCTATCATCAAGCCGAGCAAGTATCAGCAGGTCATTAATGAGAAGCGTCATGCGCTCAGCTTCACTCTTCATGAGCTTGAGAACGCGCGTAGACATTTCGGGATCATCTTTCGCCCCACGCATGAGAACCTCGGTAAAACCACGAAGTGAGGTAAGGGGTGTACGGAGTTGATGTGAGGCGTCTGAAAAAAAGCGTCTAAAGCGTAGTTCGGAGGAAAGTTGCATCTCTTCCGCGCGCTCCAGGCGCGTCACCATTTCGTTGAGGCTACCCGCTAAACGGTCGATTTCGTCTTGTGGTGGTAGGCGGAGAGGTAGGCGTTCACGCTGTTTCAGGTCGCCAGTGGCAATAGCTTGAGCCGCGTCGGTGACACGCCACAGCGATTGTAACAACAGCGTGTTCAGAAAAAAGGCTAGGACAGTTCCAAGTATAATCGCGCCGAGTGCCACAAGACCAACGTACATCATCGAGACGTGCTGATTATAGAGTACGCATAGGATAAGCACTACAATGCAGAGAATAAAAAAGTAGATTGTAGTAAGTTGTGTGCGTAAACTGAAAAAAGGGCGTAACCAGGAAGGAGCAGTGTTTTTTGACACTCTCGTATTGTCAAAAAGCGGCGTCGAGGGAACGCGTTTTGTTGACAAATCAACAACATACAGGTTTTGGGAAGATGTATTGTCGTTGATTATTCTGGGTGCCTCTTCTGCGTCTGTATCTTGCAACTCTGCCATTGCTTACGCATCACCCTTCAAAACGTAACCGACGCTGCGTACCGTATGTATAAGGCGTGGCGTGCTTGGCGAGTCCTCGATTTTCTCACGCAGATAGCGCACATAGACTTCGATAATGTTTGTTTCTCCAAGGAAATCGTAGCCCCACACCTGATTGAGAATAGTTTGGCGATCAAGCACTTGGCGCGGATGTCTCATGAAAAGATGTAATAAGTTATATTCAGTCGCGGTAAGTTCAATTAGACGACTTCCTCGTGTAACCTCGCGGGTAGCAGGATTGAGCCGTAAATCAGCAAATTGCAGAACCTGTCCATCAAAATTACTGCTGCCATCTCCATTGTCTTGTGGTGTACGTGAGCGGTTTTGACGGCGTAAAATTGCTCGTATGCGTGCCACCAATTCGTCAAAGTCAAATGGTTTCGTGAGATAGTCATCGGCACCCGTATCGAGACCCGCGATACGGTCCCGTACCTCGTCTTTCGCTGTTATCATGAGTACAGGTACATCACGTGTGGTGGGGTTGGCGCGGAGGCGGCGGCACACCTCTAAACCATCAATGCCGGGCATCATGATATCGAGTAGCACCAGATCAGGGTTGATGCGTTGTGCTAACGTCACCCCTTGCTCGCCATCCGAGGCTGATTCTACCTGGAACCCTTCATATCGTAGTCCTATGCGTACTAACTCTACAATATTTTCCGCATCATCAATGACAAGAACCTTGAGCATTGGCTGTTTGTCCTGCTGTCCCTGCCATGTTGTGTTTTGTTGCATGAGGATGCCTCCCTTAAATTCAAGAAAATCAAATAAAAGAAATGTAAAAGATATAGGAAAGAAAACAATTAGTAGCAATGCCGTTTCATTATAGTAGGCTTGCGCTTGAGATGCAAGCCTCACGCCTATTTTTCCTTAGAATTCTCAGCAATTTCTAAGCTTTGGAATATTTCGCTTCATGATGAATAGATAGCATCTAACGAGAGAAAGCAGTGTCTTGTGTAAGAGCTTATAAACATTATAAACTTTTAGCGGTCAAAAGAACGTTTGTTAATTGCAATCTGAGCTAAACAAATATAATTTTTGCTATGCCGAGGTAGAATTCACGATGAAGCTAGAGTGAATTCTTATATGTTATGCTCATCGCGTGTATCCGTGTATGCTCATCTAGCAACAGATAATATGTAAAAATAGTTCCGCTTGAGACGAAAGGATTCAAATAACTTGCGTACAAAACGTATTTCACTTCATCTCTTCGCCGTTCTTTCCCTATTGGCAGTGCTTGCCACTGGTGCCTCTTTGACAGTCACCAGAGCGAGAGCAGCGGGAGCCGCCCAAGGTGATGGCATTGGCACTCCCTACTCCGTGACAAAGCACATTGTGAGGTCAGCAGCACCAAATGCGAATGCACTAGCGAAAGGCCAGAGCAACCTTGTTGACACCATTCCATTCTGGAGTTCCGTGTTCAACTATAATGGCAACATCTATCCCTATCAGATGGTAGGAACAGACCCATCGGCAGGCTCCAAGACCACTAAGGTTCCTACCGAGATCATTCCCTTGAACCTTACCTTTTCTAACGGTGTAACTCTTGACGGCACTACAAAGGTGAAGTCCACACTTGAGTCGCCCCTGTTCACAAAAGCAACCTATACCAGTGGTACTACTCAGTACGGCGATGCCATTCAGCGTGCAGAGTTCTGGAAGTACGTCTCGAAGTCTAGCAACAAAAATTATCATGTTCTGCTGGCTCAACCAAAAGTCTATTCAACGATAAGCCTAACTGTACCTGCCAACGTCGGTCAGGAAACTACGGGTAAAAACACTGGCGCCTCAATTGGCTTGGTCGATATCAACTGGTTCGACTCTCAGTTGCAGGCTATCATGACGCAACTACACATCTCGCCCAAGACGCTACCAATATTCCTGGATTACAACACCTTCCTATATGAGGGTACAACAAGCAATTGCTGTATTCTTGGTTATCACAGTGCCATCTTCTCAACCGACGCACTTGGCAAAAGCGTCATCCAGACCTATGCCTTCGCCGCTTACAGCGATCCTGGCATTTTCAGTGTGCCGATTGAAGATATTCATGCACTGAGCCATGAAGTCTCCGAGTGGTACAACGACCCCTTCACCGACAATATTACACCGACTTGGAGCGTACCGAGCGAGCCACAGTACGGTTGTAGCAATGATCTCGAAGTTGGTGATCCCGTCGTCGGCGTCGCTTTTAACGTCAATGGCTATCATCCAGAAGATGAAGTCTTCTTCTCCTGGTATGCTAAGCAGGTGCCTTCGATTGGTATTAACGGGCAGTACACCTACCTCGGCACGTTTACTGCTCCATCACCTACCTGCTAACGCACCATGCATACGCGGATACATGGATTGTTTATACTGAACACAAAAATCTTCCCCTGTTTATAGAGACAGGGGAAGATTTTTGTGTTCAGCAACTATTTTACCTCTCCTTAAAAAATTTAATAATTGTTAAAAAAAGCCTTGACAACATCGACGTTCATCAGTATACTTACTCGTAACCGATACCGTAATCGGTTACGAAGCGATACAATTCATACATGGAGGCTCATTGTATGTCGGGGAAGGCTACAATCGGTGATATCGCTCGCTTAGCAGGAGTGTCCAAGGCGACCGTCTCGCGTGTGCTGAACCACAAGCCAGACGTAGACCCTGCGACCCGCGAACGTATTTTACGCATCGTGGAAGAACAAAACTTTGTTCCAAGCGTTGCCGCCTCCAACCTTGCGCGTGGAACAAGCCGCCTGATCGGTGTGCTTATTCCCTCGCTGACGCAACCGTTTATGCAGGAGGTGCTACGAGGCATTGCCGAAACTATCGAGCAAACTCCCTACGAACTCGTGCTGTACAGCGCGAACCGGACCATGCATGGCAAGGACAAGAGCCGCCTCATTGACAACATTCTGGCAACTCAGTTGACCGCTGGCGTTCTGTCGATGTTTATCGGAGACTCGGTGCATCATCTAGTTCAGTTGCACAAGAGCGGGTTTCCTGTGGCGGTCATCGATGACCAGGAGAGGCCAGACGCCGAGATTCCCTGGATCGAAGCCGATAATACGATGGGGGGGTATCAAGCGACACAGCACTTGATTCGCCTCGGTCATCGGCGGATCGCACACATTCAGGGACCTGCTTCCTATCTATGTTCTTATGAACGCTTTGATGGCTACAAACAGGCACTTACCGAGGCAGGTATTCCTGTGGAGGAACAACTGATTGTGCATGGCGATTTCACACCTCCCAGTGGAAGAGTTGCGGCGAACGCACTGCTGACTCTGCCTAAAGAGCAGAGACCAACAGCTATTTTCGCAAGTAACGATCAGATGGCCTATGGAGTGCTTGTGGCGGCTGAGGAGCAAGGCGTCAATATCCCAACGGATGTCGCGCTTGTAGGCTTCGACGATATTTCTCCTTCGGCTCATGTTCGTCCTGCTCTTACTACTATCAGACAGCCCTTTTACCAAATCGGACAGCGTGGCATCCAGGTCTTGCTGTCCTTGCTCGATACTCCCGTACCTCCTGTTGGTGTTGACAGTGGATGGGCTTCCCCCTCCTCATCCACTGCCACCTTCCAAGAGAACAATACCGAGCGACGTGTTCAATTTGCTACTCATCTTGTAGTGCGTGCTTCTTGTGGTTCTCCTCATTCTTTGGCGGTCCCAACCTCGAATGTCCCACGGCAAGGGACGTAATTCTCGTTATCATTGTTGCTTTTACGGATCAATGGTTGATCCTGTTAAGGTACGGGTCTAGCTCGTACACTACATTCAATACGAGGAGGTTTTCCGTAATGTCTAATTCCCTATTTACATTGTCTCGCTCGAAAACGAGAACAGGAATGCTAGTCTCATCGCTCTTGGTGATTCTCGTCCTGCTCCTCTCGGCTTGTGGTGGTGGTACCGCCTCTAAGGGCGGAGCAAAGAACTCCGTTCTTACTCTATCAACAGGTCCAAAGGGCGATTTTGTGGATAATTTCAGCCCCTATGCCCCAACGGCAAGCGATGGAGTGACGGGTCCTGTTTACGAAACGCTACTCTTTTTCAACCGCATGGATGGCAGCATCAAGCCCTGGTTGGCCCAAAGCTATAAGTTTTCAACGGATGCGAAAACGCTGACCTTGAACCTGCGTCAAGGCGTCAAGTGGAGCGATGGGCAAGCCTTCACCTCCGACGATGTGGTCTTCACCTTGAACGAACTCAAGCAGTACCCCGCCGCCGATAGTGGTGGAATTTGGCAGTACATCAATCAGGTGAGTGCCCCCGACGCCAACACCGTCACTGTCACCTTCAAGCAAGCCTACACCCCCATTCTCTGGTTCCTGGGTGGGCAAATGTGGATCATCCCCAAACACTTGTGGGCCAGCGTGGGTGATCCCACGAAATATGCCAACACCAATCCTGTTGGAACCGGTCCCTTCAAACTCAAATCGTTCTCGCCCCAATTGCTCGATTATGCCAAGAATGCCAGCTACTGGCAGCCCGGCAAACCAGAGGTGTCCGAACTCAAGTATCCCTCCTTTACCTCGAACACGGGTGCTGAACTCGTCTTGTCTCGTGGGGATCTGGACTGGACAGGTTTGTTCACTCCCGATGTGCAGAAGACCTATGTCAATCGTGACCCCCAGCACAATCACTACTGGTTCCCAGCGAGAAACGTCGTGATGCTTTACCTGAATACGGCGAAGGCTCCCTTCAACAAACTCGCGGTTCGTCAGGCGATTAGTAGTGCCCTTGACCGTGACCAGATGTACAAAGTAGGTGAGAGCGGCTACGAGCCTGTCTCTAGCCCAACTGCATTAGTTCTCCCGTCGAACAAGAGCTTCCTCTCGTCGGACTACGCCAACTCGACCTTCGCAGTTGACACTGCTAAGTCCACGCAGTTGCTAGAGAGTGCTGGTTTCAAGAAGGGTAGCGATGGGATTTATGCTGATGCCAGTGGCAAAAAGCTCTCGTTCAATGTCAATGTAGTCAACGGCTGGAGTGACTGGGTGACGAATTGTCAGATTATGGCGAATAATCTCAAGACTATTGGCATGGATGTCAAGGTGAACGCGGTGTCGTTCAACGCCTACTTTAGCGCGATGCAAACCGGCTCCTTCGATGCCGTCATCTCTTGGACCAATCCAGGACCGACCCCCTACTACCTGTACAACTCGATGCTCAACAGCACCAATACCAAGCCGCTTGGTCAGAATGCAACCTCGAACTGGGAGCGCTGGAGTGATCCTGCGACCGACCAGTTGCTCAACCAGTATGCGACCTCGACCGATCCTACGGTGCAGCAACAGGCGATTGCGGGGATTCAGAAGATCATGGTTGAGCAGGTGCCCAGCATTCCGCTTGTCTATGGTGCCACCTGGAACGAGTATAGCACTACACGCTTCACAGGCTGGCCCACTGCTCAGAATGCGTATGCGTTGCCTGCGCCGTTCGATTCTCCTGACGATGAGGTTGTGATGTTGAACCTGCATCCTGTCTCATAGACTACTAGCGGAAGACGTTTCCTAAATCCACTGGTGAATTTAGGAAACGTCTTCCGTACATCCATTCTTCAAGGATAGAAGGAGTGAGAAGATGCGTCACCTGCTTCGCCGCATCGGGTTTTATGTGGTGGCCCTCTGGGTTGCCATTACTATTGACTTTTTTATTCCGCGTCTTGCCCCTGGCAATCCGGCGGAACTGCTCATTGCACGCTTTCAGGGCAAGTTACGCCCGGAGGCGTTGCACTCGCTGGAAATTGCCTTTGGCGTTAGTCATGACCCTCTCTGGGTGCAATATTTTCAGTATCTCAATCAATTGGGGCATGGCAATCTTGGAATTTCGATTACCTATTTCCCGACTCCTGTTGCCACCGTGATCGCACAGGGCTTGCCCTGGACGCTCGTGCTGGCAACGGTCTCGGTGGTCATCAGCTTTGTGCTGGGCACGCTCTTAGGAGTGGTGATTGCGTGGCGACGCGGCTCGGCTCTGGATACCGTCGTGCCGCCGCTGCTCACCTTTCTCTCTGCTGTGCCCTACTTCTGGCTCGCGCTCATTTTGTTATATGTACTTGGGTTCACGCTCAATCTCTTTCCCATCAACGGTGGCTATGATATTGGTGTCACCCCTGGTTGGACGCCAGATTTCTTTGCGAGTGCGTTTCAACACTCGCTCTTACCTGCTCTAACGTTGGTTATTAGTTCGATTGCGGGCTGGGTACTGGGCATGCGCAATGCGATGATGACGACGTTATCGGAAGATTATGTGTTGATGGCGGAGGCCAAGGGCTTGCCGCAACGACAGGTGATGTTTGCCTACGCCGCCCGCAATGCAATTCTCCCTAATGTCACGGGTTTTGCCCTTGCGCTTGGCTTTGTGGTCTCAGGCCAGTTAGTGACGGAGATCGTGTTCTCCTATCCTGGCATTGGGTTTTCCTTGTTGCAAGCAGTTTCTAACTCTGATTATGCGCTTTTGCAAGGCATCTTTCTGATTATCTCGCTGGCAGTGCTGACCGCGAACTTTCTCGCGGATCTGCTCTATGCAGCACTTGATCCTCGTGTTCGACAGGGAAGGGGGTAATATCGTATGAGTCTTCCTACATCGTCTTCACGTACACCGTCGCCTGATGATGGCGAACATCGAGCATTTAGTCCCATTATGCGAGAGGCACAGGGAACCACGGCTGCAACACCAATAGAGGATATCCCTGCTGTTGGTGGAGTTGCAAGTGGTGCCGCAGGAACAGGAGTGATCGCAGCTCCACTTCCTGGGAGTGGGGCACCAATCGCATCATCAACCCTCTTCGCAGGACGCTTGCGTGATATCTGGCGCGTCGTGACGCTTAACCGCAAGGTCACGGTTGGCATGAGCATCATAGGAATTTTCTTGCTGATTGCTCTCTTTGGTCCTTTGCTCATGCGAGACAGTCCTAGCGCGTTTAGTTCAGATACGTTGTCGCCGCCTTCAGCGACGCACTGGTTAGGAACGACCCAGACGGGACAGGATGTCTTTACACAACTGATTGACGGCACCCGTACCTCGCTGATTCTCGGCTTTGTGATTGGCGTGATTGCAACAGGCATTGCTGTGGTGATCGGCTTGACGGCAGGCTACTTTGGTGGGGCTGTGGATGATGGGCTTTCGTTACTCATCAATGTGTTTCTGGTCTTGCCCGCGTTCCCGCTGGCGATTGTGCTGGGAGCCTACTTTCCCTTTAAGGGACCCCTGCAACTGGGCGTGATTATTACCGTGACGAGTTGGGCTTGGGGGGCACGCGTGTTGCGTTCGCAAACGCTCTCAATGCGGCAACGCGATTTTGTGGAGGCAGCCCGTGCCACGGGGGAGAGTACCTGGCGCATCATCTTTTCCGAAATCCTCCCCAACGAAATCGCAATCATTGCTGCGAGTCTCCTAGGGACCGTCACCTATGCAATTCTGGCTGATATCGGGTTTGAGTTTCTTGGTCTGGGCGATGTCACGGTTCAAAGTTGGGGTTCCATGCTCTACTGGGCACAAAACAACGATGCCTTGCTGCTGGGAGCATGGTGGTGGTTCGCCCCTCCTGGCTTCTGTGCCGCAATGATGGGTGCAGGTCTCGCCTTCATCAACTTTGGCATCGACGAAGCCGCCAATCCACGGTTGCGGCGTGAACCCAAAGCACACGTCCTCACCACGAAGCGACTGAGAAAGAAAGAAGGAATCGTCTAATGGCTGTTGCAGTCGAAACCAGCACCTTGTTAGAGGTGCGCAACCTGAGCGTGGACTACGCCGCTGGCAATGGCACCGTTCACGCTGCCACCAACGTGAATTTCACGCTCAAACGCGGCGAAATTCTGGGACTGGCAGGCGAGAGTGGCAGCGGCAAGTCCACTCTGGCCTATGCCATCTCGCGCTTGTTGC